>JAFWJF010000004.1 GCA_017511715.1 Alphaproteobacteria bacterium
AATTGTCCAGTAAATACATACTTGGTTGATGTTGGAGACAGCGAAAGCGAGCCTGAGTGCAGACCATGTCCGACTAATTCAGTATCTGCGGGCGGTCAGGCAACAACATGCACATGTTCAGAAGGCTATACCGCTTCTTATACTGGCACTGAACGCAATGGCGATAATTTGCAGTGTGTTGCCGATTGTCCAGCAGTGCCAAAAGTAACAGAATGCGGTATTGATCATGGTAGTTATTATATCTTAAAGATTGATGGTTCTATATCAACCAGGTTTGTTAATCCAAAATGCGCCTGCCCACAAGGCTATTTGACAATGTTTTTTGACAGTGTTGCAGTAGGTGAGGCGGAAAATAGTAGTGCTGATAACATGGCCTGTGTTCTACAAACGTGTGCGCAGTAATAGATTTAATAAAACGCCCAAAAGGGCGTTTTTTTTATTCTTTATCTTGTTTTCTTATTTCTTCTTTGATACTAGAAAGTTTTTCAGTCTGGTCATGAATTTGACCATAAAAATCTGATTTAGACAAATTTACCGCATACCCCAGCGCATTCGCCCAAGATAAAGCATCTGAATTTCCGTGCGTTTTTATCGAAAACCCATTAAGCCCCAAAAATACCGCCCCTGCATAAGAACGTGGGTCAATTTTATTCTTTAAACGCTTGAACAAATGAACCAAGAAGAATGTTCCCAATATCGCAATCAAAGAACGCTTGTAATTTGCCTTTACAATGCGCGAAATCATTTTTGCGGTACCTTCTACCGTTTTCAACATAACATTGCCTGTAAAGCCATCTGTGACAACAACTTGAACTCTTCCGGCGGTGACATCATCCCCTTCAACAAAGCCAATGTATTCATATGGTAATTCATCGACATGTTCTGTCAAAATCTTGTTTAATCTTTGCAGGGTTTCATTACCCTTGGTTTCTTCGGCACCAATATTCAGAATACCAACACGCGGACGCTTCATTCCACCAATTATTTCAGCATAAACACTGCCTAAAATAGAAAAATCAAATAATACTTCTTCGTCACAGTGAACATTTGCACCCAAATCAAGCCCCACAACGCGCGTGTCCCCGTTCCCAGACGGCAACATTGTTGTAATTGCCGGACGGGATATACCGTCCACTGTTTTCAATGCCAGTTTTGATAACGCCATCAGCACACCAGTGTTCCCCGCAGAAACAACCGCACTGGAATTTCCTTCGCGGACATCTTTGATTGCCATATACATTGAAGTATCTTGGGCATGACGAATAACATCACGCACTTTGTCTGTACCAGAAATAACTTCAGGCGCATGTATTATTTCACAATTGCGTGCAACGCGTGGAAACCTTTTCAACATTGGGCGCAAAATTTTTTCATTACCAAAGACACGAAAGAACACGCTGTCTTCGCCATATTGATAAAGGAATTGATTCATTCCACCCAACACCGCACCCGGCGCATGATCGCCGCCCATTGCATCAACTGAAATAATTTTCTTAGAATCTGACATCTTGATATAAAAAAAGGGCAATTGGATAAAAGCACCCTTGCCCTTTAATTCCCTTGTTCAATTATTATTTAGAACCACACGCAGGGCAAACATGATGTGGACGTTTCTTTTCACCACATTTTTTGCAAACACTGACCGGCATCACAGACAATGCATCATGTGAACGGCGTTGTGCAGAACGTGCTTTACTTGTTTTACTTTTTGGAGTTGCCATTTCATAGTCCTTTTATTTAACTTTGTTAATTCTATTCAATTATTCGCCATTTGCAAGTAAAAAAATACTTAATCACTTAAAGCCTGGGCAATAAACATACCGTGATTGTGCATCAAACCAACAACAGCACTGTGGTCATCAATGCCAAAGTGAAATTTATATCCCGCTTTTTCCAAATTTTTTATCGTTTCCAATTTGTATTCTGCAGTTGTTCCCGGATAATCATGCGATTTACAAAACACCAACTTTTTCGCATTAGGCAATAAGTTGTTCAAAAGTTTTTCAACTTTTTCCTGACCCATCGCCCAACGGCCTGTGATAAAGACCAGTGTGAATTCACGTCCCAAACATTCCAGAACTGGAATCATTGTTTCGTTCGGTTCACCAAAATGGTCATAGTTTGGCACAGCAAACTTATGTGTCACCACGCCATCTATATCACAAAAAATCGCAGGTATTTCTTTCATTTCTTTTAACCCATAAAATACCCGGCATTTCACAAATGCGAAAACACCGGGCATATCTTTTGTTGATTAAATATCCAACAACTGTTGTTGTTCACCGCCTTCACGTGCCAATTTTTCAGCACGTTCTTCTTCTTTCGCAATTTCGCGAACACGACGAACATACGCACCAGTTCCAATTGGAATCAAACGACCAACGGCCAAGTTTTCGTTAACACCAACCAATTTATCCGTAGAACCATTGATTGCCGCATCAACCAATACTTTTGTTGTCTGTTGGAACGCCGCATTGGATATAAATGAACGCGAAGTCAGTGATGCACGTGTCAAACCAACCAAAACCTGAGAGGCTTCGGCAACACGACCACCGTCCCTTGCCACGCGGGCATTTTCTTCTTCAAAATCGACACGATCGATAACCTGACCAGACAAGAACGCGGTATCACCAGGATTACTGATTTCCACACGACGAGTCATTTCACGTATCAAAATTTCAATGTGTTTGTCGTTGATTGACACACCCTGCAAGCGATAAACCTGTTGGACTTGTTCAACCATAAATTGCGCCAAGGCTTTTTGACCAAGGATACGCAAGATATCTTGTGGAACCGGGTCGCCATCAACCAATTTATCTGCTTTACGCACGGTATCACCACTGCGAACCAAAAGGTTTGTTCCCTTTGGCACAGCGTATTCAACCGGTGCAGTACCGTCATTCGGTTCAATACGAATTATAATTTTTGATTTTGCATCTTCTAATTCAACTGTACCGTCAATTTCGGCAAGCAAAGCAGGGTTTGCAGGACGGCGGATTTCCAACAATTCTTCAACGCGTGGAAGCCCACCGGTAATATCGCCTGTTTTCTTTGATTGCACAGGGATACGCGCCAAGATGTCACCCGCATGTATTTTGTCCCCATTGGACACATTCAATGTTGAATATGTTGGCAAAAGATATTCTGCAACTTTCTTGCCTCCAAGGGAAATTATATTACCCTTGTCGTCAACCAATCTGATAGATGGGCTGAGAGCCTTTTTGGTGTTGGCTTTCCAGTTGATAACTTTGCGGGAAACGATACCCGTCATTGAATCAACTTCTTCCTGATAAGAAACGTTTTCAATCAAATCATTAAACGATACGACACCGTCTTTTTCTGCAATGATTGTATTGGAATACGGATCCCATTCTGCGACTTTTTGACCTTTTTCGACTGTATCACCTTCGTTCACCAACAGCATAGATGCATAAGGCAATGCAACAGTAAATAATTCTTTGCCGTCTTTATCAACAACACCTATTTTACCTGTACGCGATAATACAACCACACGACCAGCAGAATTTTTAATCGTATTCACATTGTCCAATTTGATTTTTCCGCCAACCGGCATTTCAATAAAGTGAGATTCAGAACCACCTTCGGCAATACCACCAATGTGGAAGGTACGCAATGTCAACTGAGTTCCAGGTTCACCAATTGATTGCCCTGCAATCAAACCAACTGCTTCACCGACGTGTACTAACGCGTTACGGGACAAATCCATACCATAACATTTTGCACACAAACCATCACTTTGACATGTCAAAACACTGCGCACATCAACAGATGGCAAACCAGATTCATTGATTTGACGCGCTGCTGATTTTGTAATTAAATCGCCGGCTTTCACAATCACTTCTTTGGTTAATGGGTGAACAATGTCATGAGCCGCCGTACGTCCCAACACCACATCCCCCAGCGCAACCGTCAATGTAGAACCTTGATATACTGGTTTTGCAGTAATGAATTCATGTGTTCCACAATCGTGTTCTGTGATAACTGTGTTGATAGCCAAATTAACCAAACGACGTGTCAAATAACCAGCAGATGCTGTTTTCAACGCCGTATCTGACATACCTTTACGCGCACCGTGGGTTGATGTAAAGTATTCAGACATGGTCAGACCTTCCTTAAAGTTCGAAATAATAGGAACTTCAATAATCGAACCGTCTGGTTTCTGCATCATACCACGCATACCTGCCAACTGTTGAATCTGACCTTTGGATCCACGGGCACCAGAAAGAGCCATCATGTGAATAGAATTCCAATTATCACCAGTTGTATTACCCAATGAAGCGTACGCTTTATCACCCAATTCATCGGTTGTATGCTGCCACAAATCAATCAGTTTATTATGACGTTCGCCACTGGACAACAAACCGTTTTGATATTGATTTTCGATTTCTGCCGCTGCTTTTTCAGATTTTGCAATCATTGCTTCTTTGTCGCTTGGAACAACGATATCATCAAATCCGATTGAAATACCACTGCGTACAGCCTGTTCGAAACCGGTATCTTTCAACGCGTCAGCCAACAAAATCATTGCTTTGTCACCACAACGTTCATATGTTGTCGCCAACAATTTTTTGATTTCTTTCACTGGCATAACTTTGTTAACCAAATCAAAAGGCATATTGTCAGATTTTGGCAACAATTCACCCAAAATCATACGACCTGCGGTTGTGGCATATGTTTTGCCATTAATACGCGCATATATTGGTGTATGTAATGTAATGGTTTTGTTTTCCAATGCCAATTTGACTTCGTCCATACCAGAAAATCTTGGCGATTTCTTTTCATCGTGTTCACCATTCATCAAAGATATATAGTAAACACCCAACACCATGTCTTGAGATGGAACAGTCATAGGTTCACCGTTCGCAGGCGACAATACATTATTTGTTGACAACATCAATGTACGCGCTTCGAGTTGTGCTTCCAATGAAATTGGAACGTGCACAGACATCTGGTCACCGTCAAAGTCAGCATTAAAGCCTTTACATACCAATGGATGCAAACGGATTGCCTTGCCTTCAATAAGAACAGGTTCAAATGCAATCAATGATAATCTGTGCAAAGATGGCGCACGGTTCAACAATACAGGATGTTGATAAATAACTTTTTCCAAAATTTCCCATACGATATCTTCGCCTGCTTCAACCATACGACGTGCTGTCTTTAATGTATTAGCATAATCGCCAGCCAGCAATTTTGCAAAAACGAAAGGCTTAAACAATTCCAACGCCATTGTTTTTGGCAAGCCAACCTGGTGCATACGCAATGTTGGTCCAGGTGTAATAACACTACGTCCAGAATAATCTACACGTTTACCCAACATGTTCATACGGAAACGCCCTTGTTTACCACGCAAAGAATCTGACAAAGACTTCAATGGGCGGCGGTTTTGTGAAACCATTGGACGCGCTTTGTGTCCGTTATCGAACAAAGAATCAACTGCTTCTTGCAACATGCGTTTTTCATTACGCACGATGATTTCAGGCGCATGCATTTCAATAAATCTTTTCAAACGATTGTTACGAATAATCACACGACGATACAAATCGTTCAAATCAGATGTTGCAACATGTCCCGCATCTAATGTTACCAAAGGACGCATATCTGGTGGAATCACTGGGATAATATCCGGTAACATCCATTGAGGTTCTGTTTTGGAATCAAGAAATGATTCTACCAATTTCAGTTGTTTGATAATGGCTTTGCGTTTTGCTTCTGATTTAGTTTCTGCTAATTCAGCACGAAGACGCGTTCTTTCATCACCCATATCAAGATTAGCAATTATTGAACGAACACCTTCTGCGCCAATACCAACATGGAAAGAATCTTCACCAAATTCTTCAATAGCAGCCTGATATTCATCTTCACTGATAACATCATATTGTTTAAGGCTGGTCAAACCCGGTTCAGTCACAATATACGCATCATAAGAAATGACTTGTTCCAATTTCTTTTGTGGCAAATTGTTCAGCAATGTAGCAATTTTACCTTCGCGTAAAAACCAAGTATGCGCCACAGGAATCGCCAATTTAATATGCCCCATACGTTCACGACGAACCGCAGAAGAACCAACTTCCACACCGCAACGTTCGCAAACAACACCGCGGAATTTTATGCGTTTATATTTTCCGCATGCACATTCGTAATCTTTCACAGGTCCGAAAATTTGTTGACAGAACAAACCTTCTGCTTCTGGTTTCAAGGAATGATAGTTGATTGTTTCTGGCTTTTTAACTTCGCCATGCGACCAAGACAGAATTTCTTCTGGGGACGCAATAGAAATACGCAAAGCATCAAACTGTTCCTTGGTTTCTATTTGTCCAAATATCTTTTGCAACATATTTGTCATGTTTTTTTGCTCCTTTTAAGTCACTAAAAGTGCCTTGTGGCCGGCGGACGATAAAACGCCCGTTGGCCCGGCCACTAGTCTATTTTCTTTGGTGTTAAAGCCAACCCAAGCCCGCGCAATTCGCGCACTAAAACGTTAAATGCTTCCGGGGTACCTGTTTGGATATCATTGTTTCCAGAAATAATTGCTTCATACATTTTATTTCTGCCAACGATATCGTCTGATTTAACCGTCAACATTTCACGCAACAAGTGTGCTGCACCGTGTGCTTCCAATGCCCAAACTTCCATTTCTCCAAGTCTCTGACCACCCATGTGTGCCTTTCCAGACAAAGGTTGTTGTGTGACTAAAGAATAGTTTCCTGTTGAACGCGCATGAATCTTTTCATCAACCAAGTGATGCAATTTCATCATGTACATTACACCAACAGTCACAGGACGGGCAAATTTTTCACCGGTAACACCGTCGTACAATGTGAATTGACCAGATTCTGGTAATTTAGCCAATTTTAACATCGCCTTGATTTCTTCTGGCGTTGCCCCATCAAATGTTGGCGTTGCCATTGGAACACCATTACGCAACAAAGCTGCCTGGGCACGAACGTCTGTATCTGTCATCTTTTCAAGTTTTTCAGTAACAGACTTTCCATATATCTTGCCCATGATTGCACGTAAATCATCAGTCACGGCGCGTTTTTGTTTTACTTCATCTAAAACTTCACCAATTTGTTGACCCAATGTTCGTGCCGCCATACCAAGGTGCGTTTCAAATATCTGACCGATATTCATACGGCTTGGCACACCAAGTGGATTCAACACGATATCAACAGGTGTTCCGTCTTCCATATGTGGCATATCTTCAATTGGAACAACGCGGGATACGATACCCTTGTTTCCATGACGACCTGCCATTTTATCACCAGGCTGTAATTTCATTTTGTGTGCGATGTAAACCTTGACTTCCTTCAAGACACCTGCACCCAAAGAAGTGCTTTCTGTTGCTTTCGCAATTTCAGCATCTGCGCGTTCGTTCAAATCTTTCAATTTGATTAAATGCTGTTCGCGCAATTCGTCAATTTTTGCCTGAATTTCTTTGTTAGAAACGACTAATTTTTTAACATCAGATGCTCTGATACCTTCGAACACTTCGGCTGTCAATTTTTTACCAATAAACGGTTTCAGACTGCCGGTTCCAGCAGAAATTGTCGCATTTTCAGCCAACTGAAAGACCTGGGCAGCAAAACCATCTTCGATAATTGCGGTTTCTTCATCGCGATCTTTGTTGATTTTTTCGATTTTCTGCAATTCAATCATTTGTGTTCTGTCGTCTTTTTTTACACCGTGTCTGGTCAAGACGTTAACACCAATAACTGTTCCTTCTTCGTTTGGTCCGACCTTTAATGAAGTATCTTTGACATTCAAAGCCTTTTCACCAAAGATGTTGCGCAACAGTGCTTCTTCTGGTGTCAATAATGTTTCAGATTTTGGTGAAACACGACCGACCAAAATATCGCCTTGTTTTACGCGCGCACCAACATAGATGATACCTGATTCATCTAAGTTTTTAAGTGCTTCTTCGCCAACATTTGGAATATCGCGAGTAAAGCTTTCCGGGCCTAACTGAGTATCACGCAATTTGATTTCTTTTTCGACGATTTTGATGGATGTATAAACATCATCACGTGAAATACGTTCAGAAATCACAATAGCGTCTTCATAGTTATATCCGCGCCATGGAACAAAAGCAACCAATACATTGCGACCCAAAGCCAATTCGCCATAGTTCATTGATGAACCATCAGCAATAATGTCGCCGGCAGAAATTCTGTCACCCACATGAACCAATGGTTTTTGATGTACCAAAGTTTCACCATTAGAACGTTGGAATTTTTCCAGGTTATAGATATCAACCCCTGTCACAACATTACGTGAATTCATACATTTAACAACGATACGATTTGCATCTACAGATTCAACGATACCGCTGTGTTTAGCAACCTTACCAGTGCGAGAATCACGTGCAACTTCGCGTTCAATACCAGTTCCAACCAATGGTGCTTCTACACGCATTAATGGGACACCCTGACGTTGCATGTTTGATCCCATCAAGGCACGGTTCGCGTCATCATTAGCAACAAATGGTATCAAACCAGTTGCAATAGATACAACCTGACGTGGCGCCACGTCGATTAAATCGATTTCGCCCTTTGGAACCATTGTAAATTCACCATCAACACGTGCGGTAACCATATCTTCTGCCAAGACACCCGATGCAGTTGTTGGAGTGTTTCCTTGGGCGATTTTGTGTCCCAATTCTTCATCAGCGGTCAAATATACCATTTCATCGGTAATTTTGCTGTTTTTTACAACATAGTATGGTGTTTCAATAAAGCCATACGGATTAACACGCGCATAAGAAGCCAAGTGTGAAATCAACCCAATATTTGCACCTTCTGGGGTGTGAATTGGGCACAATCTTCCATAGTGTGTTGGATGCACGTCGCGGACATCGATACCTGCACGTTCACGATTCAAACCGCCAGGTCCCAACGCGGAAATAAGACGTTTGTGTTCTACTTCTGCCAATGGGTTATAAGAATCCATAAATTGAGACAACTGTGATGTTCCCAAGAATTCAGAAACCAAAGACATTAATGGTTTTGCATTGATAACATCTTGCGGTTGCATTGTTGCAATATTTGGTGATGTCAAACTTTCACGAACCAATCTTTCAATACGCAACATACCATTACGGAAAGTCTGTTCGAACAATTCGCCAACCGCACGAACACGACGATTAGACAAATTATCAATATCATCAATTACATCTTTGTGGTCAATGATGTTTGTCAATGTTTTCAACACCGCCAAGAAATCAGATTTGGTCAATGTGCGCTCATCTTCTGGTCTTTTGCCAGAATCGATTTTCAGACGCTTGTTCATCTTGAAACGACCAACCGCTGACAAATCATAATATGCCGGATCAAAACCTTGACGCAAGAACAAATTGATTGCTGCTTCCAGTGTTGGACGTTCACCAGGACGAACCAAATCATAAATCGCAATCAAAGCTTCTTCACGATTTGACGTTTTGTCTGCAACCAAGGTATTACGCATATGCGATGTGATTGTTGTATTATCGATTGAAATCAAGGATATGTTTTTCACACCCAATTTTTCAATTTCATTTAATACTTCATCTGTGATTTCTGTGCCTTCTGGGAATAAAACTTCTTCACCGTTTTTAACCGCACTGAATAAATATTCACCAATTAACGCATCACGTTCAATACCAAATTTTTTGGATGTCGCAACAATCTTAGACAAGCGTTTTGCATTCAAACGATCGCCTTTGTTCGCCAATACTTTTTTATCTTTTGGATTAATCAAATCGTAATTCAAACGGTATTTATCCAATCCTTCGAATACATTTGTATCGCCAACCCACAATTTACCATCAAAAGACAATGGAATTTGTTTATAGAAAGTTGACAGAATTTCTTCTGCACTCATCCCTTCAATGTTGGCTTTGCGCGGGTCTGCAGCAAATTTCTTTTCGTCAGATGCAGATGGCAAACAACGCAACAACACAGTCGCAGGTATTTTACGTCTGCGGTCAATACGGACATAAATAATACCTTTAGATTCTTCAAAATCAATCCATGAACCATGTTCCGGGATTATACGACCAGTATATGTTTCTGGATTTCCAGCAACTTTTGCTTCTTTTGTTGTACCAAAAACGACACCTTGGGCACGGTGCATTTGCGAAACCACAACACGTTCCACCCCGGCAGCAATAAAACTGCCGCGTTCAGTCATTAACGGAACGTCGCCCATAAATATTTCTTGTTCTTTGATATCACGCAAAGACTTTTTGCCGTCTTCTGCGATATCCCATAAAATCAATCTCAGCTTCAATTTCAGTTTGCTGGAATATGTCAAATTACGCAGCATACATTCTTGGACATTATATACAGGTTTATCCAATGTATATTCAATGAATTCCAAATCTGCGATTCCCGCATAATCTTTAATTGGGAACATAGATTTGAATACATTTTGCAGCCCTATGTTTTTTCTGTTTTCTGGGGCAACATCGGCCTGTAAGAAATCTTTGTAAGAATTGTACTGAATTTCAACTAAATCAGGAAGCGGAGTTTGCAAAAAACTTTTACCAAAAGATTTTCTAAGTTTCTGGATAACTGCCATGTTCTGAATCCTTTTTATTTGTCTTTTTTTCTGTATTTTGCAAACGAAAAAAGTATAAAACCTTTTTACGCCTGTGTGCCCGCCATAGATTTTTTACATCCTGGCGGGCGGCGAAAATTGCATTTCTGCAATTATTTTGGAATCTTGTGATTCCAATAAAAATAGAAATTATTTCATTTCTACTTTTGCACCAGCTGCTTCAAGTGTCGCTTTCATTTTTTCAGCTTCATCTTTTGCAACTGCTTCTTTGACAGCCTTAGGTGCAGATTCAACCAAAGCTTTCGCTTCGCCTAAACCCAAACCTGTGATGTCTTTAACAGCTTTGATAACAGCCAATTTGTTTGCACCGGCTTCTGCCAAGATAACATCAAATTCTGTTTTTTCTTCAGCCGCAGCACCGGCAGCCGGACCAGCAGCAACTGCAACAGCAGCAGCAGCACTTACGCCCCATGTTTCTTCCAATGCTTTTGACAATTCAACTGCTTCTTGAACAGTCAATTTTGACAATTCTTCAACGATTTTTTGAATATCTGCCATTTTTTACTCCTTGTGAGTTTTTATTAATTTTCTTTTTTTCCATATTCTGCTGAAACACGTGCTAAACGTGATGCCGGTTCTATCAAAATACGTGCGATAGTACCACGAATTTCCAGCAAGGATGGAAGCTTGGATAATTGCACAACGCCGTTCACATCCAGAAGTTCTGCATCCATTTTACCACCCAAAATTGTCAAATTTTGGTGTTCTTCGGCAAATTTTGCCAAAACTTTGGTAACAGCCAACGCATCTGTTGCAACTGCAACCGCTGTTGGACGTTTCATCAAATCAGATACAGCTTCGAAATTTGTGTCTTTCAACGCCAATTTCATCAAACGGTTTTTGACAACTTTGAATGTGGAAACCAAAGGACGCAATTCATTACGCAAAGTTTCCATTTCTTTCACTGTCAAACCATGGTTTTCAATAACGAAAACACCGTCTGCTTCTTTCAAGGACGACTGCAACGCTGAAATCAAATCTGATTTTTCTTCGCGTCTCATCTTTATATATCCTTTTAAGCTTTTTTGTTAACTTTCCATCTGTGGTTTTCACCACGGGTGGGGCTTGGTTCCTGCCCCAAAGAATCTTTCTTTGTCTATGATGGGAATTAAGTGATTTTCTTCACACCATCAGTCTTGGACAGAAATCGCAGTTATGGTGGGTTGCCCCACCATAAATTATTTTACATCAACTTTCAGACCTGGGCCTTGAGTTGTTGCAACGCTGCAACCCAAAATGTATTGACCTTTTGCGGATGCAGGTTTAACTTTTTTCAATTGTTCGATTAACGCATTTGCATTTTCGACCAATTTAGATGTTTCAAAAGACATTTTACCAATACCAGCATGGATAATACCTTTCTTTTCAGCACGGTATTCAATTTGTCCTGCTTTTGCATTAGCAACTGCTTCTGCCACGTTGTTTGTGACCGTACCCAATTTTGGGTTTGGCATTAAGCCCTTTGGCCCCAAAACACGTGCAACCTTTGACATCTTTGGCATCATGTCTGGTGTAGCAATAACACGATCAAAATCTAAAAAGCCATTTGCAACTTTTTCAATCAATTCTTCACCGCCGATAACATCAGCGCCTGCCTTTTTGGCTTCGTCTTGAGAATTGACAGTAAATACTGCAACGCGGACTTTTTTACCTGTGCCGTTTGGCAAAGATAACATACCACGAATATTTTGATCTGCTTTTGTTACATCAATACCTAATCTGATTGCAATTTCTAAACTTTCATCAAATTTAGAAGAACAAAAACCACGCAATGTTTCAATTGCTTCATCCAAAGCGTACACTTTTTTAGCATCTAACGCGGCCCAAGCCTGTTTTCTTTTTGTAACTTTCATGACTTAGTCCTCCACCTTTACGCCCATAGAACGGCATTGACCGGCAACGATGTTCATTGCAGATTCAATTGTAGAGCAATTCAAGTCAGGCATTTTGTTCTTTGCAATATCTTCAATTTGAGCCTTGGAAAGCGTACCGATAAATTCGCGTCCTGGTTTATGAGAACCAATTTTCGCCTTCAAAGCCTTCTTAATATAATATGACACAGGTGGCAATTTCATAATAAATTCGAAACTGCGGTCTGTATAAACAGTGATTATGCAAGGAATTGGCATTCCTGGTTCTTTATCTGCTGTTTTGTCATTAAATTGTTTACAGAATTCTGCGATGTTAACACCCGCAGCACCCAATGCTGGCCCAATAGGAGGAGCCGGATTAGCTTGTTTCGCTGGTACAACCAGTTTAACAATACCTTTAAGTTCTTTTTTTGCCATTTTTGCACTCCATTTTTGTTTGTTAGTGTTGTGGTGCGATGTGGCGCATCTACCACAGTTTTATTTAATCTTGCGATTAAATTCTTTCGACTTGGGCAAATTCCAATTCTACACTGGTTTCGCGCCCAAATACCAATATCGTCACTGTCATTTTTTGTTTTACATTATCAACATTAGATGCAACACCATTAAAGTTTGCAAATGGTCCATCAATAACATGAACTTCTTGACCATCTTCATAGACAGTATCTTCTGTGACAACAGAACCTTCTTCGACCTGTTTCAACAAACGGCGCGCTTCTGCTTCACTGATAGGAATTGGTTTAGATTGATTTTTAACCTTTTGACCCAAAAACATGACAACGTTTGGCATCAACTTAACCAAAGAAAAGGTTTCATTGTTCATAACCATTTGAACAACAATGTAGCCAGGGAAAAACTTTTTTTCTGTTTTAACACGTTTACCTGCTTTGATTTCAGAAACTTCGCGGGTTGGCACCAATATTTCACCAAAATAAGCATTTAATTTACGTTTATCAATCTGTTCACGCAATTCACGTGCAACCTTATCTTCGCACGAAGTGTGAACGTTTACGACAAACCACTGCATTTTTTCTTCCATGATACATCCCTTTGTATTAGAAAATCCAGTTCACCAAAGCATTCAAAATGCTGTCAACAACAAAAAAGAACAATGCAGACAGCCCAGAAAACAGCAATATCATAAAAGTAGTACGAACAACTGTTTCGCGCGTTGGCCACACAATCTTGAACCATTCGCTGCGCACCGATTTGATAAAATCTATTATTTTTTTCATGCGTTTTTCCACTTTTTATGTCGATTATCAGTATTTTTTTCTGGCAGGGGCTGAAGGAATCGAACCCTCATCCGCGGTTTTGGAGACCGATATTCTACCGTTGAACTAAGCCCCTCTGTCTTACTGTTTTTAAGCGATCATACCCATAACCACACCCCAGCATTTATGCCATTTTATTCTGATAATCGGTTAGAGCATAGCACACCTATATTAAAAATCAAGCGGAAATATTATAAAGTTTTTCAATTTTTTACGCAAGCAAAAAAGTAAGATTTTACATATGGCAAAAAATATCAACACGCATTATTTTTTACTTGCGCTGTACAAACAAAATTTTCTACAATCGATACAAATATGTAGGAGTCATTGTGTCAAAAACAGTTGAACCACCGGTTTTAATATCCAGAATACTGGCCTTTGTGCTGGCCTCTTCTGTTGTTGTGCTTGGGGCAATGGCGTTTGTTTTGATGAAGATGATTCCATTGGAACGACCGGAAGTTTTCTTTTTATACACACCTACACGTTCTGCAAATGTTGTTATTGCACCACTGGTTTCAGACAGCAATAACAAGACGGCAATTAACCGATACAAAGAAGGTTTTGTACGCGAATATGTAATTGCACGCAATACACTATCCGCGGCACCGGGTATAACCCGCAAAAACTGGTCCAGAATTGCAAAACCATGGTCTTCGGATAAAGTTTTTAATAAAATGGCAGAAACATCCATTTACAAAGAATTTGTGCTTGATGATAAATTACCGAACGTTTCTTGCACCGTGAATTTTTCAAGTCAAAATAACGACAAACCTGTCTTGAAAATGAACGACGATACATATAATGTGCAATTTACGTGGATTTGTAAAAATATTGGTGGACAGACCACGCAAAAAAATTATAAGATACAAATAAGGATAGAATCAGATCTGGATGAAAAAGTTTCGGGAACACTGGAAAACCTTGAAAAACTTCGTGATAATCCACTGGGGCTTCAGGTTGTTCAGTATACAAGTTTAGGTGGTGCAGAATTTGCCAGTGGCGACCCACTTAATTCAGATACGGCGTCTTGGTAATAATTTGACAAAGGTAAGGATTGGAAGACATGACTTTGATAAAAACATGTAAAATAAGTGTTTCTTTGTTGGCTGTTGTTTGTTGTGCGTTTCCTGCGATGGCTGATTTTCAGGCGGCGTGGGATAATCCTAATGCTAATATGGCCGTTGGTTCTACGAAACCGGGTTATGCCAATCTTACGTGGTCAACTGGCACAGTGTTGCCAATAAAAACACGTGCGGGTATGGCAACATTAGTGACGTTACCAAATGGCGAAAAAATTGCTGATGCGGTCGTCGGCAGCGATGGTTTGTTTGAGATACAGCCCGACAAAGGTGGCAATACAATGTATATTACACCAAAGCCAGGAAATAACGGAAACGACACAAATATGATTGTGACGGGACAATCTGGCAATACTTATATATTCTATCTGCGCGCGTATCCTATAAATTCCAGTGAAATTACTTATTCCCAGGTAGATGTATCGTTGGGCGGAAAATCAAATTTGATAACACAAAACACCACAACAGCAGGCGGTGCTATGGGGTCTATATTTTCCAAAAACGCCCCACAAACGACAAACACTATTGGCGTTGATGGCGAAGATTATGGATGGATAAAAACGATGAAAATCGATCCATCAGAATTCCGCTTTGATTTAGATATATTTGTCCCAAATCCAGATGATTATGTTATTGCACCCGAACGCGTGTGGCGCGACCGCATATTCACATACATTGATTTTGGGGACAAGGTTATTTCTATGACTCAACGCCCCGTAGTATCTTTATTAGTTGAAGGAGGCGAAAGCCCTGTGGGATTCCGCACAGATGGGGAAGATGGTCGTCTTTTAATTGTTGAAGCGGTTGGCGACATGGTTCTTCGCAGTGGTCAAAGAATCGTTTGTATCAAAAAACGTGCGAAACCTTTCTTGATTGCGGATACTGCATCTGTTATGGCATTGGCAGAAGCAAATGTTGCGCAATCACTTGCCGCGAACCAATCGCTTAATGCGGTTGCATATACAGATGAACAATTTGCAATCGACCAAAGCATTATGGATTACAGTGCAACACCAATATATGTATCAGACCAACCCAATATGCAACCAATTGGGAATGCGGGTATATCAATGATTCCAACAGCACGCACAACGGCGGGGTCTTATTTACCACAAACAAACATACCATTGATAACGAACAGTCAATCTGGTGTTGCGGTTGAATTGAAATCTGATCCATCGGTAAAAGCATTAAATGATTACTGGAACAGCCTTTTAGCCAAATTTAGCGGAGATGAAGGCGAAGGACTTTTAAGTCCGTATAAAAACAGTGTGTTCTTTGCGGTTGATGATCAGGGCGTTAGTGATTTGGGTGCAACGTCTGCATCAGCACAACTGTATCGTTTGCGCATTGGACCTCTTCCTGATATAGATACTGCACAAAAATTGTGCGATCAATTATTAAAGTTCAGTGGTGCAAGTTGTCATGTTGTAAGAATACAATAAAAAAAAATGAAAAGTCTGAAACAACAGTTTATAGAATTAAAAGACAGTACGCCCAAACACGTACAATGGATATTGTTGGGCGCAGCATTTATTGTTGTTATCATTTTACTGTTTTTGTTATTGGGTCACAAACCAGACAACACACAAAACGAAGAAATAAACGAAAATATTTCTGTCACGCTTAACCCACAAGAAATTGATTTAACAAACACAGAAGTTAATTCTGCATCCAGTGCAAAAATTACATTGAATGCCAGTCTGCCCGTCATTGTTGAAGCCATCGATATTGATGCAGCAGACATAACTGAAACAGATGATTGTGAAAGCGCAACCGATTCTTGCATGATACGCGTCATTTATAAACCGAATTCTGTACAATCTGTATCAGAAACAACATTGAGGGTAAGTTGGTACATTGAATCACAACCGGAAATTATAAAAACAGAAGAAGTTTTTGTTAAATATTCTTCGTGGAAAAAAGAAGAACCAAAACAAGTCGAACAACCTGTTGTCGAACAAAAAGAAATAATTGAAGAAAAAGAAGACGAACCTTTTGTTGAACAAGCCGTGGAAGAAATAAAAACCGTAGCAATTGAAAACCCATTCAAAGAAGAAACGCCCGTGTTTTCTTTGCCGTCTGAAAAATGTTCAGAATTTGCAATTCCAGGATATGACCCGTCTGGTCGTCAAATAGGCTGGATAAAACCTGAACATGGCGCAAATTATTTTCACCCATTTTCTGACAAAAATTGTTCCAATCCCCCTACTGGGATATATGATATTGAAACCGGAATCATTACTTCTTTGACAGATGGCTCAAAAATCGGCACAGATTCAGACCATATTGGATACCGTAATGTTCGTTCGCGCAACCTGTCTGTTCCGAAACTGGGGACTCCTGGTTCGTTTGTAGAAGCATCCCAGAAAGGAACATTTGGCGAAAACGCGGTTTGGGTCCCAAGCGGACAAATTGAATCTAGCGGTTCTATGGGAAAACTTATCGGCAGTTGGGCTGATTTTGGTGATAAAAAATATGCCGCAGAAACGCTGATGGGTTCGGGTGCTCTGGGTGGCGAAGCCGTTACGTCTTCGCGACCTTATGACAGAACATTTATACTGCGTCAATTTAAGCCAATTCCTGCAACCATAGTATCAGAAGTTCGTGCTGACCCCAGTGTTTATGGATGTTCCAAAACAGTGTCTGGCGCATGCGATCCCGAGAAGAATCACAGTATCCCAGTTCGTGCGACTGTTGACAGAAATGTTTATTCAGACGATGGTCGTACAATAATACTGCCCACCGGAACATTGTTGATGGGATATTTAGACGGTAATTTGCCCGGTCCATATCAGGCATTCGGACGTATGAATATTAAGTGGTACCAATTTATCCGCCCTGATGGTGTTGAATTCAATTTTACAGACGGGCAAGACCCATATTCTGCCGATGCACAAGGGCGTATGGGCGTTCCCGGTCATGGCAGCACAGATTATGTTGAACAAATGGTTATGCCAATATTAACATCTCTGGTTCCTGCCGCTGTTAATATGATTGCCCCCATTGCAGATACAGTTATAAATCAAATAGATTTGGATAATAATACAGTTGTACAATCTGGGACAATACGTTCATCAGAAATGGCAAAGCAAGAAATCATAAATACATGGAACAAAATTACAAACAAACTTATTGTAGATGCGATAGATAATACTGTTCCGCCGTTTTCTATTGCCGCTGGAACACGTATAAATGTATTTTCACCAGTTGACCTGATTGTCACATGCGGCACGGAAAATGGCACGGGCAAAAAATGTGCGTTTGCAACATATAGCGAAAATCCACGTCGTTCGTGGAACACCTTGAAAAATAAAGTAAGTGTTGATACAAAGGATCCTTCGTGGATTGGCCAGGTTCGTTCTTTTGATTTAATAAAATATTGCGATACAGACAAAAATGGCAAGATAACAATTAGCAATGATTGGCCAGAATCTGGATATGATTACAGAACAGTTTACATGTATTGTGAATCACAAAATTATCAAGCGATAAACAATGCGAAACAAAACGCGTACAATGCAAATGTGAAAGCACAAGCGGCAGAAAAATATGGCACAGTTCAATTTAATCAAACCACAGGAACGTACGATACGTCTGGTCAATCAGCGGAACAGAACAAAGCATATAATCAAGATGTTTTGGGGCTTAAGTATGATGAAGCAGGAAATATCATAAATCCATGGTCAAAGCCCGCTAATACAACGGTTGAAACAGAAGAAATTTTAACCTGTGAAGACGGCAGCAACCCAGATAACAATGGGTGCTGTGCGGGTGAAACATATACTGATATGGGCGAAGCAGGCTTTAATTGCTGTCCAGATACTGGTGGCGACTGTTTCCCACCCATAAAAGTCAATTGAAAAAATCTGCGTTGCAGATTTTTTCAATTTTACCGATTCGACTTTTGTTATCAAAACACCTTATGCGAATCGGTTTTTCGATTCGTGTTTCTATTTACGGTTGTATAATTTTACACGGTTCGATTTTTTGTATACGTTTAAGTGCATTAGGAAATAATGCACTTTTTTTAATAACCAAATCAAACAAAGGAGAAAAAAACTATGTTATTAAATACAATTGAAAAAAACGAAACAAATTCGACAGAAAAATTTCAGAACGCAGAACAACTTTGGTTCTGGTTTTTGTATTCTAAATCAATACAAAACGGTTTTCATTTTCACAAATCTTCTGTACATCGGCCTTGTGAAATACTGGATGTAGAAAGTCTTGTGACAAAACTTTACTTGTGCGGAAAACTGAACGATGAACAACTTGAAGTAATGAAAAAATTCGGGGACAAAAAACGTGCGCCCCATCAATATATTTATTCAGAAAATCGCGCCGCAGCATTGTGGAAATCTGCGATGGATGTTTTAAGTGTTTACGCGTCTAAAAAAGGTTGGTTGGTCGATTAAGCGAAAGGTTCTATCATGTTATATATAGGTTTCTCTGATTATTCATATAAAATTCATGCGCGAATATTCTGCAAAAAATTAAAACATTGTGCTCCTGTCGTTATTGATAAAGATACCGCAATAATATATCAATTCGTACGAATAAATAAAATTGAAAAAATACGCATTAAAAAAAGAGATTTTCATATACTTGAAAAACATGGCTGGATTTTTATCAAATGGCGAAAAAACACAAAAGCACAAACCAATACACGATATAATTGTTTTACGTGTGTTCAATTTACAAAGAAAATGTGCGGTATAAAAAACATAAAAATACAAACCCCATTGGCACTGTTTAATTATATCAGGCAAAAATAAAAATGCCCGTTCGGGCATTTTTATTTCAGCGATTTCTTGATTATATACATTTGTAAAATACCAAACACATTTGACACTGTCCAATAAAGCACTAAACCAGCCGGCATCCACGCAAACAGCACTGTAAACAACACAGGCATCCATTTCATCACGCGTTGGGTTGATGCCGCGATATCATTTACATTCGTGTTTTGTTTTGGGGTCTGTAAATATTGTTGCAACCACATTGTTGCCCCCATCAATATTGGCAATATGAAATAAGGATCCATTACCGCCAAATCTGATATCCACAAAAAGTGCGCAGAACGCATTGGTACAGATATCAACAATGCCTTGTACAACGCAAAAAAGATTGGAATCTGAATCAACATCGGCAAACACCCCGACATAGGCGATGTTTTATGTGTCTGATAAATCTTCATCATTTCCATTTGCAAGCGCATTTTGTCGTTTGCATACAATTTCTGAACACGTTGTAATTCAGGTTGCATTTTTTGCATTGCCATTGTCGAAACATAAGATTTTCGTGTCAGAGGCCATATCAATATTCTTAAAAGTAATGTCATCAAAATAATCGCCACACCATAATTACCAACCAATGCATAAAGCCAATTTATCGTCCATAACATCGGTTGAGCTAAAAACCAGAACCATCCATAATCCATAGTTTTATCGATTCCTGGGATATGTTGTGCTGCCATATTCAAAACATCACTCTGGCGCGGTCCCGAAAAAACATAGGTGTTTATTTCAGATTCACTTTTTGCAGCAATTTTTACCGGCGCAACGTTTGTTTGGGCGAAATATAAGTCACCACTTTTTTTCAGGCTGACTGTCTGGTCTTTTGCATCAATTGATGCAATCGTTTCCCAATATTGTTCTGCGAAACCGAATGATGCATTTACAGATGAATAAGCAAATGATTTTTTATTTAGTTTATTCCAATTTGTGTAATCAAGTTTGGAATTAGCATACACTACACCACCTGTTTCAACCGCTGCAGAAGATTTGTTGTTCGCACTTTGTGTGATTTGTGCATATGGCGCAATACTGATTTCATGGTTCGTTTTATTTTTTATTATATCTGTAATATTTATAACATAACCATTAACAGATATCTTGCGGGCAAAGTGTACACTTGGGTTATCCCAATGCATTTCCCCAGATTTCATTTCCCATTGTGTATTGATATTTGGAACAGATATATCAGATGAAACATAACCGACTTCAACAAAATTATTCGCATCATTCAAAAGAACAACATGTTCGTCAGTTTTGGAATCTTTCTTGTGTTTATTTAATGCGACATTGGAAATACGCAATCCCTGGACATCAAAAGAAACATCTTCGTTTGCACGATTTCGTTTTGTTGCATTTGATTGTTCGACCGTGATTGGTGCAACTTCTTTGATTTCTGTATTCTGTGGTTTAAACCACACGCCCATTATCCACCACGCAAAAAAGAACAAAAACAACCACCAAAGAAAGCCCGAAAATCTTGATGGCTTTTTAGCATTCATTTGATTCCACTGATTAAAACCAGACTGATTATCCATATATTGTACCATTTATGTTTTCCTTTTATTTACAACTACATTTCTTTCTGTTTATAAACAGATTTATTAAATATAAAATCGCACCAAATGTTATAAAGATATCGCCTACATTAAATATCGCGGGGAAAGTCCAAAGTCCGCCTATGTGCCACTGTATAAAATCTGCAACGGCACCAAAACGAACACGGTCAACAAAATTACCAATCGCCCCACCAATAATAAACGCCAACGGCAAATATTCGTAATCGCAGGCCCTTTTTACCATATAATAAATCAACCATAATATTATCAATGCGGTTATTATGCTTAAAATTATCGGCATAATAAAATTAAACGCAGAAAACGAAACCCCGCGATTCCAGATAAAATGAATATTAAACAAATTAGACAAACCATAATCACCACCAATCAAATCGCGCCACGAAATAATAACACCATTTATATGGCATTTTGCACAAATTGAATTTGGGTTATAAATTACATCGCCATATTTATCTGCCAAAACAGATAACAAATAATGCTTTGAAAAGAAATCTAGGGCAAAAATGCCAAAAATAATTGCTATATATTTCAGAAACTTTTTCATGTTTTCTCCATTTTCTGAAAATATAGCAATTACATGTCATAAAATCAAATAAAAACACTATTTCGCATTTATTGGTTTTTTGATATTTTCGTAATCATTTTCGCGCAAATCATCAACCAAGTTATTTATCTTGGTCGCGGAAAAGCCCATATTTATCATCACATCCGCCCCCAAAGCAAATGAAGATTCTATGATTTCTGGGGTTGCCGATTTAACGCCCATGTTGATTAAATCACGTGAAGAGCGCAAACTATGTGCACGCGCAAATATTTTTATCCGCGGCGCAAAGCCTTTTATGGTTTGCACGATATCACGCGTGGCACTTTCTTCATTTAATGCAATAACAACCGCTTTTGTTTTACGCACTTTAAGCCCCGCAGCCAGCAAAATAGCTTTCTTTTTAGAATCTCCATAAATAACATTATATCCCGCTTCGCGTGCGACAACAACTTCGTCCACATTATCATCAATAGCAACATACGATATATTTTCAGATGCCAACATTTGTGCGACAATTTGCCCCATACGCCCAAAGCCACAAATTACAACAGCAGGCGTTTCATCGGTCAATCTTTCTGATAAGTTCTTATTGCTTGAACCACCAAACAAATTGCCCAATTTTAATAATTTATCATATATCAATAACAATATTGGTGTCATTATAATCGAAACAATGATTATAGCCGTCAAAATCTCTTGGTTTTCTGGCGGGATAGCAGATATTCCATTATTTTTCATTGTTTGTAAAATCAAAAGCCCAAATTCGCCACCTTGTGCCAAAATAAGCGACATTAAAAATGCATCGCGACTTTGTACCAAACGAACGCGCGCAACCATATACAGTGCCATGAATTTAATAAAGATCAAACCTGCAACACCAATTAAAACAATCGACCAATTATTCAGCAAAAATGGCAGATTTATCCCCATACCCAACACAATGAAAAAGAATGCCAAAAATAATGTGGCATATGGTTCAATGGCTGCATTAACCTGATGTCTGAAAACGGTTTCTGACATCAACATACCTGCTAAAAACGCACCAAGCGCCGCGGGCAACCCCATCAAACTTAAAATCACAGCCCATACGGCAATATTTACCATTATGGCTAAAACAAAGGCTTCTTGGGAATGAACGCGTGCGACCATACGCATTATCGGATTAATAAGAAATTTGGAAACTATTACAACACCCAAAATTAATCCCGCCGACATAACAACAATATCGATTACTGATGCGCCCAAGTTTATAGATTTTCCTGCCAAAACAGGCAACATCGCCAACAAAGGAATCGACAACAAATCTTGGAATAACAAAATCGAAAAAGTTTGACGTCCCATATTTGTTTGCAATTGATTTCTGTCTATCAATATCTGCAAATCTTCAGATGTACTGGACATCGCCAAAATCAAAGAAATCATGATTGTTCCAATCAAAGACCACGTGGTTATTCCAACCAATATCGGGAAAAGCATTACAGCAACCATCAAAACCTGAGATGCACCAAGCCCAAAAATCGTCCTTCTTAATTGCCAAAGTCGGCGCATATTGATTTGCAAGCCAATATTAAACCACAAGAACATAATACCCAAATCACCCAGGAATTGCCATGTACCAGATAATTCAAACAGCCCCAAGACATGTTGTCCTGCCAAAATACCAGTTAACAAAAACGCCAGTAAAGTCCCCATTTTGAAAAGGCGCATAAAAAACACCGCAATAAAAGCAATTGCGAAAAATAAAAGTGTTGCTGTTGACATGTTTTCTCTCTCCGTTTTTTTATTATTATAACAAATTTTTATCAATATTTCTTGCTATTTTTACAAATAATTCTGGGTTAATCTCTTCGGCGCGTTCTGTACCAGATAATCCGAATTGTTGCCAATCTATTTTCAGAATTCCGCGTATCATCTTGCGTCGCTGACCAAATAATTTAGCCGTCAATTTTTCCAGTTTTGTTATATCTTCTATATTTTTTATTTTGTTTTTATTTGGAACTATTTGCACAACTGATGATTGTACCTTGGGACGCGGAACAAACGCAGTATTTGGAACATCAAATAATATTTTTGTATCTGCAATTAAATTGCACAATACTGACAATCGTCCATATTGTTCATCGCCTGAATTTGCGACTATTCTTTGGGCAACTTCGCGTTGAAACATCAATGTCAAAGATTTTATTTTTTCGCCATTTGCAATTTTATGCAACCAACCAATAAGCAATTCTGTACCAACGTTGTAAGGCAAATTAGAACAAATCGCAAAACCTTTTTTATCAATATCAGACAAATCTACTTTCAATGCATCGCCATATATCACTTCCAATCTGCCATCTGCTGCATCTATTATTTTTGATAATATTGGTGCAGTTGTTTTGTCTTTTTCAATCGCAATCAATTTTTTTGCCCCCGACATCAAAATAGCACGCGTTAAACCACCCGGTCCGGGACCTATTTCAACAACAGTTGTTTTTTCTATATCTGGGACACTGCGCGCAATACGTGATGTAAGATTCAAATCGAACAAAAAATTCTGTCCGAATTGTTTTTTGGGCTCTAGCCCGCTTTCGCGCATCATTTCTGATACTGGTGGCAAAGAAGCAATTTTATCAATCATAATTTTTTGCGTCCCCCAAAAGCCAACGTCAATGTCCCGTCATCAATATAATCTAAATCACCACCAAGTGGGACACCTGATGCCAATTCTGAAAAAGACACATTTGTATTATTTATTGATGATATTATATATTGTTGGGTTGTTTTACCTTCCACCGTATTAGGCAGTGCAAATATTATTTCAGAAATATTTTCATTTAATATGCGCGATGATATATTTGCAACATTCAAGTCTTCGGGGGTTATTCCGTTTACACCGGATAACATCGCGCCCAACACATGATAGCGTCCATGGAAAACCCCTGATTTTTCCAGCACCAAAACATCTGATAAATCGCGCACAATACATAACTGACCATTTTTACGCGCATCATCCGAACAATATTCACAAAAGTCTGCATCTGTTAATACACCACATTGATGGCACGGGTGTATTGATTTTGATGCGTCCAACAATGCGTTTGCCAAAGATTCAGCGCGCCCTGTTTTATCTTGCAACAAACCAATGACGATACGTGTCGCCGCCCGTGTCCCCACACGCGGTAATTTCGCAAATTGTTTAATAAGTTTTTCTATCTTTATATTCATCTTGATTTATCTTTAATGAAAAACATAACAATCTATCCCGTTCGCACCGGCTGTGTTTTTTGCGTTTTGTGCAGAACCTTCTGACAACCCATTTATGCGCACACGATAAAGACCGCTTTCGTTTTGTTGAATATCTGGCGTCAACCCTGTTGCATTTAATACTTTATTTGCCTGATTTTTGGCAGATTGAAAACTGGAAAAAGCACCACATTGAACACCGACCCCACCATAAGAAACCACCGTATTTACTTTTGGTTCTATTTTTTTGTCAGACGCATATTTTGCAATTGGATTTGTGGTTGTCGGCGCAACAGAGTAAGTTTGTTGTGGTGTGCCAGAACCAGAAATCCCAAGTCGCGCAAATCCCAGATTTAACATTTTAGCCGCAATACTTGCACGAACATCTTTGTTTTCTGCACCTAAAACAACGGCTATCAAATGGTGTCCGTCACGCACAGCCGTTGCCACAAGTGAATATTTTGATTTGTTTGTAAAGCCGGTTTTCATACCATCACAACCAGGATAAGTCCCCAGCAATCGATTACCGTTTGTATATGTTTTCCCATTATAAGTCCACGATTTTATCCCAAAATATTTCCAGTACTGCGGAAAATGTTTATAAACAGCCATTGACAACAGGGCGATATCTCGTGCTGTTGACATATGATCGTCATTTGGCAAACCAGATGAATTCTCAAAATTAGTGTGCTGCAGCCCTATTTCATTTGCGACGCGCGTCATAAGACTGGCAAAATTGCCTTCTTTGCCACCTTTTAGATTTTCTGCTAATACACGTGCAACATCGTTTGCAGAATGAACCGCCACGGCTTTAATGGCATCTTCGACCTTAATCTTGCTGCCTGCGCTAAGCCCCAGTTTTACCGGCTGAGCATCTGCGGCATATTGCGAAACAATCAAATAATCGTCCAAATGCAACCTTTTGTGTTCCAACGCATCAAAGGTCAGATATAGTGTCATTATCTTTGTCAGCGATGCCGGATAATTTAATTCATTTGCGTTTTCTTGATACAAAACACGACCAGAATCAATATCGGCCACCAAAACCGCGCGATATTGGGGTTGCGCAGCCCGCACTGTAGACATTAGACAAAAGAACGACAAAAATAATGCTAAAACTCTCTTCATGACACATGAATCATAGTAAAAATACTATAATTGGGTCAATAACAAAAAAAGAAATTTTAATCGAGTGTTCTTAAACTGATTTTGTCGTCATCAACAATAACCAGTTTCCCATATCCAATACCAAATTTATTTGCAGATTCAAATGCCAAACGCTGTCCAAACAAATAGTTATCAAATATCGGAAACACGCCACGAACAAGTGCTAATTGATTGGCAACGTAATCAGATCCACACACTGCAATAATCGGAATATCTGGACGGCGGCATGCGATTTGCGTTGCACTTTCTGTATCAACAGCAAATACAACAATTGCAACCGCTTTATTCAGATGCGCCATGGAAGACACAGAACGCGACCAATCATTTTCTGGGACGTTATCAATGCGCAACCAATCGTACGGGTTTGTAATCGTATCCGTATCAGAAAAAGACAATATTTTATCCATTGTCTGAACCACATTAACCGGATTATCGCCAATTGTTGTTTCTTCGGATGTCATTGTTGAATCTGCACGCAAATAAGCCGCCGTTGCGACATCTGATATTTCTGCGCGCGTTGGAAATTCAGAATGAACCATACTTGACAACATCTGGGTCGCCATAATAACAGGGCGATTTAATTTCCTGCATTCACGAATAATATGACGGGATACGGCCGGCACTTGCTCAAAAGGCAATTCAACCGCCAAATCACCGCGCGCTATCATTATACCGTCAGATGCCAGCGCAATATCCGCAATTCGTTCAACAGCCTTTGGTCGTTCTATTTTCGCAATAATTTTTATCGGATGTGCGGTTCTTTGTGCAATAAAATCACGCACAAAAGCAACATCTTCCGCCCTTTGCACAAAAGACAATGCGACATAATCAGGTTTTTTTGTTATTGCGTATTCAAGGTCTGCTTTGTCTTTTGCTGTTAAAATTTCTGTATTAACATCTGTGTCAGGCAGATTAAAACCGCGACGTGACCATATTTCATCACCACGAACAACAGTCGTTTCAATCTTATCGTCAAAAACAGCATCCACTTTCAATTCTATTTTGCCATCATTTAACAAAACCCTGTCGCCGACATTAAGTGATTTCATAACGTCCCAATCTGGCAAATTAACACGATATTCATTGCCTGGGGCAGGATCAGAATCAAGAATAAACTTTTGTCCGATTTTTAACGGATAATGTTTTTCTGTTGCAAAAGCCCCTATTCTGTGTTTAGGCCCCTGAATATCAACCATTATCGCCACAGGAATATTTAATTTATTGCTTACTGAACGTATCAAATCTATTTTTGCCCCCTGAACATCACCCGTATCATGACTAAAATTAAGGCGACAAACATTAACACCTGATTTTATCATATCTGCTAAAATCGCTTGTGAATCACAACTTGGACCAATTGATGCTGTAATTTTAGTAAATCTTGTCAATACTCTCTCCTGCATTGATAAAATATTTGATTTTTATAATTGTTAATATATCATATAGTTTATAACTAAACACCAAAAAAAACAAGAGGAAGGTCATGAAAAACGCAAACCATGGTGCAATTGATAATGCTCAATTAATCAGCATTATTGAAAGGATTGAAAAATTAAACGAAGATACTGCGGCTATCGCTGCCGACATCAAAGAAGTTTACAGCGAAGCAAAATCGGCAGGATATGATCCGAAATATATTCGCCAAATGATAAGGTTGCGCAAATTAGACCCAGACGAACTGGATGAAGCAGACGAATTAACAAAAATGTATCGTGATGCATTGGGACTGTAAATGAAAAAATTCACAAGACGCATTGAAAACTTTACCTGCGCCCATTGTGGCGCAGATGTTTTAGGCAACGGATACACAAACCATTGTCCAAATTGTTTATGGTCGCGCCATGTTGATAACACTCCAGGCGACAGGCAATCAACATGCGGGGGCATGATGCGTCCAATTTCTGTTGCCCCCGATAAAGACGGATATATAATTACACACAAATGCGAAAAATGTGGCAAAACCATAAGGCAACACTCTGCCCCAGATGATGATATTGATACAATTATATCAATATCTACAAACCCTGATTTTATTTTTGGAAAATAGTTGCGTATCGCAAGAATAAAATCTTATAATTAATGCATGAAAGAATTCCTGCAATATCAATACAAGAACTTGTTTCTTTGGACACCATTTGTTGTTGCATTTGGTGCAGCACTGTATTTTTCTATTGGAACAGAACCGAATTTTAGTTTCCCAATTATTATTACGCTACTTTTAGTGGCAATCATTTATAAATATAAAAACGTTTTTGTTCGTGCGATTGCTTTATTTGCATTTGGTTTCTTTTATGCGATGTCTTTTACACATATCATAAACACAGAACAAATAAAAGACACCTTTGATTTTGTTTCAATCAATGGAACAGTTAAAGATATTGACTTTACATCCGATTCTACACGCGTCTTATTAAGCATAAACGCACAACAAATTGATAAAAAACTATCAGAGAAAAACTTAAACATTCGTATTTCAATCAAAGATGCCAAAGACGACATAAATATTGGCGATAAAATTAGTGGTTATGCGCGTATATTTCATCCGTCTGCACGATATACGCCTTCGTCTTTTGATTTTGCACGATGGGCTTATTTTTCTAAAATATCAGGAACAGGTTTTTTCAGAGAATATGAAATCACAAAACAAAATTCATCAGGAAATCTTCGCACTTTTATACATAACCATGCAAAATCTGCATTAACAGATTCTTTGGTTCTTGGATACAAAAAAGCAATTGCAGAAAACGAAAATAAGATTTGGAAATCTATTGGTATCGGACATGTTTGGTCAATCAGTGGCTTTCACATGACGCTTATTGGCGGATGGCTGTTCGCCTTATTTTATTTAATATTTCGTTCAATTGCGCCTTTGACCAAAAGAATACCTGCAAAATATCCAGCCATTATTTGCGCTTGGTTTGGGTTGATATTTTATTTATGCATATCTGGAATCAGTGTTGCCACAACACGTGCATTTTTAATGGCAACTTTAATTTTTATCGCGACACTTTTCGGGCGCGGCATATTATCATTGCGTAACGCGGCACTTGCTTTCCTGATAATATTTTTAATTAACCCATTTTCAATTATGAATGCGGGCTTTCAGTTGTCTTTTGCCGCGATATTCGGTCTGATTTGGTTTTTTGGTAATCACGAATACGTAAAACGTTCTTTTGGTCAAAAGATTTTCCACTATATTTATTTGGCCATTATGACCGCACTTATCGCAACGCTATTTACATTGCCGTTTATTGTCGCGCACTTTGGTTATATTCCGCTTTACAGTTTAATTGGGAATATTATTATTTTACCGATATTTTCTTTTGCTATTATGCCATTGGTTATAATCGGAACAATTCTTGCGTTATTTGGGAATCATTATATCTTGAATTTAGGACACAGTATATATAATTTTGCATTATCCGTTGCAATGCATATATCAGATTTACCATATGCAAATTTATCAATGCCGTATATTTCTAATTTTGTTTTAATATTAACCTTAATTGGTTTTATGTTATTGGTCTTGACGGTTAAACCAGAATCTAAAAAATTTTTTATTCGCAATATAAACTATGTTCTGTTTATTTTTTTCTTGTCAATCGCAACGGTTGTATATGTCTCCCGCACAAAACCGTTATTTTATGCGACGGCTGACCACGAACTTGTCGCGTTTAATGTTGATGGCAAACTAAAATTCAATAAATCGCGCGCATCAAATCATTATTTTGCATTTAGTTCTTGGTATCAATATAATAACGAAGAACAACCAGATAAAAACAGCCGCTATAAATGCGACCACGGTTTTTGTGTTTATAAAACACCGAATTGGAATCTGGCATACATGCAAAATTTTACCGCCGTATTAGATAATCTTGAAAAAGTATGTACCGATAAAAACATAGATTTTATCATAAGCAATTTTGATATCCATGCGCCAAATTGCCATGGAAAAATTCTTGAAAATGGACTTTTAATATACCCGAACGGACACGTAACAGAAATTATCAATCATCGTCCATGGCATAATCTGCCCGAACAAAAAACAGACCAGACGATGGCGCATTAACACCCGCCGCGCTGCGATTTTTTGCAGCAAAAATTTTATCTATGTCTAAATCTTTGCCCATACCGATTTCCACCAAAGTTCCGACCATATTGCGCACCTGGTGATGCAAAAATGAACGCGCAGAAAAACTAAAAATTATTTCGTCACCATTTTGTGTGATGCTGCATTCGTCCAAAGTTTTAATCGGCGATTTAGATTGACATTGAACGCTTCTGAACGAAGTAAAATCATGCTTGCCAATCAATTTTTGCGCTGCGGATTTCATTTTTTCTATGTCTAATTTCTGTGGCACCCACCAAACACGATTTTTTTGCAAAACGACTGGCGCAGACCGATTCAGAATAATATATTTATAGTGTCTTTTAACACATGAAAAGCGCGCATGGAAATCATCACTCACCTTTTCGCAATTAAGGACCGAAACAGGTTCTTCAACCAAATAAAAATTCAGTGCCTTTTTGACAGTTTCTGCATCTTGTTCTTTTTCTAAATCGAAATGCGCAACCATGTTGATTGCATGCACCCCGGCATCAGTACGACCGGCGGCATATACTACAACTTTTTCACCACAAAACTTGAATATCGCATCTTGCAACAAAGATTGCACGGACGGCCCCTGACGATTTTCCTGCCATCCGATTAAGTTAGTCCCATCATATTCAAGATTTATTTTATATCGTGTCATTTTATCTCTGTTTTAGGCAATTTATGCAACGTTCCAATCTTACCTGGTCCAGACGAGCAGATTCGTCCACCAGAATTCGATAGTGTTTACAACTCGAACAGGCGAATCCTAAACAAAACAGGCATATACATTCGCCATTGTCATTATATTCCGACATAACGACATGCGCACCTTGTAAACCACAAAATTTTTTGTCTTTGGTTCCAGACATTTCTTACCTCACTTTGTTTTTGAACACAAAACCTTCTATATTAGCTAACAGCCACCGCTTTATTGGATTTATTTTTTTTGTGTCTGAAAATTTATCACAATGTCCACAAAAAGACACCACTGATATTTCTAGATAATTGTTACAGCACAAATTATATACATCGTTCTTGAAGTGCCCAAAATAAACGCAATGCTTGCACCACTGTTTATGGTCATCAAAATCTGTAACATAATTGCTATCGTCAAATACACTGTATTCTTTATCGTTAATATTAATAATGCCCATTTTTTATTCCCCATATTTTATATCTGCGCTATGCAAGCCATTTACAAAACTTTTCCAATCCATTGGTTTTTTTCCAGCCGGTTGAATTTTCAATATTTTCAATTCCCCGTTTTCAATGCGCGTTTCCAAAATCTTTACATCAATTCCGTTGATTTTTGTTCGACCACAGCCCAGTGCGCGAATTTGATTGTGAATCTGTTGTGGTGAATTTTTCCAATCTATGATTTCATCCGTGCCAGTAAATTTACGTGTAAAAACAACTTCGCCGTTTTGTGGGGTTGGTGGAAAATTATCTGGATTTTGCAAATATTCATCCAACATTTTTATCGACACATCTGATACTTTTCTTTCAATATCTGCATTAGTATCGTTTTCGTCTATCCTGATATTTTCACGCATTAATATATCGCCCGCATCCAATTCAGCCACCATTTTCATTAAACAAACATCCATATCTTTATCGCCATTCAAGATTGCGGTTTTTATTGGCGATGGTCCGCGATATCTTGGCAAAGAACTTGGGTGAATATTTATACAAGGCGCAACGTTTAATACATTTTCACGCAAAATCACACCATACGAAAACACAATTATCATATCTGGCTTTTCTGTAATGGTATCGAATTCCTTGATAGATGTATAAACTGGCAATTTACGCGCATTTGCCCAGACATTCACCGGCGAAGGTGTCAAAACATGTTTGCGCCCCATTGGCTTTGGCGCACGGGTAAAAACCGCGATAATATCGTGTTCGTTTGCCAAACTGTCAAATACAGGAACAACAAAATCATTTGTTCCCATTAAAATCAGTTTCATTATTTGTGTCCCCGATTAACTTTTCGCATCAACATTTCGCGTTTTACACCAGATAGATAATCTATAAACAAAATACCGTCTAAATGATCTGTTTCGTGTTGCACTATACGCGCAGGCACCCCGGACATTTGCGCACTTAATTTATCACCGTTTTCATTTGTCCATTCGACAACAACTTTTTCAGGTCTGCGCACATTAGAATATACCGGCAAACCATCTGGTCCCAGAACAGACAAACAGCCCTCTTCCATAACGACGGTTTCATCACTGCGCGATATGATATTCGGGTTAATCATTTTATAAACAGTTTCTGTATCAGGGTCCATCATAACCAGAAATCTTTGTGTGATTCCCACCTGAGGTGCGGCAAGTCCCACACCGTTTTGCGACAGCATCATTTGGACCATTTCGTCCATGGCGCTTAATAATTCTGGCGTGATGTGTGCGACAGGCGCACATTTTTCACGCAAAATTAAATCTCCACAAAGTTTCATTTGCAACATTTGTAAAACCTTTTATAATCTTTGTATAAATATTAGCAAAGGAAAATCAAATGACAACTTATATTTTCGCCCTTTTGATTATTATCACAGTACTGCTTTTAATACTGGTATTTCGGAAAAATACAGTTGATTTATCTGCCTTGCGCGAAGATAACGCCAGATTGCGCGAACGATTGGCTGAAAGACTGGGTATGTTGTCACAAAATGCATTGGAACTGAAAAATATTAGTTCTGATATTGCTAATTTCAAGGATATTTTGATGGGTAACAAACAGGCACGTGGAACATTTGGCGAACGGCAACTTGCTGATTTAGTGCGCGATATTATGCCACCAGAAACTTATGAATTTCAGAAAGTTTTATCAACTGGCGTTCGCCCAGATTGTATAATACGCCTGCCCTACCCGCCGGGGGACATGATAATTGACAGTAAATTTCCACTGGAAAGTTATAATCGTATTTTGGAAAACAAAAACGATATTATGGCACGCAAGCAATTCGAAATTGATGTCAGGAAACACATTGATGCGATTGCTGAAAAATATATTATTCCCGGGATGACGGCAGAAAGTGCAATGATGTTTATTGCGTCTGAATCTATATTCATGGAATTACACACAATGTTTCCAGACACAATAGAATACGCCGCACATAAAAAAGTATTTATAGTATCGCCATCAACACTTTGGGCAACATTGAATACAATACGCGCAGTCCTTTCAGACATTAAAATCAAACGCGTAGCGGGCAAAATAAAACGCGAATTGGAATTATTGCTGACCGACCTGGCGCGGTTAAACGACCGCACAGGCAAGGTTTCGCAACATTTTGCATCTGCACAAAATGATATAGAACAAATTCAGACATCTATATCGAAAATTGCCCCCCGCGCAGAAAAACTGCGCGATATGGATTTCGGGGACGAATAATAAAAACACCGGTATTTACCGGTGTTTTTTGGTTATTTCCGCAAGCCTGTTTTGGGGTCTATCCATACTTGCTCTTTGGCAATTTCCATTATCGGCATGTCAGAAGGGCTGTCCGAATATGCACGAACGACATTTGGAATATACTTATGTTCCATCGCCCACTTGTCCAACGCAACTACTTTGTTTTTACCCCAACATAAAAATTTATATTTATACGGCTTTTCTTTATCCATTTGAGAACAAAAAACAGCATCAAATTTCATATCACTTACCAAATGCGGTATAAGATAATCTGGCGATGCCGAAATCAATACCACTTTGTTCCCTTTGTCATGTTCTTTGGCGACCAGTTCTTTTGCCCAACCAAAACGATTCTGTTTGTGTTCTTTGATAACCGTCGCAGAAAAATCGTGCACCATTTTTGGTGTTATAAAATTACGAATTGTTTCACGCCACCATACGCCGTTTTTATTCAGCCTTGCACCAATTAAGCCAGCCACCACACATGGCAAGAACAACCATGGACGCAAAGAATGCTTGAAGCAATACTTGAAAAATTCATAGTTAGAATCAGATGCAGAAAGAGTCCCATCAAAATCAAAGATTACTATGTTCTTTTTTTGCAACATGACTATCTTTTCCTTTGTTTTCCACCAGAATATTGACGCCATAAATTTTCATAGATAGTTTCTTGTCGATTTGTTGCGGTTTTCAATACTGATTGCAAATGTTCAATCTGTCTGGTATTATATTCAAAAGTTTCTTTCGCGGTTGCATTCTTTACAACATTAAAGAAATCACCATTTAAAAATTGTTTTTCATTATACTTGTCAGACAAATACATTACCAAATCGTTATACCAACGTTTATTACGGCGGAAAAAGCGCACGTTAGTCAGATAACGCGAATCTATGTCTGTTGATTCATATATAGATTCGTCTGCATCTAAACTCGTCACTTCCATTAAAATTTGTTCTTCCATGCCAGCCAACAGAATTTTGCTTAAATACACAGATTTAATTGCATGCTTTATATAATCTTTGGCGTAATATTTAATCAGATTTTTATTAGCATCTTTGTATGATTGTATTTTTGCTTCATACAAATCAATTGCGTTAGTGGTATTTTTATATCCTGGATTAACGCTTGCCGCGCTGTCTGTTTTATAAAGCATGGTTTGAGCATCTTCGATTTGTGTCTGTTTTGGACCACAAGCCCCCAGCCCCATCACAGCCGCCGCAACAACGCCAGCCGTTTTTATTTCAGAAATAATTTTTTCTTTTTTCATATTTAACCTCATTACTTAATAAACAGAATATACAATAAAATTTATAAATATCAAGTGTGCTATTTCTTTCTGTATATTCTTTTGCGCAACCTTTCCATCACAAAGAACAAAGATGGCGTCAATGTGAATGTCCAAACCAAAGATGCAATCATACCACCAATCATAACAGCACCCATTGCAACCTTCATACCATCGTTTGACCACAACTGCGGTATCATACCTGCTACAACTGCGATAGTCGTCATCCATATCATACGTTTTTTATCCATCATTTCTTGCCATAAAACTTTGTGTTCATCTTCGCCGTTTTGGACACGATTAACAGTTGGTTCCAACACCAAAATATTATTGTTAACAACCAAACCAACCAACATAATAAATGCTAACATTGCACCAACATTAAACGATGCCCCCGACAAGAACAAGGCCACAAATACACCAGCAAAACTTGTCACTATGGAAGTAGCAATAGTAAACGGATGTATAAATGAATTCATAATTGCCGCCAACAACATAAATGTCAATATTGTTGCCAACAAAAACGCCTGGGCAATTTCTGCTGTTGATTCTTCTTGGATTTCAGACATACCGGCGAAAGATGCCTTATAGCCGGGTTCCCAATCCATCTTATCTAATTCTTGTTGTATTTGTGCCTGAACAGGACCAACCGTAGATTTACCAATGTTAATATCTATTTCTGTAACACGATTTTTATCCAAGCGATAAATATCTGATGTCGCAGGAACGCTTTCCAATGTTCCCAACTGGGAAAGAGAAACCATTCCCTTTTGAGAATTTACATAAACGCTGTCAAACATAGATTGTTTCTTGAATTGTTTATCAAATTCCAAAACGATTGGGTATTCATCGCCATTTTCTTTGTACTTATAAGTATCGTTTCCAAATAATGCCGTACGCAATGTTGACCCCGCCTGAGCATTTTTTACACCCCAAAAATTCATTTTTTCCGTATCTGGAATAAAACGAATTTCATTACTTGGGTTTTGTTGTGCCAACACCGCACTTTGCACAGCATCGATATTGTTTAGTTTTTCCAATATCTGACTGGCGTACGCATTACGTTTTTCATCGTCTTCGCCATAGATGTTTAATACCATATCAGAACTTATCGCAGAACTGCTAAGGGCTTCACCTGCACGAATCTGAATTTCTGCATCGACAATATCGGACAAAGCGGGCAACATTTTTTGTGCTAATTTTTTATCGCTGATACCGCGTTTTTCAATACTGACCAAATCAACTTTGATGTTTATATTTTGCAGACCTTTGTCGCCAATTTTGATTGTTGTAGATTTAACTTCTGGGAATTCTTTAAGGCGTTTATCTATTTCGCGCGCAATAGATTCCGATTTTGCGTAAACACTGCCCATTGGCGCACGCGCAGTAATTGTAATTTCGTCAGCATCTGTTGATGGCGAAAATTCATTACCAACAAAATTCATCAATTGCGCAGATAATATTAACACAACTAACGCCCCAATAATCACTGTAAACGGATGACGAATTTGGTATTGATACCAAGTGTGTAAACGTGAAGTGTTATTGTGTTCTTCCATTTCTTTGACATCACGTTTGGTTTGTGGCTTACGAGGCAACCTTAATAATTTCGCAATCATCATTGGTGTCAATGTGAATGAAAACAACAACGACAACAAAGTCAAATACACAACTGTCATACCAAATTGCAACATGAATTCCCCAACAATTCCACCCATAAATGCCAAAGGTAAGAACACGACCACATTTGTTCCGACACCTGCTAACACTGGCACAGCAACCTTTCGTGTTCCGTCTTCTGCTGCTTGTTCTGGGGTTTTGCCTGCCCGTAATTCACTTAACGCAGATTCAATTAAAATAATCGCATTTGAAACCAAAGTTCCAAGAGCAGTTGCATATGCCAATAACGTCATGGCATTGATTGTAAAACCAGATTCGTCCATAAGGAAAAAACCAGCCAACAACGATGCAGGTATCACAACCCCCGCAATGACCGTTGAACGCCAATTACGCGTGAAAGCCAACAACACAATAATAGTAAATATAACCCCCAAAATAATGCCGTTAATAGTATCATTTGTATCCTGAGATACGTGAATTGAAGAATCTGACACTATCTGCATTGTTGCATCGGGGAATTTTGTTTTAAGTTCTTGTTCCAATTCTGGTAATTTTTTATTCAACGCACGTGAAATTTTAATGGCATTACCATCAGAAGCCTTTATCACAGATAAAATCACAACATTTTCACCATTGTAAAGCGCGCCTTTTTCAATATCGCGTGCTGCATCTTTGACACTTGCGACATCTGATAATCTGAAAGTTTCGCCTTCGACAGTTGTTATTTCAAGTTTTGCAATTTCGTCCACATTTTGGAATTCGCCAACAAAACGAACATTTTCAGAATTTATTGATGTTTCTATTTTGCCACCCGGAACATTAAGATTATGTGTTGCAATCGCACTTACAATATCATTAACCGTGACACCATATGCCGCCATTAAATCAGGGTCCATCGCGATACGAACGGCGCGTTGCAAACCACCAAAAGTATTAACAGATGCGACACCTTTGACCGCTGTAATTTTATTAGAAAGTGTATCAGAAACATATTTATCAATATCACGCGGATTACCACCACGAATAACGATATCCAACACAGATGTTTGCAACGGGTTCAACTTTGCAATAACAGGCTGTTTCAAATCGTCAGGAAAATCATTGGCCAATCCATCAATTTTTGCTTTAACTTCGTTTGCTTTATCATCAACATTAACCCCAAGGTTAAATTCAGACATAACAAACGCGGAATTTTCATAAACTTGGGATGTAATCTTTTTTACCCCCGCCACTTCAGACATCGCATTTTCTGCTTTTTTTACAACCTGACTTTCCAGTTCTTCTGGTGTTGCACCGGGATAAATAAATGTTGCCGTTACATATGGGAAATCAACAGATGGTGTACGTTCAACATTCATTTTTGGGAACGAAACCAACCCCAATATCACAAAAAATAAAACAAACATTATTGTTGTTACAGGTTTGCGAATAAAAAACTTTAACATCTCTGATTCCCTTTTATTTTTTTACTTTAATTTTTTCGCCATTTTTAACATTGGATAAAATAATCAGGTCACCTGTATTCAGACCAGATTTTACCAACGCATTATTCATGTCACGATTTTCAATAACTATTTTACGAAGTTCTGCAACGCCATTATTTACAACATATACAGCGTCCCCACGCAAAGCAGATACCGGAACATAAAAACCATTTTTAACATTTTCTGCATATTGCAGACCGTTTTCACAACCCGATGTTTTTATAACATGCATACCCGTATCTAAATCTATATTATGGGACACAGATATAATTTTGCACTTGCCGATTTTTTGGCCCGGCTTGAAAAGTGAAATACGCGCCCCCGAAACATAAGCACGATTATTTTTAATGGTTAATGGTTCTAATAAAACCCCATCTCTTTTCTTCATACCCAAAACAGATACGGGTGTTCCATTTGCTTCATTATTACGAATAATATTGAAAACATCAAAATTGTTTTCTTGGACCACAGCAAAGAACCGATACGCAAATGCACACACAACCAAAATAACCACTATCGTATAAATAACAGTTTTTGATTTACGTGTTTTAAGTTTTTTTACAATGTTTTCTATAATTTCTGTTTTTGTTAATTTTGCCATTTTATTCACCCAATTTTTTCACAGATTCCCCTGCCATCAAAATATTATATTTTGCGTTCAAAAGTGCCATATCCATACGATATAATGCCCCAGCAACATCAGACAATTCAACCGCAGATGTTTGACCCGCGGCAAAACGATTTGCCGACACATCATAGGCTTTCTGTGTCAAATTATGTGCTTCGTTCAATTTATCTAAATTATCACAAAGGTGTTTATATTTATTAACTGCGTTATTATATTCGTGGCGCAATAATTTTTTTGACTTGTCCAATTCCTGGTGTGCGGCTTCTGCATTCATTGCTTCAATAGTTGCATTGGCAGAATGCAAACCACCATTGAACAACGGAACTTTTAATGCCAGCCCCCAATACGCAGATTGACCGCCTTCTTTTTCGAACATATTTCCGATATCTGTTCCCAAGGCATAATAACTGTACGAACCAACCGCGGCCAGTGTCGGATAACCACCGGCACGTTTAGAAGACGCGTTTGCTTCATACATTTTTATTTGTTTTTGATAAATGTCCCACTGCGGATTTGATTTCAGTTCTTTTGTTGCCAAAGGCTCAAATTTATCAGGAAATCCATCGGTCAAAACAATTTCTTCATTTTCATCAATACCCGCCATAATTTTCAACATGTTGTATGCGGTATCACGATCAAATTGCGCATTAGACAAATCAATTTCTTTTGTTGCAATATCCGATTCAATTTTAATTAAATTACTGCGATTTGCACGCCCCGCCGCAGTTAATTTCTTTTTGGCGGCACGCGCATTGTTAAGGTTTCTTTCACTGGCAGCAACGATACCGTCTGTCATTTTTGCAGTCCAATAAAGGTTTGCCGCCGCATATTTTACTTCACGCATAGTTAATTCTTTTGCAGATTTAGACATATCAATTGCATCATGCATCGCATCAACTGCATTACCTATCTTTCCAAAGGTGTATATAGGTTGGGTTACTTCAACACCCGCCATAAACATATTATCTGGTATTTCTGACAAAGGCATTGGCAACGAATGATTTAATATCGCACCTAATTCAGATGGTAATTCTATCCCCTTGGAACTGGTTGGGTGTTTTGGATCAATAAGATTCATATAAGAAACAGTACCATCAATTGACATCCATCGACCTGCATTAAGCGACCCCAATTGCGCCTTTGCTTTTTGCACATTTGCATCTGCCTTTTTCAGATCGTTAGATTCTGCAACTATTTTATTAACGGCTTCTTCGAACGATAAATCTAGTGCAAATGCATTTGGTATCGCCATCAAAACACACAATAACCCACAAAATAATTTACGCATTTAATATCTCCATTTTTTTAAGAATTTCATTTATTGTTTTTACTGTATCTGCCAGTCTGTCTTCATCTTCTTCTGGCAAAACTTTGCACAAAGATTCCAAACTGCGCATAAAATCATCTATTAATTTTTCTGCCAAAACCTTGCCCGATTTAGTCACTTCGTACCAAGTATCACGATGGTCGTTTTCATCAACAGAACGTACAACCAACTTATCTTGTTCTAGTTTACGAAATACAGAACAAAGGTTCGCCGTAGATATAACTTCGCGGTTGGCAAAATCTTTTAATTTTATTTTGCCTGCTAAATACAAACGCCCCAAGACAGACAGTTGTTGTCTTGAATATTTAGATTTTTCTTCTAATGATGGCTGCAATCTGCTGGACAAGCGTCCCATGATACGCATATTTTCTGCCATTAATTCTGTTACTTCGTTGTGAGTCATAACAAGCCCTTTGTGATTGTTAAAAACTTTAATGATTATATGGTTAATAAGAATAAAGTCAAGTCAAAAACATTAAAAAATTTAATAATTTTCAGAAAAATAATATCCAAAGCACAAATTTTTATTGCAAAAGACCTGAAACCATATATAATAAGCAGCGTCATTGGAGCGTCGTCTAATGGTAGGACAAGAGATTTTGGTTCTCTTTATCATGGTTCGAATCCGTGCGCTCCAACCAAAAATTCAACCGGCATTTATGCCGGTTTAATTTTTGGTCGCGCACGGATCGGTCAGAGCCCGTAAGGGCGCATGACCAATACGCAGATGAACAAACGCGACCGCGCAAAAACGGATATTTTTGATAGAGTTTTTGCGTGGGGTTGGTTATTGTTTATCAAGGTCTCGTGCGCATTCCAGAGAGCAAAAACTCAAGGTTGCATGAGTTCGAAAGTAAATTTTTATTTTTATCTTCCTATTCCTTTTGCAGCAAATTTGCCCCTAAAAGAATTTATTTGCTTTTTGGCATTATGATATGCAGCCCTGGCGTCAAAATATTCGTGATTAGCCTTCAATATTTGGCAACTTTTATTTTCGCATTTACAACCTATATTAAAATGTGCACAACGACAGACAACAGAATTTTCCCCAAGCCCGTCTTCATATTCAATTTCACAAAATTCTGTCCCAAGACGATTTTGTATATATTCGTTCTTTATCTCATAAGCCGATTCCAGTAAACTGATTTTATTGTATGCATTCATATATTTTTTATGGAATCGACGTAAAGTTATGCCGTCTTGGACCGCTGTTTTAACGATATTAAACCAATTTTGCAAATACATTTTTACCTCTTTTTTAGACACAATAACACAAAAACACATATTGTCAACAAATAATCACCCTTTTTACACAAAAACTTGACAAAATACTTTTTTTGTTGTATTTACAGGTAGGTAAAAAAGAGTAAAAACCATGTTTATACAAGATTATGATTTTAGATACAATCGATTTTCGTTCCATGCAACGACATTGATAGACTATATAGATGATGCAATCTATTTCAAAAATAACTGCCAAAATGAGTATGACGAATACAGTCATTCCCTCAATGTTGTTGAAAGCATTGTTTCTTGTATTATATCAAATGATTTTGATTTCAAGCCGAACAACAAAGAAATCTTCAAATCTTTATATATTATGTTGCGCGATTGTTGCCACGAAAACGGTAAATATTCTGATAACGCACGTCTTGCGCTGCGTAAAATATGCGAACATTGTGGTTTTCCTGGAAATGCAATAGAACTGAGAGACAAAAAAACGACTGGACTTTTTGGAAAGATATCCAAAAAAATTAGTAGTTGGTTCGGCAAAAAAAATACAAAAGATCCTGTTGAAGATGTAATTGACCAAATGTTTGCTGCAAAAGAACAGTCAAAATCTGATTCCCAACCAAAAACTGTTGGTGTGCTTCCTGTTAAAACTGTTGCAGAAAATACCGTAAAAAAACAACAAGAACCAGTAAAAACAGCATCAGTCCAGACACCTGCCGCAAAAGAACAGTCAAAATCTGATTCCCAACCAAAAACTGTTGGTGCGGTTCCTGTTAAAACTGTTGCAAAGAATACCGTAAAAAAACAATCGCATCTGGTTAAACCGGTCCAGCCTATAAAAACCGTGCGCAAAAAACGTTCTAAGTTTGGTTTTCACACAAAAACAATTGTCGCAACACCTGTAAAATCTGTTGCAAAAAAAATTGTAAAAGAACAAACGTTGCCGGTCAAAACTGCACCAGAACAGTTATCTGCATACAAAGAACAACCAAAGTCTGACTTTCAATCAAAACCTGTAAGCAATCATACATACACAAAGATTTTCAAGTTTAAACTACCAAAGATTAACTATACAAAACCGTCCAAACGTACAATGTTTGCCGCAGCAATTACCGGCGGAATACTCATTGGGGCGATGTTGTTCGGTGGCGGGAATAAAAAGAATAACAGTGCAAACATAAATGAAAAATCTGTCACAGAACTTAAATCTGTGACCCCAATGTCAACGGCACATTATAAATCTGTCACAACATATAACTTGGTTGACAGTGTGAAAACGCAACAAAACAAGTACAAACCCGCAACGGACAGCGTTTCTGTTAAATTGACGGCAGCAAGTCGCAGCGCCCTTGATATCTTGATGGGCGAAGAAAAAGCACAAAAATTATGCAACGATGTTCGGGCAAAACTTGATGCTGGCATATTCAAATTACCAAACGGTATGTCAATAGAACGCGTGGCACACGCAATGCAAATGAGCCGTGTTTACGAAGGCCACAGTGTAATCTTAGACGCGTTGAATTCAAACACAAAATTGACAGATGCCCAACAGGCGGCATTTAATGAACATATTGCAAACATCGGCGATTTGGGTGTTAAATTGCAAAAACGGATGGCAGCAAAACATAAATTGTCCCACAATAATCGCTATAGCCACGCAAAAAAGTCATTACGTGCGGCACACGCAAAAAATCTGAAGCAGTTGAAACTTGCAAAAAAGCAAATGCAACAGAGTCAAAGATAAAAATACCGGCATTTGCCGGTATTTTAATGTATTTTTATGTTGTGTTGTTCCATGAATTTTTGTTGTTTTATCACGTATGTTTTTTGAGACAAAGAATGAAAATGTTCAAGATAACTGCGACCAAAAAATTTTGCGAACACAATATCCAGCGCATCCGGTTTTAGATTGTTTGCGACCAATGGTAATGACGCAATATATTTTCCATAAGATGTGTTAAAGAATTTTTCTTCATAACCATTTTCCCAAGCCTTGTGAATTCTATTAGCGTCCCACACACATGCAGATATTAAATCTGGCGCGATAGTACCTTTTGTGTGATTACGGATTGCACCAATAATTTTATCAATCGTTTTCGGTAACATATCACCAAAATTATCAGTTAAAAATTTAGTGGCGATTTGTGCACTGCGTTCACAATGCTCTGCCCCATCAGCATCACTTGCACGTCCAATATCATGCAATGCAGCCGCCAGCATTACCGGCATTGGATCTGTAGCAACAGATATTGCTATTTCAATTGCGTATTGAACAACCAACGGCGTATGAGTGTACAAGCCATGTTCGCCGTATTTTTGTTGTGGTCCTATATTTTTTATCATTGTTAATATTTTTTCGGCGAATAATTTTGTATAAAAATCTCGTGAATTTATGGCTGATTTCAACAACGTCTTGCGATAACGCAAATACGGATAAACGGAAAACATATTGCATTTGAAGTCGTTGTATCTATAACGAAAAAAATTCTGTTTTTTTATCGCTTCGCTTTCCGCATATGTAATGGGCCGCGTTTTTATCATCTTTGTGGAATCGAAATTTACACCGGCACACTTTGGGGCATCATTAAATTCAACCATAACATCCTGTCTGATAATATTTTCTGGACGAAAAACGATGTATGACGTGTGTCCACAATCTTCGTGCAGATTAGTATAATTGAAACCGTCATAACCCAAATGCTCAAAATATTGAATCATCCGTTGAAAACACAAATGATAACAATCTATTTGTGCAGATGAAAAATAGACATTATCTTTTGCCGGCTTATACAGGTTATCACGCGCTAGTTCGCGTGATACATCATTTTTATTCATATTAAATGGTTGTATAAAAATATAATCATAAAAATTTGGTATTTTATCTAAGCCCAAATCATTTGTTATATGGTACAAGAATTCACCCATAAAATAATGCACATCAGAACACGCCGATGCATAATCTTGTAATTCGTATGTACTGTGCAAATTTAATCGTACCGGTATAATTTTATAAAAATTTGACACCGGCATTGTGTTTTCAATATTATGAGTCAGATATATATTGTGTTCTGCATCAAAATCTAGTAATTCTCCCTTTATGTATGGGTATTTTATGATTTTTTTTGCCGCCTGATACGAACCAAAATGAGACAGGGGTCTAAAAGTATCAAACTTTGCCCGTGTACCATGATAAAAAATATTATTCTTGTCTAAAAATATGCTCATCTTTCGTTTTAGGCTAGCACAAATAAAAATATTGTCAAACGAATATGCATTATATTTTCACATAACCATATAAAACAAAGAAACTTTTTGCCCGAACCGGCCAGACAAAAATGCGCAAGATATTTTTCCCTTGATAAAAACAAAAAGATAAGGTTAAAATACTTCTGCTGCTATGGCCCCATCGTCTAACGGTTAGGACACCAGATTCTCATTCTGACAATATGGGTTCGATTCCCATTGGGGCTGCCATAAAAATTAGAATTTTGTTTCTGTTCCGGTTTTATGCCAACCTTCAATTGTCATTATCATTTCTTGCAATTGTCTTAGTTCTGCATCTGTTAAGTCCGACAATTTAGCCTGAATATTTATACCTGCATTTCTTAATTTATTTACATAACCCCTGGTATTATTTTGTGATGGCGGGGCATATTTATATATTGCTTTTTCCACCGTTAAATTACGATATCCTGGATTAGTAGAAAGTAAATTATATAAAGCCTGCTTTCCTGTTTCCGCATCGGGGAAAACAGCAAAATTTCCATTCGGCTTGGTTTTTATTGTTGTACATTGCAAATCGCTGCCACGCAAATTACCAGGGTTAAAAAATCGCCACGCAATAGAACCGCCAGACCTTATAAACCCGGTTTTATCAGACAATTCGTATTTTATTTTCGTCTGCGAACCACCAACCTTGCTTATAATATATGGACATTTTGTATCCAGTTTTTCTTGGTCTTCACTTAATAAATCTGTGGTAAACGCCATACATTTATTTACAAACGCCAACTTGCGTTTTTCTGTGGTTTCGCCTTTGGCATATTTTTCATAATCAACAAATGCCACCTTGCACAAATTATTAATGCCAACAACAGACACAAAGCCACCTGTTTGCTTCAGCATATTGTTGTAAGCATTGACGACATTTAACAATATGGCACTATCGTCAAGTTCTTTTGGTGCCCCATCAAGATATCGTGTTGCCATATGTGCAAAATGTTTTTCAATTGCTTTCTGTGCGACATCTGGGGCTATGAAAGTTTCCAGATTTGTGTAAGCATGCGCCATATTAAAATGGAGTGTCCCAATTAACAACACTGCAAAAATCAAATAGTTGCGCTTCATTTTAACACCCCCGAACATTGTTCGGCAACAGATGCAACATCTTTGATTGCCTTGATTTGTGTTGCGTTAAACACGGTGGCAGTTGCACTGGCCGCAGTACTGCCAACCGCCAAAACATTTGATGCAGTATTCAGATTTTTTTCTTTTTGTTGACCCTGGTCTGTGTTATTGTTGCGAACTTTATTAGAATTTGCCAGCGCACTTGTTATCGTTCCTGCAAAACCTGTTCCGGCACCTATTGATGAAGACACCATTGCACCGGTCGCGCGTTTATTAATTTTACTGATATCGACATAATCAAACCCACTGCACGCATCCTGTATTTGTTTCGCTTCCGCGACATCTTGCCCTTCCATTTTTGCCACAATTATCGAATCTCGCAGAGATTTGACAGAAGAACGGCAATCGTCTATTTGTTCTTGCAAACTTTTATCTGCCTTGTTTGTTCCTGCAATTATCGCACCCGCAATATTTGTAGCAGTATTTCCCGCCAACAGACCCGTACGCCAATTACCAAGTCTTTTGCTTTTTGATTCCAGTCTATCTATTTCCGCCTGACGTGTATCTGACACTGCCGGGAAAGACTTATAATCTGCAGATTTTGTATCCTCTAAAGATGCCTTAACTCCTTGTAGAAAATTTTCTGGATCTGCCGGTTCAACCCAAACAGCCGCAGCATATGACAAATCTTTCATTTCTTGATATTTCTGTGCCAAAAGTTCGTCTGTCTTTGCCTTGGTCAAGCCTGTTGCAACCGCACCAGCACCAAGCCCAGTCCCAACCGCTGTGATTGCAGTATTTATTCCTGCCATCTTTTTCAGATCTGACAATTCTTCATCAATACCGATACATGCGATATAAGTCGCCCGCAATGCATCATCCAACGGCAGAACATCCCGTGCCAGCGCATTGTACGGCAATAAAAATAAACACATCAAAACAAAAAATTTCTTATTCATCTCTCTGCATAATTTTATCACAAAACAAAATTAAACCCAAAGATATTTTTTCACAATTTTCCAATATGAAAATACCGGCATTTGCCGGTGTTTTTGTTAATTTTTTCCTGCTTATTCAAGAAATGTTTTTGCCTGATTTAACAATTTTATCACAGAATCTATGTCACCAACATCTAGTGCCGATATTCTGGAACTTTTTTCCCCGGCATTTACCGGTGTTTTCACAACATTTGCTTCATTAGCAAAAGTACCATTATGCAGAATCTTTTTAACACCTGCGATTGTCATACCTTTGTCATAAAGCAGCGATTTTATCGCGCGCAGTTTTTCAATCGTTTCACGACGATAATACCGGCGATTACCGGCACCCGTCACAGGCCGAATGCTGCCCGGAAATTGTTTTTCCCAATACCGCAAAGTATGCGCAGGCACATCCAGTTCTTTGGCAACTTGATTTATCGGAATAAAAAACTCGTTTTTATCTTCCATAGCTGCGCACCAAATTTGTTATTCGTTAATTGTTGTTTCTGCAACAACGACTTCTTCGTCATTTGATTCTTCTTCGTGATCAATCGCGATGGCAGACACAACCTTTTCGCCTTCGGCGGTGCGGAACAATGTCACACCCGCGGTTGAACGCCCCGCAATACGAACGTCTTTGACAGGTGTTCTGATAATTTTACCACCGTTTGTAACCATCATAATATCTTGGTCATCATGTACAGGGAACGAACCCGCAACCGCAGTATTCTTGCCACCCAATTTAATGTTGGTAAATCCATTACCACCACGATGCGTCAAACGATATTCATAAGATGACGTACGTTTTCCAAATCCATTTTCAGAAACAGTCAAAATGAATTCTTCACTTAACGCCATTTTCGCCATTTGTTCGTCAGACAAAACAAGTGTTGTATTTTCTTCATCAGCATCCGCTTCTTCTTCGATACCGGTTTGTGCACGGCGCAACGCACGACTTTGCTTTACATACGCAGCACGAACCACTGAATCAGATTCACCATGATTCAACATCGCCATACCGATAATATAATCATCTTTTTGTAATGTTAAACCACGCACACCGGTTGAATTACGTCCTGCGAATATACGAATTTCAGGAACAGCAAATCTTATACAACGACCACGATATGTGGAAAGGAATACATCTTGGTTTTCATTACATGGTAATACAGAAATCAAAGAATCACCTTCGTCCAATTTCATTGCAATCTTTCCGTTTGCGCGGATAGAATCAAAATCAGACATACGATTTCTGCGCACCGTACCTGACGCTGTTGCGAACATAAGGAAGTGTTCAACCCCAGATTCTGCCACACGTTTAACTTCATCTTCTGGAACTGGCAAAATTGCGGTTATTGTTTCACCGTCCGTCAGCGGTAATAAATTAACCAATGGACGACCTTTGCCTGCGGCAGATGCTTCCGGTAATTTATATGTTTTCAATTTATAGCACAATCCCTTGGAAGAAAAGAACAACAACGGTGTATGAGTGTTTGCAACAAACACATTTACAACATAATCATCGTCTTTTGTTGTCATTGCATTACGTCCCTTGCCACCGCGTTTTTGTGCACGGTAAGTATCCAAACTTACACGTTTGATATATCCAGTATTTGATACTGTTACAACCATATCTTCGCGTGCAATTAAATCTTCGATATCGATATCAATTTCCGCATCAGATATTTCTGTTCTGCGCGGTTGCGACCAATTATCACGCACCGCCGCAGTTTCATCGCGAATAATTTGAACAATACGTTCGTGGCTGCTTAAAATCGCTAACAAATCTTTGATTGTTGCACCCAATTCAGTCAAATCGTTGTGTATTTTATCGCGTTCAAGACCGGTCAATCTGTGCAGTTGCAATTCAAGAATTGCTTTGGCTTGGTCTTCAGACATATAGAACATGCCGTCTTTGTATTCAGTATTTGGGTCATCAATCAAATTGATATAACTTTCAATATCAGATGCCGCCCAACCACGCGACAACAACGCAGTACGCGCATCATCTGGGTTTGCAGATTCTTTTATCAATTTGATAACTTCATCTAAATTGCCGCATGCAACAGACAACCCCAGTAATGTGTGCGCACGATTGCGTGCTTTGTTCAAATCAAATATTGTTCTGCGTCTTATAACTTCTTCACGGAATTCGATAAACGCATCTAACACAGTACGCACAGTAAATAACATTGGGCGGCCACGATTTAACGCCATCATATTCACAGGGAAATTAGATTGCATTTCTGTATCTTGGAACAAATGGTTAAGGACAACTTCTGGCATGGTGTCGCGTTTCAATTCGATAACCACACGCAAGCCTTCCTTGGACGATTCATCGCGAATATCTGTGATGCCTTCAATTTTTTTATCTTTGACCAATTCTGCAATTTTAATTATCAACTGTGATTTATTAACCTGATACGGTAATTCATCAACGACAATTGCAGTATGATCGTGCACTGTTTCGAAATGGGTTTTAGAACGAACAATTATTGAACCGCGCCCCGTTGTGTGCGCTTTGTATGCGCCGGCATGCCCCATAATAATTCCGCCTGTTGGAAAATCTGGCCCTGGGATAATTCCAAACAATTCATCGTCAGAAATATCTTTGTTATCCAAAACAGCCAAAATACCATTACACACTTCACCCAAATTATAGGTTGGAACATTTGTCGCCATACCCACAGCAATACCCGAACCACCATTGACCAAAAAGTTAGGGAATTTTGTTGGCAAAACGATTGGTTCTTGCAAAGTGCCATCAAAGTTAGGTTGCCAATCAACAGTATCTTTGTCTAAATCTTCCATCAAGGACGCACCAAGTTTAGAAAGGCGCGCTTCTGTATAACGCATAGCCGCGGGTTTATCACCATCGCGCGAACCAAAGTTACCCTGACCCTGAACCAGCATTTCACCCATAGAAAAATCTTGTGCCATACGCGCCATCGCTTCATAAATAGAAGAATCGCCGTGTGGATGATAACGCCCCATCACGTCCCCCACGATACGCGCAGATTTTACCGTTGCCTTGGTCGCAGGTGCAACTTCATTCATAACATACAAAATACGACGATGCACCGGTTTACAGCCGTCCCTTACATCAGGCAACGCGCGGTCTACGATAACCGACATCGCGTAATCCAAGAAGGAAGTTCGCATTTCATGTTCAATAGGCGAAGTTGGAACTTTTACTTCGTTAATTTCATTTGTTTCAATAATTTCAGACATACTTATTTTCCCCTATTTTTCGATAGTAAAAACATAGCAAAATTTAACCACGCGGGTCAAGGAATAAAGCGCAAAAATCACAAAAAAATACACAATCTGAAAAACTTGACAAACGCAATCTACGTGTTAAAATTGCCCTAAACAAACAGAGCAAAAAAAATGCCTTATGCAAGCAAAAATTTTAATTACACCGATATATGGGTATGCTTTGATGACATATACAAAGGTCCCCGCTTGAAAATCGGACAATTACCAAACAACAAAGTCTATGCATTCATAGACGAACTGAATGCCTTTGTCCCACAAAAAGGCAATTGCATGCAGTACCATTTTTATTCCGTTCTGCATTCGCACCCGTTCAAAGCAAAAAACAAAATGAAACGCAATCAATCTTTATATATTGTTGCCACCAATGGAAAATACGTAAAATATTTATGTGGTGCAAAAGATAACACAGAATGCCTGGGGTGCATTAAATGTGGCAACTGCAAAGAAGCGTTTATCCGCGAATGCATAGGGAAAAAATTCTTTGCAGACAAATATAAAAATAACCAAAGGTAAAGAAAAATGAAGACAAATGGGATATTTTTACCATTTTGGAACCTGTTCGCGGCAATTTTTGTGTACTTTTTATTCATTGAAGGGCTAAAAAAACTGGGGCTGGTAAAAAGTAAATAAAATAGTTGCGTTTTGCAAAAACATGTGATTAAATAGAGCAAAGTTAAAAGGATAAAACAAATGGCAACAAAAAGAACATATCAACCATCTAAAACACGCCGCGTGAAAACACACGGTTTTCGTGAAAAAATGGCGACCAAATCTGGACGCGATGTTTTGAATCGTCGTCGCGCATGTGGTCGTAAACGTTTGGCAGTGTCTGCCGTTAACTAAACTGATGGTTCAGAAAGAAAACTAAAACACCCAATCGGGTGTTTTTTTCATCAATACGCAACAGCAAAGAACTTATCTATCTTCCCAATAACAAACTATTTTTGCATGTTCGATTTCGTCTGTCATAATTTTGTGATGCGTTGTGTTTCCATCAAATGCAACATCTATACGAACTGTTGGGGTGTTTGGGTTTATTTCATGTTCAAAATAAACATCTATGCCACGCAATTTGTGTTGATTACGAAAATCAAAGCCAACGCTTTCTGTCGCCCAAACAGTATAAACCGCATTATTTATATGCTGATTAACATCAATGTCATCAAAACGACACGCCATTATATGCGATTTGGTCGGAACAAAATCAGCACACTTATCAAAATCGCGTTCCCAAACACGTTCATCTATACCGTTCCAATCTGGTATATAATCAGATATACGAACAGGTCTGCGGGTTTTAAGGTTTATCAAAACCCACTGAGATATTGCCCGAACCCTTAAATTGCCTTTTTCATCGCGAATCTCGAAATCACGTTCACTGCGCACACCACCAGGCACCGTTGGCCAGGTTGTATAGGTTAATTTTTCTTTGGCGCGCGGCATATCAATAATATCGACAAACATATGTGTCACAACCCAGGCGATATCGCGCGCAAAACAGTATTCACGCCCTGCCCCAAGCAAATCTGCATGTTTGCCTGCCAACCCCTGCAATTCGTTCATCAACATAATTGGACGCATAAAACCATACCTGTCACACTGATACGATTTTATTGTATGTTCTTCAACCAATTTATTTGCCATTTGCATCGCCTTTGTTTTATTGATTGTTTTGCGCAACAACAAAATCAATTTCTTTACCCACAACAATTTCGTTTGCGCGTGCTGCAGATTTTATAAGTCCATGCAAAACTTCAGGTGTATCATCTGGGATAGTTAAAGTTTCTAATTTCGCACCATTACCAACCTTGCGTTCTGTACGAAGTCCGCGAACATTTTTCAGAATATCCAAAGCGATATTCATTTGTGATACATCGGTATCGTATTCAGATTTCACTTCTGGATAAGCGGTCAGGTGCAAAGTTTCGCCACCTTCAACATCTTTATAAATTTTTTGCCATAATTCTTCAGTTATAAATGGGATAAATGGTGCATAAAGACCGATTATATTACGCAAAACCGTGTACAATGTCCATTGAGCAGACAATTTAGATTCTGCACTATATTTTTCTGGGCTCCAGAATCTGTCTTTGATAAATTCCAAATACTGATCACAGAATATATCCCAGAAAAACATATCAATTGCACTGCGTGAATTATAGTTGTCGTATTTATCTAAATTCTTACGCGTTTCTGCAATCGTTTTGTTTAATTCCGATAGCACCCATCTGTCTTCGATAAAACGTTCACTTACTGGAATTTGTTTTGCTGTTTTTGGATCAAAATCGGTTAGATTCATCAAAACATATTTTGCCGCATTCCAAAGTTTAGTTAACAGTTTAGAACCACGTTTAACCTCATCATCACTGTATCGCAAACTTGTTCCAATTGGTGCAGTCGCAATCCAATAACGCAGTGCATCCGCACCGAATTTATCAACCGCAGTTAATGGGTCTGTGCCGTTACCTTTGGTCTTGGACATTTTTTGTCCTTTGGAATCAAGAACAAGTCCGTGGAAATTAACCGTATGAAACGGAACATCACCCATCACATACATACCCATCATTATCATACGCGCAACCCAGAAAAAGATAATATCTGCGCCAGTGTATAATAAATCTGTTGGATAATATTTTTTCAATTCCAATGTATCATCCGGCCAACCCAATGTTGAAAATGGCCAAAGCCCAGACGAAAACCAAGTATCCAAAACGTCCGCATCACGCGTTAATGTTTTTCCACCAGATTGCTTTATGGCTTCGGCTTCTGTTTCTGCGACATAAACATTTCCATCTGCATCATACCACGCAGGTATATGATGCCCCCACCACAACTGACGTGAAATAGTCCACGGACGAATATTTTTCATCCACGACATAAACAAATTATAACGATGGTCAGGCAAGAATTTTATTTTACCTTCTTCGGCGGCTTTAATCGCAGGCTGTGCCAGAGTTGAAGCATCAACAAACCACTGGGTTGTTAACATTGGTTCAACAGGAACATTACCGCGTTCCGAATAAGGCGTTGGAATGACCCTGTCTTCGATTTTAACCATTAAACCGGCAGCCTCTAAATCTTCCACAATTGCTTTGCGGGCAACATACCTGTCCATACCACGATATTTTTCAGGGACGACACTTTCATTGTTCAACTTTGCATCATTAGTCAAAATACACAAAGGTTCAAGATTATGACGAAGTCCAACTTCAAAGTCATCGAAATCATGTGCCGGTGTGATTTTTACTGCACCAGTACCTTTTTCTGGATCTGCGTGTTCATCACCAACAATTGGTATTTCAATGTCAGTTAATGGAATAATTGCTTTTTTACCAATCAAATGTTTTAATTTTTCGTTTTCAGGATGAACCGCGATTGCTTTATCCCCAAACAAAGTTTCGGGTCTTGTTGTCGCAATTTCAATAAAACCACCGTCTTTTAATGGATAATTGAAATAATAAAACTTACCATGTTCTTCACGCGTTTCTATTTCCAAATCAGATACAGAAGTTTGTTGTTTAGGACACCAGTTAACAAGACGTTTTTCACGATATATCAAACCTTCGTTATACATCTTTACGAACAATTTTGTGACAGCGCGTGACAAACCTTCATCCATAGTAAATCTTTCACGTTTCCAAACTGGTGTCACACCTAAAACATGCAACTGATTCATAATTTGTCCGCCTTTGTCTGCTTTCCATGTCCATGCAGCGTTCAATTTTTCATCCAAAGACAAACTGTGTGGATTAATACCACGTTTAGACAAATCACGTTCCACCAATAACTGTGTAGCGATTGACGCGTGATCTGTGCCTGGTTGCCAAAGCACATCAAAACCAGCCATACGTTTATAACGACATACAATATCAGTCAAAACATTGTCTAATGCATGCCCCATGTGTAAATTACCTGTCACGTTTGGGGGTGGCATCATTATACAAAACGATTTTTTCGATGAATTAACATCATTATCCCAGAAATTATTATTATCCCAAAACTCTTGTATTCTGGTTTCCAAATCGCGCGTATTTATGTTCTTGCCTAAATCTATGTTCATTATTGTCCTCGCTATTTTTACAATCAGTCAAATTTTACACAATAAAAACACAAAATCAAATAAATAAACGCAAAACGTTCCTAGTGCAAAAAGCCCATGAAAAGCGTATGATTTCTATGTAAAAAACAGGGAAAAACATGAATAAAATTATCAAAATGCTTATCAAAGAAACTATTCACAATAACCGCCTTGTTCGAACAAGCGTTCCCGTTGGCGAAAAATACACGGTTTTAGACAAAACTGGACATGAAATATTATCAGTGATAAACGGGTGGGCAACAAATAATTATTATGTATCTGCGAATAATAAAAACATACTGTCTGTGCGATGGAATCAAAATGATTCTAAACCACTAACATCTGACCAAAAAGACATGGTTGATATAATCAATGCCTGCAAAGAAAAAATTGATTTGCAGGAAACAGCCCAAACAATGAGCGGCCACGAATTAGAACTTGCAAAGTTTTTACAACAATCTTTGTGCAACATAAACCATTAAATTGCATGAACCACACGACAAAACGAAACCGCGTACACAGCGGAAGCCCCGGCTTTGCGCAAAACACGGTTTAATTCATAAAATGTTGCACCACTGGTCATAACATCATCAACAATCAATATCTTTTTGTCGCGTATATTATCTGTGTTTTTTACGGTGAAAACACCGCGCACATTTTCGCGTCTTTGTTTTGCGCTTTTATGCCCCATATCTTGTTTGTATTTACGCGAAAGCGAATCTACATCCATTTCTGCATTAAAATATTTTGCAATCGGGCGTGCCAGCAAAGCCGCCTGATTATACCCACGTTTAAACAATCTTTTATAAGCCAACGGCACAGGCAACACAACATCAACATCTAAATCTAGATCACGCAAACAATTTATCATTGCAGTTGACATCAATGTTTGATATTTCAATTGCGACACATGCTTAAAAGGCAACATTATGCTTTTTGACATATCATCATAAACACACGCTGAACGAATAAAATCTAAACCACATTCGCCCGCTGCACAATGCGGACACAGTGGCTTTAACCCCAAATCTAAATCTGCTGGAAATGGATAACCGCATTTATAACATTTCGGATTAGATATCCAATTAAAACGCGTCCAACATGCACTGCATAAATTTCCATGCACATCGACACTTCTGTCGCACACAGGACAAATTGGCGGGCATATAAAATCTATTAAAAATTGAAATATTTTTACCACGTCATGCTTTTGTATGTCTTGGAAGACACATTGTCACCAAACATATTACGTTTTTGTTGACGCAAAGATTCAAATGTATCCCCTGAAATTACACGCAACACAAATTCATCATCAACGCGTTGTGAAAGCACAGGCACAATCCTTTGTTCTGCAATCCCGGTATCGCGCAAAACTTGTTCGACAATTGCCAAACGTTTTGCCGCCAATTTACGCGCTGCCTTGGTGTGTGTTGCAGATTCTGGTATTGCGATTTGAATTGCACGTTTTGGATTATTTACAACAATTGCGGCCGTTTCTGATAATAAATTATAATTTTCACGCGACAAACCACTGTCATCGTTAAGGAAAGATATTTTTATTTCCATACTGCGAACACCACCTTCCATTTCAGACAAATCAGGTGTAGTTGAAAAACCTTCGATATCAAAAGACATATCACTTACCACATCAAATTTATCATCAATTTGATATGTAGACAAATGTTTATTTTCTGATAAATAAGTCTTTTTGAAAGCTTTCTTTAACTCATTCGGCGACAGTTTGGTCAAATCTTTGCCCACAGATGCCATCTTGGGTTCTGCGACAGTTTTCAGACTACGATTTGCAATCTGTTTTGTTGTATCCATCGAAACAACATCACGACGAACTGACACGCCATTTGATTTTACAGTGTCTTGTTTTGGCATTACATTTGTATCGCCTGCGATTGGTGTTCGCACAGATATCGGACGCGCGTTTGCAATTTGTGCTTCTTGTAATTTGCTAAGGCGCGAAACTTCCGCCCTTAACTGTTTCAATTCTTCCAATGCTTCATCCCGTGCAATCGGCGCAGGCATATTTTTTTCCACTGTTGCAATCTTCACTGGTTCTGCATCAATTGATTCTTCGGGTAATAAAGCATCTGAACTTATCACTGCGATTTCATCAATACGAGGCATACGAAGCGAAACATCCGCATTACGTGCCCACAAATCAGCACTTGGGCGATTTGGCTTCAGCACATCTGCGGTTGCAATTTGTACTGGTGTGCTGTTTGTTTTTTTTGCACTGCGCGCGACAACGCTTTTTGTTGCTTTTGCTGTTTTTTTCTCAACCGGTGAAACCGCAACAGTTTTTTCAGGAACAATATCTTCGCCAAATGCAGCACGTGCAGATATTCCGCCACGCGAAACATCAACAACCGGCAAATACGCACAAATCCCGGCGTTCACACACATAAAATATGCAATCAAAGATGACGAAAAATATTTCATTCCTTTCCTTCCTTAATTAATCATAGAACAAATTACGAATCGGGGGCAAGTAAAAAATGCCCGATTGGGCATTTTTTATTTTGTGACTGTATCTGATATTTTTTGGACTGCTAAATTTGGCACATATGACTTCTTTGCCATTTTATCAAGTCGCGTTGGATTATCGAATAAATCATCCAATGTTGTTGCCAACCATTTTGCAGAAAATTTGCTTTGTTCAATGGCGAAACCACCACCTAATTTTGCAAAAGATGCTGCGTTTGCTGCTTGATCGGGGTTAATATTTAACGGCACCAATATTGCAGGGCGGCCAACAGTTTCTAATTCCACAACCGTACTAGCACCACTGCGCCCTATTATTAAATCTGCATCAACCACAGAAGTTGCCATATCACGAATAAAAGACAACACATTTGCATGAATTTTATGAGACGCATAAAACTGTTGTAATTTTTCTACGTTTTCTGGTCGCGTTTGATGGGTTATAAAAACCTTTTTGTTTTTCATCCCAGCAATCGCAACTGGTACTATTTCGTCCAATATTTGTGCCCCCAATGAACCGCCTGTCACTAATATTTTATTTTCATGTTTTAATGGCGCATTTTCATTTTTAATAAAATCTTCACGCACTGGCAGCCCAGTATAAACAACGCGCGCATTTGTGTTTTTAGGCATGCCATCTACACGTTCAAAACTGGTCATAAGAGTTTTTACCCACCGCATTGTAAATTTATTCGCACGCCCAATTGCTGCATTTTGTTCATGTAAATATGTTGGTATTTTCCAAACATGTGCAGCAAACACCACCGGAACAGAAGCATACCCACCAAAAGCAACCACGCGTTGCGGACGCGAAAACATAAAACGAACAATTAACGCCATCGCTGACACACCTATTTTAGCCAGCGCAATCATTTGCTTTATTTTTGATTTTGCACCAACGCCCGCCGCCCAAACAAAAGCAACTTTTGCTTTCGTTGGTTTGCCATCGCGCACCATTTTCATAACACGTCCATCTGTCGAAACAGTGATTTTGTGGCCGCGCGATTCCAGTTCCTTTGCTACACTAAGCGCAGGAAAAACATGTCCACCCGTACCGCCTGTTGCAATCCATATTTTCATTTTTGCCCCCTTATCTGTGCCAAGTGTCTTCACGAATAAGTGATAACACCATCCCAAACAATATACAAAATGTTATAAACGAAACACCACCATAAGACACAAATGGTAATGTCATGCCTTTGTCGATAACCAAATGAAGCGCAGTCATCAAATTAAAGCATATCTGACCACCAAACACCGCCGCCGCCCCGGCAAGCGCATACACAACAAAATCATCCCGGGCAGAAATTGCATGTTTTATCAAATTACTAAACACAAAGAACAATAAAACAACCAATGCACACGCACCTATTGCCCCCCAATCTTCTGCGATTGATGCATAAACAAAATCGTTTATAGATTCTGGCAAAACATCTTTTACATAGGCTTCATCCCCACTGCCAAAAAGTCCACCATGTTTAATTGAATTGATTGAATACCACGCCTGTGTTCTTGGAACAATATCAAAAATATGCGCTGCGCGTGAACGAATATGTGGCATAAAAGCAAGCGCTGCGGCTGCCAATGCTATAACAGCGCCAAATATCGCCGGCATAAATTTCCACGGAAAGCCCGCGACAAAAAGCATGATAACCAAAACCCCAAAATACAAAGCCGCCGTACCAACGTCTGGGTGTCTGAAAATCAGAAAAGAGCACAGTAAAAACATAAATATATACGGCCACCAACTTTGCCATTTGAATCGCCAGGCCTCACGGTTAAGGAATATATCGCTGCCGTACAATTTATGCATAAAAGACAAAAACCATGCGGTCATGATTATAAAGAACGGCTTTAATATATCTGCGGGCATAAAACGCAACCCACCAATATCAACCCAACGTGCAGAACCGTTGATATAAATAGGATGAATCAAAGTGAACAATAATGCGCCAATACCAGCAATCAAACCAACAACAGACAATTTTATTATTTGCTGTTTATTCAACATACTGAATCCGAACAAACATACCAACCCCAGCGTATATGGGACAAAACCCTGCTGGATATAAAAAAACCAAGGGCGACCCATACGTGCTGCTTCGGCGGAACCGGCGGTTATCATTGTGAAAAGCCCGATTGCCACCAACAATAAAATCATCCCAAGCAAATTTCTGTCTATTTCGAAATACCAACTTGTTAATTTGCTTTCTTCTTTGCGCGTAAGTCTTAACATCTTTATCACCCTATGCGAATTTCAACAGCACCAATGCCAAACCCGAAAACAGTACAGAAATTATAAAAAACCTGTCCACAATTTTAGTTTCTGCCCAACCTAATTCTTCGAAATGGTGATGCAATGGTGCGCGCAAAAACACACGTTTGCCCGTTCCTGTTATTTTGCGAGTCATCTTAAAGAAAAATGTTTGTATAAATGAAGACAACAGAATCAAAACCATCATGCCTGCGGCGACACCCATTATTATTTCTGATTTCAGCAACATCGCGACAGTTCCCATAAATCCGCCCAATGCCAAAGAACCAACATCGCCCATAAATATACTTGCAGGCTTTGCATTAAACCACAAGAACCCAAGAACAGCACCAAATACTGCACCTAACACAGCATAAAGTGCACTGGTTTGTGGCAAGAATATAACTGCATCCATAAAACCTGTTCGTGTCGCACCGTATAAAGCAACAACCAAAACAATCAATACTGGCATATAAAGTTTTGCCAACATCCCATCAAGCCCATCTGTGATATTAGTAGCATTTGCAGAACCGCATATCACAAAATAAGCAAAAACATAGTATAAAAACCCTAATGTTAAAGGAATACCACACAAATACCCGATATACCAACTGTCCAATGGCAATTCTATTGTAGAACCTAAAACGATAGACAAATTCGGAACATATCCAGGCATTGTTTTATTTATCAACCACGCCAAAATAACGACAAACACTCCCTCTATCATCAGGCGCATTGATGGCGACAAACCATTAGAAGCTTTTTTAGATTGGCTTTTTATTTTTTTATAATCATCAACAAAGCCAACAGCACCGAACATCAAAAGCGATGCCAATGCTATCCAGCCTGTCACATTATGCATTGGCATAAACAACAACGACGAAACAAACACCGCAATTAAAATCAAAATACCACCCATAGAAGGTGTACCGGCTTTCTTTTTATGTTGTTCGGGAACATTTTCACTTATTGGCTGACCCGCACCTTGTATTTTATGCATCAACCTGATAAAGCTTCGTCCAAAAACAATCATAATTAAAAAAGCAACCCCAAACGCAGTAGCGAATTGGGTCCATCCACTTGCAAAAAATTGATACCCGCGGCTTATAAAAAAATCTGTCAGCATAAAAATCTCCTTTTCATACTGACATTTTATCACAAAAAATTACAAAACGGGAAGCATAAATATATATTTTTAGAATATACCGCCAACCACTGCTTGTTCGACTTGTTTTTCGGCAACTTGTGGTTTATTTGGTGATTGACCAGGCTTGAAAAATTCGTTAATAATCATACCATTAGAATCTTGGGAAGCCGCAACCCCATTACTTCTGTTAACACGAACGATGGTAAGGCCGTCTGGAACAGGGAACGGTTGATTGCTTTTATCTTTCAGCGCGACTTTCATAAAATCAGCAAAAACACGCGCCGCCATGTGAGAACCTGCGCCCTTGCCCAAAGGTTTTGGCGTGTCATAGCCTAAATAAACACCTGCAATTAAATCTTTGGAAAAACCAATAAACCAGACATCTTTGACCATGTTGGTTGTTCCTGTTTTACCAGCGATAGTATGTCCTGGAACTTGCGCCTGTCTGCCGGTTCCACGTTCAACTGCGCCTTGCAAGATTGAAACAATTTGATACAAACTTTGTGCATCAGAAAGCGGTTCTGATTTTTCCGCATCCATTGGTGGCAAAAGGCTGCTATCCCATTCAATCTGTTGATGTTTAGAACCACTTAATAAATTTCCATATCTGTCTTCGATATAATCGACTGTTTTTGGTTCAATCGCGCGTCCACCATTTACAAATGCAGAATATCCTGATACCAATTTTAATAATGTTGTTTCGCCGCTGCCCAGTGCCAAAGATTCGTTCATTTGTCTTAAATCTTTTGGATAAACGCCAAATCTTTGCGCGGTATCAATTGCATCGCGCACCCCGATTTGTTCGACCAATCTTACAGTTGGCACATTTCGTGATGTTTCCAGTGAAAAACGCAAAGGAATATTTCCCAAAAATTTTCTGTCGTAATTTTCAGGTTTCCATTCTTTGTTATTTTCGCGCCAACCAACAATTGGTGCATCCAATATTAAACTTTCGGGGCTGTATCCCTTTTCCAGCGCAGCCAAATAAACAAACGGTTTAATTGTTGACCCGATTTGACGATATGCCTGGGTTGCACGATTGAAAGAACTTTCGCGGAAAGAGCGTCCGCCAGTCATTGCCAAAATTCGTCCAGTATGCGGATTCATCGCGATGATTGCGCCTTGCAATTTTTGTTCTTTCGCTGATTTATTTGCGTTAAACGCATCCAATTCTTTACTTAATGCCGCCGCCGCCGCTTTCTGAAATTCCGGGTTTATCGTTGTTTTGATATAAAGTCCCTGATTATAAAGCGTATCGCGCCCGATGCTTTCCAGTAAATTACGACGAACATCTTCGGCAAAATATTGAAAATCTAAATCCATCTGGGCGGTAAAACCAGAGTTTATATTCAGCGGTTCTGCCATTGCGGCATCTGCCATTTCGCGCGTTATATATCCATCGTCAACCATTCTGCGCAAGACATAATTTCTGCGGTCGATTGCACGATTTCTGTCATTTGGTGCTTTTGGTAAAGATGCCAAAAACGCACATTCTGCCAAAGAAAGTTCTTTAACTGGTTTATTAAAATACATCAACGCAGCCGAACCAACACCGTATGCACGTGCCCCCAGGAAGATTTCATTCAAATAAAGTGTCATTATATGTTTTTTGGAAAAACTGCGTTCCAGGCGCAATGCCAGTATTGCTTCTTTGACTTTTCTTGAAATGGTTCTGTCTGATGTTAAAAAGAAATTTTTAGCAACCTGTTGTGTGATTGTTGATGCGCCTGTAAATTTAGCATCGAAACCCAAAAGGCGCATACCATTATTAAGACTTGCGCGAATAATACCTTGGACATCGATGCCAGGATGTGTCCAGAAATTTTGGTCTTCTGCGGCAACAAAGGCATTTACCAGTTGTGGTGGCATATCATCAAAATCGATAAAAACGCGACGTTCTTCGGCGTATTCAATAAGCAATGAACCATCCCCTGCATACAAACGTGTTGCAACCGGTGGTGTATAGGTTGCCAATTTTTTATAATCTGGCAAATCATTACCATAAATTAAAATCAATGTTGCCAAAGCCGCTATCGCAGCAACAATGCACCAGAAAATAAAGTTAATAAAAATACGAAGATATTTTTTATATTTCATAAAATGAATTTTATGATAAATATTTATATTTTGCAAGTTATAGGATAAAAAAAACAACAGTACCAACCGTTCATTATTATGAAAGAAGCTGGGAAACCCTCCCTCCCCGGCTTCGCCGGTACTCCCTCGCTGAGGGAGAATAATTCCCCCTTTTTTTTGGGGGGGGAATTAAGAACGGTGTAAATTCTCCCCTTGGGGGGAGTACGTCCGTAAGGACGGGAGGGAGGTTCTTGATACACAATATTTATTGGCAACCCTCCCCACCACTTCGTGGTCCCCCCCGCCCCAGGCGGGGAATACAAGCAAGGTTTTGGAAGCAAAGCGCACCGAAACCGTTGCGGTATACGCGCAGGCATTTATGCCGAGCGAATACGAGAATACACAATTAAAAAAATCTTGAAAAATTGAAGTTCACG
>JAFWJF010000005.1 GCA_017511715.1 Alphaproteobacteria bacterium
GATAACAGGCTGATGCTACCCAAGCGTCCATAGCGACGGTAGTGTTTGGCACCTCGCTGTCGACTCATCGCATCCTGGGGCTGGAGCAGGTCCCAAGGGTATGGCTGTTCGCCATTTAAAGCGGTACGTGAGTTGGGTTAATAACGTCGTGAGACAGTTAGGTCCCTATCTACTGTGGGCGTTGGATATTTGAGCGAACTTGACCTTAGTACGAGAGGACCGGGTCGAACGAACCTCTGGTGTACCTGTTGTCGCGCCAGCGGCATCGCAGGGTAGCTATGTTCGGAACAGATAACCGCTGAAAGCATCTAAGCGGGAAGCTGGTCGCAAGATAAGATATCCCCATGAGTTCAGTTCTAGACTAGGACATTGATAGGATGGCGGTGTAAGCCCTGCGAGGGGTTTAGCTTACCATTACTAATCGAACCATTGACTTTTTATCTTATCGTTTGGTTTATATCAAACGATATGCTTGAAGAGAGTGTTAAAGATTCTTGACAATAGAAATTTTTAGATTACTATATGTTCGCTAGATTTAATTCTGGTGATTATAGAGCGGACGAAACCCTCTGTTCCATTCCGAACCAGACAGGGAAAAGCCGTATCGCCGATGGTACTTTGGCTTAAGCCACGGAAGAGTAGGTCGTCGCCAGAATTAAATCTAGATAGATATAAAAACCGTTTTGACCGCCATATTGGCGGTTTTTTTGTGGAAAAAAGGATTTGTGAAAATGAAACCAGAAACAAAAAAAGACATAAAGCAAACGGTCGGAGATTTATTGATTACCGCAGTGTTGATAGCAATTTTTGTTCCATTGAATAAAAAATGCACACATAATAAGTCTGATTCAGATGTTAACCAGAAAATAGAACAAACAAAAATACAACAACCAAAAACTAATATTTTGTACAGAAACAAAGAAAAAACACGATAAATATAACCGCCATTTTTGGCGGTATTTTTTTATATTCCAAATATTTCTTTGGCGATTTCGCCGATAAAAAAGGCAACAACAGAAACAATGCTGCAAATTAACAGCATTTCAAGAAAGTGGCGGTAAAAACTTTTTCCACGATAAAAAAAGTGGTTAAATATAAATATTATAAATACTGCCATTAAAATTGATATAATTAGTGTTGTTGTTCTGTCAGAAAACACGAAAAACGGCAGTATTAAAAAAAAGCAAGTCAACATATATGTGCCGCCCGTGTATAATGCAGATTTTAATGCGATTTCGCTGTTCTTTGATTTTGTGGCAAGATAGTTTGCTGCACCCATAGAAAGCGATGCAGTTATCGAAGAAATTATGCACGAGATAATAATTATATTCGCATCAGAAAAAGCAAAGAAAAGCCCTGCAATTAAACCGGTCAGCGATACAATTGCATCGTGCATTCCTAAAATAATAGCGGGTTTGAAATCGGTGTTTTTTGTCATAAGGAAAATTTTATCATGTTTTCAATTTTTATGCATCAAGTAAAAAATCATTGAAAAATTATATTATTACAAAAATAACGCTTGCGTTATTTATAGGAAATGTTCTACCATTCTATCAAGGGAAAAAAGAAAATTTGTTGAACGCGGCAGAAAACCGCGGAAAACGATTGTCAAAATTTTTATAAAATTAAAAAGGAAGGGAAAAATGAATAACAAATTAATCTTAACCAGTTTGCTTGCAATGGCGGTTGTTTCTCCGGCGGTTGGTGTTTCGTTTACCGAAATAATGGAAACGAATAAAACATACGAAAATGCGGCGACCAAGCAGAACATGGGGGTTGATGCCGGAACCGTAACGGCAGAGGCTTACTATACAATTTACCCTGGTTATTATTTGCCGGCGAACAGTTATACCCCGGCGGTATGTCCGGCGGGCAGTTATTGTGAAGGATTGGAACAGATCACAAAGTCTACAACTGCCAAGGGCTTGACTTCTTGCCAATCAACAAATACATACACACAGTCCGATCAGGGGGCAGATGCGGTATATGATTGTTATGCTTCGTGTCCTGCACCAACCAATGCCGATCATTTGGCAAGTAATGGGTCGTTTTCTGGCAAATTGTATTATGGTGATCTGAAAAATTGTGCGCCAAGTGCTTGTGCTGCCGGATATACCATGTTGGATATAAATGCGTCAACAACATTTCTGAATAATTCAAGCGAGAGGTATATATATGTAAATAGTGCTGCGACTGAGGGTGTGACCAGTACCGCAGCATTTAGTAATAAGTATGGCAGTTATGCCAACAGTGAAGCAATTCTGGGTGCAGTTGGGTTTATAACTGGCGATACATGGGCGGTAGATTTTGATGATGGGCTGCTGTATGGTGGTTCAAAGAAGGTTAATTCTTCTGCTGCAGGACCTGTTTCCGCTGTGGAGGCAATGTCTGTTTCTACTTACGGTCAATGTTATTGTTGGTTGACGGGTTATAAACCATCTGGGTCGGCAAATCGTCGTGTTGTGCGCAGTTTGGCTGTGCCTGTTCCTGCAATAGATGGCTCAGGACGATGTCCAGAAGCTTGCGCAGAACTGCTTGCGACTAATATGTCTGGTATGACTGATGAGCGGGTTGCTGCAAAAACCATGTTGTTAGAACGTGCAACAAACGATCAAAAATGTATAGAGGCACCATACACAATTACATATTCTTGTGGAACTGGAACTGGTACCCCGGGTACACAAAATGTAGAATATAATACAAATTATACATCTAAGGCCGGTTCCGTGTGTACTAAAACAGGTTATACTTTCATTAATTGGGAAGTAGGTCTTCCGGGTTCTTCTGGTGAACCATATGTGGCAGGAAACACAACCTTGCCTTATGTGTATACGTCTGACGAAACCTATACAGCGCAATGGGAGGCAAAAACATCAAGTGTCACATTGAAGAACAATGGAACAACTGTCGATATTGTGACTGCAACATACGACAGACCAATGCCAACAAAAAACACAAGTAATGCAAAGTTGACAACGCCGACACGTACAAGCGCGGTATTTACAGGGTATTATGATAATTCTGCAACGCCAGTACAATACTATACGAAGAACTTGACCAGTGCCAGAAATTGGAACAAAGAAGGAAACCAAGAATTAACTGCACACTTTGATGATTGTGCTTGTACAAAGGGAACAGGCGTAAGCGAATGCACGTTCGACCAAGTGTCTGAGTTAAACACTTGTCGTTATAATATAACATATGCCCCAGGGTATTATGGTACAGCAACCCAGTCATCTGGAGCTGGGGTTGGAACATTAAATGCAGTCGCTGCTGCATGTTCAAATAAACCTGCGAATTCTACTTATACAAATGGGGATAATACTGATAGTGGTGCTTGTCCTTGGGCCTGTCCAACTGGACACAGTGTCACCGGTAAAAAGGCGGGTGCAACAACTGGACATAGTCTTGATGATAGTGCTTTGACATGTTCTGCCATTAATGATTATGCGATAACATATACATGGAACGGTGGAAGTTGTTCTGGAACACCAGCCACGACATACACATATGGTGTGGGTGCAACACTTTGTACGCCAACAAAAGAGGGTTACACATTTGCAGGATGGACCGGGGCTAATGGCAACACACCACAAATCAATGTGACGATTTCTGCAACAACCCTTGGGGATAAGGCGTACACAGCGAATTGGACAACGAATACGATTAACATTGTATGGACACGTATCGAAAGTGCAAGCGTCCAGACCGCTGATAACAAGGCGATGTCTAACTTTGATTCTACGAATAATACCGCAAAGAGTCAGGTTAGCTATAACGGCAGCATCTTTACACCAAAATCGGTTATGGAAGTTACCGGTCAAAAGTTTGTCGGTTGGAAATTTGTCAAATAAACTGGCAAATACCGCATCAAACAAAAAAGTCGTGGTTATCCACGACTTTTTTATTGATAATGTAAAAATATGTTCTATGATACAACATGTGAGAGAGAACAAACAAAAGGTTTTAATATGAAAAAATTTGTTCTTTTGTCTTTGGTTGCAGCCTTGTTTGCGGGTTCAGCAAATGCTGACGTTTATCGTGAATCTGTAAATGATTGTGATGAAATGGAAATGCGTGCGGCATTGGATCGTGCAAGTGCTTCTAATCGTGCCGTTATAACAATCATTGAATGCGATAATGGTGTCGTTCGCACAGTTGAAAAACCTGCGCCACGCGCGGCAAAAACATACAATGCGCCAAATACATGTTGTGGTTGTGATAACAAAGAAGAAGTTGTAAAACGTGAATACTTTGTTCGTGAAACCGTTCAACAATATAAACCAGTTGTGCAATATGTTCCTTCTGGCACTTATACCCGTGTAAAGCCAGCATGCAACAACGGTTGTAATAACTAATAAAAAACAAACCGCCCGAAGTCAGCCTTAGTCCACGCGTAATTACGGGGTTAGAGCCTTATAGACGGGCGGTCTTTTGCAACACCCGCTTCCACAGTTGTGTGGGGTATTGCTGGGTTCAGTTACCTCAAGTCACCGTCGATATAAAATCTTTGGGCTTGCTGTGTTCTGAACAATTACATTATGTAATATTTTTATTTTGATTTCTACAGGTACGTATTCTTAAAATTTGTATCCAATAGATACCCCGGCAAAATTAAAGCCTTCATTAGCTGGCGTAAAATTCCCGTTGGAAAAATGAACTGTAAATATTTCTATGTTCCAATTGTCATTCATATTCTTGCCAATAAAGAATTTTTCTTCGAACACCAATCGACTTTCAACCCAATAATCGCGTGTTCCACGCATAAACGGCCCGATACCAATTCCCATATACCATCCGTCATATTGTAAAAGTGCGGTATCAATCGATATCCCCATGCCTAAAAATGAAAGCCCGCCATTGCTGTTATAGCCAAAGTTTTTTCCAACATTAAGATTAAGACGTGAATCAAGGCGGAAAAATTGAATCGGTTGCGAATATTGTGCCATCACGAATGTTTGGGGGCCAAAATCCCAAAGCCCAGGTTGTACCAGTTTCAATAATGTCCCAGAACCAGTGCTTTGTGCACCATAAAGTGTAATTGAATTAATTTTGTCACCAAAAAATACGTTGTCTTGTGCCATTGCTGGGGTGATAGACATTAACACACCAAGAATAGTAAGATATTTTTTCATTTTTATTTAGCCTGTATATTTTTTGTTTATTAAAAGTCGTTATTATGACTGACATTGTATCTGTTTTATTTAGATTGTCTAATAAAAATTACTTAATTTTTACTTTGTGTTTCTTTTTTTATTGTTTACAGAATCACTTAAAAATGTTATACTTTCAATAAGTAAAGGAAGATTTTTTGCAAAAAAGCCCGAAATCAGGGCGGTTTTGCGTACCAAATATAACAGGAGAAAACCATGGCTTTTCGCATAAATACGAATTCATTAAAGAATGCGATGGGGACGGTGTTTTTGTTGGCGGCTGCGTTTTTCGTGTGTTCAACATTGATATCTATCCGTACTGTGTTCGCGGATCCCGTTGTGATATCTAACCCGTTGGCTGGTCGTGTTACCAGAATAAGTCCACGTGCAACAACAAATCGTACAACGGTTGTATCGGCACAACCTGGTAAAAAAACAGCAACATCGCGTGGTGTGACATCAAATCGAACAGTGGCTTCGCGTTCGGGTGGTGCGGTGCGCAGAACCACTGCAACGGACACGACAACGGCTTCGCGTGGGGTTGTGGCACGTAATCAAACGGCGAATAATGCACGTTCAGAACGTGCTGTCCGTGCAAGAACATCAACAACGCCATCCCGTGTAAGTGCCGCGGGGACCGTGATGGCGGGTAATCGTGCTGGAACAACCACGTCATATTCTTATTTGGCAAGCAGTTTATACACAGGTTCTTATTCCAATATCATTGATTCTACGACTGGTTTGATTTCTGCGGATGCATATTCTACGTGTATGGAATCTTATTATACATGTATGGACGAAATTTGCTCTGCCAGAAGTGATACCAAGGGACGCTGTTCTTGCGCTGGACGTGCAACTAATTTCTTGTCTGCGGAAACAGCGTTGGAAAAAGCAAACGAAGAATTGATAAAGTTATCTGGTCAGTTATCACTTTTGATTGCAACCAAAGGCAAAGGCGATGATTTGGCGGCTGCGTTTTCATTGACTGATGCTGAAAAGGTCATGAATTGCGTGTCTTATAAGGAAGCAGAAGATAAAAACACATGGTGCGAAGACCACCCTACATTTAATGCAGACGGTAGTGTCGCAACTTGTGCTATGCCAAGTTATTGCAACAGTACAGGAACCGGTGCAAATAATTTTGGTTTTGATATCAAAAATATTGACGGTTCATCGTCTGATATCTTGGCGCAGTTAAAGGCGTGGGCGGATGCAAAAGATTTGGCAAAAGAATATACCGTGACCGACACAAATAATCTGTTGAACAAATATACAACTATTTCTGGTATTGTAAATGGTTTGGCAGGTATAACAGATAATTCTGAAATAAGTGAAGCCGCACTTGATTCTTTAGCAAACAAATGGGGGTACAAATTGTTCGAATATGCACATAACAATGTGTGCGGACGCGTGCTTGATTCATGCTTTAACGGTATTTATGAAGCGTGCGGAACGCCGGTCAGTGTCACAGATTCAGACGGCAAATCACACACTAAATGTGCAAACGGTGCGACATCAAATTGCCCATTTAATTACAACAGTTATATTTCAGTGGTAACCAGTGGCGATAATCAAGGTGATGTCAAATTAAACGAACGCAACACCAACAGCACAACGGTAAGTTCGACATCGGCGTGTTTTGGTTATTCAACCACAACTGTTTCAACAGGAACACGTTCTGGCACAATTACATCTAATGACCCATATGCAACACTGCGTGGCCCGGTTGCAGATGCGCGCCGCAGTATTATGCAAAAATACTTGTTAGATGCAAACGCGGCATGCGATGTTTATGGTGCGGCATTGAAACAAACTGCCCAGAATATCAATTATCAAAAAATCGCAGCAGAACAGGCCTTGCAACAAAAACGTCTTGAATTCAAACAAGAAGAAGAAGCGGCTATTTTGGCAAATGCATCAGCTGCAATTGATAATTTCAACGAATGTGTAAGCGAAATCTGGGATTGCTATGAAGAATACGCAGATGAAGAAAATTGGACGACTGCTCGTATCAAGGCATATTGTTCGCAGATTTCACAAGTCCCACATTGTTATGGAACTATGATTTGTTCGCCGTTAAAGACACAATATATCGCGGTTGTTGACAAACCAGATAATACAAGTTGCAAAATGGTTGAAAACGGTCAAATGTATGATTACAGAAATGACACATGCCGTAATGTTGTGACGATAAGTGAAATCTTGTATGGTACAGGCATGGATCCTGCATCAGGAAGTGCGACATCTGGTAATTCTGCCGCTATTCGTGAAGCATGCCTGCAAGAAGCACTGAATTGTGGTAGTGATGAATTGAATGAAGGTGGCTGTCTGCGTAAATGGAAGAAACCAAAGGCGGAAACGCAACAATCATAAAAACACCGCCCGTCTGGGCGGTGTTTTTTTGGGACATAGTAAATTCCCCGCCCGGGGCGGGGTGGCTTGCGCAGCAAGACGGGGAGGGTTTCCTTGATACACAATAATAAAAATCTATAAAAACTCGTATTTACAAACTCCATTTTTATGATTTTTCTAATTGTGTGTTCTCGTATTCGCTCGGCATAAATGCCTGCGCGTATACCGCAACGATTTCGGTGCACTTCGTTTCCAAAACCTTGCTTGTATTCCCCGCCCGGGGCGGGGTGGCTTGCGCAGCAAGACGGGGAGGGTTGGTAAAAAATATTGTGTATCAAGAACCTCCCTCCCGTCCTTGCGGACGGACTCCCCCCAAGGGGAGAATTTGCACCGTTCTTAATTCCCCCTTAGGAGGGGGTGGTGCGAAGCACCGGGGGAGGGTTTCCCTTTCGTGATGATTTATTTTTTACAAACCATCACTTGAGCCTTTACACAAAATCTTTTTTATGATAAAATTAAAGCCAAAGAGAGATGAAAAGTTTATCACGCATTTTGACAGTTTTATTCTGTTGCGCACCATTTGCGTATGCTGGTGCGGCAGGGACAGTTGCAACAACTGCTGGTTCTAATTTAACTGCGTATAACCCAAGTAATGCACAAAATAATCAATGGGCAACATTGTCGAACGGGCGTTATGATGCGACAAATAATACGTCTGCCAAGGCTGATTTTGGAAATTGTAATGCATTGATTTTGCGTTGCGCGCAACCTAAGTGTGCCAATGGTGGTTGTGCGGATGCTTCGGTTGCTGCTGCGATAGTAAAGGGGTGCGTGCAATCTAATAAAGCGTGCGTTCAATACGGTGATGATTTAATTGAATATATGACTGCACAGTTGGTTGCGAATTCTAATGCAAAGATAAATGAACAGAATTTGGCGGCTGCGGCTGCTGCACAACAGCAATCAGAACAGCAAATACAGCAGATGCAATATCAGATGCAACAAATGCAACAACAGATGGTGCAACAACAGGCAGAAAGCGCACAACAAATGCAGGCGGCACTGGAACAGCAGGCGGCGCAAAATGCAGCGGCATTGGCAGAAATGAAATCTGCCGCAACAGAAGCAGCCAAAGAAACCGAAGCCGGAATATCTGCATATCAACAAGATGCAATCAATCGTGGGGTTTCCGAAGATGTTTTGACACGCCAAACAATCACCGGTCAAATAATGACTGAAATCGAAAATGCTGAAACTTCATTAAAAGAAGTTAAGGTTGCGATGAATACTGCGTTTGAATATGCTAAATGTGATGCGCGTGGCAACAGTTGTTCAGGACCAAAACGTGTAAAAAAATGGCGCGAATTGGCACGTGAATTCAGTGACCCATACAACAACACAATTGATAAAATTTATGATGCGTTAATGATAGCGCAAACGGTGGGTATTGATTTATCGCAAATCTATATGATGTTGAACGATTCCTGTAATCAATGGGGGCAATATCTTTGCCCACAAATGAGTGGCGGTCAAATTGTTTACCCAAGTACAGCAGACGGTCAAAAAGGAACACCAAAGGTTTGTAAAGAAGAGTATTATAGTTGTATACAGACAGACTGTAAAGATAAGACATCGAATGATAGAGCAAAATGTGAATCAAATTGTGCTATTGGTTGTCAACCGTGCACATTGGTAAAGGTTTTAACAGAAAGTAAAGATGACCAGGATGCTGTTTATGAAGGCTGGGTAAATGCAGAGTATTCTACCGACAAAGGCAATATAAGTGTTGTTGCATGCGCGTCCGGGGCACTTGATTCTGCAAAATTGTTCGCGCGCAGAACAAGGACTAAAAACGGTGCTAACTTGGTCGATATGGATATGCTGGAATTGTGGTTGGATCAAATCGGCGCAGATAAAGATTATGAGAATGCGCCAGGTGCGATAAATTATTGTTCTATAAATGAAATAGATTCTATGAAATATACATTGCGCAACTCAACATTAAGTAAATCTGTAGATACAGACAAAATGTATTGTTCTGATATAAAAACCGTCCCTGTCTGCGGAGCCGGTGTTTCTGCCGCGGAAGCATCTTATATAAACCCGATTTATGCAATTTGTGATGCACATAAATATAATTCGGGCAAAATTGGCAAAGACGAATTAAAGAGCGATGAAATTGAAGAAATGAAGGAAATTATCGGTCTTAAAACGACAGTAATTTCACAACAGATGTATAAACAGTATGAATATTTGAATGCGACCTTGCGCCGTTTGAAAACACAACTTGAAAAGGCAACCTTGACCGCCACATTGGAAGCAGCCGGTGCAAAAACTGAAGGCAGTTCATCATCTTCGTCTGGTGGTTTGCTGGGCGGAAACAGCAGTAATGATGATAAAACGATACACCTTGCCGGGGCAGAAAATTGTTCTAATCTGATGGATTTTGACAGTGCTTATAACTGTTTGCAAAAAAATGTCGCGTTGATAAAAACTAACATCACAACAAATCCAAAAAAAGCATGCTTGCAGTTACAGGAAACGGTAGCTTCGGCAGATGCGATATTGTCAAAAGAGCAAAAAACCTGGGAAGCGTGTAAGGCCTATAAGGACAACGCAGGTACAAAATCATGTCGTAGTTCTGTAAAAACAGACCTTAACAAGTGTGCTGATGAAATTAATTTTGCGGTTATGCGCGAAAAACGATACCAGACGCAACAGAACAGGAATACCGCAAACAGTAAATAATCAAACGCTTGTTTTTAACCCACCACCCATTCGGGTGGTTTTTTTTGGTGCATAGTAAATTCCCCGCCCGGGGCGGGGTGGCTTGCGTCAGCAAGACGGGGAGGGTTGAATTTATAATCTATCAATATTATGCTTTATCCACATCAACACATTAGACATATCTTGCTTTACGTCTTTATCAAATATTCTTAAAACATGTATTCCCAAAGATTTCATATATTCGTCACGTTCTTTGTCATAATCGTATTTATTATCGTGCGACCAACCGTCTATTTCAATAACCGGTTTCTTTTCACGACAGTAAAAATCTGCGATATAATTTCCAATGGGTTTTTGTCGCGTAAAACGCACCCCCAATTTACAATGCTGTAATTCGTGCCAAAGCAAAACTTCGGATAAATTGCCAGCCTTGCGATTTGCACGTGAGAGATATTTAAGTTGTTTATTGTATGCATACATATTCTGATTGTATGTGTAATTTATTGGTGTTTCAATATAAAATATACCAACCCTCCCCGTCTTGTGCTGGCGCACAATCCACCCCGCCCCAGGCGGGGAATTTGTTTTTAGGAACTGTTTGCATAAAAGTTTCAACAAAATAGTTGACTTTTGATAATTTTAATATACAATTTGCATAAAATATTCGACAAAACGATATTTTAATACTAACAAAATTAAACAAAAGAGAAAGTATAATGGCTACATTTGCAATCTTTCAGACCGGCGGCAAACAATATCGCGTAACTGAGGGCGATATTGTAAAAGTTGAAAAACTGGATGCAACTGGTTCGGTCACTTTTGACCAAGTGTTAATGGTTGGCGACAAAGTAGGTACCCCATTGGTCGCGGGTGCAAGCGTTGTTGCTGATGTAATCGAACAAAAACGCGATGACAAAGTTTTGGTGTTCAAGAAAAAACGTCGTCAAAACTATCGCAGAACTGCTGGTCATCGTCAGTTTATTACTGTTCTGAAAATTAAATCAATCAAGGCCTAACACAGACCCAAAAAACGTAAGGAGTTAAATTATGGCACATAAGAAAGCAGGTTCCGCATCAACAAACGGACGCGATTCAGCCGGACGCAGATTGGGTGTTAAGAAAAGTGGTGGTTCCCGCGTTATCCCAGGCAATATCATTATTCGCCAACGTGGTACAGCTGTTCACCCTGGATTGAATGTCGGTATGGGCAAAGATCATACACTGTTTGCGAAAATCGCAGGTATTGTCACATTCAAACGTGGCAACGGCGACAGAAAAACAGTTTCTGTTGTTCCAGATACTGAATCAAAATAATTGAAAAATATTTTGTTATTTTCACCGCCAAAACGGGCGGTGTTTTTTATTCATTGCTTAGCAGTTTTTCCATAAACTGATTATGAATTTCAAGTTCATCAGCAGGTACTTCGAATGTGCGGTGTGGAAAATCATTACCTATCTTTGGGGTTTTCAGGAATGCTTCGTGTTGTTTTGCAACCAGTTCTTTTATATCTATTGCCGGGGCAGTGTTTTCCAGTTCTGTATAAACATGTGCTAAAATTTCAGCGTCAATTAACGCGCCGTGTGCATCTGCGCGCGCGGTCAGTGATATTCCAAACCATTTTGCCAACGCATCTAACGTGTAAGATTTTGGACCGAAAACACGATTGCGCGCGATGACTATTGAATCAAGCATTTGGGAACGCGGAATAGGTTTCAAATGCAATTTTTCCAATTCATAGTTTATAAAAGGAAAGTCAAAATCAAGTCCGTTATGTGCGACAATTTGTGAATCGCCGATAAATTCTAAAAATTTTGGCGCAACAACAGACATCTTTGGTTTGTCTTCCAAAAAAGCATTAGATATTTTATGCACCATATATGTTTCTGGCGGAATGATTTTACCTTCGGGGTTAATATATTCATGGAAAGTTTTATCGGTTAATTTGCCGTCAATTAATTCAACCGCGCCAATTTCAATACAGCGGTCGCCGCGCATGTATTCAAAGCCTGTTGTTTCAATGTCAAAGCAAATTATTCGTGCCATAATATTTTTTCCATATGATTTTCAATAAAATGATTGTATAGAAATCTTTTATAAATTACAATATGGAAAATTGAAAAAATGCCACTTGATTATATGTCTGGTTTAAATGCACAACAAGAATTGGCTGTCAAAACGACTGACGGGCCTCTTTTGGTGTTGTCGGGTGCAGGAACTGGAAAAACAAAGGTCTTAACATCGCGTGTTGCCCATATTTTGTATTCTGGTGTGGCGTACCCATGGCAAGTATTGGCATTAACATTTACTAACAAAGCGGCAAATGAAATGCGTTTTCGTGTGGCACAATATGGCGAAATCGCACACCTTTGTAAAGATTTGTGGATGGGAACATTTCATTCAATATGCTTGCGTATCTTGCGCAGTAATTATGAAGCGACAGGTTTGCGACGTGATTTTCTTATCTATGGTGAAGACGACCAAAAATCAGTGCTTAAACGCGTTATAACAAATCTGGGCTTGGATACCAAGGAATTTAATCCGTCTGATTGGGTGGAAAGAATTTCTAATGTCAAAGACAAAGGTGTTTTTGATTTCGATAAAATGAATCTTTCACCGGTGGAACAAAAAATATTGCACGAATATAACGCAGAATTAGCCCGCCTGGGCGCGATTGATTTTGGAGATATAATCTTGTTCGTGTTAAAATTATTCGCGTTCCACGATGAAATATTGCGCAAATATCAAAATCAGTTCAAGTATATCTTGGTTGATGAGTTCCAAGATACTAATGCGGCACAAATGAATTTATTGAAAATGTTGACCGCGCACACAGAAAATCCAAATATTTGTTGTGTTGGTGATGATGACCAATCTATTTATTCTTGGCGCGGGGCAGAAATAAAAAATATTTTGGAATTTGAGAAAACTTATCCGCACGCAAAAATAATTAGGCTTGAAATCAATTATCGCAGCAGCGCAAATATTCTTGGTGCGGCAAATTCTTTGATAAAAAACAATATGGGGCGGCTTGGCAAAGATTTACGTGCCGCGCCCGGGGTTGATGATGGTGAACCGGTGTATATTTTAACATTGCCATCTGATTGGGATGAAGCGCGCTTTATCGCAGATACCATCACGCGAAATGCAAATAATAATTTTTCATCCTTTGTAGTATTGATTCGTATGGGGTCTTTGTCGCGCCCATTCGAAGAAGAATTTGCATCGCGCCAAATTCCTTATCGCCTGGTCGGAACAACCAAGTTCTATGACAGAATGGAAATTCGCGATGTGATTGCTTATATCAGATTGTTGGTTTATCCGTACGATGACGTTTCTTTTGAACGTATAATTTCTAAACCTTCGCGTCAAATTGGACCTGCGGCAATTATGAAGTTGCGTGAAAGTGGAAAAAGTTTAATGGATGCGTTAAAGACAACAAAATTGTCTGCGAAACAACAAATTATGGCAAACGAATTTTTGTCTGCATTTGATTTCGATTGGCAAAATACACCACCAAAAGATGCGGTACAGCAACTGTTGGAAAATACAGGCTATCTTAAAATGTGGCGCGAATCAAAGGATGCAGATAGTACCGAAAGGCTGGAACATATTCGCGAACTTGTAAACAGTGTTGTTGCAAAATATAATACTTTGCCAGAGTTTTTGGAACACGCTGCATTGATGATGACTGATGATAATGATAATGAATTGGACGATAAAAACATGGTTTCGATAATGACAATTCATGCCGCCAAAGGGTTGGAATTTGATACTGTGTTTTTGCCAGCATGGGAAGAAGGCGTTTTCCCGAACGAAAAGAAAAATGACAGCGATATAGAAGAAGAACGCAGGTTGGCATATGTCGCAATTACGCGTGCGCGCGTTCGTGCAATAATCACAAACGCAATGGTGCGAACATTATTTGGACAAAGGCTTTATCAAATGCCGTCACGATTCATCAATGAAATAGATAAAAAGTATGTGTCGTTTAATGGTAATTCACAGCCAAAACAAAATTATTCTGCACCAACAAAACCGAAAATAAAAAAAGAATCTGTTGTTGGAAAAATGGTTAAGCACACAGAGATGGGAACGGGCGTTGTTATCGCTGAAAATGATAAGACTTTAACCATTGCATTCAAAACACGCGGAATCAAAAACGTTGCACGTGATTTCGTAAAATTTATTTAATTTTATTTTTTCTTTAACCATGCATTAAAAACTTTTGTGCCAACGCCTTTGACATTATTCCAAAGAGTTTTTGTGTCGTTTTGTAATTGTTTGCCAAATGAATTGTTTATTTCCCCGCCGATACTTTTTACTAAATCATCTGTCTTTCCTGCTAAATAGAAAACCAGTGCACCGCATAATATCATTGTCATCGCGGAACCAACAGTGTAAGTGTTTGCCTTGCTTATCGATACAATGTTCGTTAACAGCGCGGCACATATTGCAATAACAATGGCCAGTGATACAAAATAAATTGCAGCATTTATAAACTTTGATATCACGGATGATAATTTTTGTGTATTAAATACTCCCAATAAACCAGAAAATATTTGACCTGCGTAATTTGATTCTTTGCTGCCCGGCATAGATTCTGCCAATGCGGTGAACGGCAACATCAGTAATGTTAAAAATAAATCTGCGACAACGCCCAGTGTCATAAAAGCATACTTGAAAATACAACCAATAAACATGATTGCGCACACCAAACCAACGATAACCATCGTTGCACTGTGCCCAAAGCCGTTTATCATCCATTCAAAAGCGGATGCAGTTGCATGATAGAAATATACAGAAAGACGACCGGGTAAACACATTATGTTTGCCGCAGCGTCTGCGTTAATCAGCATTTGTTCAGATGTATTTGCGTCAACATATTGATGAATTGTTGCGCATGTGTCCGGAATAACAACATTGTATGTTTGGGCAACCGCATCAAGAATAAAATCTGATAAATATACCCCCAACGATAAAATCGGTGTTATCAGTATGGTGAATAATTTAGCGGGTCCTATTTCTAACACAATTACCCAAATCGCAATAGTAAAACCTTTGATAAAAATATCGTATAGAACCGCTTTGTAATCAGCAGAATCGCGAATCATTCTGTATGCTTCAAGTCCTATCCAAAAAGCATACATAACAAACAAAAACCATATAACAAATCGAACCAGGGATATTTGCAACACATAATCAATCGATGACAAAGCCTTCATAAATACAAGGCCAAGTTTTACTTCGACTGGGACAAAATTTGTAGAATGTAAATTCGTCTGAAATGTTTGTTGAAAACTTTTTACATCACCAGATAAATCTGCGTTGTATTTTTCCATATTATCAACAGTTAGCCAATTTCCATATTCACCAACATCGCCGTATGGGACATTACCGGCGGCAAAGGAAATATTGCTTAAACACAAGGCGCATAAAACGCAAATCAATAATTTAGAAAAGAATTTTATAATTCGCATTTTATTTCCCGTCCTTCATTTTTTCGCGGATTTGATTATAGACAGTGATTGGTGCATTATAGGCGGTTTTTCCAAAATCTTTGACCCATTGACCATAATCAAAAGATTCTTTGCCCTCTGCCCCCAACAGTTTATCAATTTGCGGTGATACAATCCAGAAGTACAAGAAGAACACGCCAATCATAAACAACAAGAAATCAAATCCGTCATCCATAAAATTAAACGCACCGGGATATCTTTTTTCGATGATATTCCTTTGCGTCTTGAAACATGCAGTAAACCTTTCTTTGTCCATTTTGCCGTTAATCAGCGAAACTTGTTCGCATGTTGAAAACGCGTTCATTACAGACATTGTTTTCGCGTCCATGTTTTGTGTTTTGATATCTGAAATTAATGGTGGCAATACAGATGTAAAACCGTCTTCTGGGCCTGGATAGAATTTATCTGCGCCAAAATAAATAACGGCATAGATAATTACTATTTTCAAACTTATTTTCAATATGCTTATCGCGGAATCAATCAACATTTGTATCCCGCGATTTAACAAACCTTTTGCGAGTCCCCACACTTGTTCGAACGCAGCAGCGGCAATTAAAAGCGGCATAAATATAATTATAAATACTAACTTAAAGAATACAGTTAGTATCTTAAAGAACAAATCAAACCCGATAATTAAAAACATTAGAACCAATGCAAGACCGGCGAACCATGTGATTGCCCCCCCAGAATGCCCATTCAAATCAAGCCATGCATAATTCATTAATGCAAAACCGCCACCCGCGCCCGCTAACATAACTGTATTAAGGTTTCCAACAACACACATAAACGGATGTAATACAGGTGTAAATATATCTTCGTCTTTGGTTGAAAATTCTGGAATCTCGCATTTTGCGCCACTTATAACCCCTGTCGCCATCATGGAAAGATTTGTGCCAATATACATAACAGGTGTCACAGTTAAATTAGTTACGGTTTTTAGTGTTGATGTTCCCGTCCAACTTAATGCCCCAATCAATGCACCGGCAATCAGAACCCGTGCCCCCGTTTTCCAGACCTTGTCAAACCATTTCTTGAAATCAAGTTTTGGTTCGTTATCTGTTAAATCTTTGATATCTTTTGATGATGCTTGTTCGCGAATAAACGACAATGTGTGGAATATTATAAATATGCCAAACCCAACCGCCATCAATATCCAAAGATTATGGACAATGCCATTCCAAAACATTTCTGTTGCACGCCCAAGAATCGCGAAAAAATCACCCAGATAACTGCACAAGAAACAACCGTTAACAGATGCGATATCGCCGTCTTTTGCTCCGATTTGTTGAACAAACGCATCAACACTGGTATAAGATAACGATGCACCACCCAACGAATGACTTAAATACCAAACACCAACCCCCAGCGCGATTGCGTACATTAAAAATTTCAGCCCCTGTGTAATAAGCCATTTTTTTATCATTTGTCTCTCTTTTCTTTATCTGCGGTTTCTGGGTTTATAATTGTTTTTGCCAAATCTTTCGCTTTTGTTGCCATAATTTGTGTTAGTTGAAATACGTTTTCTCCCATTTCTTTAGATAGTGCATTTTCCTGCTTCACATTAAATACGGATAATATTTTTTCTGTGACTTTTGGAATTTGATTTGCAATATAATTTATTACATAAACCAATACTATCGCGCCAGCAAAAGTTATTTGCATTGCGCTGGAATTTTCAAGGTCAAAATCAAACAAAGCCTCTGTCGAATTTCGTATGGAATCTGCGTCCACACCATTTGTATTCAGAAAGCCACGAATAATAAGCATAATGACAGTATAAGTTAAAATTGTTGATGCGACCGATGCTATTGCGTTTATCAATTTTTTAATTTGTCCGCCACCAAGATTTGAACCTAAACTTTTCATCCAGCCCGGTGCTTCGTTCGCATCGCGGAATATAAAAAATATAACAGATAATGGGAAAAAGAACGCGAATATCGCCATGGCAAATATAACATCCATAAAACAAAATGAATATTTTATAAACAGTTTCGCAAAATTATAAGTCAAGAATATCCCAATAAAACAAATGATGATGTGTTTAATCAATGAACCGATGCCCAATAATGCCTTAAGGGAAAACGCTTCGTCAATAATTGCGATGCCGATTTTTATATAGACTTGGAAATTCGCAACAGATGTTTCTAGTATTTGTATTATCGTATCACGCAGTGCAGGATTAAAAAATCCATTATCCCCAAGATTTATTGCATTTTGATATACGGGAACTACATAATCTGATGGCAGCATCGCTTTGGAATATTGCAGGGTCATTATTGCCACAGGCTCGAAAGTTATCATGGAAATAAATCGCGGAACAATTAACCCCATGCTTAACAATGAAAGCGCAATCAAAGATTTAATTAAAATTGGACGAAGCGTTTTATCAAATAAAGAATCTTTGCCACCGTTTTTAATGTTGTTCCAGACAACATTTAACGCATAAAAAGCGAACAAAACACAAAATATAACAATGCTGAAAATGCATAACCTTTGGTATGCGGCTGCCGCAGTATTAGAAATAATGGCAAATAAACTGTCGAACACAGGACATGTCCAACATTGAACGCCAGAATCTATCAAAGAGTTCGCCAATTCTTGCATTTTTTATTTCTTTAGTTTTTTCCCTGCGTTCCAAATGGTTTGTATTGCCCCAGGCGTTGCTTTTATTTTGTCCCACATTGTTTTAGCATCGCCCGTCACATTATTGTATAAATCACGCGAAGTAGATTTAGTGTACATATCCAGTCTTTCACGTGTCATATTGAATATACTTTGCATCAAAAAGAAAGTTAAAAGTGCTGATATCCACAATATAGAATGTTGACCAAAATTCATCGCACTGTTTGTAATAGATGGGACATTTGATGTGGACATGCCACCTGCCGCGACAACGAATACAGATGAAGACCAGTTAAATAATGCGCGAACCAGTGCGATATTTACGCATAATATAAACGCACATGCAATCATTGTGATAATAAGATTTTTAAGCGCATCAATTATTTGAGAAAACGCAGGCAATATGTCAAACCATTTGTCTGATTTTTTTGCAACCCAAGCCAACACATTAAATGGATACATAATAAGTGATAAACAGAAATCAAATATGGCCTGAATTATCAAAAGCGCCATAAACACATTTGCCGATATAAATGCAAACAATAACAATATACCGGTTATGATATTAAGGATATCTTCGCCACCATGTGGTATTAAAGTCATCAACCCACGAAGACCATTTTTAATAAAATCAAATCCGTATTTAATTACTTTGTTATTTTCTTGTGAAATTATATAGACAGGTTTTACCAAGAAATCACAACTGCGTTTTGATATCCATCCGCTTTCTTCTATTGATGCAGGACATGCCGGCGCATCGGCACTATCAATTGTTGAATTGTTAACATTAACCAAGATTTGTTCAGTATAAACAGAACCAAATTCCAAAAAAGGATTTACCAACCATTCTGTCACATAAACAGGTTTTATTTGCAACAAGAATACACCGGCGATAATTGCCCGAACGCATGGTTTAAGGACATTGTCCGCCACCGTCCATGGATTTGCACCCCCATCCCACATTTCGCCACCACCTGAAAACCCAAAGAACGATAACCAATCTTTTGGAAAGTGCATTTTGATAAGATACATACTGATATAGAACAACAAGAAAGCATAGATAAACAAATATATTATCCCGTCGCCTTTGCCGACAAAGAAATTGTAAAGCGAAGTAGCGATATTCATCATTGTTTCAAGGACCAGCGGAACAAACGGTGCAAGGTTATACGCATCAAGAATATCAGCATGGGCAGGAACACTGAAAAAGGCGCACACCACAAACACGCCAAATAAAATTTTGGCACGCGACAACAACCGCAATATCAAAGGTTTTTTGGTATGCATTCTCTCTTTATATTTATTCTTGATTGAATTATATCACATTTAAGATAATTTATGGTATAATTAAAATCATGAAAGCATTAAAAAAGTTTTGGGTGTGGTTTGTTGCACTGATGCCGTTCGCATCTTGGGGTGTCGCGCCGTTGGTTCTTGGTGGGGCGGCGGTTGGCGTTGGTATTATCGGTGTTTCAATATGGCGAAGCGTATCGCCAGTTGATATGAAAAGTGCACTTGATTTCTTTACATCGTGTTGGACATGTCAGATTTTTTCAGATGTTATGATATCAATGTCTAATTTATTGCCAAAAGTTTATACGGCATTGGGGCGTGTTATTATACCGATGTCTGCAACATTATTGGCGATATTTATTGCGTGGAATTTATTTTCAGGGATGATAAATAACAAGATGGAAAATTCTTCCAAAATAATGGGGAATTTTGGAACGCATATTTTCAGATTGAGTGTGTTGATTATATTGATGGCGTTGCCGTTGCCGCGATTGATAACAAATGTTTTCATTGAACCAGCGTTGGTTATCGGAACTTCGTTTGATTATGTTGTGTCGGACAATGACAAGTTTTCAGAATGCATGGTTGCGACTGCGATTGCAGACCCTGTGTCTGTATCGGCAGACGCGTCAGAATATGGTGCTTTTTCACCAAAATTACGGCATCAATTGGCGTGTGAGATTGCAAATGTTCATCAGGTGACAGGTCTTGGGATGAGTGTTGGTTGGACGATAATGAATATGGCATTTAATGCAGATTATATGCACAAGGTATTGGCTAATGTTCCGATTTTTCCAAATATTCCGATTCTTTTTGCTGGTCTTTTGATACTGGTCTTATATTTTTATGCACTTTTGCCGATACCGCTGTATTTCTTGGAAATATTTGTAAAGTTATCATTAGATTTAGTGATGTTGCCACTGATGTTAATGTCGTGGATGTTTGATGATGAAAATTTCGCTCTTTTTCCAAAAGGCGGTAAAACGATTCGCCAAATGATAGACGATGTGATAAAGGCGGTTGTTGGAATTGCTTTGACGGTAGTATTTTTAACTTTTTCAATAATGTTTCTTAATGCCGCGTTTGGCAGTATCGAAGGAATCAATGTTTTGCAAAACGCGATTGCGAATAACGATTCGAAAATATTGATGGACGGCTTGGTTTTTCAGAACAACAGCATTGTCACAGTGGTTTTGATGGGAATATTCCTTGCGATGTTTATGACCATGATACCACAGCTTACGAACATGCTTTTCAAGATACAAATATCAGATAAATACTATCAAACAGTAAAAAATGATTTGAATATAATGTGGGAAAACCTTAAAAAATGGGCATCCGCAATAAAAAAATAAAAAATCAAGTGGTTTATTTAACAAAGTGGTCTTTTTTATTGCCTCCGAATCTGATATAATTCTGTGTGATGAGAAAAATTCCGATTCTTTATTGGCCACACAAAACAAATGGTAATTCAGATTACCAACTTTCGCGCAAGGTTATAAATGGTATAACAGGGATGATGCCGGATGTTGTGTCTGATGATTTGGATATCGCAGGTATATTCCAAGATAAACCAGAAGCGGTTATATATTATCCTGTATTTTGCGAATCGACAGGTTGGTGGGGTGAATTATTGGGTGGCGACGGTGTTATTGTTGAAAAGATAATTGTTTCCCCAGAATGTCAGTTGATGGTGATTGTCCCATCTGAAACCGCAAACTTGCGGGGAAAAAATCAATTATTAGCCGCGGAAATCAGACCTTCCAGCGGTTTTTTCAAGAAAATGAATTCTTCGATTGCAACTGTGTCAGATATGTTGGCAACAGATGCGGGGACTATTTTGGCACTTTTTTCGGGGAAAAATCAGAACCAGTTTATAAATGTAATTGAAAGCACTGGAAATTCATATTTGGGTTGTATTGGTCAATATTAACGGCAAAAAACAACAACTTTATCTTGATTTTAATAAAAAAGCAGGTATAATCTTCGGGCTATTCGAATAATCTAATGAACAAAGGAAAATACGATGAAAAAAGGAATTCATCCAGAATATCACGAAATTAACGTGACAACAACAGACGGAAAAACAGTAAAAATGTATTCTTCTGTAAAGAAAGATTTGGTTTTGTCTACTGATAATCTGAATCATCCTGCATGGACAGGTCAACGCAACAACGAAGGTGTTAAGGGTAAACGCGCTGCCGAATTCAAAAGCAAATTTGCAGGATTTAATTTCTAATAAAACCGGGGGGCTTTCCTATGGAATTGCTGATAAAGGGTTCAACAGAATTAAACAAAATGTTCGCGGCATTACAGAACACTGCGGATGGTCTGCGCCACGATTTTGGGGAAGTTGAAAACCTGCAGCAATCGCTTAAAAGCGCGCGCGACTTTGTCGCGAAAGCGTCGGCCCGAATCGAAGAAAGCATATTGGCTGATTTGCAATTGGTTCGCCCAAGTGCCGGTTTATTAACGCCAGATGTTTCCAAAACAGGTGATGGGCGCGATGAATTTGTGTTGGCGCTATCAGGCGCGGCGAATTTTGTTCGTGGAAATGCTCATTTTGCAATATCTTTGGCACTGCGTTCAAATGGTGAAACAAAGATAGCTTTGGTTTATTCCCCAATAGACGAAAGATTGTATTATGGCGAAGCGGGTCAGGGCGCATATGTGTTTTCAGCATACCATTCTGAAAGAATTCGCGTATCTAATTTGGCAGAACCTGCTGATTTAACGATTGGTTATAATACAAATGGAATTCGTCCAATTATTGCAGGGAATGCGCGCGAAACGGGATGTCCTGCGCTTGATTTGGCATGGGTTGCATCTGGTAAATTGGATGCATTTGTATCTGACCCGATTGATTATGCTGAAATTGCGGCGGGTGAATTGTTGATAAAAGAAGCCGGCGGAAAACTTTCTATGGATACGGGTGATGTTATTGCCACAAATGGCAAAGTAGAATTGTAAAACCGTTTTAATCAAAATTTATTGGGGCATGCGCCCTAATTTTTTTTATAACAATTTTTGACTTTGTGTGATAAAATTGAAAATGAATTCAATGGGAATTGGATTCGGGACTTAGAACATCCCTATGTGCGCGGCACGAACAGTGTCGTAATCGTCCTTGGCGCATTTGCGTCAAAGCCCTGACAATTAGGTCGGGGTGCCGCGAAAGCGGGGCATTTCGCATATATGCTGTTCTAACCCCCGACCACCAGTTTTCTTGGTGGTTTATTTGTTTATAAACAAAAAAGGAACAAGAGGAAACAAAATGAAATCGAAAATAATAATGACCTCTATGGTCGGCTTGGCGTTTGCGATGCCGGCATTCGCAGTGCCAAGCAAGACTTCCGAGACTTTTCCACAAAACGGTCAGATGCAGGAAGATACTAAATACATAGGTCAGGCAACAGAAACGAACCTGCACTCATACGAAGGGCCGGTGACAGCAACCGCAAATTATACGGACACACCTTATACGGTGACCGCGGGAAATTATTTACCAATGTCATCGGAAACGGTTGCACAATGTACCAGCGGTAATTATTGTCCGGGAATAAACGGCACAGTAAATTACAGCACATCAGCGAATCAAGGTTTAACCGCATGTCCAAATGGATATCCAAACTCTTTGGCTGGCGCAACATCGGATACCGAATGTTATACGGCATGCACGGTTGCGAATGCGGGAATCGACCACGCATCTGCAGTATCCGGTAATGATTATTATGGCACGGGTGTTGATACATGTGTGCCCACAGAATGCGTTGCCGGTTGGCATCTTAACCCCGGTGCACCAGATTTGGCAACGATAATCGGCGAAACGCTTGGTGAAAACAGTTCGTCGATAGATAGCGACGGTTGGTTTGGAGAGACGCATTACAGTGGTGGAGGAAACAAAGGTCAAGCCTATTACGGTATAACCGAAGAAATGTCGTTTGCAGTTGATTATGGCAACAAAGGAATGATAAGGGGTAAGGCGCGTTGCAGCACGCAGAGCGGCGATAATCAGAGTGAGGCATATACAAATCCAACGATGTTCAATTCGTTAACTGATGCAACTGGTCAGCCAGGGGCAAAATATTGTTATTGTCAATTGGATGGATACACGCCGAATGGTGGCACAATGCAGCCAATATCTACACCTTGGGTGTTCGAGGGCCAAATGGCTTTCGAAAGTACTTGTGGAGACTATTGCGCTGGTTACTGCGCGGAGAATTTGGTGTATGACGACAGCAATAAACTCCGGTTCCGTGCTGCATTTTTCAACAATGTTACCGGTGGTACACCAACATGTGATGCGAATGTTATTTCTATTACATGGGATGGTGCGGACCAAACCGATATTGATGCGAATGATGCAGGACAATGTACATATGGTGGCGATATCAATACACCGAAAAAGGCTGTCCATGTTCCCGGGAAAACATTTGTCGGTTGGACATTCGACACGCCAAGTGGAAACTAAAAAAACAAACACAACAAACACCGCCCATTCCGGGCGGTTGTTTTAACCTCCCTCCCGTCCTTACGGACGTACTCCCCCCAAGGGTGTTCCTCGATACACAAATAACAAAAATCAAAAAAATTTCGTGAACTTCAATTTTTCAAGATTTTTTTAATTGTGTATTCTCGTATTCGCTCGGCATAAATGCCTGCGC
>JAFWJF010000006.1 GCA_017511715.1 Alphaproteobacteria bacterium
AATTGTCCAGTAAATACATACTTGGTTGATGTTGGAGACAGCGAAAGCGAGCCTGAGTGCAGACCATGTCCGACTAATTCAGTATCTGCGGGCGGTCAGGCAACAACATGCACATGTTCAGAAGGCTATACCGCTTCTTATTTGACCAACGCCGAACATAATGCGGATAATTTGATGTGTTGCCCCATGGCAGAGGTTGGAACTGATAGAAATAACAGTAGCTTTACAGCGGGTAATACTTCTGTACAAACAATAGTGGTAAGAGATGGGAGTAGCTTGAAATGTGCCTGTCCGAGTGGTTATGCTTCTAGATATTACAACAGTAACAATTCTTATGCTGGTACTAGTTTTGTCCTTGGTTCGACACTGAAGTGTGTTGTGCAAATACAAGCAAACAATACTTTCCCCCAGAACATCAACCCCAATGATTTATCAGCAAACACTCAAATACCGTAAATTCTTTGGTGGCGCAGGTAGAGTCTGTTCTTAAAAAAAACCGCCAATGTGGCGGTTTTTCAATATAATAATTATCGCTTGTTTTCGTTATTTCGATACCACAACCATTGCCGGTCTTAATACTGTATCGCCAAACATGTATCCAGATTGTAATTCATCAACGATAGTATTTGTTGCGGTGTTTTCATCTGGTTTATCAACCATTTGAATTGCATTGTGAAATTGTGGGTTCAATATTTCACCAATGCTTTCAATTTTTACTATGCCAATTTGGCTAAAAGCATTTTCCAATGCGCGTTGCATTGATTTTATTCCCGCATCATCGGCGTTGACTTTCAATGCCGCCGTTACGGCATCCATTACTGGCAATATTTTTTCAGCAACCGACATTGCACGATTGCGTGATACTGATTCAATATCTAAACTTGCGCGACGACGTGTGTTTTCTAATTCTGCCGCGGTGCGCAAATATTTATCGTTTAATTCGGCTATTTTATTGTTTAATTGTTCAATAATTTCATTTCGTTTGTCGTTGGCGATTTCTGGTTTGTCGTCAACAGATACGGTTTCTATTTTTACTTCTTTTTTGTCTTCGTTTTCCATGTCGCTCACTTTTTTTCTTATTATACTTTTATTCGATTGATTTTATTATAGGTAAAAATGTATCACTTTTCAAGGATGCGCCACCAACCAACAATCCATCGATGTTTTTTATTGATATTATTTGTTTTGCGTTATCTTGGTTAACACTGCCACCATAAAGCAGGGCGATGTTTTCGCGTTTTATACCAATCAATGCTTTGTGCAAGGTTTCCATAACTGATGCGATTTCTTCATATGTTGGTGTTTTGCCCGTTCCAATTGCCCACCGGGGTTCGTACGCAACGATGTATTCGCCTTTTTGTGGCACGCTTTCCAAAAGCATTTTTTTTACAACGCTCATTGTACGGCCGGCGTTTTTGTCGGTGGCCGTTTCGCCAACGCAGATAACAGGAATTATCCCGTTTTTGATGGCTGCGGTTGCTTTGGCGCGCGTTGTTTCGTTTGTTTCTTTGTGATAAAGGCGGCGTTCGCTGTGCCCGACAATAACATATTTTACATTAGCATCTTTCAGCATTTGTCCGGAAATGTCGCCTGTGTATGCGCCGTTCGGGTGTTCGCTGATATCTTGTGCACCCAGTGTGATTCCAAAATCGTTACCGTAAAGCAAAGTAAATGGCAGGCATACAACAACCTTGTTTTTTGTTCGGCTGTTTTTCAGCGACTTTAACAAAGCGTCTTTTTCGTCTGTATTCCCATTCATTTTCCAGTTGCCAATGATGAATTTCATTTTTATTCCTTTTTTATTGATTTTTTATCATCTTTTTTGCTATGGTATCGCAAAAGGTGGAAAAATGCTAGAATATTTACGTAATGCTGCTGATAGACCGGTGGCGAAAGTTTTAATGTTTATCTTGATTTTTAGTTTCGTCGGTTGGGGCGCAGCCGAATGGATATTTGGTGGCGCATCGCGCGATACAACACTGATTCGTGTCGGGGGCGAAGAAATATCTTTGCAACAATTTAATAATGAAAGATCTGCCCAGTTGGCATCTATGTCCAAAGAAGAACAACGTGCGTCATATACTGACCCAGCAAAAGCGGCCCAGTTAACTAATAATGTTGTGTCTAAATTAACAACGAATCAGTTGGCACTTAATCGCGCAAAAGATTTAAGGTTCGTTGTGTCTGATAAACGAATCGCTGAAGAAATTAAAAAACATCCTCAATTTCAGATAAACGGTCAATTCCAATCATGGATGTTTGATATGGTGTTGCAAAATTCTGGGTTAAGCGAACAAGATATCGCCAATTCTTTGCGGGGTGATATTTTGCGCGGAATGGCTTTGACACCTGTAAATGCTAAAATTTCTGTTCCTCAGTTTGCGGTTGATGCGGCTTATAATGCGCGTTATGCAAAACGTGGCGTTAAGTATGCAACGGTTAATTTTTCTGACTATAAAGTGCCGGAACCAAGTGACGAACAATTAAAGAATTATTATGTGGCAAACCCAATAATCGTTCCGGAAAAACGTTCTGTTTCTTATGTCTTTGTTGCTTCGGATAACAGCAAACCCGATTCGTATGACGAAGGTTATAAAAAAATGCAACAAATCGAAGATATGATAATTTCAGGCGAAACAATGAAAACTGCTGCGGACAAGGGTAAAGCTAAGTTTGTAAGTGTTCCAAATGTTGAACGTGGGACAAAACTGTCCGATAAGGTTTTGTCAGATGATTTAATTGCAAAACTGTTTTCCATGGAATCGGGCAGCGAAAGCGAACTGATTGAATTGAAAGATGGCTTTGTTATCTTGCGTGTTGATGCTGTTGTGGCAGAACATAATGCAGAATTTAATGATGTGAAAAAGTCTTTGATTTCAGGCTGGAAGAAAGCAGAACAACGCAAACAGGCTTATGTCAAAGCAAATGAATATTTGATTGCTTTGAACAAAGGCGAAAGTGTTAAAAATATGAAAGAAGTTAATGTTTCCAGAACAGAAGGTGCTCCATTGGTCGTGTTAAATGCTGTGTTTGCAGGAAAAACAGGCGACAATTCAATCGCAGAAGGAACTGATGCATTTTTTGTGGTTAGTGTCGGTAAAAATACATTGCCCGCACCAGACAAAAACAAAAAAGATTCTTTGCGCAAGGAAATGGAAAAAATGTCAGAACACTTTGTGCAGGACGATTATACAAGATTCTTGAAGCAAGAATATCCTGTGAAGGTTAACGAAAGAAATTATGAGAAATTTGTTACTAAATAATATTCGCCCGAAAGGGCGTTTTTTGTTTTGTAAAATATCCCTTTTATATATAATAAGTGTATGCAAATCGAAACATCTGGAATTTTGTTAAATATGCGACCGTTTTCTGAACGCGATATGATTGCTCATGTTTTTACTGCGGATAATGGTGTTTTGGTTGGCATGTTGCGTGGTGGTGCGGTTGCTAAAAAAAACAGACCGTTGGTGGGGCAATATGGTGCGGTATCGTGGAATGCACGAATCGATTCTCAGTTAGGCGTTTTCCATTTCGAAAGTGAAAAAAATCTGGCGGCGCCGTTGATGATGAATAACGATTTGTTGAAATTTATGAATTCTGTATTTGCGTTAATTTATACGCTTATCCCAGAACGTGAACCTTACGCGAATTTGTATTGGCGAACAGTGAATTTGTTAAACGAATTGCCGGTGTCCGATTCGCCAGATGATTTATATCTGAAATGGGAAGTTGATTTGCTGGCCGATTTAGGATACGCACTTGATTTAACAAAATGTTCCGGGTGTGGATGCCTTGACAATTTGGTTTATTTATCGCCCAAGACAGGACGTGCAGTTTGTGCCACATGTGGTGCGCCTTATATGGAAAAATTGTATAAATTACCAATGAGTCTAAATATAACGAAACGTTTTATTTCTGGCATTTGTATCGCCCAAGGAACAGATGTCCCATTGGCCAGAAAAATATTTTAGTTTGTGTGTTTTTTTGTTGCATAGTTAAGTTTTTTTTTCTAATATTTTCTTGTTCAATAAACAAAGGAGAAAACTATGATTTGGACACTTTTAATCCTGGTTTTGGCAATCGCGTTGTACGTCTTTGGTGGCTTGTTCATCAATGCTGGCAGCAAGAAAACTTCAACCTTAGGCATGGTAGTACACAAAGGTGTTAATGTTATCGCAATTATGTTGATTGCTGGTTGCGTATGCCGTTTGTGGACACCTGTATATTTGGTAAATACAAATCCTGCAATCTTGCAAGAAATGGTTCAGAATATGCAGGCTCAACAAGAAGAAGCAAAAAATCAAGAAGTTCGTAAGTTTGTTAAAAGCCATATGAACGAAATGATTGGTGATGCACCAATCGCAGGTAATGTAGATGCCAAGAAAACTATTTTCTTGTGGTCTGATTATTCTTGCCCATATTGCCGTCGTGTTCACAGCGAATTGGCCCGTGTTTTGGCAGAACGTGACGATGTCCGCGTTGTGTTGAAAAACTTCTCTATCCATGGCGCGTTGTCTGATGCCCCTGCAAAAGCAGTTATTGCGGCTAAAATTCAAGACAATGCAAAGGCTGCACAATTGGATAAGTTGTTGATGGACAAAGAATATTTCACACAAGATGATTTGAAAAACCAAGCAAAATTGCCAGAAACAATCAAAACAAATGTTATGAAATTGGCAAAAGAAGCTGGTTTGGATACCAAGAAATTGGAAGCCGATATGGAAGGCGAAGTTGTTGCAAGAGAATTGCAAAATGTTCGTGAATTGGCACAACGTTTCGAAATTTCTGGTACACCATACTTAATCATTGGTGAACAGGCTTTCCCAGGTGCGATTCCATATTCAAGAATCATCGAAGCCTTGAAATAATACTTTGTGTATAAACAGAGACACCCACGATAGTGGGTGTTTTTTTTGTTGCGTGGAAGCCATAAAGGTTTTACGATTTTCATAAGGGTAAAAATAAAATGAGAAAAATTTTAATATCGATTTTTGTTTCTATTTTATCTGCATGTGGCATTTCACAAAAGGAAATGGCTATGCACGATGCGGACTTTACAGGGTGTGAAAGAATCGTTACATCTGCAAAGCATTTGATTTACAAATGTCCGTCTGGCATGGAATGGGTTTGGGAAACGAAAAGACAAGATGCTGAAGTGATGTTAAAGGCAGTAAAAGATATAGATTGGGCCGTCGCAAATGCCGATACAGAACATACCTTGGTAGAGGTTGTTTTAAGAAAATCTGAAAATTGTGCGGAAAAATTTTATTACAGAACAATGGTTAAACCAACCAGCGGTGAAAAAATGTATGCTGTTATTGGATGCAAATAAAAAAACACCCACAATCGCGGGTGTTTTTTATTTGTCCCAAACGGGTGAAATTACAGATTCTGCCAGTAATGGTACAGATAGTTTTGTTACGCTTTCCATTTCTGTTTTAATTAAATCTGCAAAATGTTTTGCGTGTTCTGTATTGCATTCAAATATGATTTCATCGTGAACTTGTAAAATCATTTTTATTTTGTCTGTGTTTGGAACAACAATATTGTTGTAAACATTTACCATTGCGCGCCGGACAATGTCTGCTTCGAAGCCTTGAATTGGTGCGTTTATTGCCGCGCGTGTCGCGTATCCGCGCATGCGTGGATTGGCGGCTTCTGGTATTTCTATCTTGCGGTGCCATGGGGTGTAAACATAATGGTTTTTCAACACGAATTCGGTTATATAATCTATGTATTCTTTGATTTCTGGCAGCCCCGCCATATATGAATCGATAATTTTTTTTGCTTCTTCGCGACTTATATTCAACTGATTTGCCAAACCAAACGCCGATATCCCATAGATAATTGAAAAGTTTATCGTTTTTGCAGCGCGTCTTAAATCTTTTGGTACGGGTTTATTTTGTGGAATATCGAAAATTTTGCGTGCGGTTTGTTCGTGAATATCTAAGCCCTGGTTAAATGTCGTTTTGAACATTTCAACATTTGCGACATCTGCCAAAAGTCTTAATTGAATTTGTGAATAATCAACCGATATCAAAGTTTTACCAGGTTCGGCGATGAAGCACTTACGTATCTCTTCGCCCAGTTCGGTTTTTATAGGGATGTTCTGCAAATTAGGGTTGCGACTGGACAGGCGACCTGTATTGGTGCTGGTTTGTAGAAATGTAGTATGAATACGACCGTCCGCCGCAATCTGATGAGGCAGTGCATCCGCATAAGTCCCCGCCAATTTTGCAACAGAACGCCATGTTAAAATCTTTTCAATAATTGGATGCGTTTCAATTAAATCGTTCAGTATCGCCGCATCCGTTGAATGTTTCTTTTTGTCGGGCAGGCGCAGTTCGTCAAAAAGCACAACCCCAAGTTGTTTCGGGCTGGCAACATTAAATTCGTGCCCAGATAATTTATAAATTTCTTGTTCCAGTTGTTCCAATTGTTTGTGAAATACACCAGATAATTGATTCAACCTGTCTTTATTAACCGCGATTCCGTATTTTTCCATAAGACACAAAATAGGGCACAATGGCAAATCACAAGTTTCATATAATTCGCGCAGTTTTTTATTTGCATCTAATTGTGGACGGAATAAATTGTAAAGTGCCATGCAAACAACAGAATCTTCGCCGGAATATTTTGTCGCAACATCAACAGGTAATGTTTCAAAATGCCTGTCTGAATCTTTGATTTTTGCGTCAAATAAATCGCCGAATTTTATATCTGTGTGTCCCAGGTATTTTTCTGCCAATTCGTCAAGACCGTGTCCATGTGTCGCGCCATTTAATGCATATGACAATAACATCGTATCATCAACAGATTTTATTTTGGTTATATCCCAGCCCTCGTTAGAAAGAATATGCAAATCGTATTTAAGATTGTGTGCAATTTTTACTATGTTCTGGTTTGTAAAAATCGGCCAAAGTTTTTTATAGACTATATCAATTGGCAACTGGTTTTCCACGGGTTTATTGTCACCAAATAAATCAGAAGATTTTGTTATATGACGTACAGGAATATATGCGCCGTGTTTGTCATCGTATGCCAATGAAAGCCCAACAAGTTTATCACTGATTTGATTCAATCCCGTTGTTTCGGTGTCAAAAGCAATCTTGTCGTGGACATTTGATAAAAAGGTGTCCAATTCTGATTCTGTTGAAATTGTGATGATTTCCATTTCGCCCAATTTAGATTCTGGTTTTGGAGATTCTGGAATATCAACCACAGGACAAATTGATTTTTCATATTCTGTTATTTGTGGTGTACAGGTTTGTTTGTCGCCGGGAAAAAGTTTTTCTATTTTTGCAACCAAAGTTTTGCTTTCTACTTTTTCTCGAATAAATGCCAGTGCAGATTGTTTGTTAAAACAGAATGGGGTTATTTTAAGACCTGCTAAATCAACATCGCGTTTTAATGTTACGAGTTGTTTAGAAATAAACGCCATTTCACGATTGTCGCGAAGCAAATTGCGAATTCTTTCGTTTTTTACGGAATCAAGGTTGTCGTATAAATTATCCAGATTGCCAAATTCGTTTATCAATTCTGCGGCTTTCTTTGGCCCAATGCCGGGAACCCCTGGAACATTGTCAGACGAATCGCCCATAAGTGATTGAACATCAATAACTTGATTTGGTTTTACGGCAAATTTTTCCAGAACCTCTGGTTCGTGAATTTCTTTTTCCTTCATCCCGTCATAAAGGAATACACAATCAGACACTAATTGCATTAAATCTTTGTCGCTGGTAATTATGCGGGTGCTATCAGATTTTTTACAATTTTGTGTTGCGATGGTTGCGATAACATCGTCTGCTTCGACCCCGGGGATGCAAAGAACACTGACCCCCATAGCATGCAGACCCGCCCGGATAAGTTCGCTTTGTGTTATTAGGTCTGCCGGTGTTTCACTGCGGTTGGCCTTATATTGCGGATAGATGTCTTGGCGAAAACTTATTCGTGATGCATCGAATACGCATACAAACGAATCGCTTGGTTTTGATGCCGCCAGGGTCGGCAAAACCATATTGAAAAAACCATAGACAGCACCAACTGGCATTCCGTCACTGCGTGTAAGATTACTATGAACACCATAGTAAGCACGAAATACCAGTGAATTTCCGTCTATTAATGTTATCATTTATTATGTTCTTAGAATATGAAGCGCGCCTTTGCACGGATGCCATATTCCAATAAATCTGGCGATGTGTTGGTCGCTTCTACTTTATAAATGTCTGGGGCGTACATGATACGGCCTTCGATATCAAACTTTAATGGCAATTTCAGAACATCTATTGTTGCACCTAACATTGCCTGATAAGCCGCGGTTGAATCAATTTTATATTCTGTACTTACGCCAGCATCTGTGATTGTATGATCGCCACCAAACACCATACCGATACCACCACCAATATAAGGCAAAACAACAGTAGATGGTAATTTTGCATATAAATTAACCATGGCTGCATTTGTGTCCAAATCAGAAGAATGCAAATAATCGTATTCACCTTCGAACCTGAATATTGGCAGGTCCATACCAAGAACTGCGCCAAATACTTGTGATGGGTCTGTTTCGTTTTTGTGTTCTGCGAATAATGTTTGTCCGCCAACGCCGACCATGCCACCAACATAGAAGTCTGCCACCACACCAGCGTTTGCAGCAGATGCACAAGTTAATACAGATACAATTGAAATTAAAGATAATGAATTTATTTTCATATTTTTCTCCTTTATATGATATTATAGTATAAATCAAAGGATTCAATATGCAAGAAAATAAACCTGTTTTAGTTGTTGGTTTGGGCAACCCGGGTAATGAATATAATTTAACGCGTCATAACGTGGGTTTTATGGCGATTGATGCGCTTGCGCCAGAAGATGCTAAATGGAAAAGTGAAAAACGTGCATTGACAACGCGCTTTGATTTTGATGGTGTAAAGATTATATTGGCAAAGCCACAGACGTTTATGAACAACAGTGGCGAATCGGTTGTGCAATTAATGCAGTTTTATAAAATACCGCTGGAAAACCTGGTCGTGATTCATGATGATATGGACTTGAAAATTGGGACGGTTCGTGAAAAAACAGGGGGCAGCAGTGCCGGACATAACGGAATAAAATCTATAGATGCATATTGTGGAAACGAATACCGCCGTATCCGAATCGGTATCGGTCATCCGCGTGATTTCAACAGCCCGATAAGTCCTGTTGATTGGGTATTGGGTAAATTTGATGACGAACAATTAAAGCAAATTCAATCAGCCATAGAATCAATTACGGTTGACTAGGGTATTTTATCAATAATTCATTATCAGCACTTGGACGGCCGCCAATTAGATCGCAGCCACTTTCCCAAGTCCAATTACTATTACTGTAGGTGTATTGACATTCGGTAGTTGCGGTAGTCGTGGTAGTATCGGTGGGGCAACCCGTATCAGAATATTTATATGACATGATGACTTTGCTTGCGTTATTGTTGTCCGCATTATAATAATTTCCGTTATCGTCAACAATTATCCACATTGCGTTTTGGTCATATAAGCCATTGCCCTGCAAGCCACAGGTATATTCTTGTGTGTCTTGGTCGTATGTGATTGGTGTTGCTGATGTAGATTTGGTTACGCAATACAATGACATGTTTCCTGCTGCTGGACACAAATAATCTTTGGCGCTTGTGCATTTCAGGTTGAATAAACGTGCTGCCTGCCATGGTGTGTTATTGGTTGATTGTGGAACACATATACCACTGTCTTTCTTGCCAGATGTGCAACAGTTGCCATAGATATCCAAAATTCCAGATTCGCAATAGTTTGTGAAGTTATTTGCCACGGTAATAACATGGGCGGGGCTTTCTGCTATCTTGCAATCGGATGTTTGTGTTTGGGCTGTGTATAATTGTTGGCAAGACCCATTAAGCATTGCATAATTTTTTGGACATCCGCTGGAACTGCAACTGTCATCCGCGTTGGTTGTTCCTGTATTTGCTGCGAACCAAGATAATAAAGTATATCCTGTGTTTGGCACCAATATTTTGTTTGATTTTGCATATTTGTTTGAACCATCAGTAAGCGCAGTATTATTTGTGATTGTGTATTTATTAGGACTGTGTTCGCAATTTCCCCAAATCTGTTTCGCGATAAGGCAAGCGTTTTGGTTGGTGGCGTTTGCACATATATCGGTGGCAGGGTCGTCGTTCGGTTTTGCCCAATAGGCATCAGCTGATGTTGTTTTATAGATGTCGTTAACACTCATAGATTCAACATTATATGCACCGCTGACACAGTCAAGAACCTTGTTCCAGCAAACTGTTCTGTCCAAGATTGCGCGACGGTTTTCGTCAGTTGCCTTTTGACACAACGCAAAGTTCCCAGATGTTCCGTTGCATTGATTTATGATACAATCGCGTCCGATGGTTGTGCAGGTTTCTATGATTTTGTTATAAGTTTCATCCTTTGCGATACCGGTCATGCCGTCGTTCCATTCATTCTGCATAAGGGCTGCACATGATTTTTGGACGTCTGCACATATTTCATTAGCGGTTTTATCTGCAGAGATGCTGAACGCGGAAAGGGCGCGCGCATCAAAATCGGCAAGATTTTGTAATGCTTCGGTTTTACATTCCGCAACCAGTGTTGTACAATTCATTCGTACTTCTTCTAATTTTGCATTTTGCGACAATTTAATTTGTGCAAGTGCATCATCAAGGAAATCTTGCCATACCATGTCTGCGATATCTTGGCATTGTTCGGTGGCGGGTTCTAAGAATTTTTTCTTGGAATCAAGGTATTTAACAAAACTTTCATTTTTTTGTATTTTTGACCATCTTTCACCACTGCCTGGTTCTTGCAACAAAGATGTCAATTCAGAAAGATTTTCAGACAGGAACGCCTTGCCGGTTGAAGGGTCAACATATTGTCCGGACATATCAAGGCATTTGTATAAATTTTCGCCACATACTGACGTGTTGTAAAGTTGATTAAGAATCTTTCGTTTGCAGGCAAGTGTGTCATCGCTGTTATGTTGTTGATAAACATTTAATCGTGACATATCCAAAAGTGCGCCACTTTCGTGAACTTTTTCCATCGCGTTGCCATATTGTGCCTTGTAAGATTTTGCGACCGTATCGCAATCTTGTTGAATGGTTAATTTGTACCCGTCTTGTGCGATTTTCAATTCGTCATCAGTACAAACTTCGCGTGCCATTTCAACACAGAAAGGCGTTGCCGCGTTGTATAAATCTGTGCCAGATTTTGCAGAAGTTGCGACACCAGAAACCGAATCGATATTGTCCCATGCGGTATCCATATTAAGAGATAATGATATCGGTGCCAAATTGTTATCAAGTTTTGATTTTGTCGAACTGTTAAGTGAATCGGTAATTGTTTGCAGAATTTTTTCTGATGCAGATGTATCTTGTTTTGCAAAACCTTTTTCGCCATCTGTTGCGACATTGATTGCCGCCGCATCTTCCTTTTCCAGTCCAACCGCCAACAGACGTTGATTGAAATCAAGCATCTTATCTTCGGCATTATCAAGTTGTTTTTTTATTTTGTCGAATTCATGAATCCGTGCAGAACACGCACAACGGCGTAAATTAGCATCTTTGTTTGCACAAAATTCATCCATGCAATCATAGTAAACTGTTTTACATTTGGAATAGTCCAATGATTTTATTGTCGTTATTTTTTCAGTGTTTAACTGTGTTGCCCTGGATACGCGTTTTATTCGTTGCGCAGAAGATGCGTTGCGCGCAGAACCCGTATTTGACGATGTCTTCTTCGATTCGTTTTGTTGTGAATTAACGGACCGTGAAGATGCTGTTCGTGGGGTTGTCGAAAGGCGTTTCTGCGTTTGCGTTGTTGTGCTGGCGGTTGTGCTGTTGCGTGGGATTACCGCCTGTTTAGTGGTCGTGCGCGAAACAGTTTTTTGTTGTGGTTGCGTTGCCGTTCTGGTGTTTCGAGCCGTGTTTTGGCTGTTGTCATTTCGTTTCGGTGTGGATGCCGTTGCACGGTTGGTTGTTTGGGTTGTTGTTGTGGTTGTTGCCTGGGGGCGTTTTGATGCCGCACGAACTGTTGTTGCATCATCGGCAAATGTCGTCTGGAATACAGACAAACCAAGGCATACGGTAAAAAACAGTATTATCCTTTTCATTCCTTAGAAAAATGTTAGCAAATTTATGATTTTTTGGGCAAGAAGAAAATTGAATATTTTATCAGGATTTTTTGGTGCGACCGGGGGGAATTGTAATTCCCATCCATCCATGTTATCACATTGGTTGGATGGGCCCCTTTCGGACACGTAAGATTCGAACTGCGCTGCGCTTGTTCTTATCAACTATCGTCCGAACCCCTTATGTTGCAGGCAACATGTTGTGTGTTCGTTGATGCCCCACCGTTCAGACCAAAAAATAAAACCGACAAAATCGGTTTAATTTTTTGGTGCGACCGGGGGGACTTGAACCCCCAAGGATTGCTCCACAGCATCCTTAGTGCTGCGCGTATACCAATTCCGCCACGATCGCATTTCCATAAAAACATATTATAAAAGTATTTCCTTTTCAACCTTTTTATTTTATGTTATAATCATATTATTATTAATGAAACAAGAAAGGAATATTCTTATGAAGAAATTGTCTTGGTCTGTATTAGGCGTAAGTATTTTTGCGATGATGCCAGTTATTGCGGGTGCTGCGGGAACCTATTATGATGGCAGTTCGTATCGAAGCTCTCAGGCATATAGCAATAATCGCGGCGGGTATTACAGCACTTATGGGGCAGGGCGTGGTTATGGGCAAAGTCAAACAACTGTGTCGCGTAACACAACAACGCGCGTGACAAAAAAAGCCAGTGCAACACAAAAATCTGGTCAGGTAAAATCAGCCAAGAAAGGTTTTCATTTGGGGGCCACATTATCCCATGAATTTGCAGATTGGGATTTTGAGATGAAAAATGCAGGCTCTAAATTGAGTTATGACGGGTTGTCATGGAATGTTTTGGGACTGGACGGTGCGTATTATTTTGATACTTCTACGCCTGTGCAAATCAATTTTGGGGCAAAGTATGGTACTCAATTTGGTGATACATCTATGATTGATGATGACATTTCAACAGGTGGATATGGACAACAAGAATACACAGAAGGTGTTGTGACCGGATATGCAATGAGTGTTGGTACCGCCAAAGACGGAAACCAAATGGGCTTTAATGCGGGCTTTGGTTTAACAGATTTCTTTGCCGTTGGTCGTATGAAAATAACCCCGTCTGTTGGATATCGTTATTTTAGACATAAATTGGTTACCAAAGATAACAGCGGACTTACAACTGATGTGTTTGTTGGAAATTCTTCGCATCCATATGTGAATTGTATTTCTGTTGGGGGCGAAGTCCAATGCGACCCATTTGTATTGTTTGAATTTTTTGATGCCTCTGGCGTAAGCAAGGGAACGGCTGTTGCGGGCAGAACAGAAGACGTTGTTGGGTCTTTGTCTGATATATCGTTTGCTGGGGTGCCTGATGGAACAACAACTGTTGCGGTGAACCTGGGGGACAGTTATTATTACAGACAAAGAGGGACTTCCCATGAATACGAAACATCGTGGTATGGTCCTTATCTTGCATTGGATATGGAATATGCCATAAATGCTAATAATAATTTTACTGCGGGAATCGAATTCGGTTTGCCGATGTATGATTCCAAAGGTAATCAGCCATATCGCGTGGATTGGGCGCATCCAACCAGTGTTGAAGACAAAGGTGGTTTCGGTGATGCGTATCATTTAGGATTAAATGCCGCATGGTCAACAGCGATAACAAATAATGTTATGTTTTCATTGGGGCTGACCTATGATTACTATAATGCAAGCAAGGCAGACGCAACAACATATATAAGTCAATCTTATTATAACAAGATTGTTACTGACCTTGAAGATGCAATTGCGTATTTGACAAACACTGGTGCTTCTGCGGCAACTATCGCGGCATATCAGGAAAGTTTGGCCAACGCACAAGATCTTGTCAATTTTTACAATGGACAAGGATGGAAAATAGAAAGTCAAAACGAAATCAAATCGATTTATTCGTCAATGGGTATTCGTTTGGGATTAAATATTAAATTCTAAGGGTATGTGTCGTGAAATTTTTTCCAAAGAAATTATGTCTGGTTGTTGTGTTGACGGTGGCGACTTTATCAGAAGTGTTGGGCGCAACGTTGTCTGGAACAATGTCTGTGAATCAAACCAGTGATACGGCAGTAAACGCAAAGATTAATGCGGTGAATTCTGCGCGCCGTCAGATTTTGATAAATGTTTTATCGCAATACGCGGACAGGGAAGCTTTGGTTAATTTGGTTAAAAATTCATCTAATGATGATTTGATGAATTTAATTTTGTCCAGCAGTGTGGCAAACGAACAGATGTCTGCAAATACTTATTTGGCGAATATCACGATGAACATTGATAATGAGGCAGCTAAGAAATGGTTGAATCAAAACGATGTGCGAAATTGGGTGCCGTTGATTGATAGTGATGAAAAATTTATTGTTTCAATGGTTGTTCCAAATGGTATCCAAGATTGGGCAGAATTAAAACGTATCGCGCGCGAAAATAATATTGAAATAGAAACCCAAGTTATAAAAGGAAATCAGGTCGTTGCAAAATTACCGTTGTCTTATCGGACGGGGTTTACGGCGGCTGTTCGTGGAATGGGTTGGAAATACGCTGATAATGGTGGCGTGTTGCACATTTGGAAATAAACAAAGCGAAAAGGGAAAAAAATGAGAAAATTATCATGCGTTTTGGCATTGTTGGTACCTATGGTTGCGGTGGCTGAAGAATCACCAAATGAAACTAAATTTAATTTTAATGTTCGCAGAATCGGTCTTGATTGGACAAAAACAGATATGAAAAATTCTGCTGAATATCAGAATTCTTCTGTGGCGGCGTTGAAAGCATCAGATCAACAAAATTTGAAAGGGGTTTTTGATGCGGCACTTGAATATGGTTTTGACAGATTCAAATGGGATAATTCTCTTTTTATGGAATATGGTAAACAGAGTATTACTGATGTAAACGGCGAAAAGACTGTTGATGAAAGTGCTGATAAAATCTTGCTTTCATCAGATTTGGCATATGCGTGTTGGGATTTTGATTCTTTCAAGTTGGGACCTATTGTTCGTGGGCAATATGAAACAGAATTCCAAGGTGACCCGCGTCGTAATGTATTACGTCCAAATGCTGGTTTCGCTTTGTTCGATCATGATATTATAAAAAGCCTGTATATCGTTGGTGTGTACGAATATGATTTTACATATGCTGATGCAAAGGTTAACAAATCTGCTGTTGAAGCAGGTTGGCGTATTGATTATAAATTGCGCGAAGGGGTAAAGTTTACGTCTGATGGATATTACAGAAAATATTTGTCGTTTTCGAAATATGTTCCTGAAGATTTGGAATATGATTTTTTGGCAGTGGCGCGTTTGGATACAAATATCTGGGGTGATTTGACGATGGGGCCTTATGTAAAATATCGCCGCGCTCATTCACGTCAGGCAATTGATTACGGCGCAAATACTTCAATCGGTGTGTCGTTTAGTTATATACACAATTTCGATTTATTGTATAAAAAATCTGCAGAATAATTAAAACGCAAATTTGGTTTTTGCCATTATAAAAAATTCGTTTTGATAATCTGGGTTTTCAACAAAAGTCGCAGATAATGCACCGTATTTTATGGTGTATTCAATGCTGGGGCGTGTCGTCAGGCTGATGTTTGCACGATTGTATGATATTTCACCATGATTGTTCATTGTGACTGGTATGTTAAGGTACATGTCGCCAGAAATAATTGTTTCGGGTATTGCGATTTCCAGTGCAAATTTATTAAATTGTGCGCCTGTTTTTAATGATGCAGTATATATGTTGGAAAAACCAGATACAAGGGAGTTTTCGTCTGCGCTTGGGTTGCTTATGCCGAAACGGGCATTTTGATAGAAGCGTACTTTCTTCAGATTAAATTCGTTTTTGTATCCAACAAAATTAGTCAAAGTGTTAGATTTTACAGAAATCAGCCCTGACGATTGCAACATATAATTTTGTTTGAACCCAAATTCAAATGTGTCAAACAAAGTGACAGAATTATTTCCATTTTCTGATAATTCTTGGAACCCACGACCATATGGGACAACGTTTATATTGTCTGAAAGATTTGTTGTAAATGCGCGTCCAAAGTCATCAATAAAAGCAATTTTTACATTTGCGTTTTTTATTGCACCGGCGGCGACCCCAGATATGTTTGTAAGATTTAGCGGTTGAACCGTATCGTTCCCAAGGACGATTTTAGGCGTGCCGACAGGTCTGGTTGCTTTGTCCATGTCTAAAAGTCCCCATCCATAAACAGAATCAACACCGGTTTCGCCTAAATCTTGGGCGGTGACGAAAAGCAATCGTGTGATTTCTTCTGATTTCATATAAGGAAATGCTTCTTTGATTATTGCGATTGCACCAGATATAACAGGTGTCGCGAAACTGGTTCCACTGTTATAATCGTTGGCATCTGTGTCCCATGCGGAACCTGGGGCGGCGATGCAAAAGTTTTGTGTTATGCCACATTGGTTGCTGTACCATGCCAGGTTATTGTTGTTATCAACCGAAACAACATTTACAAAGTGTCCTTGTAATTCCGGAAATGCCAGTGGCAGTGCAGATAAAGCTCCGCTTTCTGTTGCCGATTCGTTGCCAGCCGCCCATACGAAAATCGAATCGTTGTCAACGGCAGAGTTTCTTAATTGGGTGATAAAATTATAACTGGTGATGTTATACATATATTCTTGGGCGGCAGCGTATGTTTTGATTTCGCTTTGTGTGTTGTATATTGCGCGCGCTGCATTCATTGATTCTGAAGATGGTATCTGCCAACTGGCATTATAAATATCAAATGCAGATGATTGGTTTATGCTGTTTGCAATATAATCATAAGATTGCAAAGAATCGTCAGGCGTTGCGATATTCGTTTTGACAATGTCAGCATCACCGGCGATGTCATGCGCGATTTCATAGACACTGTGTCCATGATAAGTATTAAAATCATCTATGATATTGACGGTGGTGTTTTTACCGCTTAACCCACGTGCAGTGGCGATGTCAAAATGAATGTTGTCGTATTGTTTTTGGTTTCTTTGATATTGGTCATGTTTTTTTACTGTGTTTAATTTGTCTGTATCAACGGTGTACGAATTTGCGATATAATCAAAATAAGAAATTTTTTGATTTTGGACTTTGTCGTTTGGGGAATAGTTTGCGCTTATATTTGGGGTCAGTGTCAGTCGTGGAAATGAAGATTGGTTGGAAATTGTAGATGCAGACCCATTATCCCCAGATGATTGCGCCGCCAATGCAACGCCTGCGCCAACCAGTGCCGCACCACCAACCAGTACCAGAAATGTGTTGTTTGGGCTAGATTTTGATTTAATACAATTTTCAGGATATGCCGCGCGATAAATCGGGTCGTTGCAATCTGGGGCGGCAAAGGCACCTGTCGTTATGAACACGAGTGTAAAAATTATGGTAAAGATATTTTTTATCGTTTGCACTTTTGCCACTTTTTATAAATATAGACCAAATATAAGATTTGTCAATATTTTTGTGCCAATAAAAAACATTTGCACTGGCGGTATAAAATTTGATATAATATACGCATAAGGGAAAGGACAAAAAGGAAAAAATGCTCAAATTTCGCAGAAATCTAGAGAGAGAGAGAGAGAGAGGATAAGTCCTGCTTGGTAAATTTTGCGCAAACGCATGTTTTGCGCACATGAAAAATCGACAAATAACGCGATGCGTTATTTGTCGATTTTTTTATTTATAAACAAAGGAAGGAAAAAAATGAAAAAATTACTTGGTATATCTTTGGTCGGTATATTGACAGCGTTGCCAACGCTTGCAGTGGCAGAAGTGGTTGCTGGTGACCCTGGTGCAACAACAACTTCGGCGGCGGTGGCAAGTGCCACGCCAAAATACGCATTGAAAAATGCTGCGGGTACCGATGGTAATGTTGCAACTGCGGGCTATGTAAAGGGTGCATATAATGCCGCGATTAAGGGTGTAAATGCACTTCAGGGGGAAATTGACCAGATTAATTCTGATTTGGAAGATTTGAGCGGTGATTTGTCTGATGTCCAAACTTCATTGACTAATGATTATGCGACCAAGACAGGTGTTGCCGCAACGGTTAACAGCGCAACAACATCTGGTTCTTTCACTGGCGCAACAGTATCGGGTAATTTTTCCAACGCGGCGATAAGTGGCACTGTAACGGGTAATGCAAGTGGAACAATACCAGCCATGACCACATGGGGTTCGGACACACCGGGGACGGCGGATGCAACGGCGACATTGTCCAATGCGACGGTTTCTGGAAATGCTTCTGGCAGTGTGACCGGTACGGCATCTGGTACTACAACTGGTAATGTATCTGTTGATGGGTATCATGCAACAGCCCAGGCACAGTCATAATGAAATAAAATTCCCCCTTTGGCAGGGGGTGACCTCCCTCCCGTCCTGACGGACGTACTCCCCCCAAGGGGAGAATTTAGGGGCGGAATTAAAAAAAAGAAAGAAGGATAACAAATGAAAAAAATATTTGGGATATCGTTGTTTGCTCTGTTGGCAATATCACCAATAATGGCGGGGGCAGAGGTAGTTGCTGGTGACCCGGGGGCAACAACATCTTCGGCGGCGGCGGCAAGTGCCACACCAAAATATGCATTGAAAAATTCGGCGGATACCGATGGTAATGCGGCAACTGCGGGCTATGTAAAGGGCGCGTATAATGCCATAATCAAGGGTATTAATGCAACCCAGGGCGAAATCGATACCATAAACACAAATATTGGCACATATGAAAATACGGTAAGTCATTTATTGGATAATACAGCAACCCAAGACGGCACCGTTGCAACGATAAAGGCGGCAACATCGACAGAACAAATCGCAAGTTCGTCTGTAAATATTACTGGTGTGACAACATCTTCGATAAGTGCGACTGCATCAGGCGATGTAAATCTTGCCGTGCCGGTGATGGACAATTGGGCAAATGATTCAGAAGCAACCACCCCAGTGGCAACAACGACCAGTTTTTCCGGACTTAATGTAAGTGGATTATCGATGTCTGCGCCGGGGACATCAAACACTGCGACATTAACAAAAAGTGGTATTTCTGGCACGGTAAGCGTAACGGAATATCTGTCGGGGGTGGTGGCAGCCCCAACATACAATTATACGCCACTTATTAGTACCGACCCAAACAGCTATGGATATAACGATGGCAGATACTCTGAAAATGCCGATGGATTGGCAAATGGTGAATGGAAGGCAACATGGACCAGTTACGGCACGGCAAAGGGAACAACAAAATGTTCCGTCATAGGCGAAGACGGCAGTGTTGAGGATTTTGCAACATCGGCTAACATATCTGACACCGCGGGTGGTGGTTGTTGGTGTAAACTGACCGGTTTTACGGATAATAATAACACAACATATAATCAATCTTCGCTTTGGGTGTTCAACGGCACGTACCCTTCGGCTTCCGATTGTGCGTACGACTGTGCGCACAACTGCGCTGACAGCGTCAGCTTCATCTCCGATTTCCGTTCGGTCTTGTTCGGGTCTGTACAGTAAAGATGTATGTTAATACGAAAAAAATCTCACCAATTCCTTTCGGTGGGATTTTTTTACCAATAATTCCCCCTTTGGAGGGGGTGCCACGAAGTGGCAGGGGAGGGTTGACCTCCCTCCCGTCGCTATCGCGCCACCCCTCCACCGGATGGGGAATTAAAGATTCTCCCCTTGGGGGGAGTACCGGCGAAGCCGGGGAGGGAGGTTATTCCCATCCGTTCGTTATTATGAATTTAGCAGACAAACCTCCCCCGTCACCTTTGGTGACACCCCCTCCAAAGGGGGAATATTAATTCGCAAGAAATTTATTGCTTTTTTTTGCCGCCTTTCCTATTTTTTATGTATGCATGATTATAACAAACAACTTAAAAATTTCGCGCGTGCAAACAGAAAAGCAGGAAACCTTTCTGAAGCATTACTTTGGAACGAATTAAAACAACGAAAAATGGGTGTCCAGTTTAAACGACAACGCCCCATAGGAAATTATATCGCAGATTTTTATTGCCAAGAAAAAAATTTGGTTATCGAAATTGACGGTTGGTCACATGACAATAAATATGAATACGACAACGCCCGTGATGAATATATGAAATCTCTGGGAATACAGGTGTTGCGAATATCTGATATAGATGTTAAACAAGACATGTCGAATGTGTTGATTTGGATAAAGCATAATATTGATAAGTTATAAACCTCCCTCCCCAGCTTCGCTGGTACTCCCCCCAAGGGGAGAATTATAAAAAATACTTGATTTTCGGCTGAATTTATTTTATTATGGCGACACGCGCTTGCGCGAAGAACACAGTTATCTGGTATAATTTCTGTCCAAATAGTTTTGGTTTTTTACACTGGATAGCGAGGATAATAACAGAAAAATAAAGGATTTAATCATGGCATTGCCTACATTTACTATGAAACAATTGATGGAAGCAGGCGTTCACTTTGGACACCACACGCGTCGTTGGAACCCGTTAATGACACCATATGTTTATGGCGTAAAAGATAAAATTCACATCATCAATTTGAATAAAACTGCACCGTTGTTGCATCGCTCCCTGGTCGCATTGGAAGCTATTGCTGCTGCCGGTGGAAAAATCTTGTTCGTTGCTACTAAACATCAGGCGAAAGATATTGTCAAAGATGCTGCGGAACGTTGCGGTCAATACTATGTTAACAATCGCTGGTTGGGTGGTATGTTGACAAACTGGACTACGGTTTCACAAAGCATTCGTCGCTTGAAAAAGATGGAAAACGATATTGCTAATGCTGACAAATTAGGTTTGACCAAGAAAGAAGTCGGTGTTATGACCAAAGAAGTTGCTAAATTGCGCGATATCTTTGGTGGTATTTTGGAAATGCATGGCGTTCCACAGGCAATGATTGTTATCGATGTGCCACGTGAATTAAATGCTGTTCACGAAGCAAAAAATTTGGATATCCCAACAATCGCTATTTGTGATACAAACGCTAACCCAGAATTAGTTGATTACCCAGTCCCAGGAAACGATGATGCTTCACGTGCAACACAATTATATTGCGATTTGTTCGTTGATGCGATTTTGTCTGGTATCGAAAAAAGATTGGGTGGTGCGGCTGGTAAAAAAGAAGCATCCGATAATGCAATGGCTGCTGCTGAAGAATACGAACATGATTTAAAGGTCAAAGAAGCAAAACAAAAATCTAAAACTTCTGAAGCCCGTGAAGTTCGCCGCAGCAAATTGGCAGACAAAGCCGAAGCAAAATAATCATAACAAAAGAAAGGAATAACAAATGGCAGAAGTAACAGCAAAATTGATTCAAGAACTGCGTGAAAAAACTTCCGCAGGTATGATGGATTGTAAAAAAGCATTGGTTGAAAACAATGGCGATATCGAAGCCGCTGCAGATTGGTTGCGCCAAAAAGGTATTGTAAAAGCTGCCTCAAAGGCTGGTCGTGTTGCTGCATCTGGTTTGGTTACTGTTGTTAAATGCGACAATATGGGCTGTGTCGTTGAATTGAACGCAGAAACAGATTTCGTTGCAAAAAACGATAAATTCCAAGCTTTGGTCGCAAATGTTGCAAAGAAAGCTGCTGAATTGCAGGGCGATTTCGATGCAACTATGAACGCTGTCAAAGACGATATTGCTGCGACTATTTCCACTATCGGTGAAAATATGAGCCTGCGCCGTATCGCAAAAGTTGACGGTGACCATATCTATACTTATGTTCACAATGCTTTGGTTCCAGGTATGGGGCAAATCGGTGTGGTTGTTGCTATCAACGGAAGTGACCCGCGTATTGATGAAATCGGTGGTAAAATCGCAATGCATATTGCTGCGAATAAGCCTGAATTTATGACAATTGCTGATGTTGATCCAAAAGCAGTTGAACGCGAAAAGAAAGTCTTTATTGAATCTGGTGCTACAAAGGGCAAACCTGAAAACATCGTTGAAAAGATGGTTGATGGTCGTATCCAGAAATGGTATGCAGAATCTGTTTTGGAAGAACAACCTTTCGTTATGGACCCTTCCAAGAAAGTCAAAGACGTTATTGCAGAACATGGCGGTAAATTGGCTGGCTATGCATACTATGTCTTGGGCGAAGGTATCCAAAAACGCGAAGACAATTTGGCTGACGAAGTTGCAAAAATGTTAGGCTAAAATCAAAGCGAAAAAAATAGACCGCGCTTTGAAAAAAAGCGCGGTTTTTGTTTGGTACAAAAAAGGAGAATTTATGAAATCTTATTCAAAAGTGTTAACTGTATTTCCAAAGGCACGCTATGTTGCGTCTGGGCGTAGAGTTAAAATGATAGGAACAAATGGTATTATGCTGAATATTTCTGAAGAACAAGCGCGATATATTTTGTGGAATATCATCGCAAAATACGGTTTGGGCAAACAATACGTTTAATATTGTTAAATCTGAAAATATTGTGTTATAATATCGGTGGTTATTAAAAAGGTTTGATTATGCCAAATACTTTATTCGAAGAATTAACCGCGCGCGGTTTTATAAATCAAAGTTCTAATATGGACGCAGTTCGCGATTTGTTGAACAATGACAAGATTGTTGCATACTTGGGGTCTGATCCCACTGGCGATTCTTTGCATGTGGGGCATTTGGTTCCTGTTATGATGATGCGCTGGTTGCAAAAATATGGGCATAAGCCTATTGCGTTGGTTGGTGGGGCAACTGGCAGAATAGGTGACCCGTCCGGGCGCGACACCGGTCGCCCAATTATGACCGAAGAGAGTTTGGCAAAAAATGTCGCAGGTCTGAAAAAATCTTTCTCTAAATTTTTAAGATTTGGAAATGACAAAGATGATGCCCTTATGGTCGATAATTATGATTGGATGAAAAATTACAGCCATATGGATTTCTTGGCGCAATATGGTATGGATTTTACTGTGCCACGAATGCTGTCAATGGAAAGTGTCAAAAAACGTCTGGAAAATGGTATGACATTTTTGGAATTTAATTATATGACGCTTCAGGCGGTTGATTTCTTGACCCTTTATAAAGAACATAATTGCGTGTTGCAACTTTGTGGCGCAGACCAGTGGGGTAATGCGATTATGGGCGTTGAATTGGTGCGCAAAAAATGTGGCAAGGAAGTTTTTGTCTTGTCCACTGCGCTTATCACAGATTCTAATGGAAATAAAATTGGAAAATCTGCGGGTAATGCAATCTGGGTTAACGAAGACAAAACCAGTCCTTATGAATATTATCAATATTTCCGTAATACGCCGGATGATTTGGTTGAAAAATTCCTTAAAATATTCACAGAAATTCCATTAAGTGAAATAAACGAATTGGTTAAAAAACAAGGCGCAGAGTTAAACAATGTCAAAAAGCGTTTGGCATTTGCGGCAACTGAAATCGCACACGGAACAGATGCTGCACGTGCAGCAGAAGAAGCAGCAACGGCTTTGTTTGGTGGTGGCGCAGACACTGCTAATGTTCCAAGTGTTGATTTGAATATGAAAACACCAATGGGTATTGTCGATTTCTTGGTTGCAATAAAACTTTTTGATTCTAAATCAGAGGCGCGTCGCATGGTAGAACAGGGCGGTATCCAAATCGATGGCGAAAAGATTACTGACAAAGAATATACGGTTGCACCAAAAGAATCAATAATGGTTCAACGGGGTAAAAAAGTGTTCTTGAAAGTAAATGTAAAATAATTTGCATTTGTGATGCTTTTAGTATAAAATGCCTTTCGTTGCGCCCATGGCTCAATTGGATAGAGCAACAGATTTCTAATCTGTGGGTTGCAGGTTCGAGTCCTGCTGGGCGCGCCAGAAATTAAATCGGGCTTGTCCCGATTTTATTTATGTAGCAAGCCCCAGGGCGAGAACCTTCGACAAGCAGTAGGTTTTGGCAGCGAAGCGCACCGAAACCGTTACGATTGCCCCGCAGGCAAGAATTGCCGAGGGAGTCCTGCTGGGCGCGCCAGAAATTAAATCGGGTTTTGCCCGATTTTATTTTTATATATTTTTTTGACAAAATGCTTGACAAATAAAAAATATTGTCTATATTTGTTTCAGATAAAACAAAAAAAGGAGTCTGTGATGACAGATAAAAAAATTTTTCCAGGGGCGATGAATGCAGAGCAACGCGCGGCTTTTGCGCGTCAACAGGCAGAACAACAAAGGGCAGCGGAAAATGCTAAAAAGTTGGCGGCAGAAAAAGCAGAAGCAATTAGAATCGCAAAAAAAATGAGAAAAGAAGCGGAACAAAGACGCAAAGATTTGATAAACAAATTTGCTTCGTCATCTATACGTGCATCTAATGTTTTTAAAATGTTGGGCGCATTGGTTGTTATTAATTTTGTTATTGGTGCAGCGGACGAAGAATTGTGGGATTGGACGACGGATCGAGAAGGACACGAACTTTATGTTGGGCCGGGATACCGCAATTCTATTCGTGAAGCGTATGATCCGTATTTTCATGGGGTGCCCGACTCTTTTGGCTCTAGCTATCATGATTCTACAATAAACGACCGTTTCAAAAGACATATGTGTGTTTTGGGTATAGAAGCGTTGGTTTTGGCCTGTGTCGTTATTGGTGCATTGCGCGAAAGACGCGCGGTTGTTAAGGATGTGGATATCATGTTGAAAATCGAAAAAGTTAGCCAATCAAGCAAGGTTGGTGCTAAGTTGATTAAAAAGATGATGACAGTTGCGCCAGAAATTGTTTCTCATATGTCATCTGAATCATCTGTTTATTTTGAATTGTTGATGGATGGTTCTTTTGATTGTGATAAAAATCCGCAGGTTTTTGCTTTTGCTAAATCTGTATTGGCAGGGCATTTGCATAGTCATCCAGAAGATATGAAACGCGTTCTGGAAGTGTTTGATGAAGCGTCTTTGCCACAAAGCTTGGTTGCGAAATATAAACAAAACGTTCGATAAAAAAAAGGATAAAAAATGAATAACAAAACACAAACAATGAAAAAAGCAACTCGTAAAGCACGCAAGAACACTTTTTGGCAATGGGTTAAAAAGATTGTCTTGTTCCCAATTCGTTTAATAGTTCGCGCAATCAAATGGTTGTGGCGTTTGATTTGCCGTATTTGTCGCGCAATTTGGAATTGGTTGAAATCTATTGATATTGTTGGGATGATTAACTTGACTTTATTAGTCGCAATAATCGTTTTATTTTTATCTTTGATTTCTAATTTCGTATGTTGCAAAAAATACAGTAATACTGCTGTTGCATCGAACAATAAATCTGATGTTACATTGACACAAAAGGCAAACGCTGAAAATCGTCGTGTTGTTAAACGCAAATATAACAATGCTTCTGTGTTGCCAGTCAGGGTCGAAGATGCGGATAAAAACATTGTTCGTCCACAGATAAGAACAATCGGTGTTGATAAACCAGAAATTGTTACTGAATTAGCAACGCCTGCAAGCGAATTACCACAACAAGTTTTGTCTGGCGATGTTATTGTTGAACGTGCGCCATACAGCCCAGTTTTGTCAAATGGTGTGAAAATCAACGGTAATTTGTTTATACAAAATATGCGTAAATATACAATGCCTTGTGATGCGAAAATAAATGGACATTTGTTTATTCGTAATGTTCAGAAATTAAGTTTCTGTGGTAAATTCAAGGTCAATGGAAATGTGTATGTTAATCGTGAATCTGCATTTGGGCCTTTCCCAGAAGGGACAAAGATTAACGGTCAAATAGTTTTGTAAAGTTTAGTTTTTGTTGTCCAAAAGTGTCGCAAATAATTTTTGCGACACTTTTTTTATTTATTCATTGTTTTTTTTGTGATATAATGGACGCATAACCAAAGGGGAAAAATATGAATTTCTTTCAAAAATTAGGGAAAGTATTAAGTGCCAATATTGCATATACTGTGATTTTGGTTTTCGGTTTAATCTTGTTTTTGTATTTTACAGAAGGCGACTTGATTGGTGGCGTATTAACCGCGTTGTCTGCGTTGGTGATATATGTTTGTATCGCATTATTGTACGGTGAATACAAGAAAGTGCCAAACAATGCAAAGCCAGCAACAAAGAAACCCGCTAAACGCAAAAAATAATAAATTACATATGATAAAAAAACACCGCCGTTTCGGCGGTTGTTTTTTATTTTTTATCAACACTGACGGGTTCAGATTCTTTTTCTTGGGATACTACGGATAATACTTTTTTTGTCGCTTCGGCATCTGCAGCGGCGCGTTCTTCTGTGGTTAATTCGTCACGCAACGCAGATTGATGAGAGCCTGCGACATCTGTTTTTGCCACGACCAGCGAAAGCAGTGCGCATAATACAAAAAATATAGTTGCCAAAATAGCCGTTGTCTTGGTAAGAAAGTTGCCAGCCGCAGAACCTGTTAATACGCCACCGAACATTGATGCCGCGGCAGAACCAGACATTCCAGACCCCTCTGATTTTTGTAATAAAATCAAACCAGTCATTAAAATTGCAACTATGACTAATAAAACCAGTAATATTGAAAACATATTTCATCCTTTTGTTTTTTGTGATTGTAGTAAGCGCACCCTTAAATTGCAAGAATTTTTAGCAATTTTTCTGCGGCTGACAGACTTGCTAATTTTTTAGAAGCCCCAACGCCAGTTGCCGACTTGCCAAGCGCACTTACTGTTGCAGTGAATTCGGGGTTGTGTGATGCACCAGTCGGTTCCATGTATTCATATACCGGTAAATCGCCGTGCCCGTTTTTTTGGACAAATTCTTGTAGTGCTGTTTTTGCATCCTTTGGTGCAACAATTTCAGCAGATGCCAAATCGTGCCAGATGTCAGTGACAATTTTGCTGGCTGTATCAAAACCAGAATCTAGGAATATTGCACCCAGTATTGCTTCCATTGCATTGGCAAGTACATGGTTGATTTTTCCCCCAGTCATATGGCCGTGACGTAAATGTGTTTCCAGTTCAATTTGTTTTGCGACATGCGCCAAGGTTTCCGTAGATACCAAAAACGCATGACGGCGCGCAAGGTTGCCTTCGGGCTCATTTGGGTACATTTCGTAAAGCATTGCCGCAACGGAAAGCCCAAGGACACGGTCGCCGATAAATTCCAACCTTTCGTTGTTATGTTTAGAATCAATGCCACTTTGTGTAAGGGCAAGATTCAGTAAATCAGGATTCTTAAATTCATAATTTAGTTTCATTATTGTCTTTTCCCCATACCAATACGTTCCCAGCGGATTTTTTTGCCCCAATTCCATACGGCTAACATTGGGGAATAATAATTATGTGAATACCATATAAACCACACCGGTCCCAACACATTATCGCGTGAAACATATGATACCGCACTGGTGCGAGAATCAGCGCTGTTATCGCGGTTGTCGCCCATAAAGAACAAGTGTTTTTCAGGAACGGTAAAAACTTCTGTATTATCCAATGGTGCGTTGTCTGCCATTTCAATTATGCTGTGTTCGACACCGTTCGGCAAAACTTCTGTATATTCTGTGGCATTAAATACACCGCATTCGTATGGCGATGCCTGACAAACACGGTCCGATTTGTATTCAATAGTGTAATTGAATGGCGCGGGTTTATTATCAATCCAGATTTTGTTCCCCTTAATCGCCATCGTTTCATGGTAGTATCCAACACTGCGTAATGATTTTGGTAAATTAGCGATTATATAAGGACGTGGGTTTTTGCGTTCCACCATTTTGCCGTTTATGTATAAACGACCTTCCTTCATTTGAATTTTGTCGCCGGGAACGCCAATCAACCTTTTTACGTATTCAACATTGGCATCTGGTTTGCGAAAAACAACTATATCGCCAGCCGTTGGTTCATGTTTAGCAAAAAAACGTCCGTTCCATAGATTCCAAGAGCCAAATGGGAACGAATAACGTGAATAGCCATAAGACCACTTGGTGATAAAAATATGGTCGCCAACGTGCAAGGATGGTATCATTGAACCAGACGGTATATTAAATGGTTCTAATAATAAACTGCGAAAAACTATCGCGATAAGTCCACCGTAAAATATAGTGTCAAACCATTCGCGGGCGGCGTTTTTACTCTTTGTTGACATCTTTTTATCCTTTTGTATTAAAGTCATTTTATACCTTGAAAAGCGCGCGTGCAAGTTTTAATATGAACCTATGATAAATTTAAGTTCAATTATTTTTAACGGTATGGACATCACCAAGATAGATGTCCAAATTCAATTAGCATCTGGATTTGCTAAACCAGAATTTAACATTATCGGATTAGCGGACAGGGCGGTTAAAGAATCTGCAGAAAGAATTCGGAATGCATTGTCTGCGTTGAATTTATCTTTGCCAGATAAGCGGTTGACTGTGAATCTGGCGCCGGCAGATATTGAAAAGAGCGGTTCTCATTTTGATTTGCCGATATTGTGTGGGATACTTTGTGCAATGGGTATTTTACCAGAAAACGAAATTTCTAAATATGTCATAGTTGGCGAAATAGGGCTTGATGGCGCTATCGTTCGTACAAACGGTGTTTTGGCGGCAAGTGTTTGGGCAAATAATAATGGTTTGGGAATAATTTGTCCTGGCTGTCAGGGCAGTGAAGCCCGTTGGGCAGGGCATACTAATATTTTAGCGCCAAATCATGTTCTTGATTTAATCAATCATTTCAAGGGCGTTCAGATATTACCTCTGCCCCAGGTTGAAAAACCAATGGTTGAATCTGAAAAAGTTGGTGATTTGTCTGAAGTGCATGGACAAGAAGCCGCTAAACGTGCGCTGGAAATTGCTGCGGCAGGCGGTCATGCGATGCTGATGGTTGGGCCGCCGGGGTCAGGAAAAACTATGTTGGCTTCGCGTCTTGCAACAATTATGCCTGAAATGACCCCAAACGAAATTTTGGAAACATCAATAATTTATTCAATTGCTGGTAAGTTGGGCAATCAGTCTTTGATATCAAATCGTCCGTTTCGGTCTGTACATCATACAGCCAGCGCAGTTGCCCTTGCCGGCGGTGGTGCAGATGCAAAACCTGGTGAAATATCTTTGGCGCATAATGGGGTTTTGTTCTTGGACGAATTGCCAGAGTTTAATCGGGCTACGCTTGAAATTTTGCGCCAACCAATGGAATCTGGTAAAATTGTTATATCACGTGCGAAACGGAATTCTACCTATCCGGCACATTTTCAATTGATTGCAGCAATGAATCCTTGTCCGTGTGGGCATTTGGGAAATGCTGCTTTGTCGTGTTCGCGTGCGCCGCGTTGTGCGGAAGCTTATCAAAATAAAATTTCAGGTCCATTGTTAGACCGAATCGATTTGCATGTGGATGTCGATGCAGTTAACCCGTGGGAAATGAATAATCACAATAATATTCCGGTTGAATCTAGTGCCCAAGTTCGCGAACGGGTTGTTGCGGCACGTAAACGCCAGATTGCCCGGCAAGGTTATGTTAACGCACTTTTAGATGGTGCAGATATGGACAAATATGTTGTGTTAACCGATGAATTAACAACATTCCTTAATACTGCCGCTTCAACTATGGGGATGTCTGCACGTGGGTATAACCGTATAAAACGAATTGCACGAACAATCGCAGATTTGCGTGATGATGATAATATAATAATGTCTGATTTAGCGGAAGCCCTGTCTTATCGACCAATAAATCGCGGAAAATATGGTGTGAAGCATTAAAAAAAACCGTCAAATGACGGTCTTTTTTTAGACAAGTGAAACAAAACCGCATGCCACGATTTTTTTCAACTTGGTATATATTATATCACAATTCTTATTGTTTTCCTAAGAATTCTTTCAAATAGGTTTATTTTTTAATGGTGTTATAATTTTTACAAAATACCAAAGGAGGCACTAAATGACTTTTTTCAAGTTTGTATTTGCGATATTTTTATCTTTTTTGCCGGGGCTGGTGGGGCTTTTTGTTGCGCCAATAAGTACCGGGCAAAATGCGTGGTATAATACCCTTAATCATTCCGCACTTACGCCGGCGGGGTGGGTGTTTTCGTTCGTGTGGAGTATATTGTATTTTCTAATTGGTATCGCGCTGTTTCTTGTGATGCAACAGCCAAATTCAAATGGGCGGTATAGTAAAACAAATGCATATATTTTATTCGCAATTAACATTGTGTTTAATGCGCTTTGGACATTTGCGTTTTTTGGAGCAGGATTACCAGAAGTAGCTCTTATAATTTTGACCGCATTGATAGTGACTGCGATATTTATGGCGCGTTCGTTCTTTAGAATCAGTCATGCGGCTTTTTGGTTGATTGTGCCGTATATAGTTTGGTTGATGTTTGCTTTCTATCTTAATGGGATGATTTTGTATTTGAATTAATATTTCAATTCCTTGAAATCGCCATCGCCCAAATTCAGAGTCTGCAATCCAAGTTCTTGGATATAATCAGATGATGAATTTGGGTGTTGCAATAAATATATATGATGTTGAATTTTTTGTAATTGTTTTTGTGCTTCTGCTAATTCGATTCGTTCGCGATTAAGATGCCATGCGTTTATGACAAAGCCTTGAATATTCTGAGCCCCATAAAAAAGACGCACAAAGAAAAACAAAGATAAAAACATAAACACAATGCCCCAGCGCCCACGAGGGCCGGCAACCCATGCGCTTTTCAGAAAGTCAAAGAAATTTTTGATTTTTTCCTTCATGCCGTCTATTATATCACAAATGTTTAAGAATAATCAAATTTTTACTGCGCCACTTGCCGGAATAACAGATAAGCCGTTCCGAAAGATTTTGCGCCGTTTTGCACCAGATGTTTCAATGGTGACCGAAATGATATCGTGCCATTCATTGGTTGGTATGCATAAAAATTGTGTTCGTAATTTTGATAATTATGACGATGAAGGAAATGTTGGTGCACAAATATTTGGGGCAGATGTTTCCTTGATGGGCGAAGCCGCCAAGATTTTACAAGATGCAGGCGCAAAATGGATTGATATAAATATGGGGTGTCCTGTGCCAAAGGTCGCAACGCGTGCTGGGGCGGGGGCTTTTTTAATGAAAAACCATGCATTGGCGGGCCGTATAATTGAAAGTTGTGTGAAGGCTGTTCAGATTCCTGTTTCAATAAAAACGCGTTTGGGTTGGGACGAAGCGCACAAAGATTGGCAAGATTTAGTGCGTATTGCTGCGCTTTCTGGGGCATCTTTTGCAACTGTGCATGGGCGAACCCGTGCCCAGGGATATACGGGCAATGCTGTTTTACCCCCAAAACCTAATTTACCAATACCAATAATAGCAAATGGCGATTTAAGAACTGTTGCAGATATAGAGCGCGTACAAAAAATGGGTTATGACGGTGCGATGATAGGGCGTGCAATGTTGGGGCAACCGTGGGTTATCGGCGAATTTTGTGGCACGTGTCAAAAACCGGAAAATGTCGGACTTGTCGCATTAGAACATTTAGAATTAATGTTGGAATATTATGGGGAAAGGGCGGCTGTCCCGATGTTTCGTAAACATGCGGCGTGGTATTCGGCGGGGATGCCTAATTCTGCTCAATTTCGTATAAATGTAAATCAAATAACAGATGCAAATAAATTGAAACAAGCGATAAAAGATTTTTGGTCTGTTGATTGACATAAGGCAATTTCTATCATAACATAAGGGCATCAAAGGATTTTATCATGAATGAAAACCAAGAATCGATTGAAACAACTTCTTATATGACCGCAGGTGAAATGTTGAAGAATGCGCGCACTACCGGGCGCAGGAAACGTGAAATATCAACGATTGCCAAATTGCTTTGTATCAAAGAAGAATTTTTAACCGCTCTTGAAGAAGCCAATTATCGTGTTATTCCCGAAGATGTCTATATTTTGGGCTTTGCACGCAGTTATGCTGTGGAATTGGGATTGGAACCTGACGAAGTTATTGCAAAATTGAAAAAAGAATTGGGTATCGCTAAAGAAGAAAAAGAAGAAGAACACGAACAACCATGTGTGCCACAAAAACAACAAAAACAGAAAATCACTATTAACAAAGAGCTTTTGTTAAAATGGTTGAAAACAGCAATTGATTATGTCAAAAAATACTGGGTATGGTTTGCATCTGGGTTTGGGGCGCTGTTGTTTATAATAGTTCTTTCTTTGTTGGTCTTTGGCGGGGAATCAAAACCAAAAGAAACAACAGAAGTTCCTGAAAATGTTGCGACAGTTGTTAGCCCGGAACCTGATTTCAGATACCCAGTACGTGAAAAATTTGATGCGAAAAATAAAAAAGATTGGGCAAATTCGCGTGTCGTATTACAGGCGGAAAAAGAATCTTGGGTGCGTATAGATGATGCACGTGGAAACAGTGTGTTTTCGCGCGTCTTGGTTCCGGGTGATGTGTATTATATGCCCGTGTCTGATAAATTAAAGGCGACATTTGGTAATGTTGGGGCGATTGATGTGTGGGTTGATGGTCAATTGTTAAAGAAACTTGGCCCGGCAAACACCAAAAAGACAGGTATTTCAATGGCACCAGATGCACTTAAATCTGTTGGATTTGCTGAATAATTTTATTGTACGCCATCCATTGATTTTATTTAATAATTAACTATATATAATTCACTATGAGCGGAAGTATAAAAATTCGCGGTGCACGCGAAAATAATCTTAAGAATATTGATTTAGACCTGCCAAAAAATAAATTGGTGGTGTTAACTGGCGTGTCTGGGTCGGGAAAATCTTCGTTGGCATTTAATACTATTTATGCCGAAGGACAACGCAGGTATGTCGAATCGTTGTCTTCGTATGCGCGCCAGTTTTTGGACATGCAGAAAAAACCAGATGTTGATTTAATTGAAGGCTTGTCGCCTGCCATTTCTATTGAACAAAAAACCACATCACGTAATCCGCGTTCTACAGTTGGAACGGTTACGGAAATTTACGATTATTTGCGTCTTCTTTGGGCGCGTATAGGTGTTCCTTATTCGCCTGTGACGGGGTTGCCAATTAAATCACAGTCTATCGCAGAAATGGTCGAATGGACATTAAAGATTCCGCGTGGGGTGAAATTTTACATAATGGCACCAATGGTTCGTGATCGCAAAGGTGAATACAAAAAGGAAATCGCTTTTTTGATAAAGCAGGGCTATCAACGTGCAATAGTTGATGGAACTTTGTACGATTTATCTTCTGTGCCACCATTGGATAAAAACAAAAAACATAATATTATGGTCATAATAGACCGTGTTGCAATGCCAACAGAAGAATTAGTTGGGGATGAAGCAGATGAATTTAGGTCGCGTCTTTATTCTTCGTTTGAAGCTTCGTTGCGCCTTGTGCCGGGGGCTGTCATAGTGCGCCGCCTTGATACAAATGAAGATTCGCTTTATTCACAAGAATATGCATGCCCGGTAAGTGGTTTTACTGTTCCTAAAATTGAACCAAGGTTGTTTTCTTTTAATGCGCCAATTGGGGCGTGCAGTGCGTGTGATGGCCTTGGGATTCAATTAAATATATCGCCAGATTTGGTCGTGCCGGATCCATCAAAGTCTATCTTGGGCGGGGCAATCGCACCATGGTCGCGTGGCGGTATGTTAAGTCAATACGAAAATATTTTGGATGCTTTGCATAAAAAGTACAAGATACCTTTATCTAAACCATGGCATACATTATCAGATAAGGATAAAGAAATAATTTTGTATGGAACAGGTGACGAACCAATAAAGATAAATTGGAACGGATATATTTATGAAAAACCTTTTGAGGGCGTTATTCCAAATCTGGAACGCAGGTTGCGTGAATCTGATTCCGAAGCGACCCGAACAGAATTATCAAAATATCAATCTGAAAGACCGTGCCCAGTGTGCCATGGCAAACGATTGAATATTCAGGCTCTTTGTATAAAAATCAATGATTGCGACATTATGGATGTTTGCGAAATGTCGGTTGATGATTCTTTGCGCTGGTTTCAAGATTTGCCAAACCATTTAACTAAAAAAGAAAATGAAATTGCTTCGATGGTATTGCGTGAAATAACTTCGCGTTTGTATTTTTTGCGTAATGTGGGGCTGGGATATTTAACTTTGTCGCGAATGGCGGGAACTTTGTCAGGGGGGGAAGCGCAACGTATAAGATTGGCTTCGCAAATTGGCAGTGGCTTATCTGGGGTGTTGTATGTTTTGGATGAACCTTCGATTGGATTGCACCAAAGCGATAACGATAAATTGATAGACACATTAAAAATGTTGCGCGACAAAGATAATTCTGTGATTGTGGTCGAACATGATGAAGACATGATGCGGGCGGCTGATTATTTAGTTGATATTGGTCGTGGCGCAGGAATAAATGGTGGTAATGTTATTGCGTGTGGAACACCAGATGAAGTTATAAAAAATCCTGATTCTTTGACGGGTGAATATTTGTCTGGCAAACGTAAAATAGAAGTGCCCAAAAAACGTCGTTCTGGTAATGGTAAGTTTATAAGGATAGAAGGCGCACGTGCAAATAACCTTAAAAATGTGACGGTTGATTTTCCGCTTGGTAAATTTATTGCATTGACTGGTGTTTCTGGGTCTGGAAAATCAACTTTGTTGTTAAATACTTTGTATCCGGCGATTATGCGCGCACTTTATAATTCTAAATTGGAAACCGGTGCGCACGATATAATTCGTGGTATGGAAAATATTGATAAAGTTGTTGATATAGACCAATCTCCAATCGGGCGCAGTCCGCGCAGTAATCCTGCAACTTATGTTGGGGTGTTTAATAACATTCGTGATTTTTATGCGAATTTACCAGAAGCCAAAACACGCGGATATGATGCCGGTCGCTTCTCTTTTAATGTCAAAGGTGGGCGTTGTGAAGCATGCCAGGGCGACGGTCAAATTAAAATAGAAATGAATTTCCTGGCTGATATTTATGTGGAATGCGATAAATGTCATGGGCAAAGATATAACGATGAAACATTGGCGGTTAAATACAAGGGTAAATCGATTGCTGATGTGTTAAATATGACGGTTGAAGAAGCATATCGATTCTTTATAAATGTTCCACAAATTGCGCGTAAGTTAGAATTGTTAAAACGCGTTGGCCTTGATTATATCAAATTGGGACAAAGTTCACTTGATTTGTCGGGTGGCGAAGCGCAGCGAATAAAACTGTCCAAAGAATTGGCTGCGCGCAGCACTGGACAAACAATTTACATTTTGGATGAACCAACAACGGGTCTGCATTTTGAGGATATTAAATCATTGTTATCTGTATTGCATGAATTAGTTAATCAAGGAAACACTGTTATTGTTATCGAACATAATTTGGAAGTTATTAAAACTGCCGATTGGGTTATAGATTTAGGCCCAAATGGTGGTGCCGGTGGTGGTCAGATTGTTGCAACAGGAACACCGGAAGATATTGTGAAAAACACAGAATCTTTGACAGGGCGGTATCTTAAAAAGTATCTGGACAAACCCAAAAAAGTAAATAAAATTAAATAAACTAACATAAACAGGAGAAAACAAATGTTCGGATTTGGAAAAAAGAAAAAAGTTGAAGAAAACAACGAAGCAATCGATTTGGAAAAAGAAGCCGCAAAAATGCCTTCCGGTATGAAGGAAACCGCGGAACGTATGATGTCTGGTCAATTTGATATGAACGATATGTTGGCTCAGTTAAAACAAATCAAAAAAATGAGCAATTTTAGTGGTTTGCTTAAAATGGTGCCGGGGATGTCGGGGGCGGTTGCCGCGATGAAAGAAAAAATCAAAGACGGTAGTGTTGATGCACAAATTAAAATTTTGGAAGCAATGACTGCCGAAGAACGTGCGGACCCTGAAAAAGTCTTTGCAAACGCAAAGGCGCGTATTGCTGAAACTGCGGGCTGCACTGTTCGTGAAGTGGAACACATCATCAAACAATACTTGAATATGAAACGACAAATGGCAATGATTCAACGCATGGGTGGAATGGAAGCCGTTATGCAACGCATGCAACAAGCGGGCGGTTTCCCAGGCGGAAATAAATAATAGATGAAAATATTAAATAAAAAAATTGCACAGCATAAATCTTCGGTTGCGTGGTTGCAACGTCAGGCGCACGACCCATATGTTGCGCGTGCACAAAAAGAAGGCTATCGTGCGCGCGCAGCCTATAAAATTATAGAAATGAACGAAAAATATCATTTCTTTAAGAACGGTCAGGTTGTTGTTGATTTGGGGGCGGCTCCTGGTTCGTGGTCGCAATTTGTTGCGCGGGAATTTCCAAAATCTAAGATATTCGCGATGGATTTGTTGGAAATCAAACCTATCAATAATGTTGAAACTTATCAGGGTGATTTTACCAGCGATGAAGCGTTAAAATGGCTGGAAGAAAAATTAAATCTGCCGCATGATGAAGCGGGACACGGAACTGTTGATGTTGTTATGTCTGATATGGCACCGAATACAGTTGGTCATAAAAAGACAGACCATATTCGTCAGATGGTTTTGTTGGAATATGCTCTCGATTTTGCGTTGCGGGCATTAAAGGTTGGTGGAACTTTTGTTGCTAAATCTTTCACTGGTGGTACGACTAACGATTTGGTTAAACAAATCAAAGAACATTTTAACAATGTGCATTATATAAAGCCTCCGTCTTCACGTAAGGACAGTGTTGAAATGTTTATTGTTGCAACTGGTTTCAGAGGATAATATAATAAACTCAGATTGTCAGGGAGAGAGGGCATGATAAAAAAGGAAACGAAAGATGCCCAAAATAAACTTAAAAGCCAAATTTAGAAAAATTTTATTTTCATTAGCTGATTTTATTGCTCCTGCTGAGGCAAAAAAAGAATTAACCCGGGAATTGATGCAAAAAGAAGTAGATGCGTTTATAAAAGCATCTGGAATTAACGGCAAGTCCCCAGATTTTAACCCGGAAAAATTTCAATCTGATTTTACGAAATATCTTAAAAGCAAAAACTATTCTGTGGATGATTTAGATTTACAGGTTATGCGTGCAACCCCGGAAATGATGCCGCAGCCTGACAAGATGCCAGAACCCAAAAATATAAAAAAAGTCTCGCAAGACTTGAATAAATATACCAAAGCAGTTAATGTTTTTGTAAACACAACTGAAATGATGCCTGGTTTGGTTTGTTATGTAATTGAAAAAATAGAACCGACAGATAAAACGCCTTTTGTCAGATATAAACCGTCTCCGTGTGTAATAACTCAGATTCATGATAACGGTGTTAACGGTGGAACAATATTTTTTTCTTATGAACATAAATTGATTTCAGAAGCCAACTTTTCCAATAAACAGTCAAAGGTTGTTTCGGAATCAAAAGTAATTTATTCGCCGTTAACAAAAGAACATGCAATTTATATCTGCAAATTATTGAATGCTCAATCAAGGCTTTTCTATCAAAAAGCGATAAAACAGCAAAAGACAAAATAAAAAACACCTGGTCGGTGTTTTTTATTTATAAGATTCTGCGGCGCCGCGTGCCAAATCATCAACGCGTTCGTTAAATTCTTCGCCGGCATGTCCTTTGACCCAGACCCAATGAATTTTCTTGCCCGATGCCAATTCATCCAGTTGCTGCCACAGTTCAACATTTTTAACAGGTTTTTTATCAGCGGTTCGCCAATTATTTTTCTTCCAATTTTTTATCCAAGATTGCATGCCGTTTTTGACATATTGACTGTCTGTATGAATTTCGATTTCATCATGTTTGCGTGCCGCAGTCAATGCTTTTATCACAGCGGTTAATTCCATTTGATTATTAGTCGTATTTTTTGCACCACCACAACGTTCTGCGGTTTGTGCCCCGTTTGTAGCAATAAAACCCCATCCACCGGGGCCTGGATTGCCCAAACAACTGCCATCTGTCCATATTTTTAACATTTTATTCGTATCCTTTTTGTGATATAATATCACAAAATGAAGTTTAATGCCAAACAATTACAACAAATGTCAAATACAGTGCGAGCAAATGCGCTGGGGGCGGTGTTATCTGCGAAATCTGGACATGTTGGAATAATATTGGATGCAAGCGAGATAATAACTGCGATTTATGCTAACCATTTGCGGCGCGGTATTGACAGGTTTGTTTTGTCGTCCGGCCATGGCAGTGCGATGTTGTATTCTGTATTAAAATTGGCGGGATACAAAACGGGCGATTTGAACACTTTTCGGAAAATTGGTGGTCTGCCCGGACATCCAGAATATGGAATTGATGGTGTCGATGCAACAACTGGACCATTGGGGCAGGGTGTTGGAAATGCTGTCGGTTTAGCGTTAGCGCAAAAAATCCGTGGCATTCGTGCGCGCACATATTGTTTGTGCAGTGATGGTGATTTGATGGAAGGCGTTTCTTTCGAATCATTATCTTTTGCGGGACGATATAATCTGAATAATTTGATAGTTGTTTGGGATGATAACAAAGTATCCATAGATGGCGTGGCACAAACAGATATTGATATAAATGCGCGTATGCGGGCGATGGGATTTAATGTAATGTCGTTGCGTGGAAATGATATAGATGCATTAGAACACGCGTTGGAAAGGGCTGAAAAATCAAGCCGACCGGTGTTTATTCAGTGTAAAAATATTTTAGGCCGCGGTTCAAGTTTGGCAAACAAAAGTGCGGCGCATGGTTTTGCATTGTCTGAAACAGAAATGTTGTCGTTGATTGCAAAGAATTCAAATGAAGAGGGCTTGCGTTTGTGGAACGTTGTGAAGCGTCGTCCGATTGGCGAATCTGTGCGTGCGACAGTTGCAATAAAACGTGTTCGTGTTCCAAAAGTTCCAGAACGTATTTCAACGCGTGAATTATCGGGAATATATCTTGATTTGCTAATGCAGGCTGGGGCAGATTTGATAATCGGTTCTGCTGATTTATCAAATAACACAAATGTTAAAACAAGCAAAGCCAAAGAAATAAGTCCAGATAATTTTAATGGTAATTTTATAAACTATGGTGTGCGCGAACATGCAATGGCGGCGATAATGAACGGGCTTTGTGTTGACGGGCTGCGTGCTGTGGGTTCTACCTTTTTAGTATTCAGCGATTATATGCGACCATCGATTCGCCTTGCTGCGATGTCGCATTTGCCGGCTATATATGTTTTTTCGCATGACAGTATTGCCGTTGGCGAAGACGGACCAACACATCAGCCGGTTGAACAGTTGCCGTCATTGCGTTTAATACCAAACCTTAATGTATATCGCCCATGCAATATAACGGAAATAGCGCATGCGTGGAACAGTGCGATTGCGAATACAGATACGCCATCTGCGATAATATTGTCGCGCCAGAAATTCAGACAGATTTCAACACCAAACGATTCGCAATTATCGCGTGGTGCGTATGTGATATATCCTGCAAAATCTGGGCGCGTAAAATCTACATTGATTGCCACGGGCAGTGAAGTTCCGTTGGCGGTTGAAATCGCCACGCAATTCAAGAATGTTCAGGTTGTATCTATGTTGAATATCAATGATTTTCGCAAACAAGATGAAAAATACAAGTCTTCTATTTTGCGCGGATGTGTAATTGCGATTGAAGCTGCCGCCCCATCGCCATGGTTTGAGTTTGCAGATGCTGTAATTGGACTTGATAAATTTGGCATGTCTGGTGATGGTGAATTGGTTTATCGTGAATATGGTTTTGATGTTGACAAGATAATAAAAGAAGTTAAACATTATCTGTAATGACATCAGAAAATGTTTTCGTTTTATCAAGTGGTGAAACAATCCCGGTTGTAATAGAAAATCGGCGTGGGGTACGTAATGTCACATTGCGACCAAAGACAGCGCCCAAAAAGGAAATACATATTTCTAAGCCTTGGACAACATCAACCAAGTTTGTAATGAATTTTTTAGAATCTAAACGCAAATGGGTTGAGCATATTTTTAATGCCGCACCACGAAAAGAAAAAATTGAACCGGGTATGACAATTTCAATACTGGGACGCGAAGTAAAAATAATACATGATGATACAATGCGTTCTAATAAATATATGGACGAATATAAAACAACACTCTGTATTGGTGGCGGGGCAGATATGTTCGAACGGCGTGTTCGCGATTGTATCAAGGACGAATTGTTATCAGAAATTAAGGCAATAATAAAAACTACACCGCGCGAATATTGGCCACGACATATAACATTGCGTGATACATCTTCGCGGTGGGGTTCATGTTCGTCAACTGGTAATATTTCTTTTTCGTGGCGATTGGTGTTCGCCCCATATGAAGTTATGCGCTATGTCGTTATGCACGAATTGTCGCACCGGAAACACATGGACCATTCACCTGAATTTTGGGCGAATGTATCTGAACTTTATGGGTTTGGCGTGGAAAGGGCGAAACGGTGGCTTTCCAAAAACGGACAAAGTTTACATAGGTATTTTTGACCTCCCTCCCGTCCTGCGGACGTACTCCCCCCCAAGGGGAAAATTAAAATTCCCCCTTTGGCAGGGGGTGGCACCGAAGGTGCCGGGGGAGGGTTTTGTTCCCAGATTATTTGCTTTCTGGAATGTGACCTCCCTCCCGGTCTGGCGACCGTACTCCCCCCAAGGGGAGAATAACCCAACAGGGAGAATTAAAATTCCCCTTTGGCAGGGAGGCAAAAAAACATTTGCAGGGGTATGCGAAATATGATAAAATAAGTACAGAAATAATTCTAAAGGAAAGGAAGAGAATATGAAAAAAATCGCTTTGTTTTCGTTGATGTGTTGTTTATGTGGCGTGTACGCAGTGCCAGCGTTTGCAACTTGTGGCGCGTCTACACTTGGTTTTGATGGAAATCAAGATCCTGATGATGATGAATTTTTGTATCAGAATAAACAACAATTTGATTTGACGAAAGCTGGTTATGAAAATACCAATCATCAGAATAGTGGGACAGGAATAGGAATAGAGTGTGATACAACGAAGTCTGCGGGTTGTGATAGCGGGCAAGTGATTGAGCTGCTTCCAGGTCATGTGTTTAAAGGAACTGTTGTAAAAGAAAAAAGAAAGTATCAATGCACTTCCAGGCTTTGGGGTGACGATATGTGGGAAGTTGTTGGGGGATTTTGTGAAACCCGCTGGGGAACCATACAGGTGGGACAATCGTTGACGGATAAAAAAACAACAACTGACTGTAGCGGCTTAAACAAGACAGAGAACAATACTGATGCCGTTAAACTTTGGCAAGTGATTTGTCGTGATGGTGGTATTGTCTGGTGCAAACCAACAGATTGTAACGCTGGTTATAAACTTGATAGAAAAAATGGCAAGTGCATAAAAGATTGTTCCGGGGATAAATGCAAAGAAAATTGTCCGACTGGTCAAACACGTGCAACGAAAGATATTATTGTGACAAAGGTTTGTTCTGGTGATAAGTGTGTCGCGATAGAAAAAGGTCAGTGTTATGATACTGATTTCTTGAAATGTATGGAAGCAGCAGATCGCGGAGAACCTGCAAATTGGAACGGGAAATCGTGTAATTGTGGTGATAGAATGGTTTGGGACAACAAGAGCTATAGATGTAAGGCAAAAAGTGGCGGTGGAAATGTTGCTCCACAAAAATCTTGTAAAGACTTACGTAAAACACCGACAGGAAAAGCGTGTTGTGATTTGCCAAAAACTCAGGCGGAATACAACGAAGAAACAGATACATGTAATTGCTTAGATAAAAACGCCGAATTCAGAATAGAAATAGAAAATGGTAAGGGGATGTGTGTCGCAAAAGAACCTGTACCCGAACAAAATTGTACATACTATTTCAGTGGCACCATTGAATGTGGTGACAGAACGGTTGAAATCAGTGAAACGAAAAGCGTCACTGTTCCGTGTGTAGAAGGTGTTGTTGAGAATCTTACAGAAGAGATGTTTGAAAACGATACCGGAAAATTGCGACAAATCAGAGAAAAATTGTGTGCGGGGGTTGATGGGAATGGTTCAACACCTGGCACAACAGTTGTTAGCACGGCAACAGTTGATTATCGTTCTGCAGAAGCAATATTGGACAAATTTGTTTCGAACGCAGAAAGCGAACGCAGTGTTTGGAAAAACGCAGAAGGCAAATTTAACACAACGCGTTTGGCATCTGATATTACCGCCGGTGTAGTGTTGGGAACTGTCGGTGGTGTGGTGACAGGCGTTGTTATCAAAAAGAATCAGGTAAAGAAAGGTTTTGAAGCACTGCATTGCGCTGTTGGTGGACAGAAAGTTGCCGAATGGGGTGATGAATTTAGTGTCGGCCTAAGAAGATAAAAGAACCGCCCGTTTGGGCGGTTTTTTTAACCTCCCTCCCGTCCTGCGGACGTACTCCCCCCAAGGGGAGAATGCCTCCCTCCCGTCCTGCGGACGTACTCCCCAAGGGGAGAATAATAAGTTCTCCGCCTGTGGAGGAGTACCCGCAGGGGGAGGTGGTCTTTGAAAAAGATTCCAGATATTTCAAATTTTTGGAAAAAGACCACCCCGGCACTTCGTGCCACCCCTCCGCAGGAGGGGGAACTTTAATAAAAATATTGCAAAATGCGAATCGGTGCTTTATAATCAAATCATGATGAATACAAAAACTGTATCTTTTTCATTCTTTTTCCATCACGCCACGCGTGGCGTGTGTTTCTAGCATTTATATGTTTTCTGTGATATAATCGCTGTTGTAATGACAGTAAGTTCTCGTTTGGTTTTTATATAAAAAAGGAATAAAAGATGGACTTGAAACCAACAAAACCTTTAAGCGGATTCATAGAATTGTTGCCGGTGCAACAACGCTGTTTTGACTATTGCGCGGCAAAAATGCAAAATGTGTTAAGGCTGGCAGGATTTTCAATGCTCGATTTGCCCGCCATTGAACGTGCAGAAGTTTTAACCGACAAAGATAATTGGAATGAAATTGAAACCCAAATGTTCTTGTTCCAAAAAGGCGATACGAAAATGGGGTTGCGCTATGATGGGACTGTCGGGCTGTCGCGTTATGTTGCCGGTCATCTGAACGATTTAGTGTTCCCGTTTCGCGCATCTCAGTTTTCCAAACGTTATCGCGGGGAACGCGCCCAACGCGGTCGTTATCGTGAATTTTATCAGATGGATTTAGATATTATGGGAATAAATTCGCTTTCCACCAATTACGATGCAGAAATTATTTCTGTGATAAATCGTGCATTGGAATCTGTTAGTGAATTTATTGGTCCTAATATTGTCTTGGTGGGCAGCCGCCCATTTTGGGATGCTTTGTTTGAATATCTGAATTTGGATGCCAGTCAGAAAAAATCAGTGTTCGTTTTGATAGATAAAAAAGACAAAATGGGCGATGCTGATTTTACCGAAGGTTTACAAGATGCACTGAATGATTCGAATAAAGAAAAAGTTATTAAATCTGTGTTTGTGGATGGTTATGAAACATTTATGAACAAGTCTGAAAAATTAGACGCAGCGATTGCTGAATTAACAGATTTTATGAAACTTTTGGATGGTATGGGCGTAAAAAATGCAAAGATAGATTTGTCTATTGCGCGTGGGTTGGCTTATTATACAGGACTTGTATTCGAATTTAAGTTAATCAATCATCCAGAACTTGGAACGGCTGCCGGGGGCGGACGTTATGCTGATTTGGCAGGTAAGTTTTCCAAAACAAAAATTATCGGTGTCGGTGCGGCAATCGGCTTTTCAAGAATCTTTGCGTCTATGTTGGAAAACAATCAAATAGATTTGTCGCAATTCGCAAATGATGTTGATGCGGCTGTTCTGATTATGGGCAATAACAATGTAGCATATGCCGCCGGTGTTGTAAATGCGTTGCGTGGTGCGGGGGTTGTTGCGGTGCCTTATCTTGATACAGATAAAAAATTTAAGAACCAGATTGAATATGCTGACAAAATCAATGCTCGATTCAGTGTGATTATTGGCGATGACGAAGTTGCTAAAAATGTGGTTGCGCTGAAAAATATGAAATCTGGAAGCCAAGAAACCTTGTCCGTTGTGGATGCAATAAAAGAGATGACAAAATGATAACTGAAATAATTAAAGTAAACAATGAATATGAATTTGTAGTGGGTAAAACTAAATATAAATGCTCTGATTATGTTTCGCTTAGCGAGATTCGTGCTGAATTCTTGCAAAAGCAAAAACAAAGGTAAAATAAATATGATTATTGAACAAAAATTATTGGATATTCAAGCGCGTGCCAAAGATATAGAAGCCAAAATGAATTCTGGCGAAATATCTGGCGATGAATTGACGCGCCTTTCCAAAGAATATTCCCAGTTAAATGAAATTTTGCCGTTGATAGATAGATATCTGAAAACACAAAGTGGTATCCAAGATGCCAAAGAAATGTTGAACGATGCAGAATTAAAATCTATTGCGGAAGAACAGTTGGAAGAATTAAATCATGCGCTGCCTGATATAGAACGTGATTTACAAATTGCGCTTTTGCCACGCGACGCCGCAGATGATAACAGTGTCATTATGGAAATTCGTGCCGGGGTGGGGGGCGAAGAATCTGCACTGTTCGCAGGTGATTTATTCAATCAATATAAATCTTATGCGCTGCGCAAGGGATGGAAGATTGAAATAATCGAAGAAAATGCAACTTCTTTGCGCGGATATAAAGAAATCATTTTCAAGATAGATGGTGTTGGGGCTTATGCGCGTATGAAATTCGAATCGGGTATTCATCGTGTGCAACGTGTGCCAGAAACAGAAGCCAGTGGGCGTATCCATACTTCTGCAGCGTCTGTTGCCGTTATGCCAGAGGCAAAAGATATCGACGTAGTCATCGATGAAAAAGATATTCGTATCGATATTTTCCGTGCGTCTGGGGCAGGCGGTCAGCATGTTAATAAAACAGATTCCGCAATTCGTATAACTCACTTTCCAACAGGTATCGTTGTGACATGCCAAAACGAACGTTCGCAATTACAAAACAAGGCGACCGCTATGGCGGTGTTGCGTTCACGTTTGTATGAAAAACAGCGCAGTGAACAAATGAACGCATCTAATGCTTCGCGTCGCAGTATGGTTGGTTCTGGTGATAGAAGTGAAAAAATTAGAACTTATAATTTTCCAGAACAACGTGTGACAGACCATCGTATCAAATTGACTCTTTACAAACTAGACGATATTTTGGCAGGCGGGGAAGGGCTGGATGAAATGATTGATGCACTGATTAGTGCCGATCAATTGGAACGCCTTAGCGCAATGGATTGAAATAATTTATGAGTGTTATAAAAAGAACCGACCAAACGGTCGGTTCTTCCTTAAAATGCATATTTCACGTTTATGTTCGTTGACCACCCGTCCAAGCCACCAATTTGTTTGTGGATGTTTGCACCAAATACAAATTTTTGGAAATTGTATTCTGCATCAATACCAATGTCTGTGTGATTATCCAGGTAAAGTCCGCGAATACTGGTGTCATCAATGTTTATATCATTTTTGCCACCAAAGTGCGCAACATACCTTGCGCTTAAACGGCCATACCAATTGGGTGATATTTCTTTGATAAACGCTGCCCCCGGGGCGATGTTAAAGAAATTAAAGTCTTTGGAATGAACGCGCGCGCCGTCAACATATAAATCGTCAGATGATACATATGTGTATCCAATATACACATCTGGGCGGAATAAAAATGTTTCGTCTATCTTTAACACTGTGTTAATATCTGTCGCTATATTCGTCCAAGAATTATTGAAGTTCGCATTAACCGCACCATTGTTTAATGAGCCTGTATTTAACAACAGTTTTGCACCAAATCTGCGATATTTATAATCAGAGAACAAACCAATATTTGTGCCACCACCATGAAAATCAGGCATTTTAGTATTGATGTAAGATATAAAGCCACCAAAAGATATATCCCCATATTTTAGTGTTATTTTTTGGGTCGTTGCCCCAACCGTCGCAAGATTAAATCGCCCATGTTGTGTGATATCTTGTCCATAGTGCATGTGTTCGTTTATGTGATTCGCATTAAACCAAACATTATTAACAAGATATTTGCCAGAAGAAGCAACATTTTTTCCAGATATGGTTGAACCGTCATCGCCGTATTCATCAAAACGATCCATCGTGCCATATATGTCGCGTTTGGCAAATAAATCAGACATTTTATCGCCGTGGTTTGCATATGACATGAATACATCTGTTAACATGTTAATATTCAATGCAGATATATTGTTATCGTATATGCTGGTTGCGTGTGACGGTGCAAGTGTTAACAGCACTGCCGCACATGACAAGGCAAATATACTTGAATTTGGTTTCATGATTTCTCTCTCTTTATGTTTGTGCATTTTGATTATAGCATAATTTTGTTATTTTTGGAAATTTTTATTGTCTTGTTCTTCGTTTTTATATAAAATGTTTCGTATGAGAAACAAAAAACAAATCACTTTGACCAAGCCAATTGTTATGGTTGGGCTTATGGGGGCGGGAAAAACCAGTGTGGGCAGGGCGCTGGCGCGAAATCTTGGAATACCGTTTGTTGATTCCGATAAAGAAATTGAAAAAGCCGCCGGTTGCAGCGTTGTTGATATCTTTGCAATGTATGGGGAAAAAGAATTCCGTCGTGTTGAAGAGAAAATTATCGAACGCCTTATTGATACGCCACCACTTGTAAAAGTTATTTCTACTGGGGAAGGGGCGTTTATTACGCCAGCTGTCAGGAAAACCGTTTTGGACAAAGCGTTGTCAATTTGGTTAAAGGCAGATTTGGAATTATTAGTTAAAAGAACTAATTTTCGGCATACGCGTCCGCAATTATTAAATACTGATTCACGTAAAATACTGGCGCAATTGATAAATGATCGCTATGATACATATGCGTTGGCGAACATAATGGTTGAAACGCGCGATGAAAATATTCACAAAACACTTAACAAGGTGTTAAATGCTATTGAACAACATAACAACAAAAAAACAAAAGGAAAACAAAATGAAAATAATATCTGAATTTAAATCTTTTATTAACAAAGGCAGTGCAATCGATATGGCTGTTGGTATCATCGTTGGGTCCGTTATGACCAGCGTTGTTAATTCTTTGGTCAAAGATATCATTATGCCACCTGTCGGGATGCTGGTCGGCGGAATCGATTTTTCACAGTGGTTCTATGTAATCGGTGGTGGTGAAGCAGGTGCACACTATAACACAATGGCAGAAGCAACTGCAGCAGGGGCTACCACATTGAATTTAGGAACTTTCCTTAACACTGTAATCAGTTTCTTTATAACAATGTTCGCGGTATTTATCATTGTAAAAATCGCAAATTCTGCGCGCGCAAAGGGTCCGGTGACAACACGTGCATGCCCATATTGTCAACAATCTATCAGCAAATTGGCTACGAAATGCCCGCATTGTTGCAGTGCCGTTAAGCCAGAAGAAATAGGGACCGCGGAAGAAGCAGAATTAACAAAAGGTTTAAGATCTTTGAAGGAAAAGGTTGGTAAAGTGGCCAGTTCTGCTAAGAAAGCAGCGAAAATAAAATAATCATTGTGTAAAATAACAGAAAATTAAATCGGACACGCATATTTGTGTGCCCGGTTTTTTATAAACGGGGCGCTTTTTTTGGGGGGGACTAACGAAACCCAAAAGGCGCATAATGTATATTATGTATAGTTTAATATGCGCTCGCATGGCTCGCTATTAAACTATACATAATATAACTACATATAAAACATCGCTTATATAGTTTGGTGTTTTGTGAACAAGCCCCAAAAAAACACAAACACCCGCCGGTGCTAAACCTTGCATATCTTGGTCGATTTTCAGCGTGATGATTTGTTTTTGTCGTATGGTTGTGTGTTTTGGTCGCTGAAAATCGATTTGGTAATTTTGCGCCCTGTTCCTTTCTCGTTGAGTAAAATTTCGATAAGCCCATATTTATACGTTCATCGCGCTGAAAATCGATTGTTGTTTTGGTTTATGAGATAAATATCGGTTTGGGTGTGTGTCGCAAAAGTGGCGAAAATCTGGGGATTGGGGCGTTTTTTGTTTCGTGCTAAATTACGTTTTTTCTTGGTTTTCTGCGGCTTTGAGGGACTGTGCGATTTAGTTTGCTGGATAAAAAATAAATTTTTTCATAAATTTATAAAAAAGAATTTTTTCGTTTTTTATGAAAAATATGTGTGATTGGTGTTTATGCGCCGCAAAAACAGTCTGTTTGTTAAAAAGTCGAATTTTCGCGTTTTTTTGTGAATTTGACCAAAAAATGCGATTTTCGCCCTATTTTGACCCTAAAAATCGCAAAAAAGCCCGGTTTTCTGCGGGTTTGAGCGTGTTTTTAGTGCGTTTTTGCCCTATTTTTTGGTTTTTAATGCAAAAAATATATTTCATTAAGTTGTTTCGGGGTCACATTAACACTTGAATTATCGGGTTTTTACATATAGAATTGTTCGTTGAATTGACTAATAAATTATGGTGGTAAAAATGGCTGACGATATCAAAAAAATCATTGAACGTGAATCAAAGTGGCAAAAGCGTTGGCGCGAAGCCAAGGCATTTGTTCCAAAAAACGATGGCAAAAAACAACGTTTTTATAATTTGGTGGAATTTCCGTTTTTGTCTGGTTCTGGATTGCATGCGGGTCATTTGCTGATTTATACAGGTATGGATGTTATGTCGCGTTTCCGTCGTCATCAGGGTTATGATGTGTTGTTCCCTATGGGGTTTGATGCAATGGGTATTACCGCTGAACATTATGCAACCAAGATAGGAAGACACCCTGCCGAAATCGCAGAAGAATTGAAAAAATCTTATTCTGAAGTCATTGACCAGGCAGGTTGGTCTGTTGATCCAGAAACACGTGTTGCGACATCTGATCCAGAATATGTGAAATGGACACAATGGATGTTTATACAGTTCTTTAAGAACGGTTTAGCATATAAATCTGAATTACCAATGAATTGGTGTCCAAATTGCAAAACTACTTTGACGAATGAAGAATTGGAAGACGGTAAATGCAACCGCTGTCATGGTGATGTAGAAAAGAAATTGAAATTACAGTGGAATTTACGCTTGGGCGATTACGCTGAAAAATTGTTGGCCGGGTTGGAAGATGTAGATTTCGATGACCGTGTCAAAAAAGACGAAATAAACCTTATTGGAAAATCAACCGGCGCAGAAGTAGATTTCAAGGTTGGCGATGATGTTATGACGGTTTATACAACGCGTGTTGATACTATATTCGGTGTGACTTTCTGTGTGTTGGCACCGGAACACAAATTAGTTCGCAAATGGTTGAACGAAGGAAAGATTTCTAATAAAGATGACGTTGAAAAATATATAAAAGAATCTGCGGCAAAATCTGAAATCGAAAGAACAGATGCAACCAAGGAAAAAACAGGTGTAGAATTGAAAGGAATCAAGGCCTTGAATCCGTTTAATAACACTGAAATTCCATTGTTTATATCTGATTATGTGTTGGCAGATTACGGGTTCGGGGCAATTATGGCGGTTCCTGCACACGATGGTCGCGATTACGCGTTTGCTAAAAAATTTGACTTGCCGATAATTCAAGTTCTGGCTGGCGGTGATATTTCACAGGAAGCCTGGGAACAGGACGGCGAACATATAAATTCTTCTTTCCTTGATGGTATGGGCAAAGAAGACGCTATCACGGCAGCAATCAAGTACGGGACAGAACATGGTTTTGCGCGCGCGGCAACACAATACAAATTGAAAGACTGGGGCTTTTCGCGTCAGATGTATTGGGGCGAACCTATTCCACTTGTTCATTGTGAAAAATGTAGGTGGCAACCTGTGCCAGAAGACGCCCTGCCCGTGATTCAACCATATATGACAGACTATAAACCAACTGACGATGGAGAATCGCCGCTTGCACGCGCAACAGATTGGGTGAATACAACCTGCCCTGTATGTGGTGGCGCGGCAAAACGTGAAACAGACACCATGCCGGGATGGGCTGGATCTTCATGGTATTATTTGCGGTATTTAGATGCGCACAATGACAAAGAATTTTGTAGCAAAGAACAAATGGAAAAATGGATGCCTGTGACGCATTATAATGGTGGGCACGAACACAATACTCGTCATTTGATTTATTCGCGTTTTTGGCATCATGCTCTCTATGATTTAGGTTTGGTAAATACTCCAGAACCATATCATAAACGCACAGCCCAAGGTCTTGTGTTAGGTAGTGATGGCTATAAAATGTCCAAATCACGTGGTAATGGTTTCCAAGTGACCGATTTGTTGAATTCTGCCGGTGCAGATGCTGCACGTGTTGCGATATTGTCTTTGGGGCCATGGAAGAATAACACAATTTGGACCGAAGGTACGCTTGCTGGGGTGCAAAGATTCCTTAAACGCGTAGAAAGCTTTTCTGATAATCTGACCGATGAACCGTTGACGGCAAATCAAGAAAGATTGGTTAATAAACTGATTGCTGATAACACAGAAAGACTTGAAAATATGGGATTCAATACCGCTATCTCTGCGATGATGGAATTCATTAACGAATTTCCTGGTGGTAAAATGCCACGCAAAGCTTATGAAATTCTGATTCAATTATTGAATCCGTTTGCGCCGCATTTGACCGAAGAAATGTGGGAAAAATTAGGACACAAAGACATGTTGGTGTTTGAACCATGGCCAACATTTGATGCGTCTAAATTAGTTGAAAACGAAATGACAATCGTTGTTTCTGTGAATGGTAAACGCGCAAATGATTTTGTTGTGCCAGTTGATATTAGCGAAAGCGATTTGATTGAAACAGCAAAACAAAACGCAACAAAACAATTAGATGGTGCGACAATCATAAAAACTATTGTTGTGCCAAAGAAATTAGTTAATTTTGTTGTAAAGAAATAAAAAACGCCCAAACGGGCGTTTTTTTTATTCGTTTCCTTGTTGTGTTTGTTCTTGTGTGGCTTCTGATGGTTCGATACTGTCGTCATAGACATAGTATATCTGGTTGTTTTTGTTGATTTTCAGTTTTTTGTCTGTTTGGCTGTTCATTGTGACATCTGTTAATGTCATATTGCCAAAGAATTCTGCGATACCATCACTGTTCATATCAAAATTAAGTGATGGCGAAGTCTTTTGTGAACTGCGTAAATATAAAACATCATTGCCCACATGCAGAATTCGTCCGCATTGTCCTATTTCCCACATACCTGTTCGTGTAAAAGTCCCATTTGGACATGCAAATATTCCGACATCGTTTTCAGAATAAAGATATCCGCCCCCAGGGCAATAGAAGTTTTCAGGGCATTTATCACATGCTTCGCTAAGTTGTGGCAGATAGTGTCCGCGTGGACAGTTGAATATTGTATCTTGGTACACAGGAATCATATGGACTGTTGTTCCGCCATACGTATTGATGTTTTGGAACAGGCATGTGTTTGGGTTGTTTGTTCCAGGAAGTAAAATATTTTCTGCTGAAACATTATCAATGAAAACGACAGATAATGCTGACAATGATAACCAAAAAGCATATTTATTATTCATATTTTTGCCGTTTAATAAACGTGGTACCATCCAAATGGTGACGGGGTTTGACAATTCCTTTTGGTAGGGAGGTTTTTTGAAGGAAGTTTACCTCCCTAACAAAAAGAACGGTATTACAAAAAACCGCACGTGAAAAATTTCAAGAGCGGTTGGAGGTTAGAAACAATTTGAATCGAAAATTGCGCCGTTTATTCTTTGTATTCACAGCCCTCCAACCCGTTTGAGCAGTTGGAGTTTTTTTACGTCACACGGACGCGATTCAAAAGAGGTTTCTATGCCTCATCAGGAAAATACTTCCTGACATTTTTATTTTATCAAAAAATATTTGTTAATGAAAGGAAAAAAACGCCCAACCGGGCGTTTCTTTCAAGATATTTTTTGTATTCGACGTATGCGCTTTTCAACGTTATCAAATGGGCTTTCCAAAAAAGATTGGGTGCATAAAAATGCTTGTTCGATATCTATGTCATCTGCCGCCAAGGTTAATACATTTATGTCATCATGAAAACGGTCATCGCGTGCCTGTTCCGGGCGTTCGCAACGCGAAGCGCGAATGTGGTGATGCCGATTCGCGGCGATTTCCATACCTGCCCCGGTGCCACAAATTAAAATACCGCGTGATTCTGGGTCATCCAACATGGCTTCGGCAAGTTTATTTGCAATGTCTGGGAAATCAACGGGGGTGTTCAAATCGTCTGTACCAAGATTTACAACATTATAGCCATCAGCCATCAACATTTCATAAAGGTATAGTTTAAGTCCTACCCCGCGATGGTCGCCGGCAATATAAACATGAGAAATATCATTTTTGTTCATTTTTTAGATTCCTTTCGTTTTTCCAATTTGCATTCCAATCCTGTATTTGCAGTAATATTTAATGTTTTATAATAAAGGGTGCCTGTCATTGCGGCATTGGAAAAAACATTTGCGACTTTCACATTGGCATCGCCATTTAGGGCACCATGTAAAAATAAAGTATTCGCGTTGATATCACCGATAACTTTACCACCACGACCAATGATAAGGGTTTCTGCGTTTATATTTCCGTGTACAACACCATGAATCTGGACTGTGTGGTCTGTATCAATATTTCCTTTCAATTTGCAGCCTGCCCCGATTATAGTGGGCGATTTTTTTTCATCTGCGTTTGTAAATGCTAGCATTTTTTCCTTCCTCTATTCTTTTATAAAATTAATCGGATTAAATGGTGTTCCTTTGTATCTTATTTCATAATGTAAATGTGGTCCCGTAGAACGTCCCGAAGAACCACCAAGTCCAACAATTGTTCCGGGACGAACCCAATCGCCACGTGAAACCATTATTTTGGATAAATGCGCATACAAAGTTGTAAAGCCTAAACCGTGGTCAATTTCAACAGTATTGCCGTACCCTGACCTTTCCCCCGCCGAAATTACGCGTCCAGGCGCGGTTGTGTATAATTCTGTACCAATTTTGCCGGCAAAATCAATACCCTTGTGTTGTTTGTTCTTTTTTGTAAACGGGTCTTGGCGTAAACCATAATGAGATGTGATGGTTTTTTGTACAACAGGTGCCCCCAAAGGCAAAATAGTTGTCAATTTGTTTAAGCCATGCCATTGTTCTAAATCTTGTGCGATTTTTTTGTATTTATCATCTGCGTTTTTATTCAGGTTTATTGATATAAATTTGCCACCGGCGAATTGATTAGAATAATTGTTGGCTTCTTGTATCAATTTTGTTTCAGATAAACCGAGTTTCGTCATAGTTGCAGTAATTTTTTTCAGGTTGTTGCGCAATTCATCAATATTATCTTGGGTTAATTTTGATACAGATTCTATGATTTTGTGGTCTGCGTCTGATATTTCATTGGCTGATTCAATAATTTTTTGATGTTTTTGTTTCAGAACATCGTTTTCGTTCCTTAGCAATTCAAATTCGATTGCCAATTCGGAAGTTTTATCAAATTCCGGAGAATAATTTTCATCCCCCATCATTTCTACTATACGAGTGTGCAAAAAGTCTAATTCGCCGATAATTTTTGATTTCGTGTTTACCAAGGCTTCTTTTTCATCAGCCGAAAGTTTGTCTGCCTTTAATATTTTATCATCAGTAATATTTAATTCTCGGGTCAAATTATTGAACTTTTTCAGATAAACCTTCAGGTCTGTCATTTGGCGTTCATGTTGGTTGCGCGCTTGTTCAAGTTGTTGTGTGCGCTTTTGTAATAACGGGCGATGATATATGTACACATAGGTTGACCACGCCGCCCAAATTGTCATGGATACAATTGCACAAAATTTAGTAAAACGCCAAAAACTGCTTTGTTGATATGTGTGGACTTCGCCGTCTGTGGTGTCCATAACAGTACAGTCGCGTGGCGGAAAAAGCCTTGAGATGCCGCGCCACATTAAACGAAAAGGCGCAGTCAGCAATTCCCAAAGGGAAGAAAAATATCGTGCGATAAAACTTATCATTTTATGTCCAGTGTAGACAATAAAGCGTCAATAGTCAAGCCATCACGCAAAATCGCTTCGTTATTCATGTCTGTGCCACGATGAAATGTTGCCCCCGTATGACAGCCATTGTGCGCGCGAATCAGAACACGTTCGGCAGTGGGTTTGTTGCTGAATAGTGGCAGTATCTGAATTTCGCCAAAACCCTTGTCGTGTAGGCAACTTGCCACCAAATCAAAGCAATTTGCATCAACAATCGTGCAAAAATAACCGTTAGATGTCACGCGCGCGCCCGATCTTTTTATCCAATTCCGCAGGTCTATGTTATGATGGGCGTTGTGTTTTGCGGGCGTTCCCCAAAAATAAGGTGGGTTAGTGACAACCAAATCAAAGCGTTCAGGGGTGGACCATTTCAGAATATCTTGGTTCATCAATTTTATTTTTCGGTTGTTTAATTCCGCGTTTTTTTGACAAATTTCCAACATTTCATCAGATATATCAATGCCGGTCACTTCGATATCTGGTAAATGAGTCATAAGGCACAACGCCACACCGCCCGTTCCGATGCCGACATCTAAAACAGTTTTTATTTTCTTGTTAGTATGAACAAATGCCGCCAGCCATACTGCATCACTGGTTGGGTTGTATATGCTGCGTGTCATTGTGACACGTCCGTTTAATAGTGTAAAATTTCCTTGTTTTTCTGACATGCCTATATAATAATCTATAAAAATGAAAAGGCAAGAATATGTTTGATGATTTTTCGGTTGTGTCCACCGCTATAAGTTCTTTTAATAACGCAGCATTGATGGGGCCGTGTTTTTTTGCGGTCGGTTTGTTAAGTCTGCCTTTGTTTTATTTCGTTTTCTTGTATGGACGCGATATTTTAAGTCAATTAAAGTGGACGGGTAAAACTGAAACAAAAATTAGTTTTTGGGCGGTGTTTTGTTTGGTGCTTTGGTTGTTGCTTTTTGGTGGAAATTATGCGGTAATACGTGACGGTATGTCTGCGTTGCCAGTGGCAATATCGTTTGTTTTGTTCGTGTCAATGATATACATAACAAATCAGGCAATTAAATTGAATTATTTGACCGTATTCCAAGATAGAAAAGTTAAATGGGTGTCTGGGGCGATGTTGTTGGTTTTAGCGTTCTTTTCTGCAAAACCAGATTTGTGGGGTGTGTTGATGCAATTAAGCGCGGTTGTTTGTGGAATAATTGTTGGATCAAGATTGCATAAAAATATTTCAGATATATCAATGTCTACTTTTATTTTTGGGATAATGACAACCTTGATTTTAATGCAACCAGAATATTTCAGATTTGGACAACTGGGGAATTTAACATTGGTGCATCTGGGCGCGTTGTTGATAACAGGATTTTTCGCTATGTCTGTTTTAGTCCTGAAATACACTAATGCGCGGGCAAAAATTCATGAAAGCGCGTATATAAAACTGAAATGGTTATTCAGAATTATTGCGCTTCTTGCACTGATTTTGTTTGTGTTGACGGAATCTGTGCCTGTGTTCATTGGACTTTTGGGGGCGATAGGTATTTCCGAAATGTTGACAATTTATCATTCAAGAAAAACATCTGAAAATCTGGCAAAACAGTCATGGGTGTTGCTTTTGATGTGTTTTGGTGTGTTGATAATGTGCCCTGTTATAACCTGTTTGGGAATTATTTATTTGTGTCAAAATACAGAAAAACCAAAGGCTAAAGATTTTCAGGCTTTGTTATAATTGGTTATATTTATTGAATACACTATATTCTTTGATTGATATAAAATAAACTGCATCAAAGTAAATTTATTAAAAATGGGATAAAAATATGGCGACGATTATCGATCCAAGTGCAGTTATTAAACCAGGTGCAGTTATTGGAAATGATTGTAAAATAGGACCTTTTTGTATTATTGGTCCTGATGTAGTTTTGGGGGACCGTGTTGAATTGGTATCCAATGTTGTGATTGATGGAAAGACATCAATTGGTGATGATTCTATTGTTTACCCTTTCGCTGTTTTGGGTGTAATGAGCCAAGATTTGAAATGGCAAGATGAATCAACAATGACGGGCTTGCGTATCGGTAAACGTTGCAAGATTCGTGAATATGTGACGATTCATTCTGGAACACCTGCGTCAGATGGAACTGAAATTGGTGATGATTGTCAGATTATGGTTAATGCGCATGTCGGGCATGATTGTAAAATTGGCAACAGCGTTGTTATGTCTAATTTGGTTCAGGTTGCTGGTCATGTGGAAGTGGAAGATTTTGCTATTTTATCTGGTGGTGTGATGGTATTGCAATTTGCGCGCATTGGTCGCAATGCCTTTATTGGTGGAATGAGCGGGGTTGGTAACGATGTTTTGCCTTATGCCATTTATGAGGGACAACGCGCTGTATATCGTACGATAAACCGTGTTGGTTTGATGCGACATGGTTTTACAAATGAAGATTTGCATGCCATTCATTCCGTGTATTCTGCCGTGTTTGGTGGCGATGAAGGAACTGTTGCAGACAGACTTAATAAGATTCGTAAAGAAGTTAAAAATAATAAATATGCCATGGACGCCATAGATTTTATCGAAAATCGTTCAAAACGTGGTATCGGAACGGCAAAAAATGAAAACCGCTAAAAAGAAGATTTTTATTATCGCAGGCGAAGTTTCTGGTGATGTTTTGGGGGCGAAAATAATGCATGAAATGCCCGGGGTTGAATTTGTCGGAATTGGCGGGCAACATATGCAAGAATGTGGGCTAGATTCTCTTTTCCCGATGTCCGATTTGGCGGTTATGGGAATAACAGAAGTTGTTGCGCGCGCGGGAACATTATTCAGTCGAATCAAACAAACGGTTAATGCAATTATATCTGAAAAGCCAGATGTTGTTTTGACAATTGATTCACCGGGGTTCGCAAAAGCGGTTGTCGGCAAAGTTAGAAAATCACAAAAATTGAAACATACTAAATTTTATCATGTCGTTGCGCCACAGGTTTGGGCATGGCGACCGGGGCGTGCAAAAAAGTATGCGAAAATATTTGATAAACTTTATGCCTTTTTTGATTTCGAGATACCGTATTTTACGAAATATGGACTTGATACGGTTGCGGTGGGGCACCCTATTTCAGATGGTTTGGACAAATATAAACCACAGGACGCAAAGGGAAAAATAATAACTCTTGTCCCAGGCAGCCGTATGAGTGAAGTAAAAAAACTTTTGCCAGTATTTAATAAGACTGTTGATATGTTGGTAAATTGTGGATATCGCGATTATAAATTTGTTATTCCAACAGTAGAAACCACAGAAAAATATGTTTGCGAACATATAAAAACTTGGAAAACAAAACCCGAATTGGTTGGTTCTGATGAACGTTATCAATTATATGCAAATACTTATATCGCAATTGTTGCCAGTGGTACTGTTTCTGCAGAATTGGCAATAATGCATATCCCGACATTGGTTGTTTATAAAATGAATCCTCTGACTGTTTTGTTGGCGCGTATGATTTTGCGTGTAAAATGGGCATCTTTGGTTAATATTCTGATGAACAAAGCGGTGTTCCCTGAATTGTTGGGTCGGGATGCAAATGCGCCTGCAATAACAGACGCATTCCAACAATTAACGTTGCCACATGTTCGTAAAAGTATGTTGCAAGAATTAAATTTGGCAGATAAAAAATGGAATCCGTGCAAACAAAAACCAGCCGCTGTTATTGCAAAAGATATATTGTCATCAATAAATTAATTGCCTTCTGACCGGTTGTGCTTTGGAACTTTTTCTTCCACTATTTTTATTTCATCTGTTTCTGTTGTGTTGTCATTTTTTACTTTTTTTTGCGCACAGAGATATATATTTGTTTCATCCTTTTGTATTAATTGCATGGTCGGACACAGTTTGCCTGATGAAGATACAACGGTTTGTTGACACCAATATGACGAATCGTTTGCATAAGGTTGTTTACACATTGTCGGCAGTTGTGTGTTTTCAGATGTGTTGTCGGTTGTTGGGCAAAACATATCTTCGGAACACATGCTGTCTTCGGTGTTCGCAGAAGATTGAATCGTCGGAATTATTGGACGACAAGTTGGGCTTGCCCCGTTTTTGCTGCGATAACCGCCGTTTTCCCAGCAAGAACAAATACCCCAAGATTGTGTGTCTACTTCTGCGCTGTAATTAGATGGGCACATGTTTTCTTCTGGATAAAAATGGTACCAATATACCAACGAATTTTTGGAATTGAAATCTGGATTGATATAAAATACGCTGTCTTCGTTGTTGGAATCTATTTTGCATAAATCGTCAGGTTTATATCCGTATTGTGCAGCATATTTATATTCAACAAAATAGCCACCAACACCATTGCAACGTTCAGACAATGAATCTAAGATTTTATAATAAACTTCTGTGGCAACACCGGTTGGACGAATTAGACGTGTTGTATCGTTTTTTTGTAAAGAATAATATGTATTGCTGTTTTCGGGTGTGTATTTATTAAATCCACCAAAGACGGTTTCCAGTAAATCTTCACATCCTGCGGTTTCTTTAACTTGCTGGGCGCATGGTGAAACGATGTTTTTTCCGGTATCATCATAAAGCGAAAACCAATCAAGTGCTTCGCCACGGGCAAAAAGACCGTTCTGCAGGGAATAGAAATTCGCATACCCAACCCCGCCGAATTTATCAAAGCACTGTTGTGCAACCGCACGACAAGAACTTGTTGCATCATTTTTATCTTTGGCGGCGATATATTCTTTAATTATGTCGCCTTGACTTTGGAACATATGATTGCAAGATTCTATGTAATTGTCGCACATTTGCGTTGTCAAAGAAATGGCAGACGGTTTCAACAGCACACTTGAATCGCCCGTCAAATTCGCCATCGCGTTTGCAACAGATGTTCCTTGGTTGTCATAGCATTGTGCAACCAATGTCAAACAACTTTGTTTGATTTCTTTCACTTTTGATTGTTGGGCATAGTATATATCTAATAACGCCATATCCACATATTGTTGCCATACATAATCAGCATCTTCGGTGCATTTATCAAGAGCATCTTGTGCAAATTTTTTTGTTTTATTTTCGAAAAATGTGACAAACGGACGATTGTTTTGGATAGCTGATAATTTTTGATCTTTTATGTCTGTATTTGTTCTGAAAGTTAACAGTTCGCCCAATTTATAAAAATCAACAACACCAGTTAACGGTGCACCGGTTGATACATCAATAAATTGTCCATTGTCAAGGCATTTATGATAACCATATCCACAAACTTCTTCGCTTTTTATGGCGTTTTCTACATTTGCGATACATGTGGCAATGTCGTATGAATTATGATTTCTGCGGTTTTCGATGCGTGCTAAATCAAGCATAGCACTGCTTTGATGGGTTGATGCCTTTAATGATTTTTGCTGTGTCGCCAATGCGGTTTCTACCGTATTGCAATCTTGTTCTATCGCCATTAAGTATGCATTGACCGCGCGTTGTAATGATGCGTTATTACAATCATCTTTGACAGCGTTTCGGCACTTTGGATATACTGCGGCGTATAAAGCCGTGCCGTTATATGTAGCAATTATTTGTCCAGAATCATCCAGACCGAATGCATTAGACATATCGGCAGATATAGTTATGCTGTTCAAATCTTTGTATTTTCCGCCGACTTTGGTATCGCCCCCATTAAGAGAGTTCATGATGGCCTGTAATAATTGTTTTGATGCAGATTTATCCGACATCAAAGCGTCTTCGCCTTCGGATGCAGTTTTAATCGCCAATGCTTGTTCATACGTCATACCAACGGCATCAAGGTTTTCAGAAAATTCAACCAGTTGATTATTCACCTGTTGATAGTTGTCAGAAATATCTTGTAAATCAAAAATACGGTCATTACACGAACATCTTTTGAAAGTGTCGTTTTTCAGTTGGCAAAATTGATCCATGCATGTAAAGAATGCCGATTTACAACGTTCGTATTCTGCGCCAATGCGGCTTTCCGGTTTTTCGGTGGTTGTTGTGGCGCGAGCAACCGTTGTCCTTGGTTGTGTGGTTGCAGAACGAGATACAGGTGTTCGTGTTGCGACTGATTGTGTGGTTGCGCGTGGGGTTAATATACTTATTGGTTTTGCGTTGCGTGGCGCGGCTGTCGTTTTTATGGCGTTGCGCGAAGTTGTGACGCGAGCGTTTTGTGTGGTTGTTGATGTGGTGGTGCTGCCTTTGTCGCGCGATGTTGCGTTTTTTGTACGCGATGCAGCGTCCGCACCAAATATGCAGACCGCAGAAATCAGAATAAAAGACAGAATTTTCTTCATCTCTGATTCAATGGTAGCAAATTTATAAAACTCAGGGCAAGCAAAATCATAAAAATATATAAGCAGAATCCAATATTTTTTTACATTTTTCTTGTTGCAAAATTTTATAATATGGGTTATTATCTATCGTGCTTTGACCGGGCATATGGCGGAATTGGTAGACGCGCTAGTTTCAGGTACTAGTGGTAGCAATACCTTGGAAGTTCGAGTCTTCTTATGCCCACCATATGTAAAAGCAACCGGGGTTGTAGCTCAGTTGATAGAGCGCTACGTTCGCATCGTAGAGGTCGTGGGTTTGAGTCCCATCAGCTCCACCATCTGTTTTTGTGTTGTGCAAAATCAGACGGAAAACAAGTCCTTGGGGATATGGCGGAATGGTAGACGCTGAGGACTTAAAATCCTTTGATCATTGCGATCGTGTGGGTTCAAGTCCCACTATCCCCACCAAAAAACTTGATTTTCCGCGTTGGCGGATTTTTTGTTGGGTTTTGGATGTGTGGCTCAGTTGGTTAGAGCACTACGTTCACATCGTAGGGGTCGGCGGTTCGAGTCCGCCCACATCCACCAAAAATAAAAATGGGGCGAATGCCCTATTTTTATTTTTGTCGGGCGGACGAAGAACCGGCGGTTCGACAATGAGTAAACGAAAACAAGCAAGAGCGAAGTTTGAGCGCTAACGAATGCCCCACAGACATTTATGGCGAGGGAGTCCGCCCACATCCACCAAAAATAAAAACGACCACTTGGTCGTTTTTTTATCTTAAGCCTTTTTTCTTGCAACAAGCACTGGCGGCAGATTTCCAATCAAGATATGCTTTTGATGGGTCGCGTAAATCGCGCCATGGTTGCCACGATGTGCAAAGCGATTTCTTATCATTGCCAAGGCATTTTACATACCGCCGCAAAGAACAGGTTTCTGACGATTCTTTGCCTGTATCGGTTGTGCATTTTACAATAATATTTTGGTTTTTTGCATCGTCTTTACCGAATTCTTTGGTGCTTAATAACTGATAAGCAAATGCGTTTGTGACAACTGAAGAGATGACGATAAAAAAAAGAAATATTTTTTTCATATTTTTCTCCTTTTACACATTTTCATTATAAATATTTTTTAGAAAAAATACAACAAGGTTTTTATTCAGAGATATATGCTTTGTTTCGTGTGCGGCAATTCGTTCTGGTTGGTGTAAGGTTTGCGTGTTGTCAAATTATTCTGCCGTTGACCAAGGAATTTCATTCATAAACAAATAGAACATTTCGCCCTTTGGGTCGTTTGGGTTAGTTTCGTCAAGGCGAATTATTGGGCGAACGACATAAATATCGACATTGCAATTTGCGCCATGTTCATCTTGGTATTCATCAAGTTGATAAAAGAATTTAGATGCAAAATCCATCGCCTGCAGATATGCAGCATCATCGTCTGCCGAATCAACAGAATTACCAACCCACATTAACCACATGCCATAATTTACTACATTTTCTTGTCCGGCTAAATCATCGGCGGACAAAAGACATAATGGTTTGAATTCTATACCGTTAGAAAATTCTTTTGATGTGGTTGATGTATGGTCGTACATATCGCCAAGGAAACTTATTGCGCCATAAAGCATTCCTGTATCACGTTCGAAGCGTGCCAGGCGCGCCCCATGTTTTAATGTGGCATCTTTCAACCAGTCCCCTATTTTCGCGGAACGCGAAGACATGCCTGCGCGCGCAAGTTTTCCGGATTTGGTCATGGTTTTTGCGCCAGTGTTTGATGCGTGCAGTGTTCGCAGTGCGCGTACAATAACGTTCCCTGTTTGTGGGCGTTTGAATGCGAGTAAATTTCTTCTGTATTTCATCAATTCAGAAAAAGTTTCGGTTGATTCTTTGTATTGTTTGACGTTTTTGCTGTTTTTTACCATTGTTTCTGCTTGTTTTTCCAAGTCTTTTACTGCTTTTTCTAATTCTTTGATTTGTTTGCGCCTGTCTGCAATAGCATCAGCGTTTTTCAATGTTTTTATTTCTTTTTCTAATTTTGCAATATCATCGCTGTGTTGAGAAATTTTTGATATTACATGCATATAATCTTTTACATCATCCAGATTGGTTAAACCCTTTATCGTTTTTATTAAGCCTTTGGCATTTTTTGCAGCGCGAATACCTTTGAGTTTAAGCATCGCGATTTCGCCCGCCCCCATTGTTGCAACGGTTATAATAACATCTGCAGCAATTTCAGCATACATTATCCATTCAAGGTTGACATCGCCCGCAACATAGTAATCGTTGGTGTCGTCTTCGATATTTACGACTTCTTTGACTACTTGGTTAATGGTGTATGTGTCGTTGGCGAGTATTGATTTACTGGTGCAAGTACGACCCTGGGGATAAATGTCGTCGATATGGTCGTTTATGTATTTTATTGATAAAGTATTATTTTTACCCTCTCCTACAAAGTCTTTTAATGCATCGTGTTGAACAACCATAATCGCATACCATGCCGGTTCGGTGTTAAGATATTTAGAACCGTCAGTATTATCCATTATGTTCGGTGACGCGTTGCCGTCAGGCAGACTGCGTTTTTTGCTTAACAATAATTTTTGTTTCAATACTTTGGGTTGCGTGCTGTAATTAATGGCGAGTGTGCGACCGCCCGGAAATCTGTATTCTATGGGGGAAAAAATTATAGTTGTTTCGTCAGCGGTATTTTTTATTTCGGGACAATCAAGCAGTGCTGTTAAGACATCTGCATTGCCGGTCATTGTTTCGTGCGCCCATGCACGAACTTTGTATTCGGGTTCGCTTTCATCTATTTCGTTGCTATGTGTGCGCAGAGCATCAGAAAAAACTTTTGATGCACAATCGGTCGGTTTTTCTTCATGAATTTGGTTCAAGACTTCTTCTGTTGTGTGAAAATCAGGTATATTTTGCAAATCATCAATTGTTGCAGCCGTGGCCGGAAAAATAAAAAGCATACAAAGGAAAAAAGATAATTTTTTCAACACAAAATATCCTTTGTGCTTGTATCATAAATGATATGGCCCGTCTAAAATCATAACCTGTTGTATTTTTTCTATTTCAAATGGGTATAAAGAAATTGCGGTTGCGCCTGCAACAAGAACTCCTGCAACAACCCACCCTGCAACAGGAACTCCACTTGATACAGCTGCCGTTGAAAGCATGGCATTTCCTACAACTGTTGGAAGCCACGCCGTTGCGGCAAGAGGTGTTGCCACTGCTGCGGCAGAAAGACCAATCCATGCGAAAGCCCCGCCACCTATTCCTGCGGCAACTACCCAACCGTTTTTTCCGGAACTGGTATCGCGTTTTACATCCAAAGCTACAAGGTATACGGCTAAGTTCTGGTTGGAACATACGCCACCTTTTAATTTTGTGGCAAATTGGCGAGCTTTTTCTATGCCTGTATTTATATTGCGGTAAGACACGATTTGTTCTTTAGTTGAAAAGGTTTTGTCCATCAATACTAAGCCTGGAAATGCACGACGATTGTCTCCTTCTGCAAAATCAAGAAAATATTCATTGCTGGAACCACCAAATTCATTGAATACAGCCTGGCCTGCGACGTTAACAGCTGCATCATCATCCAAATTGTCCCAAATTGTCCAATCAGAACATTCATCAGAAAAGAATTTTTTATCTTTTTGTATGGAAGACAATTCCAGCACTTCCCCAGGAACCAAATTTCTTTTATTTATAACCAATATTCCGGTGCGCATATCGATATAACTGAACGCTGTTTCTGTGCTAAAATCGAAAGCATATTTGTTTTTATCATGGACGAATTCAATTAATCCACGTGGAATTTTTGCAATTTCTAATAAATCTTTGTTGCATTTCAGCATTATGTTCCCGGCCAACAATGTGTATATTTTTGCTTTGTTTTTTTGAACTAATTCGTCTGTTAATATTTCTTTTTCTCCTAACGTATTAAACACACCGTCCTTTTTATCAAACAGGCGCTGTTGCCATAATGTATTATCAGATGATATTTTCTGTAGACAAGCATCCAAGGTGTTTGCTTGGACGTTTGTCATGAAAAACATTAAAAATATAATTAATAATTTTTTCATATCTTGAAAACGATGATTTTTGGTTCCGTCGGTTGATTTGGTTGTGTTGGTTTGTCTGGTGTTGTGTTTGAATTATTGTTTTGTGCTTGTTGGGCTTCCTCATATTTTTTACATTCGGGGCTGCCTGCGCCCTTGCCGGCACACCAATCTTTTTTGCCCTGAAAGTTAGGAATCGCATAAGCATCCATGCCTTTGTATAAATCATAATCTTCCTTTGCCAAATTCATGCGTTCCGAAAAAGATAAATCTTGATATGTTGTCGGAAAATCAGCAGCGGACAGATGTTCACTGCCCGCACCGTTTTCTTGTTGTAATTGTTGAAGTTCATTACTTCGTTCTATGATTTCTTGTTGCCATTGTGGAATCGTTTGTTTGTATGGGTTTTGTATTTTTATAGTGTTGTTGTTTTGCTGGGCATCGGGGTTCGGTGTGGTTGCTGCTGGAAAACCAACCGCGCGATTCGGGACATTTGTTCCAAATTGTGCGACATAAGATTCAAACACACCATCAATGAACCCAGAACATGCCGACACATAATTATTGCCCGGTAAATTAGACAATTGAACCATTATTGTTGGACGAATGTCTGCCAGTGTTGTGTTTCTGCAATTGTCGCGTGCCATACACTGAACAGAAACCAAAGATTGAACAACCTTGAAACAATCTTCGGCAGTTAAATCGGCGCCTTGGACGTATACAGGCTGTGGCAGGCGCTGATTATAAGGCGAATTTGGTGTCCAAAAAGGGTTAGACGAATAATTTTGGACATTTTGTATTTGCCCATAATCTGAAAACAATGAAACCGCCGCGGTCGCGCCAAGTGCATAAAAACCGCAGATTACAGAGAATAATAAAGATTTCAGAAAGCCCTTTTTCATCCCTCTATTTTCTTTATTATATCAAAAATAGAATTATTATCAAAGATAAAATTCCGCCTGTTAAAAAGAAAGGTGCAAATGGAATGTATTTTTCATGACGTTTCCAATTCCAAATGTATGCCAACACGCAAGACAAAAACATTGCGATAGACAGTCCCAATGTCCCAAACCAAATTCCGCCTGCCCCCAGTAATTTTATGTCACCCATGCCAATTGGGGGGTATTTTTTGTCTTTTTTCAATTTGTCGAATATAAAGCCGACGATTAAGCCCAAACAATAGCCCATTGCGCCCCCAATAACAGAATCAGAGATTGTTATCGGCCACGGGAAAAAAGTTGCGGTTAAAAGACCTGCGAATAAAAATGGAAACAGATATACATCTGGGATGATTCTGCGCCGAAAATCAGCAACAGCCATGCGTATTGCACAATAAATTGCGCCGATTAACACGAATGAAAAAAATATATAATAAATCATATTTTCCCCCTTGCCTTTCGATTCGTTTTTATGATACAATTATATAAGATATAAAAACAAGGGATTTTTTATTATGAGTAATGGTTGGGACAGCGGTATGCTGAAAAAATTGAAAGCGTTAGTAGGCAAAGGTTTGTCAACCGCTGAAATGGGCAAAAAACTGGGTATGTCAAAAAACGCGGTTGTTGGGAAATTAAACCGCTTGGGATGGAATGCCAAGGCAACAGAAACGACATCTAAAAAAACTACAAAAACAACAGAAACCAAGAAAACTGGTGGCACTAAAAAAACTGTGGCGAAAGTCGTTGCAAAAAAAACGACCAAACAATCGCCAAACGCGAAAAAAACAGTAAAAAAGTCTGCGGATATTAAACCGGTAAAAAAGGTTGAAAACCAAAAAACAAAAGTTGCCAAAAAAACTGTTAAGCCAATAAAAAAAGAAGTTAAAAAAGAAAAGGTTGTTGTTAAAACTGCTTCCAAGAAAACCAAGAAAGATTTGGCGTTGCACGAATTGCTGATTCAGCACGCGCTACAAATGGCGAACCTGAAACCGAATCAGTGTCGTTGGCCGATTGGCGATCCTGATTCTGATAATTTTCATTTTTGTGGCGAAACAGTTTTTGCTGGGAAACCATATTGTTATGAACATTGTCGTCAGGCATATCAATTTACTCCACCAAAGAAAAAATAAAACCAAGGGATATTCACATGATTGGAGAGAGAAAAAATATTCACCAAAATGCACGTTATGGCAACTTGGTTATGCGTGCCTTTGATATTGATGGTAATGAAATAAATGCTTTTTATGATAATGACGACAATCTTGTGTTTGTGTTGGACAATACGATAAGTCCACAAAAACCAAATGTTTTATTGGTTATCAATCCTGATGGCGATAAAAAGTGGGATGAAATCTTGTCGGGCGAATATGATATAGATTTAGAAACAATACGCCCAAAGGTTGATAATAAATATCAAAAATTAGATATTGAATATTCTGGTTTGCCTGTGTATGAAAATCTGATAAACGCTTACAATTCTGGCACAGATTTAGAAGAGCCGTTAAATCAGTTGACCGTATTGCGCGATTCTGCGGCACGCCATAGTGCGATGATGCGTTTGAATCTGGCAAACGAAACGATATCAAAAACAAATGTGACAATTGTTAAAACCAAGGAAACTATTATACGCTTGGAAACCCGTCTTAAGACTTTGCGTTCTAATTTAAGTGCGGAAAAAAAGTCTATTGGAAAAGTTAATACAAAACAATCTGCGTCTAAGATATTAAAATTAGAATCACAGATAGAAGCAACAAATGAAAAATTGAAACGCGCTAAAAAACGCTTGGAATCTGCACAAAAAAGATTAGAGGCTGCGACTGTGGATGCGGAATTGGCAAGTAATTTGTTAAATCAGCCAACCCCAGAAATAAAACAGAAAGCCAAGAAAAATAAAACTGTAATGGTTGCGCCAAAGTATCCTGTACAAACTGTTGATGCAGAAACAGATGATTTCGTTGATGACGAAGAAGATGTTGATGAAGATGATGTTGTTGAAAGTGATGTCAAACCGTTGTTTTCTGAAGATCCCCAGATATTGAATGATAATATTGCATTTAAGCCAATTGAATTTAATGCGCCTGTGTTTTCTGATGAAATAACAGTCAAAGAAGAATCCCCGGTGCCGGTTGTTGAACCTGAACAGCCTGTGGCGGATGCGCCTTTGAATGTGCAACCTGTGTTGGAATCTTTTACGCCAATAGAAGTGCCAGATTTTATCCCCGAACCAGTGACAGAAGAAAAAAACGAAATTGTTGAAGAACGTCCCGTGCTTGAAACTATAAAGCCAGTGCAAGAAGATGTTGAGATAAATACAGCCGCGCCGATTGAAGAACCTGTGATTGAAAAAGAAGAACCTGTTGTGGAAGTTTCAGAACGCCCTGTTCCCCCAATCTTGCCGGCGATAAATAGCGTTGCACCATCAACAACAAAGGTTGAAACAAAAGTATCCAGACCGGGCTTTTTGTATTATTTCTTGTTGGTGGTTTTGATTGCACTTTCTATATTTACTCTGTGGTTGTATCAGAAAAATATGTCAAGAGAAACTGTCCCAGTTTTAAGGGCGGAAGTTTCCGAAACGAAAGTTTTGAAGCCAGCTAAAAAAGTCGTTGAAACACCAAAAGTTGCAAATGAATCTGTGTTTTTAACAGACGAACCAGTGGATGAAAAAACTAATCAAGACCAAGAATCTGACACAGATATCGAACCTGTTTTGGTGTCTGGTTTGGAAGTTGATGACGAAGCAACAACTTCAATAAATTCTGTGGATAAAGATGTTGCGCCTGTGGTTATCGGGGCAGTACCAGGTCGCTTGAATTCATCTGGTTTAGATGGCACAGAAGAAGAGAATCAGATTATGTCAGAAGAAGATATTTTGGCAAGTAAACCTGTTTTTGAGCCAGGCTCTAGACACGATGAGATGTTTATAAACGAACAGAATTTTCAAGAACAAGTTTCAGAACCAGATGTTCAGGATACACAAGTTGTTCACGAAGCATCAAAAGAACCTGTTTATGAACAGGAATATTCTGATGATTATCTTTATGACGAAGAAGAAGAAGCCTATCAAAGAGAAATCAGAGGTGGCAACTATTAAAAAAAATTCGCCGTTTCGGCGAATTTTTTATTTTTCGATTACAACAACTGCGGCTGAATAATCATCTTGGTCTGTGATTGATAAAAATACATGTGCAGATGTGCCGGCTAAATCTTTTAATGCATTTTTTGCGCCACCTGCGAAAATCAATTCTGGACAACCGTTATCGTTATGAGTGACCGAAATATCAGAAAAAGAAATATCGTCACCGAAACCAGTGCCAAGTGCTTTCAATGCTGCCTCACGTGCCGCCCAAAAATTAGCAAGATGTTTTTCACTGCGTGCGTTGTCATTATCTGCATATTCTAATTCTTTCTTGGTAAAAATGCGTTGTTTCTTAAAGGCTGACCAGTCCAAAAATCTGTCGCTTTCCACCAGGTCAATTCCAATTCCAACTATCATTGAATTCCTTCCTTTTGTTAATTCCTTTATGCGCATACTAATAACATTTAACCGATTCGTGCAAGTAAAAAAATTATATTATTTGTTTTTGTAAAAAAAACCGTTGGTTTTTATCTGAAAAAGTTTGCTTTTTTGTGTGTTTATGATACACTTCCCAGATATAGAAGAAATAGTTTTAGCAAAAGGAGAATGTGTCATGTTTGATACGCAAAAATTAAAAACATTCTCTTGGGTTAATGTTGCTAACCCAGATCATGAAGATTTTGAACGCCTTTTAACTGAATATAAAATAGACGAAGATACTATTTCTGACATTTTAGACCCGGACGAACAGCCGCGCCTTGAACTGGAAGATGATTACAAGGTTATAATTGTTCGTTTCCCGATTGCTAACCGTGAAATAGACACGACATGGCATACTGAACCGTTGTCTATAATTTATTCAAATAAGCATGTTATTACGGTTTGTCGTAAAAGATGTGATATGTTGGATAAAATCAAAGATGACGAAATGAAAACGCGAGAAAGCCTTATATTGAATATAATCTGGTATATCGCAGAATCGTATTTGCGTGCTCTAAAGGAATTAAATAAAAAGGTCATTAATTCCAAGAAAGCCTTGCAAGAAAATATACGCAAACAAGAATTGATGCAATTATTGGAAGTCGAAAATGCATATACTCTTTATATGGCTTCGTTAAAAGGTAATATTGCTGTCATGGACAAGATTGATAAATTGCGCGGTTTTACTAAAGATGAAGACGATCAAGAATTGGCTGAAGATGCCCGAATCGAATTTAATCAGGCTATCGAAGTTGTGACCAGTTATAGCAAGATGTTAAAATCAATCAAGGAAACTTTTGAAAGTGTCATTAATATTGATTCGAACACGTATATTAATCGTTTGACTATATGGAATATCGTTCTGATGGTGCCAAGCGTGGTTGTCGGATATTACGGGATGAATATGGAATTACCGTATGTGGAACATTCTCATTTGGCGCTAGTAATATTTATTTCGATTATGGTATTGTTGACCGGATATGGTTTATATACCATTGCCCGCAGAAGAGTGTTTTAATAAAAAAAACGCCCAAACGGGCGTTTTTCAATTTATGCTTTTTATAATATGTGCAAAGTTTATATCTATATCATCGCTTGGTAAGTGTATGTCATAAAATTTTACATTTCTCAGTGTTGATAACCATTGAATTGCAGGCATAGTTGTTGTTTTGAATGTGGCAATACGTTTCTGAACAGCGGTTGCATCTGTATCGTCCGCGCGATTACCGCCCTCTTTTATTCTGTTTTGGATGTGTGCTAACATTGTTTCTTCGCTGATATTCAAGAAAATAATTTTTATATCAAATTTATCAGCAAAATTATCGATAAGCCATTTTGCCTGACCAATTGTGCGCGGAAAACCATCCATAATAATATCTTTGTCTGTTGATATGTGTGGTGCAATAATTGGAAATAAATCATTGTCGCCAACCAATTCCCCGCGTGAGATTTTTTGTTTTATATCTGAATCAGCCGGCATGGCGCGCAAGATAGCACCCGCTTCGACATAATTATAATCGTGTTGTTTGCGTAATAAATTTGCAAATGTTCCCTTGCCGGAACCCTGCCCGCCCATAAAAACAATCATTTGTGGTTTCATGTAGTATCCTTTTTTTTAATGCGCAGATTATAAAAGATTTTGCATCTGAAAATCAAATAAAAAAGTCCCACAATCGCAGGACTTTTTATAATAATCTAAAAACAACAAATTATTTTTTGCTGTTTTCAATTGCTGCACCCAAGATATCACCCAATACAGAACCAGAATCTGCTTCGTTTGCAAATTCTTTAACGGCTTGTTTTTCCAGTGTTACTTGTAATGCACGAACAGACAATTTTACATTGTTGCCGTCAACAGATACAACAGATGCTTCTACTGAATCGCCAACATTGTATTTTGACGTGTCTTGTTCTGCTTTTTCACGAGACAAATCTGTTTTGCGGATTGTGCCACGAACATCGCCAGGCAAAGCCAAAACTAATTCGTCTGGGGTGATTTCAGAAACTGTTCCGCATACAACTGCACCTTTCTTGATAGTGGTGTTGCTGTTTTCTGCACCTTCTGTCAATTGTTTGATGCCCAAAGTGATACGTTCTTTTTCTGGATTGATGTCCAAGATTTTTGCTGTGACTTCTTGACCACGAACAAATTTTTTCAATTCTTCTTCGTCCAGTTTGTTCCAAGACAAATCAGAAATGTGAATCATTCCATCAAGTTCTGGTGTCAATGCAACGAACAAACCAAATTCGGTTGTGTTCTTGATTGGACCAGTGATAACGTCGCCAACTTTGTGATTTTCTGCAAATTCTTTCCATGGGTTTGGTTGTAATTGTTTATAGCCCAAAGAAATACGGCGTTTTTCTTGGTCAATGTCCAAAACAACAACATTGATTTCTTGACCATTTTGCAAAACTTTGCTTGGGTGAATATTTTTGTTTGTCCATGACAATTCAGACATGTGAACCAAACCTTCGATATTGTTGCCCAAATCAATAAATGCACCGTAATCAGTCAATGAAGAAACCTTTCCTGTCACTGTATCGCCAACATTAAATGCCTTTGATGCTGTTTCCCAAGGATCTTCTTCCAATTGTTTCGCGCCCAATGAAATACGATGTGTTTCTGGGTCAAATTGGATAACTTTGACTTTGATTTTTTCGCCAACATGAACTAATTCGCGTGGATGATTGATGCGTTTCCAAGACAAGTCTGTGACGTGCAACAAACCATCAATTCCGCCCAAATCTACGAACACACCATAATCGGTGATGTTTTTAACTGTGCCTTCAACAACTGCGCCAAGCGAGATGTTTTTCATTGCTTCTTTCTGTGCGGCTGCGATAGTGTCTGCTTGAATCGCGCGACGAGAAACAATAGCGTTTGTACGCAATGCGTCCATTTTCAAGACACGGAATTTGTCTTTCAAACCAATTAAAGATTTTGCATCACGAACTGGTTTATGGTCAACCTGAGACGAAGGCATAAATGCAAATACGCCATTGATATCGACTGTATAACCACCACGAACAACATCGATAATTGTTCCTTCTGGGTCAATACCTTCTGCAACGGTCTTTTCCAAATCTTTCCATGCTTTTTCAGCACGTGCTTTGGTGTAAGACAAAACGGCTGTTCCTTCACGTGATTCATATCTTTCAACAAAAACATCGATAATATCACCAACAGATGGAACAGATGCGCCAAATTCTTTTAATGGAATACGACCTTCTGATTTAAGACCAACATCAACCATAGCAAAATCGCCACGGATGTCTTTAACGGTTCCTTTTGTAGCATAGCCCTGCAAAGTTTCTTGTGTGCCATAGTTTTTATCAAACATTTGGACGAAATCTTCGCCGGATACTGGATTAAATAAATCTTTGGATAAATCTTTCATGAGATTAAAACAAAGCTTGCCATCGTCATAATTTTTTCTTTCTGCAAAGACGAGGTCTTGTGGGGTTAATCGGATTGATTTTGCGCCCACCCGCGAAAATCAAGGGCATTATATATAAAAAAATCTTATAAATCAAGAAAAAACCGCCCAAGTGGGCGGTTGAGTTATCTGGCAACTGCGCCGGTTAATTTTTCATGACATATATAATTTTTCAATCTGAACCCTTTTTCTGCAGACCAGTTCAGCAACCCGTTCCAGTTTTCGTCCGGAATTTCAACGGTTGGTAAGTCATGCGGCTTGCGCGAAAGTTGTTCTTTTACCTGTGGGATATGGTTTTCGTAAATATGGACATCGTGTAATTCCCCGCGTAAAATGCCTGGCTTGTATCCCAATTCTTTGGCGTATAATAATAACAATAGTGCGTATGATGCGATGTTATAAGGAATGCCCAGAAACATATCGCAGGAACGTTGTGTCCAAATTAAATTTAATTTTCCGTCATGAATTAAAATTTGATGCATAATGTGGCATGGGGGTAATGCCATTTTATCTTGGTCTGTTGGGTTCCATGCGTTTACAATCAAACGACGATTGTTCGGATCTTCTTTGGCTGTTTTGATGACGTTTGACAGTTGGTCTGTACCGGTGTAAAAATAGCTTGGATTATAATTTTTATCCGGTTTATCAGGGTTCCAGCAATATTCTCCGCCAAAATGACGCCATTGCCATCCATAGATTGGTCCTAAATCGCGTGTTGCAGACATAACGGTATTTTTTAAATCGTTTTTTGTTTTATCATCCAAGTTTAACGTATCGGCATATTTTTTTTGTAGGTTTTCTAATGTTTCATCGTATATTGGTTTCCATACTATCGGGTTAGACCATTCGTCCCAAATATGACAATTTCTGTCTTGTAACCATTTTTTATCGGTATATCCATGAATAAAAAATTCGAGTTCTGTCGCGATATTTTTCAAGCCCATTTTTTTTGTTGTAAGCAATGGAAAACCCGTTGACATGTCGTGTTGAAATGTTGAGCCCCATGGGATACGAATTGTTGGTATGCCGGTGCGGTTGTCAGATTTTGTTCCGTTGTTCAGACAGTTTTCTAAAATATCAAGATAAGCCTTCATAATACATGCCCTTTTTTCTAATTTTTACTTTGTGTAAAGTATAAAAAAATTGTGTATAATGCAAGGAAAAACCGCCCAAATGGGCGGTGTTATTATCGAACAGATGCCTGTTTGAATAATTCTTCGGCAGGGACTGTCTTTTCTTTCATTTTGACGTGAGTCAACATTGTGTCCAAAGCCTTTCGTTCAAAAATCATGCCACGCAACATAGCGACTGCATTTTGGTTTTTGTTATAAAATTCGAAAATCTGTTTCGGGTCTGGGTAACGAGATGCTTCGTTCCAGATTGCTTGTTGCAGGTCTTCGCGGGTCACTTCAACTTTGTTTTGTGTGCCCCATTCCGCCAAAATCAAGCCCAGTTTAACACGGCGTTCGGCATCTTTCTTTTCTTTCTTTTCGTCCCACTTGTGATCATGGCCGTGTTCGGTGTTATGGTGTTCGTGTTCCGCTTTTGCCATATTTAATTCTTGTTCAACCAAACTTTCTGGTAAATCAAGTTTAACTTTGTCAGCCAAAACATCCAACAATTCATTTCTCATTTCCTGCTGTGCTGCTGTGGCATATTGTTCTGTGATAATGTTGCGAATATGTTCTTTCAGTTTTGCAACGGACTCTTGACCGACCGCTTTTGCCAATTCGTCGTTCATGTCTGGCAAAATATGTTTGCGGACTTCGTGAACTTTTACTTCAAAACGGGCTTTTTTACCAGCCAAGTTTTCAGCATGATATTCTTTTGGAAATGTAACGTTTACATCAAATTCATCGCCTGCTTTGTGTCCAATAATTTGGTCTTCAAAGCCCGGAATAAAAGAACCAGAGCCCAAAATCAAGTGATGTTTTTCAGCCGCACCACCTTCAAAAGCTTCTTTGCCCAGGAATCCCTTGAAGTCTATGACCGCGACATCGCCATCTTTGGCTTTGTATTTTTCGTCTTGTTTTTCAGCAACACTGCGTGATTTGCGAATATTTTCCAACGCAGTATCGACTTCTTTTTCATCTAATTTTGCAACTTTCTTAGTGATTGTGATTTTTTCTAAATCAATTGCAGGCAAAGTTGGCAAAATATCAAATTCCAATGAATATTCGACATCTTTACCTATTTGGAACCCGTCCATATCTACCTTTGGTTGCGAGGCAATACGTACCTTTTTTTCATCTAAATACTTTTGCATATCTTCGTTCAAGGCTTTGTCAACAGCTTCGGCCCATGCTTGTGCATTGTGTTTTTGACGCAATATGGATAATGGGATGTGGCCTGGGCGAAAGCCTGGCATTTTTGCTTTCTTGCCATATTCGGTTAAAATTTTATCTGCCGCGGCTTGTATATCATCAGCCGCAATTTTTCCAGATACAGAATAATGTAAATCTTTTACTTTTTCTTTTGTAAACATATTTTTTTCCTTTTGGGTACTATAAGTCTGTAGGAGATTATACAAATATTAAAAAAAAATTTCAACAGAAACATTCAAGAAAATATGCAAAAAATTTGCTAAAAAACGGCCAAAAGCCTTGCAAAAAAATGCCGTTTTTTCTAAAATTTAAGCAATAAAAAAAGGAAGGAAAAGGCAAATATGATGTTTTTTGCCAGATTTCTGTGTGTTGCCAAGGCAATGTTGTTTGTCGTGGGGTTCCTTTTTGTTTCATTAAATTCATATGCTGTTGTTTGTCCTTCTACTCATTATGATGACAATGGGGTATGTATGCCCTGTCCTGAACCTTATACATACGATGATGGAATCGAAGGTAAAACATCCATTACAGAGTGCAAGATTCAATGTCCAGCAGGAACGTGGGTGGATCAGCCGGATGTTTCGCGATTCGGGTACACTCGTTTGGAGTATTTGGAAAGCGACGGTTCTGCGTATATTGATACAGGACATAAACATACTTCAACAAACATCAAGGGTGTAATTCGTATTGGTGAAGGAAATAATCCTATAACATCAAATATTAACTTTTTAGGGAACCAGAATAACCCAAATAATAAAACAGGGTATTCTGTCGGTTGGGCTCCAAGTTTGTTTAAGGTTTGGGTTGAAGCTGACAACAGCCGACTAAATGGGCCTTCCCCACACCCGTTGGGCGCAAATACAATACATGATTTGGAATATAGGTTTACAGCGACAAAACGTTATATAACCTATGATGGACAAACAAAGGAAGGGTCACATAAAGGCAGTATCGCGGCAAATCATAATATCCATTTGTTTGATAATGGGGCTGTGCAAACCGCTCAGATTTTCAAGGGACGTATATATTGGATTACGCTGTACGAAGATCCTGATGGTGACGGAGAATTTACTTTGTTTCATAATTATGTACCGGCAAAGCGAAATGCAGATGGAAAACTTGGAATTTTTGATACGGTGTCAGGAGATTTCTTTTATAATGCAGGCAAAGGCACTTTCACGAAAGGTGAAGATGTTACAAGTCCTTGTGTAAATGTTGGAACAGGTTATTGGGCAGAGTCCAGTGTTGTGGCGCTCGGTTCCGCAGGAACGCGCACGCCTTGTCCTGTTGGGACATATTCAGATTCTGAAACAGGTGAATCTGCAGCAACGTGTACACCATGTGGAGCAGCAGAATATAACAGTATACCCGCATCTGCATCGTGTAAAACATGTCCTGAGGGTTATACATATGACGAATCGCTGGGTAAAACAGCATTAAGCCAGTGTAAAATACATTGTGATGCAGGAACCTATCTTACCGCAGCAGGTAAAAGCAGCTGTTCTGCGTGCAGTGCAGGAAAATATTGTTTGGGTGGTGATTTTTCACCAACTGCTACAAATTTTGGTGTAAAGAGTTGCGAAACAGAAATTGCTTCTGGATGGACCAGTGCAAGAAGCGCTGCAGCCAAAACAGATTGTTATTACCCCATAACCTTGAACAAAAATGGGTTCAGTGGAACTATAAGGGCTGGTTCCGGTACAGGATGCAGTGTTGTAAGTAATGCAAGTGGTACAACAGACGCTGTATTGAAATTGTTTTATAACACAGCATGTACATTGCCCACAGTGAATTTGACACAATCAGGATTTGCTGCAGCAACAGGTTGGTCAACAACAACCGATATCAGCGAAGAAGTGTCTTCTATTTCTGCGACCACCACCACACCAAACATAACAACATATTATGCACGTAAGACTTGCGGTGCAAATTATTATAAAAGCAGTGAAAACACTTGTGCTGCATGTGGATTAAACAGTTCTACGGCTGTGGGCAACATATCTGAAACATGTACGTGTAATTCGGGATACACCATTGATGGCAGAGTGAACGGTAGCATCACCAGTTTGACCGGTTGTATTCCAATGGATTTTACCACAGCTAATCTACATGTCGGCCAAAAACAGTACAGGCTGTTATCTCAAAGACGGACTACGCCGTCTATTTGTCTTGGTATGCAAGATTCGGTTTATTATGTATCTTTGATTGAAAAAGAAATTCAGCATGAATTAGGTGTGGGTTATAATAATAAAATCTATACTGCCTGTGATATAACCGGTGATTATTGTATCGTTAATGGGGTTTTGCATTGGGCGGATCCAAATTTATATCTTAAATCAAAGGGACAGCAATACATTGATACGGGGGTTGTGCCTGATTTGAATACTGCGTTTGAAATAGCCATGGCTGATGATACAAGTAATACTTACGGCTTGTTCGGTGTTAAAACTGGTACAACTGTGTTCACAAATACTGGATTTGGAATATCTTTGGATAATGACAAAGTGGGTTTCTTCCGTAATGGGACAGAATTGGCAACAATAAATAAAGACAGTAATTATCATGTCTATTATCTGTCCAATACTGCTGCATCCGTAGATGGTGTTTCATATGATTTCGCGCCTGCAACAACACCAATAAACAAAAATCAATCAATGTATGTGTTCGGTTTTAATCACAATGGGCTGGCCTATGATAAGACATTATCTGTGAAATATGTTAAAATATGGCAAGGCGATACTCTTATTCGACATCTTGTCCCTGTCCCAAAAGATTTGGTCATTGGAAACTTCACGGTTCCATCAAATGGGATGTTTGATATTGTAAATCAGCAATTTTACGCAAATGGTGGCATAAGTAATTTTGAGTATGGTAAAGTACAATAAATTTAATTTCTGTTGTTTCAATAAAAAACCGCCGAATTGGCGGTTTTTTTGTTTGGTAAACGCAGTATTAACGTTTGCTGAACTGTGTAGAACGACGTGCTTTGTGGAAACCAAAGTGTTTACGTTCAACGACACGGCTGTCGCGTGTAAGGAAGCCAGCAACTTTCAATGCCTTGCGTAAATCTGGTTCTGCTTTTTCCAAAGCCTTGGAAATACCGTGTTTTACAGCACCTGCTTGACCTGACAAACCACCGCCAGCAACAATCGCAACAACGTCATATGCACCATCGCGTTTTGTCACATCAAATGGTTGTACCAAAATCATTTGCAATACCGGACGTTTGAAATATTTTTTCATTTCAATACCGTTTATTGTAATGTTGCCTTTGCCTGGCATCAAATAAACGCGTGCAACAGAATCTTTTCTTTTTCCGGTTGCATATGTTGCACCAGATAATTTAGTTGTTGCAACTGTTGTTTTAGCAGCAGTTGTTTTAGCTGTTGCCTTGGGTGTCTTTGCAGCGGTTGCTTTTTTTGCAGGGGCTGCTTTTGTTGTTTTAGCAGTTGTTTTCGTTGCTGCTTTTTTTGTTGTTTCTGTCATTATTCGCCCCTTTTGTTTTTACGATTCAACGATGCAAAATCAATAACGATTGGGTTTTGTGCCGCGTGTTTGTGTTCCGCGCCTGCGTAAACATGCAGTTTTGTTAAGCGTTTGTTAGCCAATGCAACAGCTGTGCGACGTCCCATCATGCGTTTTACAGCATTTGTAATCAATTTTTCTGGTTTTTCAGAACGCATTTGACCCAATGTTCTTTCTTTGGTGCTGCCTGTCCAAAGAGAATGCCAAAAGAATTTTGTCTTTTCGTCTTTGTGACCGGTCAAAGCAACCTTGTCAGCGTTAATAATAATAACATGATCACCGCAATCCATGTTAGGTGTCCATGTTGGTTTGTTCTTGCCACGCAGGATATTTGCAGTATATGCCGCCAAACGTCCCAATGTGCAATTTGTTGCGTCAATCAGATACCATTTGGCTTCCAATTCGCATTTTTTTAATGATTTTGTCATTGCCATTGTTTTTACCTTTTGATGTTTGTTAAAAATAGCGTGCCTATTATGTTGCAAACAGGCACAAAAGTCAAGAAAAATCGATATGGTATTATAATACCGTAATGTTTTTTTATAAAGGCAACACCACGCGTACTTTTAGTCCGCCCAAATCACTGTTTTCCAAAAATATTTGTCCGCCATGATTTTCAATTGCTGTTTTTGCGATGGATAAGCCCAACCCGGTTCCGCCGGTTGATTCACTGCGAGATTCATCCAAACGAACAAAAGGTTGCATTGCGCGTTCTTTTTTATCATCTGGGATGCCTATGCCATCGTCTTCAATTATTACTGTGACAGAATCTGTTGAATCAATTTCGGTGATTTTCAATGTTTTTTTCGCAAACCGAGCAGCGTTTTCAATTATGTTTGTGAAAGCACTGGTTAAAGCATTGGGGCGTGCATAAAATTGAACTGGTTCCGGTGGCAGGTCTAAAATAATCTTTTTGTTTGGCGCGGCATTGCGTGCAATTCTGGTTAGCATAGCCGGCAGTTCAACCGCCTGCTCTATTTCTGGGGCTTCGCCGCGTGCAAATGCCAGATAGCCATTGACCATTTCACTCATTCTGTCGATTTCGTGCAATAAATCTTGTTTGCTGGCTGAATCTGTTTCAACGGCCAGGCGCATTCTGGTCAAAGGCGTTTTAAGATCGTGGCCAACCGCATTTAACATATCTGTTCTGGTTTTGTTATATCGATTTAGACGCTCTTTCATGGTTATCATTGCGTTTGCCGCTTCGCGAATTTCCAAAGACCCGCTTGGTTGAAAGCCAGGAACGTCCATGCCACGTCCGAATTTATTGGCGGCTTTTGCGATACGGCGAATGCTGCGTGTATGAAAAACGATAAATGGCGTTACCAAAATAGATACTATTAATATTGCGCCAACAACCCACAATAAAAACACTTCTGCACTGGTAGAATAAATTCTGTGCATGCTGGTTGCAAAGGTTGCGATTTTGTTATCATTTGTTGGAACGTCTATGAATATTAAACGTTTGCCACGGTCAATATAGACATTCGTTGGTTGTTTTATTCTTGTTTGTAATTCAGCAACCAGTGGGCCGGCTTCTCTTGATTTGTTGTCATTTTTTGGTCTATTTAATTTTTCGTTAATGGAAACGTTAATGCCGATGTCGCTTGCCAACATTTTTACGGCTTCTGTATTGTTTTGATTCATAAAGTGAACCATCGTGGCAACTTCGCCTGCTAATGTGCGCGCCAATGTGGCATGAACTTTTTTCCAATGGTTACCAAAAAACGAATTTGCAACAATTAACAACGCCACAATCAGTGGGATTAATACCATTAAAATTGTTCTGCCCAAGAAACTTCGCGGTATAAGTCTCATACAATTTGTCCTTTTTTAGTGTTTCTTTGTTATTATTTTATAGCCCATTCCACGAACCGTTATAATATCTATATCTGATAATACACCATTTATTTTATTGCGCAAGCGTTTTGCAACCATGGGTGTAGCAGAAACAATATTGCCAACAGGACTGATTAGATTTTGTAATAATTTTTTTTCTTCAGATGAAAGAGATAATAATTTGTTTTTTTCGTCATCCGTTTTAATAAAAAATTCACCGTCTGCAAAAATTAAACCCAATGAATAATTGTTTTTCCTGGTGTGGTTTTCGGGCGTTTTAGTTATATTCTTCAACCTTAATACCAATTCTTGTAATTGAAATGGTTTTGCCATATAATCATTTGCGCCACCTGACAGCCCGTCTATGGCATTATCTGACCCGGATAAAGCCGTCAGCATAATAACAGGTGTTGTATTGCCGTTTAATCGTAATTGTTTAAGAAATGTAAGCCCGTCCATGCCATCCATCATCCTGTCTAATACGATTGCATCTGTGGATATTCGTTCCAGTATTTTTTCTGCTTCGCTGGCAGATTCTGCTGTTATTACATTAAAATCGGCACGGCGTAACCCAGTGGCCAAAGTGCTTCTTAATATTTTATCATCATCAACAACAAGTATGTTTTTGTTCATCACATTATATCACAAAAAGTTTTATCATGCCTGTATTTTGGCTTATTTGCTTAACGCTTCAACAGTATATTCGCCTGGTCTTATTGAACGGCCGGGATTGTCAAGGTTTTCGCCATCCTTGTACGTTGAAGCACGGAATTTAGAACCATTAGTTGTGAATTCTGTCTTGAATACTAAATATCCGTTCGCCCCACCCGAAGTTGGTCCCTGCAATCCGATTGAATAGTATGCCCCAATAAGACCATAGTCTAAATCGATGTAATCAACGCTTAATAATAATGATATGTTCGCCATCCCGTCGCTTGTTAAATTGCATGCAAATTCGCGATTGGCTAATGTTGCCTGGGAATTGTTTGGTACAGATATGTCCATAACAGTTGGTTCGCAGGTTCGTTGTATGCCGTTAACCAAAAACTCATAATTCATTGTCGCGGTTGCCATTGAAAGACCGGTAGATAAATCAACCTTGGATATAGTGGCCTTTGGTATTTTTACCAGCGCGTTTGCAATTCCAGAGCGGACAGGAAAAGAAATGCCTGATTGTAAACAGCTGCGTGAAAAAGGGTCTGCTTCGCATATGTAGAGTCTGGAATGCGCGTTTGTCATAAACATATTTGCCAAACTGTTGAACAAAAATGTCCGTGTTATACGATTGTTCAATCGCGTACAATTAAAGTCGCGACAAATAACAGTAGGTCTTTCTGTGAATTGAACCCCTGGATGCGTGTCGAATTCTTCACTGCGTGTTTCATAGATAATTTCATCATAATCGACAGTATCATCTATGTTCATAAATTCTGATTCTGGGATAAAATTCGGGTCGTCAGGATATGCATAATAGGAACGAACAGGTACATCTGTATATATTGTCTGGGTTGTTTCTTCATAGGCATAATCATCATAATATGGTTCTGAAAATGATTCCGACCAAGCGTTCGTTGCATTTAATGCCAGTATTGTCGTAAAAAAAACAATTTTTCTCATAGGAATACCCTTTCTCTCGTATACGTTTGATAAAATGATAGAATATTTTTATATGCCATGTCAAAGCAAAAAATATTTTTATTGAAAATAATAATAAAATTGTTTTATAAATATGATATAGTTAAAGACAGAAAAATATTAAGGTGAAGAAATGGTTGATATAATTATTACCGGAGAATCTGGAAAATTACACGCTGTATATCACAAATCAGAACAAGAAGCCGCGCCTTTGGCGGTTGTTTTGTCCGGCAGTCCGCGTCAAAAATGCCATATGAACGACCGTGTTTCTTATGCGATGTTTCGTGCCTTTATGGATATTGGTTTTTCTGTGGTGCGTTTTAATTATCGTGGGGTTAATGATTCAGAAGGTTCAATTGGAACTACGGCTGAAAATATGTTAGATATCGCCACAGTGATAGATTGGATTCAGAATAAAAATGAAGATAGCGATAAGATATGGTTGGCGGGGCATCAATTGGGGGCATGGTATGTATTGCAAGCTATGATGCGTCGACCAGAGGTTTCTGGGTTTGCGCTGGTATCTCCAGACCCGTCAGTTTCTGATTTTGGCTTTTTGTCGCCCCGCCCTAATCGTGGGTTGTTGTTGCAGGGCGCAAATGAAAGCGAAGAAGCGGCTGCTTTTGGTGTTCATTTAACTCAGATTCTTAAAAAGCAGGCACAAATAGACCTTGAAACAATTCGGGTTAAAAATGCAGATGCATGTTATTCCCAGGCGGCAGATTTACGCCAGATGTATAATGATTTGAAGGCGTATGTTGGTCGTGAAAATGCTGATGATAAGTTGTTGTAATCATGATGAACGAAAATAAAAGATTTATGGATCCAAATATCCCAGACGAAATGGCGAATACGATTCGTCCAAAAACATTGTCTGATTTTATTGGACACGAAGCATTGAAACAAAATCTGTCTGTGTTTGTTTCTGCTGCGCGTGGTCGTGGGGAAGCGATGGATCATGTGTTGCTTTATGGGCCGCCTGGACTGGGAAAAACAACGTTGGCACATATTGTTGCTAATGAATTGGGAACGAATTTTCGTGCGACATCTGCGCCTATGCTTACAAAACAAGGTGATTTGGCGGCGATTTTAACTGCGCTGGAACCAATGGATGTTTTATTCATAGATGAAATACATCGGTTGCCAACCGCTATCGAAGAAGTTCTTTATTCGGCAATGGAAGATTTCAAGTTAGATATAATGTTGGGCGAAGGTCCAACGGCAAAATCTGTTCGTATCGATTTGCCACCGTTTACGTTAGTTGGTGCGACAACTCGTACCGGGTTATTGTCAAATCCTTTGCGTGACAGGTTTGGAATTGATTTGCGGCTGTCTTTTTATTCTGTTGATGATTTGGCAAAGATTATTATGCGCAGTGCAAAGATTCTGGGAACAAATATTGATGAGGCTGGCGCGAAAATGTTGGCGGCTTCTTCGCGTGGGACACCGCGTATCGCGAACCGTTTGTTGAAGCGTGCGCGTGATTTTGCTGCTGCGGTTGGCAAAGAATCTATTGATGCAGATACCATAAAAACCACTTTGTATCAGTTGCATATTGATAACCTTGGCTTGGATGAAATAGATAGGGAATATATAAGTGCGATAATAAAACATTATGCCGGGGGGCCTGTTGGAATTGATAATTTAGCAGCGGCTCTTTCTGAGCCTGCTGATACAATCGAAGATGTTATCGAACCATATCTGATGCAGTTGGGGTTTGTGCAACGCACGCCGCGTGGTCGTATTGTGACAGAAAGTGGATATAAACATTTGGGACTGGAAAAATAACTTGTAGGGGGATTTTGTATGTCTATGAAACCACATGTGTTTAATTTTGCTGTTGCGTATGCTGATACCGATGCAGAAGGTATTATGTATCATGCCAGATATATTGAAGTTGCAGAACGTGCGCGTTCTAATTGGTCCAAAGGCATGGTTATTCCTGATGGAGATACCGGTTTCGTCGCGCGCGAATTAAATATAAAGTATTTGCGCCCTATTTTCTTGAATGATGAATTTAGTGTCGAAACGCAAACTGTAAAAATTGGTGGCGCATCTATGACTATTGAACAAAAATTCGTGAAAGATGGGAATGTTTGTGCTATAATGAACATAACTATCGTATATCTGGGCTCTGATATGCATCCAAAGGCAATACCAGAATCTATTCTAAAGATGTTCGAATAAAGGTTATAAAATAAAAAAGGAAGGAATAAAATGGAAAATAATTTTTCGTTGTTATCGTTGTTTAGTGGCCGTGATTTGATGACTTTGTTTGTGTCGCTGATTTTGGTGGCGGCAAGTGTGTGGTCTTGGGCGGTTATTATTGAAAAAATTCGCCTTTGGCGGTTCCAGAAATCGCACCCTGTTGCCGTAAAGCATGGGGACAATCTGGATACTATTGTTGACAAGTTAATTCGTCCGTTTGATAAAAATTTGTGGTTTTTATCAATGGTTTCTTATGTTGCGCCTTTCATAGGTTTGTTTGGAACTGTTTGGGGGGTTATGGATTCGTTTGCGTCTATCGGTGTTAATCAATCTGTTAGCATTGGGGTTATCGCACCAGGGTTGGCGGTTGCATTGGGAACGACGGCGTTGGGGCTAATTGCGGCGGTGCCGGCGGCAATTGCATATAATGTGTTTTCTAAGAAATCAGATGATTTGTATGATAGATTAGAAGAATCTGTCAAAGAAATGAAACATAAATAAAGGCGAAAATAAAAATGTCCAGAAGACGTTCGGGTATCAGTGATGCAAATATGTCATTAACGCCAATGATAGATATTATGACGACGCTATTGGCGGTTTTTATGGTGACTACGCCAATGATGACAACAGGTATTGATATAGAATTGCCACGTGCAGGGACTTCTGCGATGACTGGCAATAATCATTCTATTCAAATCAGCGTTGATTCACACGGAAATTATTATTTGTTGGACCAGCAATTGCCCCGGGACGAAATTGTAAAGCGTGCGATTGCAATGCGCGGTGAAAATCCTAATTTGACAATTACTTTAAGTGGCGATACGCATGCTGATTATGGTGCGGTTATGTCTATGATGGGAAAATTGAAAGATGTTGGTTTCCAGCGTGTTGGTTTGCGAACACAGATTGATAATAAATGATGAACAAAGATACTCAATTTAGAAGCGAAAATTTTTGTATGTCCTTGCTTGGACATCTTGTGTTGATTGCGATAATGATGTTATCTTTTTCTGTTGTTGTTGAACGCGCAAAAAAAGTTATGCCAAATCGGGTTGAGATTATTGAATTAGATTTAAGAAATGTAAAGATAACAGGCGATGAAACTAAACTTTATAACACCAGTGTCCCAGTGCCTGAAAAGGATGCAAAAATCGACAAACAAACTGAAAATAAAGAAAACAGAGAAATTGAAAAAATTGACTTGAAACAACCAACTATGGTTGAAAATGAAAGCAAAGACTCAAAAAAAGAAAAAGCAACCAAGAAAGACGAGAAAAAAACTGAAGAAAAACCCGCCCCGCGTAAAAAAACACTGGTTCGTGTCAATCGTGAAGTCTTGTCTTTGGACAGGACGATGACCATTTCTGTTATTGATGCGTTGCGTGTTGCGTTGACGCGGTGTTGGAATATTGATACCGGTCGTCCCGGATTGGAAGATATTCGTCTTACCGCGCATATTAAATTTTTGCCAACAGGTGTTGTGGACCGATTGTGGTTTGAATCTGAAAGTCGGGCGGAAACAGACCCTGATTTTGCATATGTGTTAGATACTGCAAAGGCTGCGATAAAAACCTGTTCTCCGTTTTCAATGTTGCCGCGTAATGAATATGAAAAATGGCGCGATACAACAGTCACGTTTTATCCAACCAGTGGTAAAATTATGTAAAAAATAGTATGCCTGGTGTATTTTTGCAGGCATTTTTTCTGAAATTGGTGTTGAAAAAATACAAAAAGTATTTGGTGATAACCCAAAAATATGATAAAATATATTTTGATAGAGATAAGGAAAGAGGATGTACAGAAGAGTTTCATTAGCTGGTTTTATCGTTCTGGGCTTTGCGGGGACTGCGATGGCTGTCTCTGAATACGATGTTTCGGCAGGTAAATATTTGCCAGCAGGTGCAACAGATGTCGCAGATTGTTTGGCTGGTTATTATTGTCCTGGATTGGCAAATCCTGTTAGTTATGACGAATTGTACAATCAAGGTTTGTTCCCTTGTCCTTCTGGATATGGATATTCTGACATTGGTGCGGCTGATGAAACACAATGTTACAGGGAATGTGATTCTTCGGGCTTTCTGCACGCACAGACTATGTCTGGCAGGGTTTATTATCGTTTTGGCGAAGATGCATGTGAACCTGCATCATGTGATAGCGGATGGCATACGACAACTCACGAGGATGCCGTGATTGTGCAGAATGCCATTGGGTCAGCTGATGCAGAAAATATGGCGCGCATAGATGGAAGCGGTGTATTTAGTCAACAAAATTTTAGTGGCAGTGATCATGATCAAGCCTTTTATGGGATAACAGCAAATAACACATGGGCGGTGTATTATGGTAGTACATACGGTATGTTAACAGGACAAACGCGTTGTTCTTCGCAAGGTGGTGTTGGGGTGTGGGATGGCGTAAATTCTGTATCTGACATAACAACAAATACCACATCGGGCTTGGGTGCAGATAATGGAACTAATTGCTATTGCAGGCTGTCTGGATATGTGTCAGATGAAGGTGTTTTGCAACCTTTGTCATCACCTTGGGTGTTTGCTAGTGGTCATAGTAACGCGGAAGATTGTTCTGATTATTGTTCGTATCGTTGTGCAAATGATATGAGCGATGATTCTTCGCCAGCTCGTCAGTTGTTTCGTTCGGCATTAATCCAAAATTCTTTTGTTCCGTCCGTTTGTGAAGCCAATACAATAATGATAAATTGGAACGGTACGACCGAAGAAGAAATTGCTGCCAATCAGGCTGCTACGGCAACATATGGTAGCGACATTCGAACCCCAAGATCAGTGACCCCGGTTTCCGGTAAAAGATTTAAGGGGTGGCGGTTTATACCAACATCAAACGATTACACCAAGTAAAAAGTAATAAAAAAAATCGCATTATTTGCGATTTTTTTTATACCAGGCGTTCAGTAAGCCGGATTCTGTAACAGCCTAAATCGTGGCGCGCACAATAAAGGTTGCAAGCATAATTAATCTGCAAATTGCGTTACCGCAAAATGTCAAGCCCTCCACCCGATTCCGTTAACGACAGGGACTGGTCTTGGAATCCTGTTTGAGGTTGCTGCACATAGAGATTGCCCGTTTCACCGTAACTAAATACGCTCGTCTCTGCTGCTCTAATCATCGGGTTGCCCCGTGTGGTCATTAGCCACTATGTCGTCCCAGCGCAGTCCGGACTTTCCTCTTTGTCACGACTTTTGTGACAAAGCTATGCTTTTTCGCACCTGGCGATTAGAATGCTAGCATCAAAATTTTCTTTTTCAATAAAATTTATTCGCCCATAGTCTTAGAATCTTGTAATGTTTGTATCAATATATCAGCGGCAATTTCGCGAATTTTGTGGGATAAAGGACGAATGTTCATCGCTTCTGCAACGGCATCACCAAATCTTTTTGATATCATATCAATTTGAGAGGGGGCAATAATAAATACATCGCTAGAAATTTCACTGTGTTTCAACATTTGAACGTTTTGTTTCATGTTTATATGCCCCCTTCTATGTTTTACTCTTTCTGTTTTGCCTTAATAATATCATAAAAACGTAAAAATAAAAACAGTTTTTTGGATATTTATTCGCAGAATAACTTGTTTTATAAAAAATCTTTATTATATAGATAAAGTGTCTTGACCCAGATATTAAAAATTGCTATAAAACGATAGGTATTTTGGTGTTCTTTGGACATAAAAGTCTGTGAAAGAAGTGGTAAGGATAAAAGATGAAAAATATATTGAAAATGCTGATGGGGTCAGCAAATGATAGATTAGTAAAATCTTATGATAAAACTGTTTCAGTAATAAATGATCTGGAAGGAAAATATGCGGCAATGTCCGATGAAGAAATTCATGGTTTGACGGCAGTTTTTCGTGAAAGATTGGCAAATGGTGAAAAAGAAAAAGATATCTTGCCGGATGTTTTTGCAGCCGTCAGGGAAGCGGCAAAACGTTCCATAGGTTTGCGTCATTTTGATGTGCAGTTGATTGGCGGGATGGTTTTATCCAGTGGTCAAATTTCTGAAATGAAAACTGGTGAAGGGAAAACACTGGTTGCAACATTGGCGTTGTATCTTAAGGCATTGCATGGCAAAGGCGCACATTTGATTACTGTTAATGATTATTTGGCATCGCGTGATGCGGGTTGGATGGGGCAAGTTTACAGATTCTTGGGTATGACGATAGGAGTTATTCAACACGATATGTCTGACGAAGACAGACGCGCGGCATATAATTGCGATATTACTTATGTGACCAATTCAGAATTAGGTTTTGATTATTTGCGTGATAATATGAAGTTCACAAAAGAACAACAGGTTTTGCGTCCGTTCTTTTATGCGATTGTTGACGAAGTGGACAGTATTTTAATTGATGAAGCGCGAACCCCGTTGATTATTTCTGGACCTGCAGAAGACACCAGCGAATTGTATAACAAGGTTGATTCTGTGGTGGTTCAATTGGTTGCAGATGATTACAAGATTGATGAAAAAGACAGACATGTTACATTAACAGAAATTGGTATAGATCATGCGACTAACCTGCTGAAACAAGCGGATATTTTAATTGGGGATAATTTGTATTCTTCGGAAAATGCGGTCGTTGTTATGCATTTGCAACAGTCGCTTTTGGCGCATCATTTATATGAAAGAAATGTTAATTATGTTGTTCGTGATGGCGAAGTTTTAATCGTGGACGAATTTACGGGTCGTGTGATGTCTGGCCGTCGTTTCGGCAAAGGTTTGCATCAGGCAATTGAAGCAAAAGAACATGTTGTGGTTCAACCAGAAAATCAAACTGTGTCCAGCATTTCTTACCAGAATTTATTTAGAATGTACCCTACTTTGGCGGGTATGACAGGGACTGCGATGACCGAAGCGGCAGAATTTGACGAGATTTATAAATTGCGTGTGGTTGCGATTCCTACAAACAAACCGGTGGCGCGCGTGGACCATCATGATGAAATTTACAGAAATAAATCAGAAAAATATGATGCAATTATAAAACAAATTTCTGAATGTATGGAACGTGAACAGCCAGTATTGGTCGGAACGGTTTCTATTGAAAAATCAGAAGAACTGGCAAAGATTGTCCAAGAAAAATTAGGCATAAAGCCGGCAGTGTTAAATGCCAAACACCATGAATCAGAAGCAAAAATTGTATCTCAGGCTGGTGCACCGGGGGCTGTCACAATTGCTACCAATATGGCAGGACGTGGAACAGATATTAAATTGGGGGGTAATGCCGAAGATTTAATTGCGGACTTGGATGAAACTGCGCCTGATTTTGAGGAAAAGAAAAAAGAAATTATCGACAGAATTGCTGCAAACAAAGAAAAGGTGTTAAAGGCGGGTGGACTTTATGTTATTGGTACAGAACGCCATGAATCGCGCAGAATTGATAATCAGTTGCGCGGTCGTTCTGGACGGCAAGGCGATCCGGGAGATTCCAAGTTTTTCTTGGCTTTGGACGATGATTTGATGCGTATATTTGGTGCGGCAAGATTGCAAAATATGTTAACTACATTGGGACTTAAGCCAGGCGAAGCAATCACGCATCCTTGGATAACCAAGGCTTTGGAAAAAGCACAAAAACGTGTCGAAGCAAGATATTTCGAAGCACGTAAGGAATTGCTGAAATACGACAATGTTATGAATGATCAAAGAACCGTGATTTATAAACAGCGCGATGATTTGATGACCTCTAAAGATTTGAATCCTTTGGTTACGGAATTAATAGGCGATGTTGTTGAAATCATTTGTGAAAAGAATATCCCAGAAAAAGCCCATCCTTCGACTTGGAATATTGAGGGCATTCATGATGATATGATGCGTATATTTGCGTTGGACATAACCGATATTGATAAATGGAAAACAGACGAAACTATATCAGAACGTGCAGCATATAACACATTGGTTAATTTGGCAATGCATCGTTATAACCAACAAAATGAAAAATATGGTAACGAATTGATGCAAATGGCACAGCGCCAGATGATGCTGGGGGCGTTGGACGCTGTATGGAAACGTCATTTGCAACAAATGGACTATTTGCAGGGGGCAATCGGGCTGCGTGGATACGCACAAAAGAACCCACTGTATGAATATAAAAACGAAGCATTAGAATTGTTCAAGAATACAATTCAGAATTTCAAGACAATGTCAGTTGCTTACATTTGTCGTATGGAATTAACGCGTGAAGATGTTGATGCAACGGCACAGCAACAGGCGCAACATGATTCTGAATTAAACCAAAATACTGGTGCAAACAACATGGCGAATATGAACATTTCACGTAATGCGCTTTGTCCATGTGGTTCGGGGTTGAAATACAAACATTGCCACGGTAAATTGCACTAGTTTTTTGTGCCACAGGAAAGGAAGGTATTCGTGTCAGATTTTGTGCATCTTCGTGTTCATTCGAAAATCTCTGTGGGGGCAAGTACCCTTTCTGTGGCGGCTAATAAAAAGTTGGGTATATTAAAAGGTATTCCTGAATTATGTCGTGATGACAATATGTTCGCGTGCGCATTGACAGATACAAATATGATGTCTGGTTGTGCAGAGTTTTCTGATGTTATGCCAAGCAACAAATTGCAACCAATCATAGGTGTTGAATTGTCGGTCAATCATCACAACGCTGACCCCAAAATTTTACGTCAGTCATCTTTGTCCAAGTTGGTCTTGTTAGCCAAACATCACGAAGGTTATCTGAATTTGTGTGAACTTAGCCGTATTATGTACATGCGTCAAGAAAATCACCATCTGGGGCCCTATATAACAATGGCGGAATTGAAGGCGCACAAAGATGATTTAATTTGTCTTTCTGGCGCGCATACTGGCGCGATAGGTATGGCAATATTAAACAATCAAAACAATACCGCTTTCAATCTGGCACAGCAATTTTTGGATATATTTGGAAATAATTTTTATATCGAAATTCAACGGCATGGTTTGGAAGCAGAGATAAAAACAGAACCTATGTTTTTGCAAATTGCGCGTGATTTGAATATCCCGATTGTTGCCACTAATGATGTCTGCTTTGCGCATCCAGATGATTATGAAGCAATGGATGCTTTGGGTTGTGTTTTGGGACAGACCAAAGTTATTGACCCGGACAGACCGCGCAAATCATGTGAACAGTATTTCAAATCAAGTGCAGAAATGACAGAGTTGTTTTCGGATTTGCCGGAAGCAATTGAAAATACTGTAAATATTGCGAAAAGATGTGCGTTCTTTGTGAATGTGCACGAAAAACCGTTGTTGCCAAAGTTTGGTGATGATTTTGAAACAGAATGTAAGATGTTGCGCGATGCAACAATGAACGGCTTAAAGAAACGGTTAATAGAACATAATATCAAAGATACTGCGCCCTATTTTGATCAGGCTGAATTTGAGTTGAAAACCATTATTGGCATGGGCTTTCCAGGATATTTTCTTATTGTTGCAGATTATATTAATTGGTGTCGCAATAATGATATTTTGACGGGACCGGGTCGTGGTTCTGGTGCGGGGTCTATTGTGGCATGGGCGTTGGGTATAACGCATGTTGATCCGTTAAAGTATGGATTGTTGTTCGAAAGATTCTTGAATCCGGATCGTATTTCCATGCCAGATTTTGACGTAGATTTTGAGCCTACTGGTATTGAACGCGTGCTAGATTATGTTGGGGAAAAATATGGGCGGGCTTCTGTATGTCGAATAATCACTTTCGGTTCTCTGCAGGCACGTGGGGCGGTTCGTGATATTGGACGCGTTTATGGGATGCCTTATTCTAAATCAGACAGATTGTCTAAATTGATTCCGCAAGATGCAAAAACTTTACGCGAAGCGGTGGAATCTTCGCGTGAAATACAAGAAGTGCTGGAAAATGATCCTGATATGGCAAAAGTTGTCTCCGTGGCGGAAGATTTAGAAGGTTCAATACGAAACTTGGGGCAACATGCATGTGGTGTGGTTATTGGTGACCGACCAACAACGCAAATTGCACCTGTTTATCGAGACCCTGCAAACCAGTTGCCGTCGTGTCAATTTGACGGACATTATTTGGAAAGTGCGGGTTTGATTAAATTTGACTTTTTGGGGCTTGAAACATTGGTTGTGTTAAAGTATGCAACTAAATTGATTCAGAAAACACGTGGAATAAATATTGATTTGGACCAGATACCAACCGATGATGCCGAAACAATGAAGTTGTGGCAATCTGGTTTAACCGAAGGTATATTCCAATTCGATGCTCCTTTTGTGCAACAGACGTTGAAGAAAATGCATCCCACCAGTTTTTTGGAAATCTCTGCATTAAATGCATTGAATCGTCCTGGACCTATTGCGTTTATTCCCCAATTTATCGCACGTATGCATGGTGAAGAAAAAATTGAGTATGTTCATCCAAAGGCAGAAGCAATCTTGAAAGAAAGTTATGGTATTATTGTTTATCAGGAACAGGTTATGCTTTTGACACGTGCATTGGCAGGTTTTACCCGTGGTGAATCTGATACAGTGCGAAAAGCAATGGGTAAAAAGAAAGCGGACCTGTTGGCAAAAATGGAAATTAAATTTTTGGAAGGGTGCAAAAAAGAAGGAACGTTGGATGAAGCAACCGCAAAAGATTTGTGGGAAAAATTCAAGGAATTTGCAAAATACGCCTTTAATAAATCACACGCTATCGCCTATTCTATCGTTGCAAATCAGTGTGCTTATATCAAAGCACATTTCCCGGCAGAATTTTTGGCAGCATCCATGTCCAGTAATATGAATGATACAGACCAATTGGCAATTTTTGTGGACGATGCTAAATCTAATTTTAATATACCAATTGTCGCACCTGATATTAACGAAAGTGAGTCTTTGTTCACGGTTAAGAACGGAAAAATTGTGTATGCTTTGGCGGCGATAAAGGGCGTCGGTACTGTTGCAACAGATGCAATTGTGGCAGAACGTGACACAAATGGAAAATTTAAGAATTTGACTGATTTTATCAAGCGTTGTTCACCATTTATAAACAAACGGATATTAGAAGCCTTTGCAAAGGTTGGGGTTTTGGACTCTTTGGAAAAAAATCGCGCATTGATATTTATGAATGCTGATGCGATATTGGCGTATGCATCTAAATCGCGAGAAAGCGCAAATTCGTTATCGTTGTTTGCGAATACTACACAAGATGATGTTAGTGAAGACAGGCTGTTGAAAGATTTGCCAAAAACAAAACCATGGACTTTTGCCCAAAGATTAGAAAACGAATTGTCGGCGTTGGGTTTCTATATTTCTGCACATCCATTGGATCAATATAAGCATTTAATTGCGCGCACTAAATTGACGACAAGTCAGACCATGTCGTTATTGGGCGACAGAAAACCTGTACAGATTGCCGTCAATGTTAATTCTTTTTCGCGTCGAAAAACCAAGACTGGCAAAGACATGTTGACTATAAATGCTTCAGACAGTTTTGGTAATGTCGAAGGCGTTGCATTTGGAGAAGCATCTATTGATTTGGCTCAAATATTAAATTCAGAAACAGAAGTTGTAATTGGTGGCAAGACATCTGTGCGTGATGATAAAATATCTATATTTGTAGATTCTATTATGCCGCTTAATAAATGGGTCGCAAAAATAGCAAAAACTATTACCATAGATATTTATGATAAAGCCGCATTAACGAACGTGAAAAAAGCGTTGGGTTCGTTGCCGGCGGGGTATACAAAAGTTGTATTAAATTTGCATTCTGGGGACAAGGTGGCAGTGTTGGCACTAAGAAATACTGTTGAATTGGGTGCAACAACCGCGAAAGATTTGGTTGCATTGGGAACAAAGGTGGCAATAGAATAATGAAGCATATTCCTGTTCTTTTAGAAGATATATTATGTGCGTTGGGTGATGTAAACGGACGCACGATTGTTGATTGTACGTTTGGTGCGGGCGGATATTCGCGCGCTTTTTTGGAACGGGGGGCAAAAGTAATTGCTTTTGACAGGGATGCAAGTGTTGTCGCGGATGCGGAGACGCTTAAACAAGATTATGGCGATAATTTTACTTTTATAAATGCGCCCTTTTCTGAAATAAAGCAATTAAATGTTGGCGATTTTGATGACGTTGTGTTTGATTTAGGAATATCTTCTATGCAGATAGATAATGCGGAACGGGGTTTTTCGTTTCGGTTTGATGCGCCACTTGATATGCGCATGGATATTCGTACTGGTATTACGGCGGCTGATTTGATTCACAATCTGACAGTTGAAGAATTGGCAGATATACTTTACGAATATGGCGATATAAAAAAATCACATGGCTTGGCGGCATTGTTAAAAGAAAAAAGTCCACAAACAACATTGGAATTGCGTGATTTAATAAAAGTGCCTGGGGACGTTGCGCCCGTATTTCAGGCGTTAAGAATAGCGGTTAATGATGAAATGGGACAAATCAAAAATGCGCTAGATTCTGTTGATAAATTATTGCAACCAGGGGGGCGTTGTATTTGTGTGACTTTTCATTCTATTGAAGACAGAATTGTTAAAAATACTTTTCGTAAATGGTCATCTGTTGCGGGCGACCCAAGATTGCCAATGGTAAGTGCACCTAAATACAAATTGCTAAAAACAAAAACGCCATCTGAAAAGGAATTAAACGCAAATTCGCGCGCGCGTTCGGCACACATGCGTGGGGTTGAAAAAATGTAAATAATAGTGTTGACCTGTTGGCGTGTTTTTTGTTAAAATAATGAAATAAAAAGGAAAAAGGATGAAAAAATTATTAGCTGTATTATTTGGGACTTTTGCGTCTTCTAGTGTTTTTGCAAATCCGGCGTGCGCTGTTTGTACGGTTGCGATTGGGGCCACGCTTACTATATCGCGTAAATTAGGTGTTTGTGATAACGCGGTTGCTGTTTGGTTGGGCGCATTTTTAGTTATTTTGGGATATTGGGCGATTAAATGGTTTGACAAGAAGAACTGGCATTTTTTTGGACGTGATGTATTTTTAATGTTGTTGTCATTTTCAATGATTGCGGCGTTGTATATCAATCATTTAACTTATTCGCCGTGTTATTGGATTCTTGATGCGTTTTTGTTTTGGGCAATTGTTGGTGGAATTGTTTATATTTTGTCCCAAAAATTATATGAATATATGAAACAGAAAAACAACAATCATGCGCATTTTCCGTTTGAAAAGGTTGTTATTGCGTTGGTTATGTTGTTCGTGACCAGTTGGTTGGTTTCTAGATACGCGCTCTAATACAAAAAGGAAAAAGTATGAAAAAGTCTGAAAAAAAACTCTCTATGGAAGAAATGATTGAAAAGTTAGATGCTGCAAAAAAAGCGAACCCGCTTGATTTGTCTTCCGATCAAGATTTATCGATTGCATTGATGAATTTGGTGTCTTTGGAAGAACATTTCTTTTTCAGTGGCGCAAAAACTGGCAAGGTTGGTTTCTATGACCTTATTAACACTGTTCGCAATATGCGTAAAGAATTGATGGAACGTATCGTTAAAAAATCAAGTGGCGAAGATGGCGAAGTTTGGTGTATATCAAAGCATTTATTGGCGGCATCTATGCGCCTTTATGAAGTTGGAACAAAAGCTATGGGCGCAGGCAAGAAAAAAGAAGCCTATGAAATGTTCGAGAAGGCGTATGATTTGTATTCTTTGTTCTGGGGATTAAATATGCACTTAATAGATTTGGAAGGGGTTCATGAATCTGTGCCCGCGTTTTATGACGGTGCATCAGAAGCATGTATGACAAAGCAAGATAATAAAAAAAACAAAAAAATAATCAGGAAAGAAGAAAAAGTTTCTGGGGTAAAAAAATTAGGTCAGTGGGTAAAAAATGCGGTTAATTGTTGCATAGAATAAATTCTTGCATCAATTTGGCAAAAATGATAAAATCAAAAAAAAGAGAGAAAAAAGTGGCGGGCATTATCAAAAATATCATAAGTTTAACCATTGCTGCGGTTGTTGCGCCGGGTGTATGTTTCGCTGCGCAACAGCCGAATCCGCGCGGTGTCGCGGGGGCTGCCAACGCGGGACGTTCGGCAGATGAAGTTGCAAATGCGTCCGTAAGACGTTCTGCGACATCTGTGATTGCGCGTTCTATGAGTCAGAACAAACGTCAATCTGATACGGTGGTTGTGGCGCGGCCGGCAACAGTGCGTTCTGCCGTGGCGCGTCCTGGGACAATTGCGCGCAGTGCGTCCAAGGCGTCTGTGGCGCGTTCTGGTGTTAAGGCAAACGTAAAAAATGCAAATGTTTCGCGTGCCGGGGTTGCGCGTGCGACCGCTGTGTTTAATGATGTTTCCAAAATTAGCGGCGGTTATTCTAATTGTCGTGATGCATATGCAACATGTATGGATCAAATGTGTGCAAATGCAAATGATACGTATCGCAGATGTTTTTGCAGTGATCGTTTTTCGGGTTTTCGTGATGCTTCTGATCGAATAGATGAAGCGGTAAGGATGTTGGCTGATTTTCAAGAAACTAACTTGAACGCCGTTGATAAAACCGCAGAAGAAGTCAGTGCGATGTATTCTGCATCAGAAGGCGAAGCCGCGATAAAACGTGATACAAGTGCTTCACAAAAGTTGTTAGATAATATAAGTGAACTTTTGGCAGGTAAAAAGTCTTCGTATGTATCGAAAAATTATTCTGCCCCGACAACTGTTTCGTTGGGCGTGCTTGATTTTTCCGGTTTTTCGTCAACTGCTGATAACGCGTTTGGCGATTCATCTTCGGTGTTTGGTGGTGATACATTAACGTTTTCTGGTTTTGGAAATTCGTCTTATACCGATATTTCTACATTGGAAGGTGCCGATTTATATAATGCGGCGATGAAACAGTGTACCCAAATAACCCGCGAAGCGTGTTCCGGGGATGCGATATTTAATTTAGCGCGCAGTTCTTATTCTATATTAGTGACGCAAGATTGTAATTTGTATGAAAAGGCTATAAACGCAAAGAAAGTCAGCCTTGAAAATACGATTAGAACTGCTGAAAAGTATTTGCGCGAAGCAAGGCTTAATGAATACCGTGCCCATAATTCTGCGGATGTTAATGCGTGTTTAACCGCCGTAGAAAACGCGATGCGCCAACCGCTTGCATGTGGGGCTGATTATAGTTTGTGTTTAGATTATACTGGTCGATATATAAATGCTACAACTGGTGAAGCAATATATGGGCCTGGCTTGTTTGGCTTGAATGATTTGATTGTTTTGGATGGTTCTGCTGATGTGGTCAAGGCTAATGCTGGTTTTGGCAAGGTGCTTGACGATAAAAGGAAATTCGCAGAAACGGCACTTGATACATGTCGTGGCATTGCTGATACTGTGTGGGAAGAATTTAAGCGTCAGGCGATAATTAAAATTGCCCAAGCACAAGACGACAAGATAGAAAGTGTCAAAAATTCTTGTGTTGAAACAATGAAAAATTGTTATGATACTCAAACTGCAAGTTTGAATGATTTTGCTGGTGATGTTCAATCATCGGTAAAGTCTATTTCTGTTCTTACCGCGCGTGATCAATGCAAAAATAAAGTTTTGACATGTGCCGCGTTATACGGGGATGTTGATGGTTGTTCTTATGATGACAAGACAAAAAAAATTGAAGCGGTAAATGGTAAAAAATGTGGTTTGCAATCATTGTTGGCGTTGGTTGATGCGGTTGACAGTGTAAAAGTAAGAAAGGGATGCGAAGAATCTCTTCGTGAGTATGCCAAAGAAATATGTACGCCGGTTGCTTCGGATAAAGACCATACGTATCCATGGAATTGTAAAGATAAATCTTTTGGTGCACCAGGGGATTATGCGGCTGGAAGAACTACTACTTTGTATGGTTTGTTAGAGGCTCATGCTGTTGCAATGTGTGGTATGGATATTGATGCAAATGGAAAGTATACTGCAGATCAAAAAATAGTCGCAGATGACATTGTTAAGTCAGCAATTGAAAGAATTGTAGATGATATTGAGGGCAATATGAGTTCTATGTTGGCAGAAGAATGCGAAGAATTTGGGGGTGTTTATGGCAAGCCTGGCATGGAATACAAAACAGAAGACCTGCTTACAGCTTTTTATAACAGGGTTTTTGGTGGTGATATATCCGCGGGTAGAACTTATGGGGTCTGTTTGGAGGATACAGAGATGGCTAAGTGCTTAAATTGGAATAATGAAGGTGGTGTTCAATATGCATCATACGACAAGGATACTCAAAAATGCAATTTTACAGACGAGTGGTTCCACATGCGGTGTAACACTATAGGTGGTAATTTTGCTAATGGGGTTTGTGTGGTGCGCGAAATCTAACAGTGAATAATTAGTGAGATTAAAGCAATGATAAAATTAAAGAATTTGTTTGTTGTGTTTTCGCTTTTTTGCGTGTTCCTTTGTGACAATGGTTTTTCTATGGAACCTAAATTACAAGCTGGAAATCTTTGGGCATGGGCTACAGGACCAGAAGATGGCGTGTTGGGAAAGTATTGCAAGACTTATTTGGGTGAAGCTGGGGGCGAAGATATTTGGATAGGAAACACTCATGGTCCCAAACAAGATCCAGAATATGATGATGAATATGGTGTGATGTTGATGGTGGCGCGTGAAACCAGTGTCGGCGGGGCGAAGTTTTGTCCGATGGCTATAAATGCACAAAACAAAGATAGAGGAGACTATACTTGGACGTATTATCATGATTTACCTGGTCCCTGTGTTTGGTTGTGCCGAAGGGGGTTTACTGGGAAAAACTGTACTCAGAGAGATACAGAAACGATAACTTCGTGTGACACTACCATGTTAGCAAAAACCAATTATAGCGGTTTGCAATTACCCAGTAGAGCTTCTGTATCAAATGTAGAAAATGCTGTACCAAATTTTGATGCCAATGTTATTCATGATTGTGGGCATGATGGTTATGATAGAACAGAACATGATTGGATTTTGGTTATAACGGGTTGGTTGTCGTCCGGGCGCGGTGTGTGGGTTCGTCCATATGAAATTCGTGCAAGATGGTTGAATGGTGACGATACCCAAGTGGAAGCTTATCCTGCGTTAAATTCTTGGCCTGTTTTGGCATGCAAGAATGGATATAAACCAAATGCAAACAATACAGATTGTGAGGCAATTAATCCGATTGTGTGCAGTGAAACCACTTTGTGTTCCGGTTGGAATAGAGAGAACTTTTCAACAAATGAACATCTTGCTGTAGCGGTTGGCAACTGTTTGCAGTGGCGGTGTAAAGGAACCGACAAAGGACTGAAATCTGTCGGTTCGTCAGAATGTGTCGACGTCGGTGAAACATCGCAATCTTGTGTTAATTCGGCCAATGGGGTCGTTGTGTCTTGTGATAAAGGTATGATTTGTAACCCCCAAACTGGCGGATGTGACAATCCGATTACAAGTCCTGGGTATAGAATTTTTACCACGGAACAGTTGTTGTATGGTGGTGGGACTGCTAATTCCCCATTGGAACTTCAATGTTGGACCATTTCGGAACCTGTTTCATACAAAAACTGTGTATGGGAGAGTGCTGGCTTAGAGCTTAAATAGACTGCGAGATATTCGAAGACAAATAAAAAAACGCCAAATTGGCGTTTTTTTATTTATCTTCCCCGTTCAATAATTTCAACATATTCATAATGGTTTTTCGTTGGGCATCACTGGGTAATTTCCAATACAGGTTAATAAGTTGCAAAGATTCGTTTTTGCTTAAGGGATCGTTTTCTTGGGCTTCTGAAACACGCATTGAACGAGTGGACTTGGTTTCTGGGGGAAAATTCCCCGGCAACCCCGAAAAGAAAAACGCAACAGATGTTTCCATCGCCTGACTTAAATCAAATAATCGCGCAGCAGGAATACGGTTGCCCGCGGTTTCGTATTTCTGAATCTGTTGGAAACTGACCCCGCATTTTTTTGCCAAGTCTGATTGTGTCATACCTAACATAATGCGACGCAGTTGTAATCTTTGCGCAATGTGTTGGTCTACCGCGTTAATAAGTCCTGCTTTTCGTGCCATATTTTTTCCTTTCAATAAGAAATTGTTCTTATAGTTTATTTATACACTCTTTCTTTTTGTTTTGCAATGAAAAAACATATGTGATACCATGCCCATTATATGGAGAAAAACAAATGAAACCTGTTGTTTTATGTATATTAGATGGTGTCGGAATCAACGCAAATAAATTGCATAATGCGGTGGCATTGGCAAACATGCCCTATTTTGATAAGTTGTTGAGAAAATACCCTCATTCTAAACTGGACGCATCTGGAAACGCGGTTGGATTGCCAGATGGCATCATGGGAAATTCAGAGGTCGGTCATATAACAATTGGTTCCGGGCGTGTGGTAAACCAATTCTTGCGTCGGTTCGAAGTCGAAGATTTATCTGAAAATAAACCATTAAATAACTTTGTAAAATCTGTCAAAGATAGTGGTGGAATCGTTCATGTTGCGGGGCTTATGTCTGATGGGCGGGTTCATGCAAATCTTGCGGATATTATAAAGACGATTAAATATATCATAAAAAAAGATTTACGTGTGTGTATCCATTTTATTGCTGATGGACGCGATACACCGCCACAATCTGCCCAGAAATATATTGATATGATACGGGATGGTTTGCGTAATGAATTTGATAATAATATGGTGTTTTTCGGAACATTGTCAGGTCGGTATTACGCGATGGACAGGAACAATAATCTTGAACGCACAGATTTGGCATTTGATGCCATCGAACGCGGTGAATCCGAATATCATGCAAAGACCATTGATGCCGCGTTGGCGGATGCTTATGCCCGTGGCGAAACGGATGAATTTATAAAGCCGACTGTTATAACTGTTGCACAATTAACAACGCGCGATGGTTTTTTGTTCTGTAATTATCGGTCTGATCGGGCGCGTCAGATTATGCGCAAAGTGGTTGAAAATGGTTGTCATATTTTATGTTTTTCACAATATGGCGAAGGCTTGGATGATGTTTGCCCCGCCCTTTTGCCGGATGTCAAAACAACGAATACTTTGGGTGATGTCCTTGAAAAAAACGGAAAATCACAATTACGTATTGCCGAAACAGAAAAGTATAATCATGTGACATATTTTATGGATGCAGAACGCAATATCGATTATAAAATGGAAGAAAAAGTTTTAATACCATCGCCGTCTGTTGCTACTTTTGATATGAAACCAGAAATGGCAGCAAATGAAATCACAGATGCTCTTTTGTCGCGCCTTTCTAAATTTGATGTGGTGTTATTGAATTATGCAAATGGTGATATGGTTGGTCATACAGGAAATGAATCTGCGGCAATTCGTGCCATGGAATCGTTGGATAAGCAGTTGTCGCGTATTGTGCCGGCGGTTTTAGCCTTAGATGGTGCTGTTTTAATAATCGCAGACCATGGAAATTGTGAACAGATGTGGGATGCGGAACATAATGTGCCATTGACTTCACATACAACAAACCCGGTTAATTTTATAATGGTTTCCAATCATGAATTTGTTGCGCGCGATGGTGGTTTGTCTGATATCGCTCCAACCATATTGAAATTAGTGGGCATAGAAAAACCCGCCGAAATGACGGGCAAAAGTTTGATTTAATTCTTTTTTCGCAGGTTGTCGAAAAATTCTTTTAGCATTTCTGCCGATTTGTCGGCGTATTCTTCCATTTGATGAACGGCTGGTTTCCAAAGGTGTTTATCGTTTTCGTATACTTTAGCATTTGATGTGATACCACCACCTTTTTCATCGCGCGCTGCAAAATAAATGTTTTTTATACGGGCGAAAGAAATTGCAGTTGCGCACATTGCGCAAGGTTCCAATGTCACATACAAATCACAATCGTCCAAAAATTTTGTTCCCAATTTTTTACAGGCGTGGTTAATTGCGACTATTTCAGCATGCAATGTTGGGTTCTTTGATTTTTGGACACGATTTTCACCGCGCGCAATAATCTTGCCGTCACGAACAATGACTGCGCCAATCGGAACATCGCCATGCGACAAGGCTTTTTTTGCTAATAAAAATGCTTGATTCATAAAATTCATAAGGTAAAGTTTACACTATGAAATCAAATTTGCAAATTATTTCAGGCAAATATCGGGGCAAGAAACTATCTTTGCCAGTCGATGCGCGTCCAACGCAAAATATGGCACGTGGTGCATTGTTTAATATGCTGAACAGCATAATCGATATAACAAAACCGATTGCTGTTTGGGATGTTTTTGCGGGTTCTGGGGCATTTGGGCTGGAATGTTTGTCACGTTTTGATAAACCAATGGTTGTTTTTACCGATAATTCTAAATCGTCAATAGATACAGTAAAGAAAAATGTTATATCAGTAAACGAAACTGCGACAATCGAAATGTGTGATGCGCTTTCGGCGGTTTCGCGTTTTGGTGGAATTTCAGATTTGTTTTTTGTCGATCCGCCCTATCCTGACTTTAATTTTGGTATTTTGTTCATAAAAAAGTTAAGCAAAGTTGCAAAAACTGGTGCAATTTTAATCTGGGAATTTGAGAATACACAAAAGTTGCCAGATTTTTCTGAAAATTGGGAAATATTGCGGGATAAAACCTATGGGCGTGCCAGATTTGTGATTTTACAGAAAAAATAATCATAAAAAACTTGATTTTTCGTGTGTTTTAGTAAATAATATAGCCCGCATGACACCCTTGGAGGTCATGTGTGTAAAAAAACAACCATTAAAAAGGAATAAAAAATGGCTATAAAATTAAACGCTGAAATTCGCAAAGTTGCTGGCAAGGGGGCCGCACGTGCAGTTCGCAAGAACCAAAACATCCCTGCTGTTATCTATGGCGAAAAGAAAGAACCTGTGTCTATCGAATTGAACGGACGCGATTTTAATATGTTGTTGGTACAACCATCGTTGCGAACAAAATTATTCGAAATCACAACACCAAACGGCAAAGAAGATGCTATGTTGATGGATATTCAATATCATCCTGTGTCTGACAAGGTCGTTCATGTCGATTTCAAACGTATAAATGTCAAAGAACCTGTTCATGTTGTCGTTCCTGTCGAAGTTATCAATGTGGAAACTTCCAAAGGTATCAAATTGGGTGGTGTTCTGAACTTTGCTGTTCGTAAAGTTGCATTGCGCGGTTTGGTAAACGATATGCCTGAAAAAATTACAATCGATTTGGCAAATGTCACAATTGGCGATACAATTCATGGTTCTGATTTGGTTTTGCCAAAAGGTATTGAATTGGGCTTGCATATGGCAGATTTGGCTTTCGCCACAATCGGTGGTAAAATGCCAGAAGAAGCAGATGCAAAACAACAGGCTGCCGCTGCACCTGCTGCAAAAGCTGCACCTGCAAAGAAATAATATCAATTTGATATTGAAAAATTTAACCGCCCGTTTGGGCGGTTTTTTATGAATAAAAACTCTAATATTTTTATTTTTGACCCCTTGAAACCATGTTTTTTATAACTATATTTGGCGTAAGCGAGAAAAACTTACTTAAATCACAAGGAGTAAAAAATTATGGCAAAAGTATTAGGTATCGATTTAGGGACAACCAATTCCGCCATGGCGTTCATGGATGGTGGTGATCCAAAAATTATTGAAAACAGTGAAGGTCAACGCACAACACCATCTGTTGTTGCAATCACAAATAGTGGTGACCAATTGGTCGGTATTACCGCAAAGAATCAGGCGGTGACAAACCCAGAAAATACAATTTATGAAATTAAACGTTTAATGGGCTTGCGTTTTGACAGCCCTGCGGTTAAAGAAATTCAGAAACGTGTTCCTTATAAAATTGTTGCGGGCGATAATGGTGATGCCTGGGTTGAAATTGAAGGTAAAAAATATGCACCATCTCAGATTTCAGCGATGATTTTGTCTAAATTGAAAAAGGATGCGGAAGCCTATCTTGG
>JAFWJF010000007.1 GCA_017511715.1 Alphaproteobacteria bacterium
CGTGAACTTCAATTTTTCAAGATTTTTTTAATTGTGTATTCTCGTATTCGCTCGGCATAAATGCCTGCGCGTATACCGCAACGGTTTCGGTGCGCTTTGCTTCCAAAACCTTGCTTGTATTCCCCGCCTGGGGCGGGGGGGGACCACGAAGTGGTGGGGAGGGTTGCCAATAAATATTGTGTATCAAGAACCTCTCTCCCGGTATGGCGACCGGACTCCCCCCAAGGGGAGAATTCTCCCTCTGCGAGGGAGGGCGCATTCCAGAAAGCAAGTAATCTTTGGATACCCCCCTCTCGGCTTCGCCGGCACTCCCACATGAAGAGTAAGAATAAAACAACCGCCCATTTGGGCGGTGCTTTTTATCCAACCAATTTTTTCCACAAAGATTGTTTCTTCTTTTGCTGTTTCTTGATTGGTTTACGATGACGGGGCGCAGTTGTTGTCACACGTTTCGCCTCTGCATGTTGAGAGTTTTTCTTTTTCGCATCTGTCGATGGTTCGTGTGCATTCAAAACATCATCTGTTTTGACAGATTCTGCCATAACACGTTGTATTGAATATTGGTCAATATTCATCAAACTGTCATCACCAACAATCACGATTTCTGTTTCGAATTCTTTTTCCATTGCCGCCAATTCTGCGCGCTTTTGATTAAGCAAGTAAATTGCGACATCACTTGGCACCGTCATAATGATTTTTTGCGCCGCTTTTGCCAACAATTTTTCCTGTAAATGACGGAATAAGATTATCGAAGCCGTTTGAATACTTGGCACGACCCCCGCCCCCATACAGTGTGGACACACGACATACGAAGATTCTATGAACGAAGAACGCAGGCGTTGACGCGACAACATCAAAACACCAAACGCGTTGATTTTTGCAACCTGGGTGCGCGCACGGTCATGTTTCATAACTTCGCGCATTTTTTGTTCCAGTTTGCGATTGTTCTTTTCTTCTTCCATGTCGATAAAGTCAATCGCAACAATGCCCGCCAAATCACGCAAACGTAATTGAAGCGCGATTTCTTCGGCTGCTTCTAAATTTGTGTTTAATGCGGTTTGTTCGATATCTTTTTCTTTAATCGCACGGGAAGAGTTAACATCAATAGTCACCATTGCTTCTGTTTGGTTGATAACAATAGAACCACCAGATGGTAATGTCACATATGGACCGTGCAATCCTTCTAACTGTTTTTCAACGCCAGCCTTGGTCATCAATGGCAATGCCGTATCTTTGTATTGAACCAGTTGTTTGCGCGGTGCGCGACCATACATTTGTTGAAAATAAGCCTTGGCTTCATCAAAGGCTTCTTGACCTTGGACATACATAACATCGTCTTTGTCAGAAATAAAATCACGCACAACACGACGAAGCAAAGAATCTTCGGTATGAATCGTGACCGGTGCCACTGATTCAAGTGTTGTTTTGCGAATATCGTTCCAAAGGGATGTCAAATATTCATAATCTTTGGTGATATCTTCTGCCGAAGCATCTTGGGCGGCAGTACGCAATACAACCGTCATGCCCTTTGGTATTTTAAGGCCATGCAATATGTCGCGCAGGCGCGCACGTTCTGCCTTGTCAGAAATCTTTTTAGACACACCATAACTGTTGCGTTTCCTGGAATTAGGCATCAGAACTGCAAAACGACCCGCCAACGACAAATATGTCGTCATTGATGCGCCCTTTTGCCCGCGTTCTTCTTTTACACCTTGGATAAGCAAAATCTGCTTTGGTTTAATAACATCTTGAATCTTGAATTCGTGAGCGCGCTTCAACAATTCTTTGTTATCTTCACCGGCGCTGCTGTCATCGTATTCTGCGACTTCGTCTTCTTCATCATTTGGATCGTCATCATCATCAACGATATTAGCATGCGCTAATTCCAACAATTTTTTCTTTTGTTCGGGTGTCACCTGATAATAGTCAGGATGAATTTCTGAAAATGGCAAGAAACCATTTTTACCAGTGCCATAGTCAACAAAAGCCGCCTGAAGTGAAGGTTCAACACGAATAACCTTGGCCAGATAAATGTTCCCTTTTATCTGAGGCTTAGTCGTTGTTTCCACGTCAAAATCAGACACACGATTTGTTGCACTGTCGACAACCACCACCCGTGTTTCTTCTGGATGAACACCATCCACATATATCTTTTTTGACATTTAATAATCCTTTTGAGTTGGGGCTGTATAAAACAGACGCGACATGTTCCCATGGGGCAATCCCGCCCATGCCAAGGAAGCACGCAACGATACACAAAAGCGCGACACAAATCACAGTAAAAAGCGATAAAACTAACACCATTTTACCCCATTTTATACAACGAATAAAATGATAACAAACCCTTATCGCAAAGGCAAGGTGTTTTTATTTTTTATCTTCTGGGTGATGTTTTTTGTGCGGCAACTGAATGTGTGGCATTTTCTGTTTGGCTTCTTCCAACCAACGTCTCATACGCGCACGCAACCACCGTTCGTAAATAAAGAACAAACCCCCAACCCCAATCAATGGCAATACATAATAAATTATTCTGTATGCCAAAAGGGCACCAAAAATGCTGGCTTTATCTGCCGTTTCCGGCAACGCCACCATAAATATAGACTCAAAAACACCGATACCGCCCGGAACCTGACTGAAAACGCCAGCAACGTTTGCTATCACATACAGCCCGATAAACACACCAAACGGCATATCTATGAACGGACTTATACAGAAATAAAGAACCAACCCCGCACAAAGAGCATCTGCAATTCCCAGAAATGTCTGAATAACCGCTTCGCCAATGGTCGGAATATGGAACTTTATTTGACCGATACGAATACTTTTCCCGCTTAACATGGTCGCAGTTGCATAGTATGCCAATATCACCGACAAACACACAATAAACAAACCATTTATACCAAACGACATCCCCACAGAATTTGCAAACATATCATTCGGAACAAGAAAATAGCCAATAACCGCAATCGCGGCATACCCAAGAAAGAAAGTAAAGCCAGAAAACATCAACATTTTTACAATATCTGAACCTGGAACACGCCAACGGGTGTATAAACGATACCGTATTGCACCACCACTGACCACCGCATGTCCGGCATTATTAGATATGGCGAAACCCAACATTCCTGCCAACATCCATTTCCACCAGGATACTTTGCGCCCTACATAATCAAGTGCTAAATAATCATAAAGCGATAATGCCAGATATCCAAAAAGACATGCAACACATGCCAACGCCAAGTTTATAAAAGGTATATGCCAAAACGCACGCGCAATATCCATTAACGAATAGTTACGCAATTGCCAATAAAGCATGCCTGCGGCAACTATAAAAAAGAATATTCCAGCATAACTGATAAGTTTCTTGAAAAAACGTTTCGCTTTCACTGACATAATTTTTCTCTTGCAGACAGACAGCATACCACCCCAAACCACAAAATGCAAATTGTTTTATTTTTCCTGCAAAAATCCGCCAGATTGCATTTGCCACAGACGATAATATTCGCCACGTTTACGTAACAAAGAATTATGCGTTCCCTGCTCTATGATGACACCTTTGTCCAAAACGACTATTCGATCCATGTTACGCAAAGTGGACAAACGATGCGCTATCGCGATTGTTGTGTGCCCCTTTGACAATTTATCGAAAGACTTTTGTATTGATAATTCTGTTTCACTGTCAAGCGCAGATGTTGCTTCATCCAACACCAATATCGGCGCGTTTTTAAGAAACGCGCGCGCAATCGCGATACGCTGTCTTTGTCCTCCCGACAATCTAATACCACGATCACCCACCAACGAATCATAGCCTTTTTCGGTATTCATAATAAATTTATCTGCCGATGCTTTTTTAGATGCCGCACGAATTTCTTTTAACGATGCACCGAATTTACCATATCCGATATTTTCACCAATTGTCCTGTTGAACATAGTCGGATCTTGTGGAATAAACGATATATTTTCACGCAATGAATTTTGTGTTACATCTTTTATATTTTGACCATCTATGAATATTTCGCCCTTTTGTGGTTCATAAAAACGCATCAATAAATTAACTAATGTTGTTTTGCCTGCCCCAGACATACCAACAATACCAACGCGTTCGCCCGGTTTGATTTCCAAAGACAAATCTTTTAACACATATTTATTTATGTATTTGAAATATACATTTTTAAATTGAATAACACCTTTTTTGATACGCAACGGTTTTGCATTTTCTTTATCAACGATATCAAACGGCACAACCAATTCTTTATAAGCCTTTTTCGCCGATGCGGTTTTATCAATAATATCCGGGAAACGGTTTATCAAGGTGTCAATTGCTCCCATAACTTCCAAATACACAGATATAGTGAACACTATTTCCGAAACGGCCATCTGTCCACGTTGATAAAGCAAACAACAGAACAAAATAGTGGCACCAAACATCAAATCCCACAATATTCCAGGAACAACCCAGAAAAGCCGCATTGTATAACGCGAATATATTTGTGCATTCACAGTCTTTATGCGCGGTTCTTGCAATGTTTTTTGTTCTTTTTCTGCACCCGCGAATAATTTTACAATTGAATAATTGGAAAAACTGTCCACCAATTTACCAGTTAATGCACTGTTCGCGCCGGATGCTTCTTCGCTTGCTTTTTTTACACGTTTACGCATAAAATAAGCATATATAATTCTGAAAAACAGTGAAAAAACAAATAAATATGCAACCCATTTATTTATGGCAAATAACAGCACGCCGTTTACCATAATCACCATTAAACGACCAACGCACATCCATAATTCACTAAAACCACCATTAAACCCAGAAATTATGTAATTTATCTGCTGATTTATCGATCCAGACATTTTACCAGTCCAAAAAGCCATGGACTGTTTATGGGTATAGGTTGTCAAGATTTCCGACATTTGCCTTGAAAGATTTGGCCAAAGATGTCCGCTTATTGTTTCACGTATAGCTTCAGTAGTTGTCATCGCCATATTCAGAAATGTTATGATAATTACTGTTGGTAAGGCATATTCTATAAAAGACATTCCGTCTGGTATCGGATGTTCAAACAATGCAACAATCCAACGTTGAAAATTTGGCCAGATAATACCACTGGAATACATCACCAAAACGGCAAGCATCCATGTAATCAGCAAAAATTTATAATTCGCAATGCCGTATTTCCAATAAAATCCCCATATGGATTTTGGAAAACTTGTGATATCCGCAAATGATTTAACTGCCATGACTTTATTCCCTTTGTCCTACGTGCTTTAGTTTTGCACAAAACAAGGGAATAAATCAATATAATTATTTCACAATTTCATGGAAGATTGTGGCGGGTAATGTGCCACCTGTAATCTTTGACGACATTGGTTTATTATCATCACGACCAACCCAAACGCCCATCACATAATCAGGTATTGTCCCGATAAACCACGCATCACGATTATCGTTACTGGTCCCTGTTTTTCCGCCAAACACATTTTCCGTATATGCGCGTTTGCCAGTGCCTTTTGTCACAACTTCATAAAGCATTTCTTTCATATATTCTACTGTCTGGGGCTGTAAAACAGTCATTTCTTCGGAAGGATTGCGCTCATAAAGCACATGCCCACTGGAATCAGTGATTTTGTTAATCGAATAAGGGTGCACCGATTTCCCATCATTCCAAATAACAGAATATATCGTCGTTAAATCTAGCAGCGTCATTTCTGAAGCGCCCAAAACCGTTGAATATTCACGTTTAAGATTGTTTCCAACCCCAAGGCGCGCTGCCATTTGTAAAACAGAATCTATACCATATTCCTTGGTCAATTTTAATGGTACAGAATTAACACTTTTCGCAAAAGCCGTTGCCAATGTTATTCCGCCATAGTAAATTTCATCATAATTTTTTGGGTTATAATCACCTATTGTAAACGGAGAATCGTTCACATAAGATTCTGGGGTCATACCGTTTTCCAGCGCAACCAAATATACCACTGGCTTAAACGCAGAGCCGGGTTGTCGAAGCGCAAGAACACGATTAAATTGACTGACACTATAATCATCGCCCCCAACCATAGCCTGTATTGCGCCGTCTTTTGAAATAGCAACTATTGCGCCCTGATATTCACCAATATTTGCCACTAAAGTTGCGGCAACTCGTTTTTGTAATTTCGCATCCAGTGTTGTGTACACATACAAATCTTGATTTATTTCACCAATTCGTGATTCTATTTCTTCGCGGACAAAATCTGTCCAGTAACGATACATATTTGTATTTTGAGATTTTGGTGCCGGCTTTAGTTGCGCGATTGCGCTTTGTGCATCATCCATTGTGATATAATTCTGACGCGCCATTTCTGATAATATGATTTTAGCACGTGCAATATTGCGTTCTGGATTTTTCAGCGGACTGTACGCAGCGGGTGCTTTCAACATCGCAGCAATTTGTGCAGATTCTGCCAATGTCAATTCACGTGCACCATGCCCAAAAAGCATATTAGCCGCGGCATCAACACCACGCATTCCGCCGACCAACGACACCCTGTTCATATATAAATCTAGTATTTGATTTTTTGTAAATCTGTTTTCTAACCACATTGATAATATTAGTTCTTGAATTTTTCTGGAAATCTTTTTATCGCGGGACAAGAATATATTCTTTGCCGTCTGTTGCGTTATCGTCGACCCCCCCGCAGCAAAATGCCCATTAAACATATTAACAAATATTGCACGAATTGTTCCACGATATGATATTGCACCATGCTTGAAAAAATTTTTGTCTTCGATTGCGACAATTGCCTGCCACACGTGTGGTGGTAAATTATCCACACTTACCGCCGCGCCCATAATACGCCCGTCCGCCCTTATTTCGCGGCTATTTTTATCAAGGAATATTATCGCCGGTTCACGTGTTTCGTGCAACACAGAATCAAGTGATGGCATCTGTAAAAATACAAACAACACATATAAACCGCACAACGCGACCAAAATCAAGAACACGTTTATAAAGAAACCTAACAAGCGCGCCTTGAAGGAACGTTTCTTTTTCTGTTTTGTTTCTTCATAATCTTTCTGCACCGTGGCCCCCTACTTTATCGCGTTATCAAAATCGTTTTCATCCCAAATTGTAATGCCAAATTTTTGTGCATCGCTTAATTTAGAACCAGCCGCAGCCCCGGCAATAACTATATCTGTTTTCACAGAAACGCTGCCACTGACACGTGCACCGTGTTGTTCCAATATTGCCTTGGCTTCATCGCGTGTATATTTAGACAAAGTCCCCGTTAAAACAACCTTTTTGCCATTTAGTAAATTATTTTCGATTACTTTGTTTTCTGGTTTTTTGATATTTATATGTTGCAACAAATTGTCCAATGCATGCATTGAATGTTCGTCCTTAAAGAAAGACACGATTTCATTCGCCATAACTTCACCAATACCGTCTATTTCAATCAGGCGTTCAATACTTGCACCACGCAGTGCATCAAGCGATTTAAATTCGCGTGCCAATATTTTAGCCGTCACTTCGCCCACATCAGGTATCCCGATGGCATAAATCAATCGATTTAGTTCGACACTACGCGCATTATCTATTGATTTTTGCAAATTAGAAACAGACTTCACACCAAAACCATCCATACGTTTTAATTCTTCGCCGTGTTTTTCAATCAATGTAAATATATCAGCGGGCTGTTTTATCCATCCAAGCCCAGTAAATAACTCAATCTGGCGCGCCCCAATACCTTCGATATCAAAGGCATGACGCGATACAAAGTGTTCCAATTCACCACGAATTTGCGCCGGACATGACAAAGAATTCACACAACGGCGTGCCACCGCACCACTTTCCTGAACAACCGCACCACCACACACCGGACAAGTTGTCGGAAAAATAAAATCGTGTGCATTTTCAACCTGTTCTGCAACGGCAACTATTTGAGGAATAACATCGCCAGCCCTTTGCACAATAACTTTATCACCTATTTTTACCCCAAGGCGCGCGATTTCATCGGCGTTATGCAATGTTGCACGCGATACAACAACACCACCAATGTTAATAGGTTCCAATTCAGCCACAGGCGTTAAAACCCCAGTGCGTCCGACCTGAATTGTAATATCGTTTAATTTAGTAATACCACGCGCGGCAGGAAACTTATAAGCAATTTCCCAGCGCGGACTGTTTGCACGTGCGCCCATTTTTTCTTGAATTGCGACTGAATTTACTTTTATAACCAAACCATCTATATCAAACGGTATTTCATCACGATGAAGCATTACATCATTATAAATTTCTTGGACATCCGCGACACTTTTTGCAATATGCGCCCATTGACGTGTAGTCTTGAAGCCCCAAGATTCTAATTTATCAAAATATTCAGATTGTGTATTCCATGTGCGTTCTGACAAATCGCCATAAGTATAACCAAACGCACTTAATTTGCGTGATGCAGTTATTGCAGGGTTTAATTGACGAAGCGAACCTGCCGCGGCATTACGTGGGTTGGCGAATTTCTTATCCGAAGTTTCATTAAGTGCGATAAAGTCGTTACGCGCCATGTACACTTCACCACGAACTTCAATTACATCAGGGTATTCGCCATTTAATTTTTTTGGTATATCGGGAATCGTCAACAAATTTGCGGTTATATCTTCGCCCTGAATACCGCTGCCCCGTGTCAGACCACGCACAAAAACACCGTTTTCATAACGCGCAGAAAAAGACAAACCGTCAACTTTCAATTCCACAAACAAATCTTTGCTTTGTAATTTATCGAACCAATCACGCACTTCGTTTTCATTGAAAACATCTGAAATCGAAAGCATCGGCACAGTATGTGGATAAGACTTGAATTTAGTCGATACCGCAGCCCCAACATGTGTTGAAAAGCCATCTTTCGCCAATTCTGGATATTCGTTTTCAATTTCCAACACGCGAGATTTTGCATCGTCATAAGTAGCATCATCAACGATTGGTGCATCATTTTGATGGTACGCAATATCCCACGCATTTAATTTTTTCATTAAATCGCTGTGTTCTGCACGAATAAAAAGGTCTGCTGTTTTTGCCATGTTTGCATTATAGAAAATACAAAAAATTAGTGCAAGATAAAACCGCCAAAATGGCGGTTATTTTTTATCTTAAAAAGAAAGTTATTGTCGAAACCACGCGAACACGTTTGTTGATTGCCTGACGTTCATTATCAGACCATGCATCAACTTGGTCGCGTGCAGAAATGCTAAAAGTACCCTGGTTCGCGGTTTTGATTTTGCCCAATGTAGTTCCAGCATCTTTTGCAAACTGTTCACCCGCGGCAGTTGCATTTTTTGTCGCTTCTTCTATCATTTTTATTTTTATATCGTTAAGCCCGTTAAAGACATAAATTGGACCGGCATAATCTTCGCTTACCGTCACACCTTGACGCACCAAATCGCCCATTTTACGCGAAACAGCATCAACCAAATTTACAGAATTCGAACGCACCATAACACCTGTTTCAACAACATATCTGTCGTTGCTGGCTTGGTCTTTTCTTTCTGCTTCGCTGTATCCGGCATATTTATCACGTACTGTGATACGCAGGTTCTGTAATTCGCTTTCTTCAAATCCATTATTAATCAAGAACTGACGGGTCTTTACCAAATCAGAATCTACATCAGATTGAACCTTGGCTAAATCGCCCCCAACACGACTGAATTTAATGTTCCAAACCGCAGTATCAGCGACAACATCCATTTCTGCCAAGCCTTTGACAGTAACAGTTCGCGATGCCAATGATTTATAAACACCGTTACCAATAAAAAAACCACCCAGCGCAACACCAAACGCCATGATAACAACCCAAACCGTTGGTAAATTTTTAAGTTTTTCTGATATTTTCATCTTTTTCCCCCTTGTTTATTTTTTGATATGTCGATTATAAACCGGTAAAAAAATATTGCAAGTTTATAAAAATTATTTCTTGCAAAAAATCATGATTATTTTTATTCTGGTCCATGAAAGGAGTCAAAAATGAAATGGACAATTTTATTAGCAATCATCATAGCTTTCGGAATTTTAGGTTGTTTTTTTATTTCATGCAACAAATGGGATAACGTATTTCCAAAAAACCCAAATGTTATCACACAAAAGGTACATTTTCATAATCGATATGGAATTGAATTGGTTGGTGATTTATATATGCCAAAAAATAAATCTGCTGAAAAAATGCCAGCGATAGCAATATCTGGTCCGTTTGGTGCCGTTAAAGAACAATCATCCGGACTATACGCACAAGAAATGGCGGCGCGTGGTTTTATCACATTGGCTTTTGACCCATCGTTCACTGGCGAAAGTGGTGGCAAAGTTCGCTATGTCGCATCCCCAGATATAAATACCGAAGATTTTTCAGCGGCTGTTGATTATTTGGCAACCCGCAAAGATGTAGATGCAGAAAAAATTGGTATAATTGGAATCTGTGGTTGGGGTGGCATGGCGATTAATGCTGCTGCCATGGATACACGTATCAAGGCGACTGTTGCGTCAACTATGTATGATATGACCCGCATTTCTGCGAATGGCTATTATGATGTGGACGATAATGCCGATGCCCGTTTTGCAACTAAAAAGGCATTAAACGAACAACGCACCATCGATTATAAAAACGGCAAATACGATTTAGCAGGCGGTGTTGTTGACCCATTACCAGAAGATGCCCCGCAATTTGTAAAAGACTATTATGCTTATTATAAAACACCACGCGGTTACCATAAGCGTTCACTAAATTCTAATGGCGGGTGGAACAAGACAAGTTCTTTGTCATTTATCAACATGCCTATTTTACAGCGCGCTGATGAAATACGCACACCTGTATTATTAGTTCATGGCGAAAACGCACACAGCCGTTATTTCAGCGAAGGCGCATTTGCAAAACTGACCGGCGACAACAAAGAATTGATGATTATTCCTGGTGCAAGTCATGTTGATTTATATGACAATATGGAAAAAATACCTTTTGATAAAATGGAACAATTCTTTAAGATAAATTTGAAATAAAAAGAGTGTTATATGAAAAAATTATTGTTTATTTTATCGTTGTTTTTACCATTTGTGGCACATGCTGATAACGATAAAATCTTGGTTGCTTACTTCAGTGCAACTGGAAATACCGCAGAAGTTGCACAAAAATTGGCAACCGCAATAAATGCTGATTTATTTGAAATTGTGCCAGAACAACCATATACATCTGATGATTTAAATTGGCAAAACAATCAAAGTCGTACTTCGATTGAAATGGGCGACAAAAGTTCACGGCCACAAATCGCATCAAAAATCGAAGACATATCGCAATACAACATTGTCTTTGTGGGTTCACCAATCTGGTGGGGTCGCGAACCATCTATAATTGACACATTTATTGAAAGTTATAATTTTGCTGACAAAACAATTATACCTTTTGTCACATCGGGCAGCAGTGATATCGGCGATTATGGGGCAAATTTACAAGCATTAGCGCCAGATGCAAAAGTATTAGTTGGTAAACGATTCCCAACAGATGTTTCCGCACAAGAACTTAAAATCTGGGCAGACGAACAAATGTAAAAAATACCGCCACTTTGGGCGGTATTTTAATTTATGGGGCGGGTGACCTGTTCTCGATACACAATCTTCCAAGAGCGAGCTTTGTATGCTCGATTTTTAATCCTTGCTGACGCTGCGGTAAAAATCGGCATCGGGTGACCAGATTGCTTCGCTATGGGGCGGGTGACCCTTCCTCGATACACAATAACAAAAATTAAAAAAATTTCGTAAACTTCAATTTTTTAACATTTTTCTAATTGTGTATTCTCGTATTCGCTCGGGCTTCGCCCTGTGCGGCATTCGTTAGCACTCGAACTTCGTTACACTCGTTCTCGCTTACTCATAGTCGAACTTTCAGTTCGCATCTGGTCACCTGTCTTAGTTAAATTAAAAAATGGGCCCTTCGGTCCATTTTTTGATTTAATGGGGCGGGTGACCAGATTCGAACTGGCGACATTCGGTACCACAAACCGACGCTCTAACCAACTGAGCTACACCCGCCATAACTTTTGGGTAAAAACTTGGTGGAGCTGATCAGACTCGAACTGACGACCCCTTGCATGCCATGCAAGTGCTCTACCAACTGAGCTACAACCCCATGCGAGAAAGTATTTTATATTTCTTCTTGCAAAAAGTCAAATCATTTTGCTAACCTTTCTCTATCGAATATATCAACAGGAGTTTATTATGGATTATTCATCACTGAAAACCGAAGTCGAACAAAAAACAGCCCAAACATTAGAAGTTTTACAAAATGCCTTCGCTGGCTTGCGCACCGGGCGTGCATCTGTGCATTTACTAGATGGTGTAAAAGTGCCTGTGTATGGCTCTGAAATGCCGCTTAATCAGGTTGCAACTGTTTCAACGCCAGATACTCAAACATTATCTGTGACTGTTTGGGATGTTACCAATGCACCTGCTGTAGAAAAAGCGATTCGTGATTCAGGTTTGGGCTTAAATCCAATGACCGCGGGTGGTGTTATTCGTCTGAATCTGCCACCATTAACCGAAGAACGTCGTCGCGAATTAACAAAAGTTGCCGGAAAATATGCCGAAGAAGCCAAGATTTCCATGCGTAACATCCGTCAAGATGCGATGTCTAAAATCAAACGCGCCGTCACAGATAAAGAAATTTCTGAAGACGATCAGCGTAAATATGAAGAAGACATCCAAAAGGTCTTTGATGGACGCGGTGTTGAAGTTGATGCAATGGCGAAACAAAAAGAAGCCGATATTATGTCTGTTTAATGCCAAGGACAAGGAAAGGATTTATAATGTTTAATCTCTTCAAGAAAAAAAATGCAATCACAACCGATACGGCAAAAATACCACAACATATTGCTTTCATTTGTGATGGGAATCGGCGTTGGGCTGAAATGCGTGGTTTGCCCCCATTGATGGGACACCAAGCGGGCATTTCTAATTTCGAAAACTTGGTTGATTGGTTTATTGCACGCGGTGTTTCAACAATTACATTTTATATATTTTCTACAGAAAATTGGAATCGGTCCCAAGAAGAAGTCGATTTTTTAATGAATCTTTTTTACACCGAACTTAACAAAAATATGAAGCATGCGATTGAAAAAAATTTACGCTATCGTATTTTGGGTTCACGCGACAGATTGCCTGTAAAACTGGCAAAAATGTGTGACAAATTGGAAGAAGCATCTGCAGAAAACACTGGCGGAACGGTGGCTTTTGCATTGAATTATGGCGGGCAAGATGAAATTGTTCGCGCAGTAAATGCCGCGATTGAAAATGGGAAACCGGTTGATAAAGAATCTTTTGAAACATTTATGGACACTGGTGATTTATTGCCTGTAGATTTGATGGTTCGCACAAGCAATGAAAACAGAATTTCTAATTTCTTGCTTTGGAAACTGGCATATGCAGAATTGTTGTTCGTTCCAGAACATTGGCCCGATTTGGTAAAATCTGAAAAATTATGGCAACATGTTCTTGATGAATACCAGAAACGCAATCGTCGTTTCGGCGGTGGTAAAAAGAAAAATTATTCGGGGAAAAAGTAAAATGAAATTATCTGAATTATCTAATACAAGTTTGCGAATTTTGTCAGCGATTGCTATGTTAGTGATATTGGCTGTCGTTGTCGCGTTGGAATATTATTTTCCACAGATTCGTGCGGTACGCTGGTTGGCGGTTCTGGTTATGATTGGTGCGATTTATGAAACAATAAAGAACTTCCGAAACGCGACCAATGAAACGTTCAATGCGCATGCTTTTTATTTCATCCTGTTTTTTGCATGGTTAATTTTAATGTTGGTTTCTGCTTACTTTGTTGGGGGTCGCCCATGGATTATGCTGTGGCTGTTAATGATTATAGTTGGTGCGGATGTCGGTGCATGGTTATTTGGCAAAATATTTGGTGGCGATAAAATGTGGGAAAGATTATCTGCACATAAAACCTGGTCTGGTCAAATTGGTGGCATATTGTGTGGAACACTGATGTCCATCCTGTTCTTTATGTACATTAAACCATTTGGTAATGATATTGTTTTTGCGATATTGATGGGAATAAGCATGTCTTTGTTATCACAATACGGCGATTTAACCGCAAGTTTCACAAAAAGGTGTTTGGGCGTAAAAGATTTTGGCAACCTTATACCCGGACACGGTGGTATATTGGACAGATTCGATGGTTGGATATATATCCTGCCGTTGATGTGGTTTTTCATAGGATAAGAGGATTCAGATTATGCACACTATTTTGACCGTTGTTGCATTGTTAATTGTTTTAGGCGTGGTTGTTTTCGTTCACGAAGCCGGACATTTTATGGCGGCGCGTTGGGCGGGCGTGCGCGTTGATGCGTTTTCTATTGGTTTTGGTCCTGCGCTTGTGAAATGGCACGATAAGCATAATACGGTATGGAAATTGTGTGCCTTGCCTTTGGGTGGATATGTTTCTATCTATGGTCAAGAGGACATGTTCAACCGCAAAAAATATCAAGATTTACCAAAAGATAAAAAAGTCGGACATTACTTGTCTGTCCCTGCATGGAAACAGTTTATAATTATTGCCGCTGGTGTATTTATGAATTTTATGCTGGCTTGGGCGATTTACAGTGCTGACTTCATGTTCCGACCACGCAATATCCAGTTGCCTGTTGTTGGTCAGGTTGTTCGTGACAGTGTTGCTTTTAATGCAGGTGTAAAGGCTGGCGATGTCATAATGAAAATAGACGGGGAAAATATTTCTAATTGGGGTGAATTGATTATCGCCAAAGAATTAGCCGATAAACACGATGCACATGTTTTAATCGCCCGCAAAGACAGATTGATAAATGTCACACTGATACCGGCAGAACGTTGGGGGCTGATTGCAGACGGCAGCAAAACCATGTTCCGCAACAAGGGTTTCTTTGGCGCAATTTATTCGGGCTTACGTGAAACATACCATCAATCAAAAACTTTGTTAATCGTGTTGAAACAAATTGTGACGGGGGAACGCTCTTCTAAACAACTTGGGTCGTTTATCACTATTGCCCAGGTTTCTGGTCATGCTTTGGAAGCAGGCTTCTTCATTTTCTTGTCGATAATCGCGTTAATTTCTGTGAATTTAGCGGTTATAAACTTGTTGCCCCTGCCCGTTCTGGATGGTGGCTATTTACTGATTTTGATTATAGAAGCTATCACGCGCCGCAAACTGGGTGGTAAGGCAATGGAGATAACTATTGTTATCGGTTGGATTTTAATCCTGTTGTTGTTCGCATTTACTATGTGGAACGATATCGCACGCGTATTTGGTATAAACTAAGAGGTGTTAATATGAAACCAAATATTTATAATGTAGAAGCTGGAACAAATATAAGAGAAGCCGTAGAACGTGCTATTTTAGTTGCGCGCGCAAAAAATGCCCCAACAATTGTACAATTTAACGGTGCACGTTTCTGTGTTAACCCAGACACAACTTGTCAGGAAGCTATCGACACATACCTTGAAGTAAAGAGAAAAATGTTTGAAACGGAAAAATTATTGAAACAAAAAACAAAATAATAAAAATGAAAAGCAAATCGTTGAAAATTCTACCCTTATTACCTGCTGTGTTTGTTGGCACGGCGAATGGTGCCGTTGTTTCGCGCATTGACGTTAATGGTAATCAGCGCATGGATGCGGAATCTGTCCGTATTTTAGCCAACGTAAAAACAGGCGATAATGTCAATTCTGAACACATAAACAATATCGCGAAAGATTTACAAGCCAGTGGTTATTTCGAGAAAGTCAATGTACAACTTAATGGGAACGTATTAAAAATAGACCTTGTTGAATCACCTGTTGTTAATATGGTAACTGTCGAAGGCAACGATGAAATTGATACCGATGACTTGAAAAAAGAAATAAAGACGAAAGAACGCACTTCCTATGATAAATCTACGATTGGCGCGGATGTTCAACGAATGCTAACTCTTTATCAGCGCAAAGGTTTCTTTGGCACTAAAATTAATCCTAAAAGAATCGAATTAGACAACAATCGCGTAAATGTTGTATTTGAAATAACAGAAGGACATCCGACCTATATCAGCGACATTGATTTTGAGAACAACAAAAAGTTTCGTTCCAGAACATTACGCAAGGAACTGTTATCGCGTGAACATGCATGGTGGCGTTTCATGACGCAATTTGATGTTTATGACGAAGACCGTATTCAATACGACCAACAATTATTACATCAATTTTATATGCGCAATGGCTTCCTTGATTTTCGTATAACAGACGTTAAAGGCGAATTCACAGATACCAGGGAATATTATTCTGTAAAATATACAGTTGATGAAGGCAATCAATATAAAATTGGCGAAGTTACAATCGACAACCCTTTTTCCGATGTACCTGATAAAGAATTAAAGCGTGCTTTGACAATATCGAAAAAGGATGTGTACAATATTGATGAAATTGATGCAACAATAACCGCATTGCGGGGCAAAGTTGCAGACCATGGATACGCGTTTATAAGTATTGAACCAATACCAACAAAACACGATGATACGCGCACTGTTGATATTAACTTCAAGATTCAGAAAACCAATCGCATATATATAAACAGCATCAATTTGCTGGGCAATGTTCGTACTTTTGACAGTGTGATTGAACATCATCTGCCTATGCGCGAAGGCGATCCTTTTTCATTACAAACGATTGAAACAGGTCGTCAAAATTTAATGCACACGCGTTATTTCAAGGATGTTCAAATGGTGCCAAATCGTATGGCAGATGCGAATATGATGAATCTTGATGTAAAGGTTGAAGAACAACCAACAGGCGAATTGTCTGGTGGTCTGGGCTGGTCAACAATCAATGGGTTTATGGTTGACGCAGGTATCACAGAAAACAATTTTATGGGTCGTGGTCAAATTGTCCAGATAAAAGGTTCTATCGCACAATATCAACGGCAGGCCTTGTTTAGTTTTACAGAACCATTCCTTTTTAATCGTGAATTATCCGGTGGTTTTGATGTTTCTTATACACAATACCAATATTCTAAACTTGGCGGTTATGGATATGATCGTGATTCTTTTTCTGTATCTGGCCGGCTTGGTTGGCGTTTAACAGACCATTGGACCCAGACGATGCGCCTTTCTGCAACATTCGACCAAAACTATGACTTGAATTTAGGTGGCTGGCAAAAGGCAAATCTTTACACACTTGGGACTAATCTGCGTTATTATAACCTGAATACAAATTTCCAACAGAATACACATACTGGTCTTGTTGGCAATATAGGCGTGGCATATACAGGCTTTGGCAGCACAAATACATTTATGCGATATAACGCGGACATCACAGGGCTTGTTAAATTCTTTGATGACAGATGGCAATTCCGCACAGGTTGGGAATTTGGATATTTACAATCATTGGAAAGTAATGACTATATACCGCGTGTTTATCGATATTTCCTTGGTGGCGAGACTTTGCGTGGTTTTGATGTTGCAGGTGTTGGTTCGCGTAATTGGTATTATCGTTCTTATTCTTTGGGCGGACTTTGGAAACTTAACGGTTCGACCCAGATTAATTTCCCGATATTTATACCAGACGAATATCAAATCAAAGGTTTCATATTTGCAGATTATGGTATTTTAGGACGCCCACCAAAGCAAGAATACGAATTTTATGGCAAACCAAATATAATCGACCAAGATTGGCGCACATCGGCGGGCTTTGGTATTTACTGGAATACACCAATGGGGCCGATGAACTTTTCGTGGGGTTGGCCGTTGCATCTTAATAAATATGATGACGAACGCAGATTCTTGTTATCGTTTGCGACACAATTCTAAGATTGTTTTGGCTTGACGTGGGGGATGAATTTTTCTTATACTTTTAGAAAAGAAAGGAGAAGACATGAAAAAAATTTTAGCGATATTAGCATTGGTAATCGTCGGGTTCTCTTTGGCAGGTTGTGGTCAGATTTATGATGCCGAACCGGTCAGCATTGGCTATGATAACAATGAATTGAAATTAAGCCCATGCGCATGCATATTGGTATATCGTGCTTAAAGCATTATGTTTGTAGGGGGAATGATTGAATTATCCAAATGATTTTGATATAAAATCATTTCCTGCGGGCAAGACAATCGCACTTTCCCGCAGTGTTTCGATATGGATTTCAATTGTTTTCTTTTTAATTGTTGCCGCATGCGGTTTTATCTTATTTGGCATACACTATAAACAAAATTATCCGTTTTTAATATCTGTTGATCCGTTTACGAACGATTGGAATGTTGTGACGTATCCTGGCAAGAACAAAAAGGAAACACTGCAACAATACCAAATTGTCCAGGAAAAACTAGTTCGCGATTTTGTGACAAATTGGTTTACAATCACAGGCAATTCACAACAAGACGAACAGCGTTGGCAATCATGTGATGCCGAAGGTTGTATGGCAAGTGAACAATTTAATCCAGACAATATAAAATGTGCATTGTCTTGCAAATCTGCCCCGGCTGTGTTTGATGAATTTTACAAAAACGTATTGCCAGATTATCGTTCTTATGCTGGCGCGTCGGGCAAATGGTCTGTTGAACGCATGCTTATCACACCAAATAATGTGAATCAAAAATCTGGCACTTGGCAGGTTGTGGTATCAATTCAACCTGCTATGTCTGCGCCTTTTGATGCGTTGGTGTTTATTACGATTGAACAAGACCAAAACAAATATCCTGCAACTTTGGGGTATTATATAACAACCTTTAATTCGTACAGAATAATAAATGAATAAGATAAAGTCATTTTTTGCAGGTTTGTTTTTATTGATAATAACTTTTATTATCATTGTTCTTTGCGCCCTGCTTTATCGTGCTAACGAACGTTCTTCGATAAAATCTTATATTTTTCAAATGAACAATTTTGCGAATCAGCGTGTTGGCGAATTGCAAGATATAAATGATATTTCTGCCGAAGATTTGCGTAATAAACTGATAAAAAAATATGTATCTGAATATTTCAAGGTGATACCGGGCGAACAAAATGCTGAAAATCGTTCTGTGTTAGATGCCCTGTCTACCGATGCTGCGTATAAACAATGGCAAAAAGGCGAAGCAAAAACAATCGCCGAAATGTCCCGCAAGAATATGTTTCGTATTGTCCATGTTTATGACGATGGAATTGCAACATTAAACAGACCTGCCGATTATAATTATACTGATGAAATTGAAAAAAATATTTATTATTCCGTTCGTTATTATACAGAAACATGGACGGAAACGAATAAAATGGCAACAGAACCCGTCAAAGAACAAGGGGTTATTTACATTGAAGCCCGATTCCGACCAGGGATAAGAAAAGATATAGATGTTCAAAAACATTTACAAAAGGGTGAAAATCCAGTAGAATTGTTTAGATTCGAAGTAACAAATATAGGAAATAAAGAATCATGATGATGAAAAAAATCTGCTTTTTGATGTCTTTGTGTTGTTTGACAATTATGTCAAATGCGGTATTGGCAGATGATTACGATGATTTATCGTTTGATTCTTTCGCAATTGTTGATGATGTTGATTCTGATATGACGATGGAACAGGTTTCGCTTAATTCAGGCGCGGCGGTTGTAAATGTTAAACAATTTGATGTTGCCGGCGTAATGTTAGGAATGAATTATGACCAAGTAAACGATTTATTCTTTAACGGTTCTGGACTTTATGCACCCAGTCAAAAAAATAGTGTCGTTTATACTATAAACAAAGAATGGAAATATAACCTTGATTATGAATGCAGACAAAACAACATCTTTGTTCCCGAACAATTGGAAAAATGCATAAATTCTTTGGCGCGCAACCGCGGACTTTTGTATGTATCGGAAGTGCACGTTGAACGTACTTTTACTGGCGAAACAGTTGATGTCTATTTTACCAGCAATGCCACAGATAATCTTGTATGGAAAGTTGTATATAATAATGATGTGAACAAAATGGATGGCGAAAGTGAAAAATTTGCGAATCAACGTGAAAAAAAGATTCTGGCATTCTGGCAGGGTGTGATTGATAAATACGGCGTTCCAAATTCTGATGAAGACAAATGGATTTCTTCGGAAAACGCGTATGACCCAATGATGCAGGCTTTTTATGGTCAATTGGTTTTACAAGATAAAGGATTGGAAGCGACTGATTCTTCGGAAAACATCCACAAGGCACGCGAAAATTTCCAGGCAAAACCTTATGCTTTTTAATAAAACATCTTATACGGTCGGTTTATATTCTGAATTCTTGGCACGTATGTATTTGCGTTTTCACGGATACAAAATATTGAAAAGCAGATATATTACCGGAAAAAATACTAATCGTGCCGAAATAGATATTATTGCCAGGCACAAAGACACAATTGTTTTTGTTGAAGTCAAAGCACGGAAAAACACTTCTGCGGCGTGGGACGCAATAACACCGAAACAGTCGTTGCGCCTGCGTCGTGCCGCAGAAACATACTTAATAAAAAAACAATGGACAGGAAATGCCCGCTTTGATGTGATTATTGTTTGCGGGCATAAAATATATTGGTCCAAGAACGCTATTTAATTTTTTATAACCGCACTTTTAATTAAAGTGACATCTTCTTTGATTCCATCTATTTTCAATTGCAATTGCCCAATACCAGATTCCAATATTGTTGTGCGATTTTCCAGGGCTATTATTCGTTGATCCTGTCTGTCGATTTCTGAAACATAAGAATCTTGCCGGGCAACCCAATATATTATTCCTGCGATAAAAGCAATTAAAAACCAACTTTCGCGCAGGGTATCTATAAAACTAAAAATATTTTGTTGTTTGGTCATGATAAAAGATAATTTCACATAAAATTTATGTTATATTATTCCCCCGTTTTATAAGATTTTCTATTTGATGGACCAGCGCATTTTGCGCCGCCCACCAACGCAATTCGTCATTTGAAGCGTTTTGCCCCATAATACGTTCTCTTGTTATTGCGCGCAAATGATTCAAGACTTGTTTTCCTGATGCAGTGTTGAAAACACGTGCATAATGTTTTTCTATATCATTCATTTTACGCACCCTTTATATAGACATTTCTTCGCGTGCCATTTGTGCGATTGGTGCAATGTATTTTAATTCTGCATCGCTGTGCAAAGATATCGGTTCGATTAAACCACGTCTTGATAATATCTGAAGCCCTCTTTCACAAAGCGGTTTAATAAATTCTTGTAACAAGCGTCCGTATGTCGCACCTAAAATACGCACCATATCGGAATTGCGCGCCAATATTTCTGTGGCGGTCATTTCTTTATCTGAAAGAAGCCCTAACCTGTCTGCCAAAAGGGTGTGACGTATTCTGTCGCGCAAATCGCGTAAAACTATTTGTGAAACATCAAAATTAGAACCACTGGTTAATGGGGTTAAACCCGAACTGCCGACAGCCTTTGGAATTATTGCCCCTGGGGTCAAATTGATATTAGACAAATTGATAACCCCATCGTCATCAGCCTGCCATATACCACTTACCGCAATTGTCGCGTTTTTAAGGACCAATTCAACAACTTTGTTTGCAGTTTTAATGTCTGGCAATGCGCGCAATACCGGACTGCGCCCGTATAATTCACCACTTACCAGCGACCAACGGAATATAATATAAGGATTGGTTTCAAAAGTTCCGCGTGCAACGATATTATTTTCAATATCACCACCAACATCAACCCACGCGGTAAAATCTTTACCTATTAACGATTGAACTAATCTGATTGGGGTTTCTGGGTTTGCTTTTATTGTATCACGCAAATTCGCAGGGAATACAAATTGCGGATATTTTTCCATCAAATCACTTGCCGGCAAAGAAGTCGTATGAAATACCATGCCCGGCAATATCGCAATGTCTTTCATTGGTATCGCAGTAAACGAAAACGCAGAATCTGAACCAATTGGGTTTTCCGCCATAAATAAACATGCAGTACCAAGGACAACCAAATCAATATAACACTGATGCACGGTTGTATAAAAATTAGAATCGTTCAAATGGGCGCGCAACACAGCTGTTGCTACATCTGCATCTGGGGATAAATCACTTTCGCGAACAAGGTTTATCCACAAAGATTCTGGTGGAGTTAAAAGTGAATACATTGATGCCGCCAGATTATCCACTGCATCTGCCGCAGTTGCATCAAATAACGTTGCTGATTCTGTGTCGTCTGTTGGGACAGTATAACGCAACGCATTTTTCCAACGTGGCAACCATTGTTCCCTTTCATCAAGAGCGCGTTTATATAATTGCATAAGATTTTTTTGCATTTGTTTTTCCTTTTGTTTTGTTATATTTGGAAGTCTGTATTTGCACGAATCTGATTTAGAGTCCTGCCCTGTGGTCTTGCAGGAACAGGTGTCATAGAAACAGCACCTGCCAATGCATCCAAACCATCATCGTGTTCTTTGGAACCCATTGGTGTAAACGCCAACATTTCTGCCAACAGCATCGTTTGCTTTATTCTTTCGTGCATATAAAGATGACCTGTTGAAAGCAAAGGTTCCAAAGCGTTCAAAATTCTTGTTTCTTTTTTTATATGATTAGAAATTTGTATAATATTTATATTTCTTTGGTGTTTGCGCGCAATATCTCGCATAATTTCTGGCAACGCATTACCAATGCCATTTGTTTCAATACCTATTCTGAATAAATTGTGTTTCTGCATAAAATCAAGAACACTAATACATTGGTTTGTCAAAGGATGCATATCTTCATCTTCAACCCCCATGTATATTATATCGTGCACAAAAACGTTTCTGTTTTTATCATCACGATAAACCAACACACAGACACTGCCATCATGATTTTGGCGTCCTGTTGATGGGTCCCAATAACACGCCATACCTGTAATATTATTTTCACCGATTCGCGATGAAAACAAATCAAAATCATCAGAATAAAAATGAACCGCCCCAGGATCCAGTTGAACGCGTTCTTGGGCGACATATTCCAACATCATTTGTGCAGAAAAATGTCGCTGTCCAACAATATCTGCCAATTCATGTATTTTTTCAATTGGAAACATTTCTGGCCATGCTGGGTTTCCCGCAGCGTCAATAATAGGTATTTTCAATTGCTTATACCCCTGTAAAAAAGGTATTGAATTCTGAAAATTTTCGTTTAATCTAATAGACATGGACTTTACTCCGAAAACTTTACCTACTAACCTAGAAGCCGAACAGGCCGTTTTGGCTGCGGTATTGATGAATAACCGCGCACTGGAATCAGTATCTGATTTTTTGTTGCCGGAACATTTTTCGCATCCTGCACACCAAGAAATTTACAGACTGGCAATGCGTCAATTTGCCGTTGGAATTCCATTTGATATAATTACCGCCAAAACATACCTTGAACAGCAAGGCACTCTTGAAACCGTCGGTGGCGTTGAATATTTATCAAAATTGGCTTCTGCTGGCTCTACCGTGGTAAATGTTGAACATTACGGACACATTGTTTTTGATAATGCCCGCCGTCGTGATTTAATTCAGTTGGGACAAAGCATTATTGATGATGCTTATACCGAAGATTTAGACAAAACAGTAAATGCACAGATAGAATCTGCGGAACAAAAACTGTTTAATCTTGCATCCACTGGACAAAGTGAACACAACGTTGTATCTTTGGCGGACGCATTGAAAAGCGCATTACAAGAAGCCGAAATCGCATATAAAGCAGATGGAAAGTTATCTGGTCTTACAACCGGGTTGGACGATTTAGACAAATCAATAAGTGGCTTACATCATTCTGATTTAATCATTATTGCTGGTCGTCCTGGTATGGGAAAAACGACATTGGCAATGAACATCGCATTTAATGCTGCAAACGCTATATTGAACGAACGCGCGAACGCACAATATAAAGGCGCGGTCGCATTTTTTAGTCTTGAAATGTCTTTTGCGCAATTGGCAACACGTGTGTTGTCTTCTCAATCAAAAATACCAGCGACACGCATGCGTGAGGGTAATTTGACAGATGAAGACTTTATGAAAATGTCACAATACAGTGAAGCACTGTCAAAAGTTCCTGTGGTCATTGATGACACGGCAAACATGTCTGTTGCGGCAATAAAAACACGTGCCCGCAGAATTGCCCGTAAATATGGCAATATCGCATTGATTGTTATTGACTATTTACAGCTGATGACTTCACCTGGTGGCAAACACAACGACAATCGTGTTCAAGAATTATCAGAAATCACGCGTGGCTTGAAAATTTTAGCCAAGGAATTAGATGTTCCTGTTATCGCATTGTCTCAGTTATCACGAAGTGTCGAACAACGTGATGACAAACGCCCTGTATTATCAGATTTGCGTGAATCTGGTTCTATTGAACAAGATGCGGATATTGTTATGTTTACATACCGCGAAGAATATTACCTTGAAGGACGTTCACCTGATAAAAAATTATCCGGGACCGCATCTGAAACGTCCATGCAAAATTGGCAAAAACGCTTAGATAATGTTCGCAACAAAGCAGATGTTATCATCGCCAAGAACCGCCATGGTAAACCAGAAACTGTTCATTTAAGCTTTACCGGCGAATATTACCTGTTTGATAACCTTAATCAATTTGGTCCACAGCCAACACATGATTCTGAATTTGGAAACCAATTCACAACAGCCACATCCGACACAAATATACCAAATGTTGCAGACATTAATGATATTCCTGACGATATGATTTAATTTTTACTTGCCAAAGTTTAGAAAATTGACTAACATTTTGTCAACATATGTATATTCAGGAGTCCACCATGGCACAAGAAGAAATCATTTTTCCAAATAATATCCGTAACATTCGTGCAAGCAAAGGTATGAAAATGACAGAATTGGCACGCCGTGCAAATTTGTCATTGTCTGCTGTATCAAAGATTGAAAAAGGCGTTCGCCGTCTTAATCAAAAGCAGTTGTTAAATGTATGCACTATCTTGGGCTGTAAATTGTCGGATATATTTATTCACGAATCTGATTCTGTTGCACAAAATTGGCAAAACGAAATCAAACGTCGTTTAACAGACAACGAAGATAGCGGCTTGAAAATATTTGGTTCTGGTCTTCGCAAAATTCGCCAACGCACCGAAAAGACTATCGCCCAGGCCGCACACGATGCAAAAATGACATTATCTGTGTATCATAAAATCGAAGTCGGTCAACGCGAAGTTTATGAAAACGAAATCGAAGTTTTGGCCCAGGCTTTTGGGTATAAAGCCTCTGAATTATTTGACGAAATCGCAAAACTTTACAAGGCTGGTGAATTAACAAAACAGATTAACAAAGTCAAAGAACGTGTCAAATCTGTTTTAGAGCCTGTAAATCCTATTTCTGGTCTTGACATTCATGGCGGTCTTTACGGCGCACAATTATATGATAATGCCCGCAAAAAATTAGTTCCTGTATTTGGCAAGCCTTCTGGTAAATCTATCAAATTGAAAAAATCTGATGAAACAATGATTGTGGCACCAACTACATTGGAAGGACACACTGGAATATATGCAGTTGTACCTAATTCCAAAAGGTTAGGAGGTTTTGTTCCTGAATCTTCATATATTTTTGTAGACTCTAATTCAACACCAAAAGTTGGTGATTTGGCGGTCTGCATAAATGAAGATTTTGATAAATTGCCACTTGATGGTACGGCCGATGCCCAGGTTGTGGTTGTTCGTCAAGACAGCCATGGAAAAATGTTTGGTCACATATCTAACCCAGAAGAAAAGATTTCTGGTAAAACTTTTCACAAGGTTGTTATGATAGTGATGCAATAAGGCACTATCTCAAAACACAGGGGAGAGAGAAAATGCAACAGCAAGCACACACAATCGCGCAACGTTTATTAAACCTTTACCGCCAGGCACATGTTATCGAAGGTGGCTGGGCAGCAGTTAATAAAGTTTTTATTGCAGAATCTAATGATGCCCAAGTTATCACGGAACTGGAAAACCTGCCGACCGGCAAACGATTGGTTGCACACATTAATAACCTGCGCAGTGGTAAAACCCCTATGGATTCCATAGACAAAGATTTGCTGCCATATGGTGGTTTGATGTCTGGGGCGACAGGAAACGTTTCTTTAACCAAAGAAGAAATAAAACAGTTAAAACAAGCGCTAGATTCTTTTCAACCAACCACAGAAAGTCTGGATGTTATCAAAAACTTACCTTTCGTCAAAAAATTTGGTAACGATTGGGTTGATGACATAAGGTCTGCGATTGCGTTTGATAATGATATGCTTACAAAATGGCGCACTGTTGCCCAAACAGACAAGGCATACAAAATCTGGAACAGCGCAAAAGAATTATTATCAGAAACATTGACAGAACGCAATCGTGCCCAAATTCAAGCAGACATGCTGGAATATGAAACTTATTTACCAATGTTTGGCGATGCAGGCAAAGAAGTTTTATCTAAACTTCGTACATTTATGTCTTCGCTGTCATAGGCTATTCAATTTTGTATATTGTGTCTTGCGTGTGTGGGGTTCCTATGAAAATCATAGTTCCATTTGGCGACAATATAAAATCTAGTTCGCGCAGTCTTTCCCGCAGGTTTATTCGTTTTTGCTGTGTATTGCAGGTATTCGGCACTTCTACGTCATCACATATAATCAAATCAGAACGCATACCTGTTATATTGCCAGAAATTCCCTGACAAATAACGGATGGTTCTCTGATTCCGATTGGACGATTGATGGTTATTTTATGCGATCCCCACTCTTTTTTTACATCCGGCACAATACCTTCACACCACGGGTGATTTTCAATGATATTTTTTATATGCGCCACCATGCGCGATGCCAACCCAGATTCCGCAGATAATATTAAAATTCTGGTTTCTGGTTTATGATACAATACACACGCAGCAAACACACCAACAACTGTTGATTTCCCAGAATGCCGAAACGCATTTAACAGACCGCGATGTGGCGAATTGTTAAACACATCGACCAAAAAACTGAGTATTTGCCGGTGATGTTTTGGCGTTTGCAAACCCAAGACTTTATTCCATGCATCTAAGAAATTAAATGCTTCCGTAATCGTCATTGTTTTCGCCATCTGCGTCTTCTGCCACAGAACCATAATCGTTTATCATATCTTGTAATACAGACACCAAATTGTAATACAACCCCAGCACTGCACCGCCCGACATTTTATCTTCTATGGTTGATATTGCATAATCAATTTTTGTCAAAAGATTATCATGGACATTTGCCCACTGTGCCAAATCGACATCTATGCTGCGAATATCCTGCAGGGCGGCCAATAAAAAATTGAAATCAGTATTCAAATCTTCTGGATCTATTTTAGCAGTTGTCTGGTAATCAATAACACGGGATAAATCTACTTGACGAAAGATATCTATATTCTTGTTATTTTCTGGTGCGCTGGCAAAAACAACTATGCCCCCACCAAAATCGTCGTTTGGATTCACTGCGTATTGAGTAGTGTCTAAAACAGTATTATCAATACTAACCTTGACATCAGATTCTTGAAAGAACGGGAAAGAAAATGAAAATTCTGAGGTTTCTCCATCCCCAACATAAGAGATTTTATACATTTTATCCCCCTATCCTGCTATTTTATCAACATTTGCCAACCAAGTTTGTAATATGTTTGGTTTTTTTACTTTCAGTTTATTTATTTTATCCATATTATCTTTTCGTTTTGTATCGTATGGTTGTGCCGTTTCATCACGCAAACGCTTTAATACGGCGTTTTCAGACAAACCGTTCCCACTGTTTCCTGACGCACCATATTTAGCACGTTGTGATGCTAATGCTTTTTTTATTAAATTTGTTTTATTGGCTTCATCTTGAGCCATTTGTGCCAATATTTTTTGGCGTTGATTTTCTGCTTCTTTTTTAGAGTCTTTATAATCTAAAACCTTGGTTACATCTGATACTAATTGTCCCATAAATTACCTCCTTTGTTAAATTAAATACCAACCGTCAACAGTGACAGATAATATTGTTGCGCCTAATTGTTCATCGCTGGACACTGTCCAAAGGGGTTCCATTGTGTTAATTTGAGACCCCAACAAATTCATTGACAAATCACCGTCATACCCCAAAGCATTTGCTTCATAAACGGAATTAGGGATTTCAACACGATAATTGTTTATAAACACTGTTTTTGTGTCTTTTACACGCAAAGAAACCTTACGCGCACGAATCTTTTTAGGATTATGCCCATTAACAATCATTGGCAAGGCCGATATTTTGTATGTAAATTTATACGTTTGAGCATCAATTAAATGCTCTGTGTCAAATTTTTCCAGATAATATTTATTATCTCGTTTTACAATCACATAAGTATTGTTATCAAAAACGGCGACATATTTGAAAGCACCATCTGTTATATATTTTCCCCATGCTCTAATATCTGTATTTGGGTGCTTATTAAGAACGGCCATATATCCATCAGACATAACTATAAACAACTGATGCGTCAACTGATTAAAGGCGATACTAATCGGATTTCGCATCAAATGTTTTGCCCAAGAGCATAAATCATTTGCATTGTATTTTTGACTTAAATCATCCAAGTCTAATTCGCGCACATCTTTGCCTGATTGAGATACAAATACTGTTGCGCCTTCTATTTGTTGCGGCGGCAAATAAATATTTGTGATACTGCCGACAGAAGTATGTTGTTTAATATTAACATTTGATGGGGTTAACGGAGAATTAGAAATCGCCCATTCGCCCACAGAAGTCAATATTTGCAAATTATCACTGCTGACTATTGTTGATATTTGATGGTGTTGAGATGATAAAAGCGTCATAAAAATCGCATCATCATCCAGTCCTTCGCCACTGTCAAAGTTATCATAATCACCAACCTTAGACATCCATATATTGTTTGGCGCAGACTTTGTTCCGCCGAACACCAGCCTGTTTTGATGGAAAGATACAGCGCGTGGCCATCCGCGTTTATTACTGAATGCACCGACATACCAATCGCTAATCGCATGTCCGGGACACGTAAATGTACCATTTGTATAAACTATCGCTACACGCGCACTTTGGACAGATTCGACCAACCATTGTTTCCCATTTATTAGCAATCTTTCCCAAAGCCAATCATTTGCCCAAATATCTTTATCCGCAGTAAACACAGCATGATTGTTATCAATATCACTGTTCGTGATTGTAATCGACACACCATTCATATCGTCAAACCGCATGAAAGGAACGTTTACAGTCACATCTGTATTGATATGAAACACGAATTCTTCAATATGAAAACCGCTTGCTTCTTTTGTAAGAATTTGTGGCTTAAAATCTGGATGAACAAAAAAGATTTTATTAAATCTTTGTGCGTATTGCAGTTGTTTCAAATCTAAATCAGCCCAATCTGCCGACAAAGATTCTATTTTTTCATCGTTTTCATAGATATCTATGATACGACCATAAATAACTAACAAATATTTTTCACTTTCGCTTATTTTGAATGGCACTATTATCGCATCATCTGGTATTTCGTCTATTTGCTTTAAGCCTGGTCTGCGTTTCAGAGCACCAGATTGTAAAACGTCCATATTTTCAAGACACGTAAGTCCATTATTGTTATTTATCGCGTAAAATTCTGGCGACACTTCACCAAAGGAAAAAATATTTTGTGTTTTAAGAAAATTTCCCATATAAAAACTCCCTTGGTTCTAGAATCTAGAATCTATCAAAGAAAAACTTTCAATATTTGATTGATTTGATGTTGTGCTGTCTATAAATTTGGCAGATTGATATTCAGATTCATATAATGCGCTCATCATTCTGAAAACATTTGCATCCCCAATCAGTGGTATACAAAATTCCATTGCTAATTTCGTAGCCAACAATGTAGCAAAATATCCAGGAAACATTTCTGGTTCCGTTTTTACTACCGCTGTTATCTTTAATGTATTTTCTGCTGCTTTTATTCTGTTGCCGATAATTTGACCATTACATTTCAAGATTCTTAAAACTTCTGTTGGAATCAGAAAATCATCGTCTTGTGTTTTATTTAACACTAATTCTTTGGTTGCAAACCGCCATGGGAACAAAGACAACAAAGTATCCAAAGTCGGATCAAACAAAGTTCGTGCTAATTGTGCGGCGGCACTGTCTTCACGCCATGATTGGATTGGTTTTTCACCAAGTTTTAACAATGCCATCGAACATAAATCTATTTTTGTAAACATAATTCGCACCTATTTATTGAAAAAAATCAGGGGACAAATGTCCCCTGATTATGATTATTAAGATAATGCACCAACCGTCACAACACCTTCTGCAACAGTGATAACTTTTATCGCAGAACCATTAGAACCATTGATTAAAATGATGTCTCCTGTGTTCATAAGATTTTTCAAGCTGGAAAAATATCCAGATGCGGTTATCGTTGCCAATGTCGCGTTTTCTTTATAATGCCACAAAGTAAAACCATTTGCATATGCAATCACAGACAAATTTTTATTCTGAAAAGCCATCGTTCTTCCTTTTAGTTATAAATTATTGGGCATCATCATCACATTTGATACGGACGATACCTTCGTTATCAATTAAAACTGCACCTTGGGACATGCTGTTGCTGATAAAGTGCGCCGCACGTTCACCATGCCATGTGATATCTGTTTTAACTTCTTGACCGCAGGCATGACCAATACTAGATGCATGGTACATAAAGCAATCACGATCATCGTCACTGATTGGTAATGAATTGCACAGAATCCAATTCACACCCAACCATTTACGCGATTCGCAACCATCAACCAATGGTGTGGCATTTCCGACATAGTCAGCAGAAACAAATTCATCCAACGCCAACAATTCATTCCATTGATGAACACCAACAATGGCAAATCTGCGACCATCATCAGGAACATCATTGGCATTAAGTTTTTCTAATGCTTCCATTATCAAAGCTTTTGTTAAACCAGTTGAATAATCACCAACATATTGTGTTGCACTGTTCATAGCATTGATAATCAATTCATCTGTTTTGCGCCCCAACGCATATGCACCAGCAGACGCAACAACACGACGTTCATCGACATTGGTTTTCAATTCATCCAACGAATCAACCCAATCACCTGCATAATAATCTTGCAAAACGCATTCAACAGGTGTGTGATTCAGATTCATCACAGGAACAATCCCATGACGTGATTTTGTGCTGGCAATACCTTTGCCAACTTTTTGGAAAGTAGTAGATGCACCAACAACCCCGGTTTTACTGCGGATTGTAGAGCGCAATTTTGTGCCCATTTGCTGATAAGCCAAATGAACATCTGCTTCAAATTGTTTTACAAACACTTGATCTACAGACATAGACATAAGTAATCCTTTTTGTTAAATCGAAACACGCCATGATGGCGTAATTTATAAAAATTTTGTTTTATGGTTATGCGATAATTCGCGCCACAAACACAAAACAACACAAAAAAGGGTCCAAAAGAAATTGGATTATCCAATAAAAAATTCAGTCTGACTTTAACATCGGACTGAAAAATTTATCATCAAAAAAGTCCCCAAAACCAAGCGTTTTAGGGACTTTTATTAAAAGATTTTTTTACAATCTTATTTTTTCTTAACTACTTTTTTAGCAGCTGGTTTTTTTGCAGCAACTTTTTTTGCAGCTGGTTTTTTTGCAACTGCTTTTTTAGCAACTGGTTTTTTTGCAGCTGGTTTTTTTGCAACTACTTTTTTAGCAGCTGGTTTTTTTGCAACTACTTTTTTAGCAACTGGTTTTTTTGCAACTACTTTTTTAGCAGCTGGTTTTTTAACAGCAACTTTTTTTGCAGCTGGTTTTTTTGCAGCAACTTTTTTAGCAGGTGCTTTTTTTGCAGCTGGTTTAGCAGCTGGTTTTGCGCATGCGCATTTTTTCTTTAAGCCAAACATAATTCTCTCCTTCTATAAGTTTTGGACAGAACAAAATTATTTTGTTCTTAAACATATTTTATATGATTCAAAACAAATAGTAAAGAATAAAAATTATTTATGAGTATAATTTTCTGAAACCATTTTCAATTTTTCTTATGTATTCAGGATCTTGGTCGCGCCAATATTTTGGATCACGCATCATGTTGCGCAACATGTCATCGGACAAATTTTCTGTTGCGTTTTTATCGGTCAAAACACTTGGTTCAAAAGATTGCATCATCTTATAAACGCCTTGTATTCCCTGGGGTGTAGCGCACAGTTCTTCAAATGCATCAGCAGGCAAATACTTTTCACCAAATGCTTTTATTTCACGCAACGCATCGTTCATTTTTTCTGATGATCCAAAAAAATTTTTCAATTCATTTATTGCATTTGATTGATTTTGTAATGCAAATAAATTTTTTAATGTTGGTTGTAAAAATTCTTCTGCTATCGAATAAATTTTTTCAACTTGTTGTGATGTAAGACCAATTTCATGAAATTTTTCACGAACCGATTCGTCATCAAATAAATCATTTACAGGATAATCAGACGCGTTATCTGGCACACCAATTGCATGATTAAATTTTTGTTTTGTGTCTGTATCACTGTCATCTTTTGGAATCGAAATCATATTGCCCATCTTTTTTTCAAGTTCGCAATAAGACTTAACCAACGCAGAAGTATTTAATTCGCCGTTTTCATCAAGAAACTTTTCAGGTATTTGTTCCATTATTTTTTCCCTTTGATTGCTGATTCTTGTTTAAGGAAATATATTCCGCCCAACGTAAATATTGTTTGCATCATTGTAAAAATATCTTCGTCACCGATTAAATAAGCACCTATTGCAGATATTATACCGACACTTGATACGACATAAGTTTTTTTGTCTTTCAAATATCCACCTTTGATTATTTTATTCATTGTTTGTCCTTTTTTATTTACAAATAAAACAAAATATCTTCACATTCTGATATGTATCCGCGCGCCATTGCCCAATCTGGAATAATATTTGTGTGATGAAATTTTGTTGCGCCGAAAACAGAATCAGGCAAATTTCCACGCATCATTGTTTTTACCGTGCGCAAACACAATTGAAATTTTCTGTCATTTGCATCTATGTTCAATTTTTCATTACGTTCTGATTTTGTGTTCAGACATTCAAACAAATCAGAATCTTTTGATATTGCATCAAAAGTTTTTCCGTACTTAATATGAACATTGTTTATCATGGATGTCATCGCTTCTATAAGTGGCAGCGATTTAGCTTCTGTTTCTGCGAACACAATGCGCGCCAATTTATATGATACGATTTGTGCATCATCATTGTTTTTTATCAAAGTTAATTGCATATTTTTGCCCCGGTTTTTAGTTAAAAAAAGCCCGTGCAAAAAAATGCACAGGCAAAAATAAAGAATAAAAAAAACCGCAAACACTGCGGACATAATTTCTATTCTTGATGCTTTATATAATATCACAAATTGACACAAAAGTCAAGACATATTAAATGCTAATTTCATCACCGTATGTTAAAACATATCGTGTATCAAAACGCAAAACCAACGCACCATCTTCATTTATGCCAATTAATTCTGCTTTTTTTCCTTGATAGCAAACCATTTTATTTATACACAGAGCTAATTCCATCCACCTTTTGCGAACATCGTAAAATTGTGCATTGCGCCACTTGTCCAATTTTCTCATCAGTACACCAAGCACCTCTTCAACCGACACATCAACATAGTTTTTTATTTTAGTGGTTTGATATTCTTTGACTGTTGGGCATGTTTTTATATTGATACCGATACCGACTATCACAAAATTTTGAGCATACTCAATCAATATACCGCTTATTTTTTTACCATCTATTAAAATATCATTAGGCCATTTTATTTGCGGTTTTAACCCAAAAGAAATAAGAGTTTCTGCAACCGCAACCGCTATTGCATAAGACAAACGCGGGTCCCGCTCTATATCCCTGTAAATAAATGATGCATATAAATTTCCACGATGAGAAACCCAATTGCGTTTATACCTTCCGCGACCAGCACTCTGGGCCAAAGCCGTTACAACAGTTTTATCGGCTACTTTTTTTTGTGCGATTAAATCATGCGCATAATCTTGGGTGCTGGCAATCTTATCAAAAGAAATCAATTTATATGCGCCCAATTTTATATCCCCCATTTTCATTCACAATAAAATTGTGCCCATATTTTTTACGCAGTTGATAGATTGCGTTTTCTACGCTGTGTGTGGCAATATCCGGTAAAAAACCAACTGCCAATTTCAATTCTTGCATTTGGATATGTGGTTTTTTATAAAGTGCGACAATAATTTTTCGCTGCAATTCAGACAAGACTTCATCGTGTCCAAAAACATTGGCAATAATATCGTTATTATTAAAGCGATTTGAAATCAGATTCTGTAAATCATCAACCGCGATTGGCGCATTTATTTTGATATCATCAAACAAAATGTCAGCATCTTCTGGTTTAGTGACCAAACACGCACCTAAATCAGTCAAAATACGATTCCAGTATTTATCCGCGGTATAAATTTTTATATTTTCCAACATATTTACACAATACCGAATAAAACGACACTGTGCAAGGTTTTATTGCTACATACTATGCGGTTCATGGGCAGGGATAAACTTTGTAAAATCTTCCAACGAAGAACCAGTAGAAGCCAAAATTTTGGAAATACTGTTGGTTGATGGCCAACGTGGCTGTCCTTCTTTGGACCAGCGTTTGCTTTTGTTAAAGGTCGTTGGGTCCAAACCACTGCATTTAGCAAGCCCGGAACAAGACATATTATGTTCCATTGCAAATTTTTCTATTGCACGCCACACATCTTCATGCGTCATAACGCTCTCCTTTTTTTATATATTTTCCTACAAGACAATCTAATATTAATTGATAAGCAACGCCATTTCAACCTATTATTTTTGGTATAAATTCCTGGGAATAAATAAAAACAAAAAAAATTTGACAAAATACTTGACAAACACAATTTTGTGTATTATATTTCGATTCGTCAAGGGATGAATAATCGTTTGACTATATCGGGCCCAGGGTTTTCAGACTCCCTCCTACATTCTCTCTCCTCTGGACTTTGGGCCCAAACGACAGTTAAGGATGCCCGTTTCTTTTTCTCCTTTCCTTCCTTTCTGGGCATCCGGAAAAAGCCACCCCCGCGGGTGGCTTTTTTTTACTTTTCTAAAACACTGAATATTTCCCAATGGCTTGATCCAACAAATTGATCAACAGGAATACCAACTGTCATTTTATACCCGCCTTTTTCCAAAATCTTTTTATCGCGGACAAAAGTTGTCGGGTTACAAGAAACATAAATTATTCGTTTTACATTTGATTTTGATAATTCTTTGCTCTGTTTTTCTGCACCGGCACGTGGTGGATCCATTATTACAACTTCGTATTGATTAAGATTTGCCACCGACAAAGGTTTCTTGAACAAATCGCGCTTTATACCATTACCGACAATATCAAAGCCTGTGGCATTTGTCGCAAATGTAAAATTACCAAGGCCGCAAAACAAATCTGCAACACGCGTTGCGCCATTGACATATTTCACAACCAAATCACGCAAAATTTGTTCTGTTTCAATTGTTGGCTGTAAAAACGCATTTGAAGGATAAGCGACAATCTTATCATTGAACTTAACTTCTGGTTCTTTATATTTTCGCGCGACGGAATCGTTCCATGTAAAACGTATTATTTGTGCGGGCAATTTTTCAACTGCGCTTCTGAAATCGGCGTTAAAGTACGGAACATCGCTGTTCACCGAAACATCAATTCCGTTTTCACATTTTGTGATTAACACAGACCCTGCACCACGCCATGGCAAATGCGCCACATCTTTCAAGATATCATTTATTTCATGCACCAAATTCGGACAACTATCTATATCAACAATATCTTTTGATTGTTTCTTGAAAAAACCGAAATGATTGTCTGTAAACGCAAAATCTGCGCGGCGACGTGTTCCGAAATCGCCCCATATTGCATCATGAGAAAAATTCAAGTCCGGCAGAGTTTTTAGTTTTTTTTCGCGATATTTTTCATCCGAAAAATCTAGCTGACATCCGCCACAAATTCCAACAAAAGGACATTTTTTTATCTGCATGTTTTATATCATAATATAAAATCTGTCTTGATTCCAGTATGTTTTCGAACTACAATAAAACCATGATGAAAAAAGAAGATAAAAAAGTTGCCCTTTTTGCAGGTGCATTATCCTTGCCGTTTCAGACGCGCGATGCGTTGCGCAAAAACGGATGGGAAGTTTACGTGATTGGGCTTAAAAATTTCTTTGACCCTGCGCTTAAGCCTGATTTAGTGATAAGGCTTGGCAATGGGGGACGTGCGGCGCGCGAATGCAAAAAACGCGGCATACACAAACTGGTTTTTGTAGGCGCGCTTGGGCATATAAATTTATCAGACATTCGTCCTGACTTTTGGTCGATTTCTGTATTATTAAGTGTATTAAAACATCAACGGGGGTATGATTCGATGGCTGTGGCATTTAACAAAGCGTTGGAAAAACGTGGCTATGAAATTGTGGCTGCACAAGATTTAGCACCGGAATTAACTTTCGAAAAGCCGGGTATTCAAACAAAAACGAAACCATCGCACGATGACGAAAAAGATATTGAACGCGCAATTCAGGTATCGCACACAATCGGCGTTGAAGACATTGGGGCTTCTGTTGTTGTTGATAAACAAGTTATTGCAGTCGAAGCCGCCGAAGGTACCGCGCGCATGCTGGAACGCGTTGTTGAGATGCGTAAAAACAGACGAAAAAAAGGTGGTGTATTTGCAAAAATGACAAAACCGGGGCAAGATTTAAGAATCGATATTCCTGCGATTGGTGTTGATACGGTGCGTGCTGTATCTGCGGCAAAATTACACGGGATAATTGTAAACGCAAAGACTTGTTTTGTTATTGATAAACCCGCAGTAATTGCGGCGGCTAACAAAGCAAAGATATTTATAAAAGCGATATAAAAAAACCGCCATTTTGGCGGTTTTCAATTATTTTTTGATATCTTTTATTGTCACCTTGAACACAACATCTTTGCCGGCAAGGTTTGGAACATATTCTTTTGGGAAAGTGATATTAACATCACGTGTTTCACCAATTTTTGCCCCAATTAATTGTTCTTCAAATCCTGGAACGAATTGACCACTGCCTAATTTCAATGGATAATTTTCTGCTGTTCCGCCCGCGAATTGTTCTTCACCAAGAAAGCCAGCGAAATCAATAATTACTGTATCGCCGTTTTTTGCAGTTTTTTCACACGCACCAAGTGCCGCACACATTGCCAATATACCAACAAATTTTTTCATCTGTTTTCCCCTTTGTTTTAATTGTTATACACACATCTGAAACCGTATTCGCGCATAGATTCGCCTTCGGCTTCGACACGATAATCAAAGAATGACGTAGGACGCATTACTTCGAACGAAGGTCTGTCGTAAACGATTACTATGCTTTCAGCATTACGGCCACAAACTTTTTTCATCTCATAATCAGCGACATGTCCCAACACAGTTCTGGAATCAGCATCAATATCTGCGCCATCTGCATTCTGTATCAGACGCAAGCGCATTTCACGAACACTGGTATCACCCAACAAGATTTCAATACGAACCATTGTACCTTTGTATTCTTGCCATCTTGTTTCTTTACGCGAAGTATTCCAACGCGCTGCCGCTGCTTCCCGTTCTTTCATTGTGCGGGGTTGATACGAATCGATTTGGGCAAATTCATTTTTTTCAGTTATATATTGCGCGCTTTGTTCATCATAATATTCATCATCGCGCCCGGCGTATCCGCCATTATCTGTACTGCATGCCGCAACGGTTAACGCCAATCCCAGAATAAAAAATATAGATTTTTTCATTTTTTCTCTCTTGGTTAGTTTTTTTTATTTTAACAAATAAACAATTTTGATTCAAGCCACGATTTATGATAAAATAAAAAATATGACGAATGTAGTACTTGAATCTTTATTAAAGCCATTGGAAGAATTTTATCGCCCTTCCTTTGTTGAAGAAATCGCGATAAACCATGCTGGCGAAGTATGGATGCGCCTTAACGGTGGGCGTGTTCCATGGGTTTCTTATAACGCAGATATTTTATCTAAACAGTATTTGGTCGATTTAATTCACACGGTTGCAAACATATACGAACGCCCATTTGATCCGATTCATGGTGTGCCGGTTGTTTATGCGACTTTGCCGGGCAATCATCGTTTTTCTGCGATTGCTGGTCCAAATGTTCAGTATGATGAAAACGATGTCACCGGGGGGGTTGCATTAAATATTCGCGGCGGTGGCGTTAACGAGACCAGTTTCGAGAATTATCATCTTAAACGTGGGGAAAAATTACTAAAAATAAAACCGCGCGAAAATGTCCGCCCTGATGACCCATACGAACGATTGATGTCCGCAATAAATGACGGCAGTCCGATTTTAATATCAGGCGCAACATCAACAGGTAAGACCACATTCCTTAATCACATGTTGACATTGATAGACCAAAACAGTCGCGTTATCACTGTCGAAGATGCGCGCGAAATTCGTGTTCCGCAAAAAAATCGTGTTCATTTTGTCTTGTCACGGACGGAACAAACAAACGATTTTAATTATGCACGATTGCTTGATTTGGTTGTTCGCATGACCCCAGATGTTATAATCGGTGGGGAAATATCCACTGATAATGCAGCGGTACTTTGGGAAATGTTGGGAACCGGGCATGACCATTTTTACACAACAATCCATGCAGAAAGCGCAGAAGCAGCATATGCCGCATTCGCAGACCGCATATTGCATACCCAACCCGCATACGACAGAACCGATTTAATCGCAGAAATGAAAAAGAAAATTCGTGTAGTCCAACTTTCACGCGAAGGGACTTTGCGTGCTGTAACGGAAGTTGTTTAATAAATTCTTAATAAAAAACAAAAGGAAACAAAAATGTACACTGATATCGAAAAACAATTAAATAAAATCACAGACACTCTGAAACAAGAACTGTTGGCAGCAAACGCCATTGATGAAGCGGGTCATGCGACAGATGTAAAAAAATTCAATGAAATAATTGATGCGAAAATCGCGCAACTTAATGAAATAATGGCAACAACTGAAAAAGACGGTGTCACCATTGACCGATATGGCGCGAATATTGCCGGCAACAGAATTGACAGACTTGAAAAAATAAAAGAACATAATGTATTAAGCCCGGAAACATCATGGATTGAAAAAGAAGAAAAGTCTACCGCACGAAAATCAGAAAAAACATCGGCATTTAACATGGGAATAAAGAAATTGTTTTCAATGTTTCAATCGCGTACAAAGATAAATTCGCCAGAAAACAACAGATAAAGTTTGTCTTAACAATAAAAAACACCGCCCAGATGGGCGGTGTTTTTTTATTTTTGTGGCAGGCTGTTTTGCACAGCAGAGCTAAAAAGGCCACTGCGCATCCTCGGTAGCGTCTGAACATAGTTTGAAGCACAAAATTGTGCGCAAGAGTTTGAACAAGTACTTACATGTCCTCTGCTATATCCATACACCCAAGCAGACAAAGCAGGATGTGTCATCCGACACCAACAATATTGACCGTTTGTTTCCCCACCAACAACCAATTCACCGTTATCATGCAGGTCTGCTGTTCCAGAACTCTGATTAGTATTCAAACACGCCGAGCGACCATGAATTGTTCCGTATGGAAATATAACATGCCATGTCGCGTTTGGATTATCATAGTAAGAGCTAACGCCATCAATAGACGGGTCCAGCACTATTGTTATTGTGTCGTTTTTGGAACACATTGTCGCGGCAGGCAATGCCATCGGTAATATCATCGCAATTATTATTATCAGTTTCTTCATCCTTCCTTTCCTTTTTGTTTTGTTTGTTTAGTTCCCAGACTTGCATCCTTTTGATTAGGGGTGGGCTGTATTAAAAAAAGAAAGTTTGTCGTTTTTCCACCCCTAATCAAAAGGACTTGCCGCCCTTTTACCACATCGATTCAAATACCGCTGTGCGAAATGTGTCATCGTCCTTCATCGCATCTGCGCAATCGGTCGTGCATGTCGATGCACACGCTGAATCTGTCGAATATGATTTAAGGTATATCCAATATGATGTCGGACCGCTTTCGTATCCATATGCTGGCACGGGCCACATTTCACACCAACAATGTATCCCTACATCCTCCGCCCCTGTTACAAGGTTCGTCTTTGGCGTGTTTGCCACACCACTTATATCATTACACGATGCATAGCCCGTTAATGTCTGATCCGGAAACACCACTTTCCATGCTTTGTTTGTCGTATCCACCTGTTTCGATGTCCCGTCCACGTTCTTTCTGAATATCCCTATGTAACTGTTAGTTTTCACACAGGTCGTAAATCCATACGCAGACATACCTGTCGTTATTATTGTTATTATTATCAATATTGCCTTTCTCATATCCCCCCCTATTTAATTAGATGTAAATCGTTATCACCGTATCGAACCCACACACTCGTTTCGTCCGTTGGTTCGTCCGTCAAATTCCCATAACATACACCATTGTTATACCCAACATTTAATGATGGTTGTGTCTGTGCGCTTGACCACAATGGAACAATAACGCCGTTGCTGGTCCGAAATGTCGTTATACCCAACCCACACAAAGTTGCACATGTCCCCGCATTAGTCGTTAATTGTCCATCTTCACAAAAACTTACACATGTCGAAGCTGTCAAATCATATCCACATGAATCTTGTGCAATATATTGGCTGTATCCGGTCGCACACGAACCGTTTTTAGGCGCAAATGATGCAGAACCCGCCGCAACACCATAATAACCAGTCGGACAATTTGTCGTCCCATATGTCGTACATGTCGTATTGTCCGGCGAATAACCATTATCACAAAGTAATATTTCACTGCCAACAATTGCCCCATTATGTATTACCGCCACTGTTGTATCTGGTAATGTTCGTGGTTCGTATCCACTAATATCGCACAAATCTTCAGATGGTGTCGTTATCATAAACGATTCCGAAGATGGCGTTATATCATGATATCCCGAATCACAATTACCAATGCCGTATGTCGTACATGTCGTATTGTCCGGTGAATAACCATTATCACAGAGTAATACTTCACTGCCAACAATTTGCGCAGCAAAAAGCGCGCTTGTAAAAAACAAGCAACAAATGTTTATTCTTAAAATTCGCAAAAAATAGCTACCTTTGCTCATCTTTATTCCGCCCTAAAAACCACCAAATGTTTTAGGTGGTTGGAGGTTAGTAGCTATAAAAACAGTATAGTGCGCTTATTTATATATATCCGCGCCCTCCAACCTATTCCATGGTTGGAGGCGTTTATCGTCCGCTTTCGACGCTGTTTTCCAATGGCTACTACACCACATCAACAGAACACCTGTTGACACAGCTAGCGTAGCAAAAATATTATGAATCTTTCAAGAGTTTTTTTTACAAGTATGTTTTCATATTATTTGTGTGTATATCAAAGGCATTAAATTTAACCCATCCGCACACCACAAAATTAATCTTTAATACTACACAAAACTTTGTGGGTTGACATCAATTTTTACACGAACATTTGTCGGTTGTTTTACTTTGTCCAACCACGCACGAACTATCGGTTGCAGATTCGCACGCGCATTACCAGACACCAAAAATCGCATACGATACCAATTTCTTATTTGATATATTTGTGCCGCGATTGGACCCATTATTTTACCGCCATTTAATGTCGGCGCTGCATGCGATAATTCGGCGCAATATTTTTTAAGTGTTGATTCTTTGTCTGCTTCCACTATGACGGCTATCAGTTGTCCAAAAGGTGGCATTTGTGCCATGCGTCTTGATTCCATATCAGATGCCATAAATTCGTCCCTGTCACCTGCACAAATCGCACGAATAACAGGATGTTCTGGTTGAAATGTTTGCAATAATACGCGTCCTGGGAATTCGCCACGCCCGGCGCGCCCCGCAACCTGAAACAGTTGTTGAAAAGTATGTTCCCCGGCGCGAAAATCTGTACCAAACAACCCCATATCTGCATCAACGACACCAACCAAAGTCAAATTTGGGAAATGATGACCCTTGGCTAAAATTTGTGTTCCGATAATTATATCTATTTCGCCGTTTTCCATTTTGTGAACAAGGCGTTCCAACGCTTCGCGCGACATAATTGTATCACTGGACACCAGTGCAATACGCGCCTTTGGAAATTTTGACGCAACTTCTTCTTCTATTTTTTCCAGACCTGCCCCACGCATTGAAACACTGTTTTTGCATTGCGGACAAACTGTCGGCAGATTTTCCATCCGCCCACACATATGACAAACCAGTTTGTTTATATGCTTATGATAATTATACGAAGTGGAACAATCAGGACAACCCGCAACCCAACCACATTTTTTACACTGAACAATCGGTGCAAACCCACGGCGGTTTATAAACAACATCACCTGTTTATGATTTGCCAATGTGTCTGTGATTTCAGAACATAATTGCGGCGAAAGATTTCCAGATTTTTCTTCTTCTTCGACTTTATAAGAATCTGGACGATTAGCGCGCATATCGATTGTTTCTATGGTTGGCATTTGCGCACCGCCAAATCGCGAAGTCAATCGCAACCTGTTGTATTTCCCCAGCGCAACATTATGCAAAGTTTCAACAGACGGTGTCGCAGATACCAACACTATTGGGAAACCCGCAATCTTTGCACGTAATATCGCCATGTCGCGTGCATGATAATTCCCCATGTCTTCTTGCTTATACGAAGTATCATGTTCTTCATCAACAACTATCAATCCTAAATTTTGCCACGGCAGAAATAACGCACTGCGCGTACCAACAACTATGCGAATATCACCACGCGCAACCCCACGCCAAATATCACGCCGGCGCGCTGATGTCAAATTACTGTGCCAGACAACAGGTGGTGCACCGAAACGTTTTGTAAACCTGTCCATGAATTGTGCAGTTAATGCGATTTCTGGCATCATTAACAAAACCGATTTTCCAGCATTATATGCACGCAACACAGAATCAAAGTAAACCTGAGTCTTGCCAGAACCTGTTATTCCGTCTAACAAATGCACAGAAAAATTGTTCGCGCTTATTGCGGTTGCTATTGTGTCTGCTGCCGCGCGCTGTTCGTCGTTCAATGTCACAGAACCTGTATCAAAATACTTATACTGGAAACGAGTATCTTTTATTTCACGCACATGAACAGGTGTTAAAACCGCGTTCTTTATCATTGTTTTAACAACAGCACCGCTGACATGTGCAATATTTATGATATCGTTCACAGACATTGCTTCGTTATCATTAGAAGAAAAAGCATCTGCCACACTTTGACGCGCATCTGTCATTTTAACCTTGGTATCAAAATTGAAATTGTATAACTGTTCTATTTTCGGGGCAGAAAAAGCATCCGGGACATTAAGAATCAATCGCAAAACCGCCCCTGGCGCCATAAGTGTCCAATCTGACATTTTATATATCCAATCTATGTCAGACGGCGACATTTTCCCCAATTTACAGATTTCAATAACAGACTTTATCTTTGATTCTTCCAATCCACTGTCACCCGGACCAACGATTACACCAACATATTGCCGGTTCATGACCGTCACACGTGCAAACGCGCCGATTTCTGCACTTTCATTTAAACGATAATCATAGCCCCGATTGATAACATTGGGGACAAGAACTTTCACAATATCGCCAGGTTGAAACATGTTATTAAATTAGCTGTTTTTTTTATTTTTTTCAACAGACAAATAAAAATGTTGACAATTCGCGTTTTTGTATTATATTAACATTAAATAAAACCTAAACAAAGGAAAACCAAATGGCAAAATCTAAACAACTTAAACAAAAACGCGCAATGCAGGTTGCGGAAGCAGAAGCTCAATTTGAAGCATACAAAGATTTTATTGTCAAAGAATTCATTGAAAAATTCGGCGGTTCTTATCAAACAGCCGAAAACATGAAAGACATTTGGCGCGACAGTTTTGTTTTTCGCCCAGAATGCGAACAATTTCTGATATCAAAAACAAAATTATTTATAAACCTGATGGGCGATTGCCATACCAGCGCAAGTCCTTGTTTTTTAAGAGTTATTACCGGCAGAATCAGCGAATACTTGGCGCGCTATATATGCAAAAAAGGCATATCCCGTAATGATTGCGTCAATCAGTTAAGAGATATCTTCTTTGTGAACAATCATCACGTAGGCCACGAAATAAGACGTTATAAATCTGAAGAGAAAAAAGCCTATGCCATGAAATGTAGAGCAAAAAAACAAGCCGCACAAAAGGCAGCAAAAAAACAAGAACAATTGTTGCAAATACAAATTTTTGTTAATGAAAGCGTAAGATAAAATTATAATTGTTCAATTACACGTTCCAAATCTTTGTCGTTTGGAACGTTTTTTATTTCAATATCTGCGTTGTATTGCCCGTTAAACCAAGTACGTTGACGTTTTGCATATTGATTTGTTTTTGTTGTCCAATTTTCAATTGCTTCATTTTCTGAAATTTTTCCACGCAACATATCACAAATTTGCACTGCACCAATCGCACGCGATGAATCAAGGTTATTTTTTATTATATTTGCACCCTCTTCCAGTGCACCACCTTTTATCATTTCAGGAATTCGCGATGCAATTCGTTTTAACAAATCTGCGCGTTCCGGCATAATCAAGACCCGCAGTGCATCAGGCACCACCGCACAATCACGTGGTTTTTTTTGCCAATCTGTTATATGTTTTCCCGTTTCAAGAAAAACTTCCAACGCCCGTGCAATTCTTTGTGGGTCTGTCGCGACAAATTCGGTTGGCAACATTTTTTTTGCACTTTCAATATCTTCTGCAACCATTTCGCGCGCTTTATTACGATTCGATTCGCAAACTTCTGGAATTTGCGAAATACCGTTTATAAGAACATTTATGTAATATCCTGTCCCGCCAACAAAGATTGGCACTTTGCCCATCGCAACGACTTCATCAAATGCCTGTTTTGCCAATGCTAAATAATCTGCCACGCTGATATGTTCATTCAGCGAAAGAATTGAAAACAGTTTATATGGCACACCATCTATTTCATCAAACCTGCCAGAAATTTCCGCGAACGGTGATGCGGATATATTTTCAATTCCACGATATATTTGCACACTGTCCGCGTTTATGATTGCACCATTGATACGCTTTGCCAGTTTATGTGCAAATTCAGATTTCCCCGATGCAGTCGGTCCTGCGATAATAATTGCGTTGTGTTTCATGGAACTATTATAAAATCGCGAATTTGGCTTTGCAAGGGAAGCCCCGAAAAAAATCCCGCTGTGTTTTTTTGCCTTTTTGTGATAGAATAGACGCATAGAAAAAAGAAAAAGGATAAAGGATGAAAAAAATTCGTGTTGCAATAAATGGTTTTGGGCGCATTGGGCGTCTGGTATTGCGTGCCGCATTGGAATCAGGTCGCAAAGATATTGAATTTGTCGCAGTTAATGATTTGGCCCCAGCGGACGAAAATGCATACTTGCTGGAATATGATTCCGTTCATGGTAAATTACCAGTGGATGTAAAGTTAGATGGCGAATATATTTTGGTTGGCGGACAAAAGATAAAATGTTTATCTGAACGCGACCCATCTAAACTGCCATGGAAACAATTAAAGATAGATATTGTTATGGAATGCACGGGGCTGTTTACATCTGCGGATAAAGCACGCGTTCATTTGGACAACGGCGCAAGGCGCGTTTTGGTTTCTGCCCCATCGGCCGGCGCAGACAAGACAATCGTCTTTGGTGTTAACGAAAACAAATTGACCAAGAAAGATTTAATCGTATCAAATGCATCTTGCACAACAAATTGTTTGGCACCGGTATTAAATGTGCTGGATAAAAAATTCGGCATTATAAATGGATGGATGACAACTGTGCATGCATACACAGGCGACCAGCAACTTTTAGATAAAAACCACAAAGATTTCAGACGTGCACGTGCGGCAAACCTTTCGATGATTCCAACCAGCACCGGTGCCGCAAAGGCAATTGGTCTGGTATTGCCAAAATTATCCGGCAAAATGGATGGTATCGCAATTCGCGTTCCAACCCCAGATGTTTCTGTTGTTGAATTGGCGTTAAATGTGAACAAACGCGCAACGATTGATTCTGTGAATAAAGTAATGAAATCTGCTGAATCTGAAATATTGGGATACAATGATAAACCACTTGTTTCGATAGATTTCACAAATGATAAACACAGTTCGATTTTTGATGCATCACAAACACGTGTAATTGATGAACATTTAATACACGTGACCGCGTGGTACGATAACGAATGGGGCTTTTCTAACCGTATGTGTGATACAGCCGTTGCGATTGGTAAAACTTTATAAAATAAAAATACCGCCAATACGGCGGTTTTTTTTATTTGTATTTCAAGTGATTTTTTTGTATAATCTATACATCGGCGAATAAATATTTGCTGATGGGGTGTAACGACCCTTTACAAATAGGCGTCTTGTTGAATTAAAGCAAGATGAAAAATGCTCCAACCACATTGGGTTGGAGGGTCGCAAAATATATCGAATATGCGCACAATTTCCTATTTGAATTGTCGTTAACCTCCAACCGCCTGAATTTCATGCGGTTTATTTGTTTATAAACAAAAAAGGAACAAAAGGAAACAATATGAAATCGAAAATAATAATGACCTCTATGGTCGGCTTGGCGTTTGCGATGCCGGCATTCGCGGCGCCAAGCAATTCTTCCAACACATTTCCGTCAAACGGACAAATGCAGGAAGACACTAAATACATAGGTCAGGCAACACAAGCAAACCTGCACTCATACGAAGGACCGGTGACGGCAACCGCAAATTATACCGATACGCCATATACCGTGACGGCGGGTAATTATTTGCCAATGTCATCGGAAACAGTTGCACAATGTACCAGCGGTAATTATTGTCCGGGAATAAACGGCACAGTAAATTACAGCACGTCAGCGAATCAAGGTTTAACCGCATGTCCAAATGGATATCCAAATTCATTGGCTGGCGCAACATCGGATACAGAATGTTATACGGCATGCACGGTTGCAAATGCGGGAATCGCCAACGCAAGCGCAGTATCCGGTAATGATTATTATGGCACAGGCACCGACACTTGTTATCCAACAGAATGCGTTGCCGGTTGGCATCTTAACCCCGGCGCACCAGATTTAACAACGATAATCGGCGAATCGGCATCAACAGGGTATGGATATCAAAATAACAGTGCCACAGCCCCTGATGGTGAAAACCAAAATACATACGGCATTACCCAAAATAATGAATTTGTGGTTGATTATGGCAACAAAGGAAAAATCCACGGATATGCAAGATGTAGTACGCGTTCTGCAACCGACCCATGGGTGGGTCCAGATGAATATGAATTACAATCAGACAATATAACCAGCACATTACCAGATAGCACGGGTCAATATTGTTATTGTCAACTTGATGGCTATACACCGAATGGTCAATCAATGCAAAGCGTGTCTGCCCCTTGGGTGTTCGAAGTCGACTTAGGTTCTTTGTCGCTGGATTGTGCGTCGAACTGCGCGCGCAACTGTGCGTCCGATCTGCGGTCCAACTTCACGTTCCGTACCGCGGTGTTTAACGCCGTTGCGGCAGCAGGCGCACCATCATGTGATGCGAATGTTATTTCTATCACATGGGATGGTGCGGATGCGGCGGACGTTGCGGCGAATGATGCAGGACAATGTACATATGGTGGCGATATCAATACACCGAAAAAGGCTGTGCATGTTCCCGGAAAGACGTTTGTCGGTTGGACATTCGACACACCAAGTGGAAACTAACAACCCACGCACAACAAACACCGCCCATTCCCGGGCGGTTTTTGATTCTGCGAACCTAAAATTCCCCGCCTGGGGCGGGGGGGACCACGAAGTGGTGGGGAGGGTTGCCAATAAATATTGTGTATCAAGAACCTCCCTCCCGTCCTTACGGACGGACTCCCCCCAAGGGGAGAATCAAAAATTCCCCGCTCCGGGCGGGGTTATGAAATCTTGTGCTTAATCTCACGAATGCGGGCTAATATTTCACGCAAATCTTCGTCTGAAACTGTCGGGGTTTGGTTTTTATTCTGAATTTCATCAACTAAAACTATACAGAGCGTTGCAAGCAAAGCATTTTCTTGTAATGGCCCTATTTTATCCAAAATCTGACGTGCGCGGGCATCGACTATGCGCCCCAGCTCGATAAGGCGTCCTTCCTGGCCGTCTTCACAGCCCATCGGATAATTGCGATTAACAATAGGTATTGAAACTACACTCATTTCTTTAATTTCTCTAAGATTGAAACAGATTTTTCAATTAACTGTTTTGCAACTTCGTTCTTTTCGCGCAATGTTTTGACCTGCTTGGTCAATATCGCCACTTCTAAATCAGTTTGCTTGCTGGCAGATGTGGCATCTGCACGCAGATGCACCGTTAATGCTTCTAAAGAATCGAGTTCTTGAAAAATTTGTTCTTTGATATTCGCCATATTTGCATTTTAAGACATTTTTTATATGCGTTCAACCCTAAAATGTGATATAATGTCGTATGTTATATGGGGGAATTGTTTCATGAAGACTAAAATTATCTATATTTCTGGAAATGAAGTTTTTGATATGGCGGATATTCGTGCCGCTTTCGAAGAAGTACGTAAAACATTAAACCTGGACAAAACAACGGTTATGTTTGGCGTTCCTGTGGATACAGATGATGCCGGTTTAATGTCGGACGAACGCCAAAAAACTGTTAATGTTCCGGAAACAATTGTTGAAAACATCCCTGATTCAGAACCAATTATTGAAACAACCGAAGAAATCGAGCACCCCGAAATAACACAAGAAATTATCGTGGAAACAGTTTCAGAACCTGTTGTTGAAGTTGCGCCCAAAAAACGCGGTCGCCAACGCAAAGAAGAAATTATCGATGAACCTGTTGCCAAAGAAAACGAACCAACAGATTCAGATGAAAAAATTGTTCCTATATTGTCTGTCCTGTCCACAAAGTCTGAACCAGAACAAATTGAAGAAGACGTGCTTCCTGAACCCGCAGAAATCGAAGATGTTGAAGAAGTTGAAATAATCTCTGAAATTTCCGAAGAAAAAACAGAAGACGATGTAGACGAAGAAACAATCAATGACACCAATGTTTCACAAGAATCAGAAGATGATGATGAAGCTGATTTGGAAAAATTATTGTCTGCAATGACCCCGTTGGCAGAAGATGTTTTAAGCGAAGATAAAAAAGAAATCTCTGCAGAACCAGAATATAATGATGATATTTCTGTGGATGCAACATTGGAACAACTGGCAACAGAATTCGCAGAAACACAAGATAAAATCTCGTCAGGGAACAAATCTTCTTCGCGCAGTAAAATTGGAAAATTACGCAATATTTTACCGTTCAAACAATCTAAACACAAAGACCAAGGCCTTGGCGATTTGTTCGGATGGGCTGGGGTTGCTGCAAATGATGAAGATTTTTCTGTACCAGGATTTTTCACAAATGCAGCATCTAAAAAATAACAATGGATGAAACAACCATTATCAATTTGCTTACTAATTCAGGACTGAAAGTTTTCGGTTTAGATTCTGATTTTATTTATTTTGAAGACCCGTCTTGTGTTTTTCCTGCTTTTGATACACTGCTTGAATACGCGTGGATTGCGATATTGGTTTTTACAGCAATAATGCTTTTTGGTTGGGGGGTGCTTTACATCAAAAACGGGGTAAAAATAGATACACTTTTCAACAATGCAAAAACTTTAATTCTTGTGTTGTGTATTCTTGGGGTCGTAAAATCTATTGTTAATTTAGTGTATGGCGACAATTTGTTCGCGAAACAATGCGAAGTCAAACAAGTTTCACGTGCAGCGGTAAATGAATTGTTGGAATTGCGCAATAAAAAACTTGGAAAATCTGACGAAAATATTTTATATGAAAATTTCAGTGTGATTGATTCTGGGGTTAATTATTCCGATGTTACTAATGAAGTTTTACCAAAACCAACCGTAGAAACCATAAAGCAAGAATCGGTATATTCTGGCTTCAAGGCATCTGATATTAAAATGGTTGAATCTGGCAAGGGTTATGTTATCTATGTAAAACAAGACGGCACAAAAATAAAACGTACGGGTGGCACAACTGCATGGCGAACAAACAACCCCGGAAATATTATCAAATCTAAATTCGCATCTGAAAATGGCGCAATCGGTGTCGCCGGCAGATTTGCTGTATTTCCCAATGAAGAAACCGGATTGCAAGCAACCATTAAATTATTGCGCAGTTCTGGTTATATAAATTTACAACTGCGTCAAGTGTATCACAGATGGGCACCAAAAGGTGATGGCAACAATAATCCTGATGCATATGCTAATCGCGTGTCAAAACTTTCAGGTGTTCCGTTGAACAAACAAATAAAAGAACTTGATGACAACGAAATCATGCGTGTTGCGCGCGCAATGCAAACTGTTGAAGGATGGACAATCGGCATTGAACAAAAAATATAAAGGCAAAACTTATGAATAAAACAAAAAATTTAATATGGTTTTTATCCGTCATTGTATTATGTGCATTAGCATTCGTTCTTTACACCACATATAACAAACAAAAAACCAACGAACAAAATGCACCTGTTTTCAGCGATGAATTTACGACACCAAATGCTATTTTTTCGGACGGGCTGACGAATCCCGATTCTGTGACAAAATATCAACTTGATGAATTTGATGTTGGTGTATCAGAAAAAAATATTTACTATGCAGATATAAACCACGATAACAAACCAGACAGAATAACAAGAACTTTCACAGAAACCGGAAACGCACATTCTTATTACGAATACAAAATTGAACTAAATCAAGACGGCAAATATATTGATATAACACCTGAAAATTTCAGAACAATAAGTGGTGCAGATTGCGATTTGCAACTTATACAATTTGTTTTCAGACCACAATTCAGAATTATTTTAATTTCTCGCGATATGGGCGAAACATGGATTGATGCAACCGTGGCAAAAAAACAAGTATTCCAAATATCTGAAAACAAACTGAAACAAACAGAAACAAAAATTTTGCGCAAAGTTTGTGATGTCAAAAACTTATTTTAGATTATCAAACAACAAATGCATATTCTTGGCAGAATAAATTATATCGCCCGAAACCAATAAATGGTCATAAAGTTTTATTTTCAATTTCTGTAATGCACTTTGTAATTCTTGTGTTATCAAAATATCTTCTGATGAAAAAGACACGCCGGGTGTTGGGTGATTATGCAACATAACGATATTGCGCGCATCTAAATCTAAGGCCCTTTTAACAATTTCACGAACATAAACAGCCGCCCAATCAACAGTTCCTGTACTGTGCAATTCATCTTCTATTAACTTATATTCACCATCAAGATACAAGACATGAAATTCTTCAACATTTTTACCACCTAATAATATCTTGCAATAATTTTCCAATTTTTCGTAGTTATGAAATATTGGCGCACTGTCCAGAACAGCCTTGTATTCCAATTCTGTTATTTTATGAATTAACTTGAAAAATGTTGCAGTGTTTTCTTTGATTCCTTCATTTGCGGTCAAAGATTCCATCGGCGCAGCCAACACAGAATGTATCGAACCATATTTCTTGTAAAGTTGTCTAGACAAAGCACGAACATCACGTCGCGGTATCGCATAAGTTAATAATAATTCCAGCATTTCATATTCTGGTGTTTGTCCATCAAGAAATTTTTTACGCAACCGCGCACGATGCCCAGATTGTAAAGATTGTAAATCTTTCGCTTTAATCATGAATCATTTTTTCTGTAAATATAATCACACCATCTTCCGTGATACCTAAAGTGTGTTCCCATTGCGCAGACAAACCGCCATCCGCGGTCCTTACTGTCCAACCATCTTTTTCATCGGTTGTACATCTGTGTGTTCCTGTATTTATCATGGGTTCTATTGTAAATACAAAACCTGGTTGCATTATCAGTTTATCGTAAGCCTTGTCATAAAAATGTAATATATTGGGGTTATCATGCATCACCTTACCGATACCATGTCCACAATAATCTTGAACGATAGAAAAACCATGTGGTTTTACAACCGCCTCTATCGTTTTTCCTATTTCAGAAAGCGGAACACCAGGCGCACAAATAGAAATTGCCGCATTAAGTGCATCTTGACAGGTTTGCACCAATTCGCGAGCTTTGTTGGAAACATTTCCAATCATAAACATACGTGATGCATCACCGTGAAAACCGTGATATTCTGCCGTTAAATCGACATTTATTATATCGCCGTCTTTCAATATAACATTATCATTTGGGATTCCGTGACACACAACATCATTAATTGAAGTACAAATACTTTTTGGATACCCCATATACCCAAGGTCAGACGAACGTGCACCGTTTTCTTTCAGGAATTCTGCAACCAGCCTATCAATTTCCCCGGTTGAAACACCGGCAACAATATGCGGTGTAATATAATCGAAACAACGCGCAACCAAATCGCCAGATACGCGTAATCTCTTAAAATCTTTTGGAGCATATACAGATGACAACATTTTTATTTCCTTCGTTTTAATGCGAGCTTTGCAGCACGCACAGACAATTTCAATGAAAAATCACGTATTAAAATTTCTGGTGACATACCTTTTGTTCTGAATTGTTTTTCCAGTTCATTTAATTTTGATAATACATTTACAATTTCTTTTTCAGGCCAAATTTTTACTGCCATATTAAATTTATCTGCAACTTTCCAAAACAATTTTGGTAATTGCCCATCGACAACAGCAGTTAACAACCTGGAAAAATGATTGTACAACATACGAACCAGCATATTAGAATCAGCACCAGCATATAATAATCTGTCCAGCGCAACCATTGTTTGATTTATATGTCCTGCTGTTAACGAATACATATAATCATCGGCACTGGATGCAGAAGTGTCCGGCAAACATTTTTCTACATCTTCTAAATCGACAATATGTTTATCTGAAACATAAATCGCGATTTTTTGTAAAAAACTGCGTGTAATACCCCTGTCGCCCCCCATGTGAGATAACATGTAAGACATTGCATCCGGGGTTATCTGACGAATACCAGATGCCGCAGATAATTCTTTGCGAATAAGGGCTTCCAGTGTTTTTGTATCATCAGAATAACACGCGATTGCCGCAATACCAGATTTGGCTTCTTCGAACAATTTACGTAATGACGCAGGGCGCAAATCACCAGCAGTCACAATAACCGTTGCACAAAGCGAAGAAGATGTCACCAAATCAGATATAATTTTAGTATCGCTGTCACCTGCCCCTGATATTATAACGGCTTTACGTCCACCAAACATTGACGGACTGCAACTTTCTGCGAATACCGCATCTTCTTTGTCGCGCAATTCATTCGCATCAAGTGCCAACAGATTATCTTTTTCAATTTCCAGTTTTTCAATTGCTTTATCACACAATTCATCAACCAGACCTGCATCTGGCCCATATATCAATACCGCATTGATATTTATGATTCCAGAATTAAAATCTGATTCTTTCCATTTCATTATTTACTTTCTTGTTTCTGAATTTCTGTTATCACGCGCATACTGATTTTTTCAGACAACTGATGTATCGTGTTCATAACCGCATTATTATATGACGCATTAGATGCAACCAGATAACGAACAAAAGTATAACTTTCTGCGGCAGATTCTTTGGACGTGGCAATTTCCTTGTCGCCCTGCTTTAGAACATACGTTGCATTTAATTTAACTTCTTGCCAAACCGCGTCGCCTGCGCGTTCAAACGCTTTATATTGAGTCACAGGTTCATCCAGTTTGACAGTCAATGTATATTTTGCATTTTGTTCGTGTATGCCACCAAATTGGGCATTTAATGAATTACGCAATTCAATACCATTAATACCGCTTATCGGTGCGACATAAACATCTGTCTTGTCGCCAGAAAAGATTGGGCGAAAACTGCATGCCGATATCATCAAAAGTAAAAATAATTTTTTCATGTCTTTTTCCTGTTGAAGTTTATATTAATATTAGCTACACTTTTCATAAATCGCAAGGGGGAATCTTGAATATTTTTCTAATTCTTTTATCCGTAATAATTATGGCGGGGTATTATATTATATCGTCCCCATCTCAGCGTATAATCGAACATGAAACAGAATATGCGATAAAAAGGGCAGATTTGCGTTCCATCGCAGAATGTGTGGTATCCGCCCAAAACGCCGCAATGTACGCCGAAGATTTCAATGATATATGTATAGAAAAATACGGAATTGTCAGCCAATATGTTTGCATGAACGAAAAATACAACATTGTTTCGTGTGATTCTGAAGATACCAAGGCCCCCACATACAGCTTTATTATAACGACTTCTTCTGCATTACCAGAAGAAGAATATAATAACATGCTGGAAATTTTGGAAAAACATTATCCGGACGCAGGGACATTTGGTGTCTTTATCAATCCTAATTTAATGTCGGCAGGTTCTGTGGCAAATCGCGCTATTCCATCAAAAATTATCGAAGCAGCAAAATTGCAAACAGGACAACTGATGTACCTTATGCAATATAAAATCCCAGAAAAAACGATAGAATATCCCTTGGTTGATGGTTCCAATATAAATTGTCCGGTTGGAACGATGAAGACTTTCAGATTTGGTCGTTGGCAGTGTATCGATTATAACTATAAAACATCTTGCACTGGCGATACAATATGGGATCCTGATTTGATGGTTTGTGTCGCAGACGAAAGCCGTAAGCCACTATGTTCTAACAACCAAACCGCTGTTATGGTTGATGACATATGGGAATGCGTGGATCCTTTTTCTGACCAAGTTTGCCCGGAAAAGATGGTGGCGCGCCTTAATTATTCAACACTAACTTGGGAATGCGTAGAAGATCCAAATGCAACCAAGACCGTAAAAAAATGCGATAACATCGCACTGGCACCCCAGATGCGTGGCGCAGTTGGTGCAACACTGCGTGTTCGTTCTGTGTCGTGCACCGATTGCGAAACCGCGGTCATAGACCAGGAAACATGCGAAACACATTGTATTCCTGATACGAACAAATTAACAGACCCACGGTGTTATGATGGCGACATTTCCGAATGCAGTGGTTCAACCCGCGGTTTGTATTTTGGTTTTTCGGCAAAATCACGTCCAGATTTAATACCTGCACTGCAAAATACTTCCGTTATTTTGGACCGCGACCACAGCCAAAACAGAATGTTTAATTGCCTTGATTGTGGCGAAGGCGAAATAGACACATCAAAATCAATTTCGCCCTATACAGCCATTTGTAAGTAAAAAATCTTTAACATATAAACGGTTATAAAAAACACCCCGCAGGCACGGGATGTTTTTAACAGAGTAAAGAATCGAACAAATCTTAAAACAAATTGAAGATTACTCTTAGAACAATTTGAATTTATAATTTGTCCCGGCGCGGAATGCCACCTGGGTTTTATCACCAGATGCGATGCCGGCACCTGCATTGACAGACCATCTGTCAGACAAGCCCATAGCCGCACCGAACGCCATTGCTGATTGGCTGTTATAATAACCATAACCACCACCAACAGAAACTTCGCCTTTCTTTACATTAGACACTGCAACAGAAGACAATGCGGTCGCTGCCGCAACACCACCAGACAAATTCTTTTCCAGTGTATTGACTTTCGCATCTGTATAAGAATTGGCTTTCTTTAATGTTAACGCATCTGCATCAGCGATGCTTGCATTTATTTGTTGTTGCAATTGTTGGTCGGCATTTGCGCGTGCGCTTGCTTCATCAGTAATTGCCTGTTCTAATTCTGTGTCTTTTGCTTCGCGTGCGCTTGCTTCATCAGTAATTGCCTGTTGCAATTCTGTGTCTTTTGCTTCACGTGCGCTTGCTTCATCAGTAATTGCCTGTTGCAATTCTGTGTCTTTTGCTTCGCGTGCGCTTGCTTCATCATTAAGCGCAGAACTATCTGCCTTTAATGCCAATGCCGCATCAACATCTGCAACATTTGCTTTGCCACTAATATCTTGGTGTTCTGTCAAGAATTTAGCATCAGCATCTGCTTTGCTATAGACATCGTCGACATTTGCTTTATCATCCAACGCTGTCTTGATAGTTCCAGAAGCGACAGAAGCTTCAATGGCGTCATTTGCATGCGTATCAATTGTTTCTTCGATTGGTGCATTAAATATATCTTTTGCTGCATTCAACGCATCATCGTTTTCGCTGTATGCTTCTTTCGCCGCCTGTTGATTTGCCTGTGCTGTTTCCAACAAACCAGCAGCTGTTTCATAAGAATTCCAATAACCGTTCAATTCTTCGACTTTGTTGCTGTCGGTTGTAAAGGCCGCATCTGCAGTTGCAAAATTTGCCTGTTCTGTTGTCCACTGGTCAGCAGTAGTTGTTTTTGCGCTATCAACACTTGCAACATCGTTCGCGTATGCTGTTTTCATCGCATCAAACGCATCTGCCAATGCCGAACCAGGTTCTGGTTCACCTGCTGGTGTGTTATTGCTGTGATACAACGCTGTTCCATCAGCAGACAAATGGTATGTATCATCACCATCCATTGTAACACTGTACAATGTGCCATCAAAAGAATCAGCCGTTCCGTTTGTCACAACTATTTCTGCGCCGTTGGTATAATCAGAATTTAATGTGACGGTTTGTGTCATATCTTGTGCAGAAGTGCCCAATTCGACATCATCGCCTGCGCCGTTGGTATAAGTATAATTGCCACGTTCAACTGTTGCCCCGGAAACGATTTCTTGTGTTGTCGAAACCACACCAGATGCGGCTGTATCGCCAGTAAAATCACCTTGTTCTTTTGTGCCAGACGACAAATCTGCAGGATTTCCATCTTTATCTGTGTATGTAAAATCTTCCAATGTTGGGTCTGTTGTTTGATTCGCTACATCGCGTGTTGTGCCGTCTGATTTTTCATACGAATAAGTTTGTGCCGCGACAGCATCATTGACATTTACTGTATCGCCGTTTGAATTGGTATAATCACCAGCAAACGTAACATCTGTTGCTGCATTTGCTCCGGCGACAGTCGCCATAATAGCCACAACAGAAGTCAAAATTAAATTTTTCTTCATTTTGTTTCCTTTTTTTATTTTTAATATTAAAAACCGAGATTGTATAACCTCGAAATAAATGGTACAAAAACCAAGGTTTTTTAACCGCCACTTCAACGACATCTAACAAAACGCGCTTTTTCACTGTTTTCTGGGAAAAAATTACTAAATAAAAATTTATAAAAACTGGTTGACTTTTAACCTTGGTTTTTTTTAGACCTCTTGACATATTGAAAAAAAGAACTAAATATCCTGATGTAAACAGGCTTTTGCCTGTTTTTTTATTTGATAAAAAAAGGAGAATTTATGATTTACGGATATTGCCGTGTTTCTACTGCACATCAACACGAAGAAAACCAACATTTTGTCATAGAAAACTTCGCAAAAAACAACAATATGACTATCGATGTTTGGATAGAAGAAAAAATTTCAAGCAATAAAAAATTACAAGACAGAAAACTGGGGACTCTGTTAAACAAACTTGAATCTGGCGATATTTTAATAACAACAGAAATCTCGCGTCTTGGGCGCAGCCTATTGGAAGTCATGGGAATTTTACAGAATTGTCTTGAAAAAAATTGCCAGATTTGGACATTGAAAGAAAATTTTCGCCTGGGGGCAGATATTCAATCAAAAGTTTTAGCTTTTGCATTTGGCCTGTCTGCAGAATTATCAAAATCTTTATTGCAAGAACGCGTTCGCGAAAGTTTGGCACGACTGAAAGCCAGCGGAAAAAAACTTGGACGCCCAATCGGTGCAAAATCAAAAAAATTGAAGTTAAGTAAAAATAAAAAAAGAATAACCTTTTTGGTAAACAAAGGTTTAAGCAAAAACGAAATCGCGCGCATCATGCATGTTAACAAAAGTACTCTTTACAATTATTTGCGAAATAATTATATGTAATCACAATTATTAAATAATTTGTCGTGGCACGTGCGCGCACCTGTTCCAAGAATTCAAGAAACGCAGCATAACTGTCTATGGTAAAATTGAAACAGATGCAGAAGAAAAAAGTTCTGAAAGATTATGTATCGGGTGGACACACAGTTTACAAACCAAAGAGATAATTGCATACCCTGCAATTCACGAGCTGATTTTCTGTATGATTTGTTGTTGTTTGGGAAAGAAATTAAGGTGTTTTTGGAAAATTTATAATTATATAAAACACAAACAGAATTATTCGCGTTTAAAATAAAAACGACATCCGTCTAAAAAAATATAAATAGAATCTTTACTTGATACGTAAAACTTTTCTGTTAAATTGTCTTCAGTTTTTACAAAAAGTTCTTGAGCTTTCTCATCCAAATCATATTCTCCAACAGTAAAATTGCGAACATCTATTTTAATATAAGTGTTTGCATAAAAATGCCGCGCAGTGCTTTCACAATCTGTGGTTATATGCCCGACATATTCAAATTTATCAAAAGACCAGTTACCACATAAATCACACGATTGGCTGTATACAGAACTACAGCCAACCAAAAAAGCAAAAAACACGATAATTTTTTTCATACATCACAGTATAAATATTATTATTGTAAAAATCAATATACTCAAATTGACTTTCGGTAAAAAATCACTTATCATGTCAAGCATGAGAAAAATTCTATTACCATTGTTATTTTGTTTTATATATTTACCTGTTTATTCAATGACCTATAGTAATGGCACAGATTATTTATCTGGAAAATGGTACTTAAATAATGCAGATACATTTTTTGGTGGCGAAATGAGTATTTCTAATTGCTCTGATTCTGTTTGTAGGTTTAATATTCAATCATGGTACGACTCACATATATGTGATGTTGATGGAGAATTATCTATACAAAATGGTTTTGCAGAATATAAAACCACTAAATATGTGTATGACAATCAAACAGGTGCAGAAAATTATATTCCTGTTGGAATAGCATTCAATGTATTGTCACAGAATAAACTGAATCTGCGTTATATTAACACAGATTCAGACAATGCTTTTTGTGGTATGAACGCAACAGTTGAAGGTGTTTGGATAAAACAATAATTCAGTATGCATTGGTTCTTTTTGTCCATCCGTTTTTCGCGGTTTCCCAGTTTCGCGTATTTCGTAAATAGTCAATTCTTTCAGACTTGATTGTTGACATAAATTCTTCAATCTTTGTATCTGGAATCGAATTTATAGCTTTGATTGTTTCTTTGCCTATGACGCCATCAACTTTTAAATTTGCATCAGAGAAAGAGTTTATTGCTCTCTGAACAACTTTTCCTGCGCCACCCATAACGTTCATATCAAATACCGCATTACGTATTCTATCATTTTCTATTTGCGGTATTCTTGTATTATCCCAGTATTCACTCTTATATATCTCTTTTGCGTGGTATTCTTTTAAATCTTTTACATCCTGCGGAAAATTTTTATCTGGGTATTTCGCAGAATATTTATCCAAAGTACTTTGTTTTATCCCCATGTTGGTTGCTTCATCTTTTTTCTGGTTTTTGCCAGTTGTATATCCGCCTTCGCGTTCTTTCAAATTATTATATGCTTGATTGAATTTTTTAGTGTCGTCACTCATTTTCATATCTTTTACCTCATTTATATCTGTTTTATTTTCTGGCTTTTGACCTTTGTACGGTTTGCTTGAAATTGTTCATAGGTCATATCGTATTCTGGTTCGATATATTGACCAGTTGCGTCTTTTTGTAATTGTTCTGGGAACAAAGTTCCCAGATATTCATTTGCTTTTGCAAATTCGGTGCTATTTTTATCCCAATAATTATTAGATTGTAATAAATTGCGTAAAAATTTTGGTGTTTGCATTATAACTTCTTTGTTAAATAAAAAAAAGCCCACACGTGATGGGATAAAATAAGAAAAGACAGCGAATGCTGTCTTATTAAGTTGCAATTATTATATCATAAATCGCATAAAAAAGCAATACCCAAAAATCCTGTGCAATTCACGAGTTGATTTTCTGTATGATTTGTTGTTGTTTGGGAAAGATGTTAAGGCGTTTTTGAATAAAGCATTTTGAAATATCTTGATTTTACAAATATTTGTAATACAATCTAAGTGTGTAATCTGAACGAAAGGATAAAACCAATGCGTATGTAATATTGTAATTTTTATAAATCACACATAGAAATATGTGTCTGTTTAATTGCAATAGCAGAGGTTTTATTGTGGCTTTAATTTCTTTATCAAATGTATCTTTTGGTTATAACGACAACGATTTGTTGACGGGTGTTTCGATTGCTTTTAATGACAATGAACATGTTGCAATTATTGGCGATAACGGTTCTGGGAAAACAACACTATTAAAGTTGTTGGCTGGTGATTTATTGCCTGATTCTGGCAATATTAACAAGAATGCAAACGTGTATATCTTAAATCAAATTAATGTATCTGATTCCAAAAGTGGTGGCGAACAACAAATGTTTGCTTTAATGAGGGCTTTTGAATCTGGTGCTGATATTTTATTGCTGGACGAACCGACAAATAACCTTGATACAGATGCTAAGCAAGTATTCTTTAATCAGTTGAACAACTATCCAAATGGCGTTGTTATTGTTTCACACGATAGGGAACTTTTACAACAAATGGATAAAATTATTGAATTACAAACTGGTAAATTGGTGGTATATGGTGGAAATTATGATTTTTATCTGGAACAAAAACAGATTGAATCAGACAGTATTTATTCAAAATATATTGATACACAAAAATCTATTGCCAGGTTGAATAATACAATAAATATTGCACAAAACACTCGACAACATCATGAAGCAAAACAAGCAAAAGATATTGCTAATTCCAGACGTAGCAGATTAGAAGCAAACGCACTGAAAGGCAAAAGTCAACAGACAGAAGCAAAAAAACGGGCAGTTATCCAAAAGAAACTAATTCAACAAATGGATTTGCAACAATCTTTGTCTGAACAAATGCGAAACGAAACAATAAAAATTCCTATGCCAAACAAACCTTTTTATAGCAAGGAATTGGTGCAAATATCAAATTTGTGTTTTGCTTATGGTTCTAAACAGATTTTTGATAATTTTGACTTTACTATGTATGGTGGACAACGTGTTCGTATTGTTGGAAAAAACGGTTCTGGTAAATCAACATTGTTAAAAATTATATGTGGCGAATTAAAACCACAATCTGGAACTGTTAAAACATTTGGCAAAATCACATATTTGAACCAAGATTTATCTGTGTTAGATAAAAGTAAAAGCATAGTTGAAAACATAATGGAGATATCTGGTTGCCTGAAACACGATGCACATGCGATTGCTGCTAATTTTGGTTTTCGTGGTGATACGTCGTTAAAAAAGGTTGGTGTATTATCTGGCGGAGAATTGTTAAAAGCAACATTGGCAGCCGTTCTGGGCAGTTCTGAACAACCGGATTTATTGATATTAGACGAACCAACAAACAATCTGGAAATCAAAAGCATATCAATATTGGAATATGCTTTGAATCAATATCGTGGCGCAATATTATTGGTGTCGCACGATGAAATGTTTGTGAAAAATATAAAAACCGATAAAGCAATACAGTTTTGATTAAAAAGTTCGTAAATGTGTAAAACTGTGGATGTTTTCAACACCTAACTTACGAACTCACACCAATAACGAAAATCAAAAAAATCTCCGTCTGTCGATTTTTTAAGATTTTCTTAATTGCCCCACTCGGATTTTTTACTCGCCTCCTCGATACGCAATAACAAAAATCTATAAAAACTCGTCATAACAGACCCCGTTTTTATGATTTTTCTAATTGTGTATTCTCGTATTGGTCGTGCGCTTCGCTCCGACCTATCCCGGTTCAAATCCGGGGGTTGAACAAAAATTAAAACCACCCGTTTGGGTGGTTTGAATTTTTGGCAGCCCCACTCGGATTTGAACCGGGATTCTCGCCTTGAAAGGGCGGTGTCCTAACCATTAGACGATGGGGCCAAGGACTCTTATAAACCGCCGTTTTATCGGCGGTAAAATCTCTGGCGGGATGTAAGGGGCTCGAACCCTCGACCTTCTGCGTGACAGGCAGACGCTCTAAACCAGCTGAGCTAACACCCCAGAGCAACGCTTATATTATAACACCCGTGCACAAAAAGCAAGCATTTTTTTCACAAATTGACAACAAGTAAAAAATATCTTACAATATGATCATGAAAAAGATAATATTTTTGATTTGCATGGTTTTGTTGTGCGCTGTTGTTCTGGGTGGATGTGGGGTGAAATCAGAATTAGCGCATGATACTGATTATCCACGCAATTATCCGGTATATTAAAATCTGCGGGTATGGCGGAATTGGCAGACGCGCTGGATTTAGGTTCCAGTGGGGCAACCCGTAAGAGTTCAAGTCTCTTTACCCGCACCAAGAATGAATATTTCCTGTGTGAAGCGCGTATCCTTGCTTTTTCATCTAAGACTCGTTGCTAATAACGCAACTCGTCAAGATTCCAATACGCGCGGATTCTCTTTACCCGCACCAAGAATGAATTTTTCCTGTGTGAAGCGCGATTTTATTATTTCTTAAATTTCCAACCCTGGAAAGATGCACCAGTCTTGCTGACCAGGTTTGATTCTTGTGGGGTGTGAATATCGCCATCATAATAGACCTGACGAACATTAGTCGCCAAGGCTTCCTGGGATGTCACACCATCCCATGTAATGTTAATTTGGTTAGGGCTTTCGCACGCATAATAAGTTCCAGTTGGATTTGTAAAACTGGTTGTTGTTGCGGTACAGTCTGCTGAAGTTCCCCAACCACCGCTGAATGTATAGCCTGTTTTTGTTAAACCGCTGACGCCACCAAAATCACAAGAAACAGATTGAGAACATATTATACTTGCATTGCCGGTACCAGAAGTGCCCTGTATTGTACCACTTCCCCCGTTTTTGTTAAGAGTAATTGTGGTTTTACAACTGCTTTGACCTGCGTGGTCTGCGGCTGTTGTTCCACTGTTTGTGTATCCGTTGGTTGTATTACATGTGCTTAATATAGATGTTTGACCATAGTTTATATTATGTCGTGTCGTATATTTATTATCGGTTGTAATTGCAGTGCATTGGTCGTTGGTTCTGTGTACGGCAGTCCCCGCATCGCAGGCGGTCTGACAGTTGCTCTGTGCGGTTGTTCCGTTTGCCGCATCATAATCTCTTGGACAATCGTTAATTGTACTTGTTGAACCATAACTCACAGAATGTAGTGTCGTATATTTACCCTTGTATGTAGAGTTCTGTATTGTTTCACATGCCCGCGCATTCGCTGTTAATACCGCATAACCAGCACTGCACGTTATCTTACAATCTGATATATCATCATGATCTGTTGCTTCATCTACATCTATATCTATTTTGCCTATTGGTTTTACAGTGCCTTCGCCTATTGTAGAAGTGCTACCAATAGTATACCCCCTTGGGCACGCAGTACAACTGGTCGCGCCAGTGGTGGACGAATATGTCGAACCGTCGCACACTGTGCAAGATGCGGCACCCCCGGTGCTATAAGTTCCTGCTGCACATGCGGTTTGTGTCAAAGAATCTTCGGCACTGTAATAACCCGCATCTGTATTTGTACAAACCTTGCCGTTCATAAAATCGATACCGTATCCACGAGCATAGGTAGGATTACTTGTCCAATTCCACTCGTCTGTGCTTGTGATAGTATCATATTTACCTGCCGCGCAAGCAGTCGGATGCCGAACTTCACAAATACTATTTGCACCACCGTAGGCACCATCTGTAGTGTTATAATAGCAATACACTCTAAATGTTGCATCATTATCTGTATCAGAGAAATTCGCGGCACACCCTGTAATTTTATTATGTATATCGTTGCTCCACCAACCACTGTAAGAGGTGACACGACTCGCTATATCGCCCGTTACCGCAGGACACACCGAACAACTTGCCGCACCGGCTGTTGAATAAGTTTTACGTCCAGTTGTGGAATCGCTGGTACATTGACCGCATGTATTACCGCTTAAGCAATCGCTACTGCTGGTTGGGGCTGCGACCTTTGCACCACCAGAAGCAAAATACCCAGCCGTAACATCGCCAGTTATACCTAAGTCCGTACCGTTATAAGTATATGTACCACCCGCGCAATATTTACCAGCAGGACATGCCGTGCATTGTGCATTGCTTGCATTTAGATATTCACCTGCGACACATGTTGCAACAACTGTCGCACACCATGGTTTGCCTGCATCAGATGCCCATGATGGGGTGACAGTATATGTTCCCGCAGGGCAAGATGAAGCCAAAGATGTATTTGCGAACATATCACTTACTACGCCTTCTCCGCCTGTGACAGTGGTAAGGAATGTTCCCGGAACATAAGTCGTACTTGTTTGACCATCGGTTATACTAGCCAGGTTTGTACATCCATAAAATGTTTCCAGAAAAACATAATCTCCAGAACCTGACATTCCAGAAAAAGAGTCCGCTGGTATCGATGTTAAGCTTGTACAACCATAAAATGTATCAATAAATGCCCCTTCTCCGGCGCTGGATATTCTATTAAACAATCCTGCGGGTATTGTCGTTAATCCCGATCCTCCAAATGTGTTGTCAAACATATAACTTGCCGCTGTGGTATAATTTGCGAACAGTGTGTCCGGTACACTGGTCAGGTTTGTTGCATAGCCAAATGCGCTGGCAAACCTTGGTTGGGCACCATCTTGTGCATTGCCCGAAACATACGGGAATATGGCGGACAAATTACCAGAAACTGACGCAATCTTTGCAGCATTTGGTGTTGAAAATTTGTAAAAATTTATTGCCGATTCCGAAGATGCAGAGTATCCAGTTGCTTCTCCGCCAAACAAGATTGTTTGAAACGCACTGCTGTTCCAAGTACAAGTATATGTCACCTCGGTCGTATTGGAACGGGTGATTGTAGTTCCGGAAACGCCGGTCCCGCTTAATGTTCCGCCATTTCCACAATCTACATAGAATGTTCCGATGGCAGTCATGCTGAACTGATAACTGTTTGTTGATGTTGTTGTTAGTGTGAATTTGGGCAATTCCCAGTTCGCAGTGTAAGATTTTGCACCGGTGGCACTTGCACCAATCGTCACGGTTGGTTGTGGCGTTGAACCATTAGAACCAGTCCATCCTTTGAATATATATCCTGATTTTGTTGGTGTGCCACTAATGGTTGTACCCACCCCATAAACATATGTTGTTGGTGCGCCGGAATAGTTTGTCCCACCATTCAAATTATATGTAATCGTATTTCCCGGTGAACACCATGGTTTGCTTGCGTCTGTTGCCCACGATGGCGTTGTGGTAACCGTTCCAGATGGACAAGTGCCAGCTAATTCCGCCATACTAAACATATATCTTGCCACATTTGTTCCGCCGGTGACACCGCTAAGGAATGATCCCGGAATATAAGTTGTACTGGTTCCGCCATCAGTTATGCTGGTCAAGTTGCTACCATAAAACGCAGATTCAAACATAGAATTTGCCGCACCAGATATCCCGGTAAACATGTTTAATGGTATTGATGTTAAACTTGAACAACCTTCAAATACAAAAGCAAACAAATAATCTGCGGCACCTGTTATACCAGAAAACAATTCCGCAGGCACTGTTGTTAAGCCGGTATCTCTGAACGTCCCATAAAACATATATGTTGCAGGTGTAGTATAATCATCAAACAGGGTTGCCGGCACACTGGTTAAATATCTTGCCCATGCAAGTGTTTCATAAAATCTTGGTTGTGCGCCACTTTGTGCATTGCCTGTGATATACGGGAACATAGCAGACAAATTACCAGAAACCGATGCAATCTTTTCGGCATTGGCTAGCTTGGCATCGTCAGAACTGCCTGCGTAAAAACTTATCGCCGGTGTTGATGTGTCTGAACTATATGTGGTTGTTGTGTTAGTGGCACTTCCACCAAATTTAATTGTTTGCACGGCACTGCTGTCCCACGAACATGTATATGTTGCTTCGGTTGTGTCGGCACGCGTAATAGTGCTTCCAGAAACGCCGGTTCCATTTAACGTTCCGCCGTTTCCGCAATCTACATAGAATGTTCCCTTGGCAGACAGGTTGAATTGGAAACTGTCGGTTGACGATGTGGTTAATGTGAATTTCAGTTCTGCCCAATTTGCAGTAATGGTTTTTGCTCCGGTATCACTTGGTCCAATGGTTATACTGGATGACGGTATCGTGACACCATTACCCGTCCATCCCAAGAAAAAATGGTCATTTGGATGTGTTGGGGTACCACTAATGGTTGTACCTATACCTTCTGTATATGTAGTCGGAGCATTTGAATAATTTGTTCCGCCGTTCATATTGTATGTAATAGCATAAGTAGGTGAACACCATGGTTTGCCAGCAGTGGCTGCCCACGATGGTGTTGTAGCATCTGTTCCAGATGGACAAGGCGATTCCAAACCCGTTCTTGTAAACATCTGGTATACCACATTTGTTCCGCCTTCTGTGACACCATTAAGGAACGTTCCGGGAACATAACTTGTGCTTGTTTGACCTTTGGTTATACCAGTCAAACTGGAACAGTTATAAAATGTTTGTTGAAACATATAATTTGCCGAACCAGATATGCCTGAAAACAGCCCCTTTGGTATTGATTCCAAGCTCGTACAGCCATAAAATGTCTGCTGAAACATATAATCTGCCGCACCAGATATGCCTGAAAACAGCCCCTCTGGTATTGATTCCAAGCTTGTACAGCCACGAAATGTCTGCTGAAACATATGAGTTGTTGCAACTGTATAACCGTAAAAAAGGTCATCTTGTATCGCTTCCAGATTTTCTGCACTATGAAATGTTTGATAAAATCGTGGTTGTGCGGTGGTTGTGTTACTGGCGCGTGGAAATAAGTCCGATAACTTACCGCTAACACCAGTAATCAATCTTGCGTTTGTGGCCTTTTCGGTAGTATCTGCGCCCGAATAGAAACGTATGGTTGGATTACCGTAGGTACCATAAGATGAAGTAGTATCAGACGCATTGCCACTAAACCTGACTGTTTGTGTGTCGTTTTGTGCCCAACTGTTCCATGAACACGTATATAATGTCGACGTGTTGATGGTTCGCGTAATTGTTTTGCCTGAAACCGTACTGCCAGAAACGCTGGGACCATCTAATGTTCCAGCGTTTCCGCAATCTACATAGAAAGTCCCCTTTGCGCTGATTTCGAAATCAAAAGTTGTTCTTGTGGTTGTATTGTTTTTAAGGTTCACTGTGAACTTTACCGGTTCACACACACTGCCACCGCCATTTACATCAATTTGATTGCTAGCACACGCCGCAAATGCAGAATTTGCAGTAAACACTACGAATATTGCAAATATTACGCTTTTTATAAAACTACAAAAAGGCTTTTGCAGTGTCACCCCTTCCCTTTCCTTTCCTTTTTCCATGACACAAAGACAACTGTTTTTCCCCAGTTTTCTTCGCCCTGCACGCACCGTCCATCGATTATTTTGACGCGTCGCACTATTTTGTTATCGCGATTGTAGCACAAAAACTTTTCAACGGTCAAGTTATAACAGAGAATAAAAAAGCTGTATTTTAATAAAAAAAACTTGATTTTAAGTAAAATATTATCTACAATGCGCCAAGTGAATAAAAAAGGCGATAAAAATGGCATCTAAAAAAGGTAGCAAAGAAGTTGTAAAACTGGAAAATAAAGAAACCGGTTTTTATTACACAACAACAAAAAACACAAAATCTGAAAATACCCAGGGTAAAATGAAATTCCGTAAATACGACCCAAAATTACGCAAACACGTTGTATTCACAGAAGCAAAAATGAGCCACTAAGGTATATTTTGTTATGTCAAGTTTTAACAGACCCCGCAATCGCGGGGTCTGTTATTGCATAAAAATCGCCCAAACGGGTGGTTTTTATTTCCCAAATTTACCACTGCGTGGGAAACCTACAGGAATTGTATGACCCTGGGATGCGCGTTTTGCAAGCCATGGTTTTATATCGTCCAATTTGGTTGTGCCACGTCCAGTTGTCCATCCAAAACCATCAGACATATTAAAGAACATCGCATCAATCGTATAAGTGCGTTCGGCGTTATATTTTTGTAATATTACACCCTTGCCGCGTGTCATTTCCGGAATTTGTTCGGTTTCGAACATCAGCAATTTATCATTTGACCCAGACAACGCAACCATATCGCCAGTCACAGGCACACACAAAACCGCAGGATTACGTTCATCGACATTCATTATCTGTTTACCATTTCTGGTTTGTGCAACACAATTTTCGCCCGCAACAATAAATCCTGTACCATGGCGACCTACAACCAGATATTTTGCGTTTGTATCCAAAACAAAAGCCCTCACTATTGTTTCTTCGGCACCGATGTCCGCCATCATTCGCACAGATTCCCCAAAACCACGCGCAGACGGCAAATCGTTCCCAGACAAAGTAAACATCTTGCCCCCAGATGCAAACAAATTGATTTTGTCAGTGGTTTGTGCATGGAACGCGAATTGTAATTCATCGCCTTCCTTGAACTTCATATCCAAACTGTTCAAATCAAGATGTCCTTTGGCTGCACGTATCCAACCCATAGATGACAATACAACTGTGATTGGTTCTTTTTCAATAAAGTCTTCTGCATTGACAGCGACCTCTTCCCCAACCGGTGCCCATTGAGTCCGACGACGACCCAGGCTTGTATTTTTTGCGTACTGTTTTTTAATATCGTCAAACCAAGCGTGTAATTGAGCATTCTGAATTTCTTCGCTGTCCAACAAGTTTTGTAATTTTTCTTTCTCTGCGCGCAATTCTTGGTCTTCGCGTTTAATTTCCATTTCTTCCAATTTACGAAGTGAACGCAAGCGCGTATTCAATATTGATTCAACCTGAATTTCTGTTAATTGAAATTCCGCCATCAAGACAGATTTTGGATCGTCTTCATTACGAATAATCTCAATCACCCTGTCCAGATTCAGATAAACTATTAACAGTCCACCCAATATTTCTAACCTGCGTTCTATATTGCCTAAACGCCATTTAGTGCGACGCAATAAAACATTTTTCTGGTGTGCAATAAATTCACGCAATACATCACCAATCGGCATTACACGTGGCGCACCATTGGAATCTACGACATTGAAATTCATATTGAATTTGTATTCTAAATCAGTCATCGCAAACAAATGTGCCATCATTTTATCAATCGGGATATTGCGATTTTTTGGCGTGATGACAATACGAACATCAGTTGTAGATTCATCAACAATATCTTCAACCAATGGCAATTTTTTATTGTCAATCAAATCAGCAATCTGTTCCACTAGTTTAGATTTAACTATGCCATATGGAATTTCGGTTATAACAACCTGTTCTGCCCCACGATCCAGTTTTTCCACGTCCCATTTTGCACGAACACGAAACGCGCCACGTCCAGTATCATAATTCTTGCAAATCGTGGCAAAATCATCAATTAAAACACCACCTGTTGGAAAATCTGGTCCCACCAATTTTTTCATAATTTGTTCGGTGGTTGCGGCCGGTTTATCAACGACCAAATTCAGCGCATCCATAATTTCAGACACATTGTGTGTTGGAATATTTGTCGCCATACCAACCGCGATTCCCATACCACCATTTGCCAATAAATTAGGGAAAGCCCCCGGCATAACAGTTGGTTCAACTGTTGTTCCGTCAAAATTCGGCATCATATCAACGCTGTCTTCATCAATACCTTCCATAATCAGCATTGCCGCCGGTGTCATCTTTGATTCTGTATAACGATATGCAGCCTGGGGGTCGCCATCAATATTACCAAAGTTTCCCTGACCATCTATCAGTGGATAACGCACAGAAAAGTCTTGCGCCAAGCGCACCATCGCATCATAAACCGAAGAATCACCATGCGGATGATAATGCCCCAACACATCGCCTACAACCGTTGCACACTTACGAAATGCGGCGTTTGGTGATAATTTTTGGCGCAACATAGAATACAAAATGCGGCGATGCACAGGCTTTAACCCATCACGAACATCAGGCAACGCACGTGCCACAATCGTAGATACCGCGTACGACAAATAGCGTTCAGACAGTGCGTCTGATAATTGCTGTCCAGATATATTTTCAACTGTATTTTCAGATTTTCTCATATTTTCTTTCCGTTTTTATCAGCCAAAGAATAAAACATTTGCAAAAATAAAACAAGTAAAAAACCGCCCGATTGGGCGGTGTTTTTTTGATTCTGTTAGAATCCGAAAACCATACGTTGTTTCGATTGACGTTTCTTTTCGTTACGAACCGCTTCTTCTTTCAAGCGTTTACGTTTTGTCGTTGGTTTTTCGTAACGTTGACGTTCTTTCATTTCGCGGTACAGACCTTCTTTTTGTGATTTGCGTTTTGCAACACGCAGTGCCTGTTCAACGTTGTTATCACGAACCAAAACTTTAACCATTATGTATTCACCCCCTTTGGCGAATTTGTATTTGTGTTTGTTTTTGTATTTGTGTTTGTTATTGTTGTTTGGCATTTTATATTATAAAAATTGAAAACACAAGAAAAATCTTGACTTTCATTACATAAATGAATAAAATAGGTAGGCTTTCAGAAGAAAGTGGCAAAGTTCTGGGGTTGTAGCTCAGTTGGTAGAGCACCTGCTTTGCAAGCAGGGGGTCGTCAGTTCGAGCCTGATCAGCTCCACCAGAATCAGAAAACCGTTCTTGTTGAACGGTCTTTTTTTGTAAGAGAGACACCTGCCCACGCAACCATCTCCGTCTCGTCAGTTCGAGCCTGATCAGCTCCACCAGAATCAGAAAACCGTTCTTGTTGAACGGTCTTTTTTTGTAAGAGAGACTCCTGCCCACGCAACCATCACCGTCTCGTCAGTTCGAGCCTGATCAGCTCCACCAGAATCAGAAAACCGTTCTTGTTGAACGGTCTTTTTTTGTTTATTTTCAATTTTTCTTTACATGAACATCCATTTGTGGGAATGGGAAATTCAATTTATTTTTTGGAAATTCTTGATATATCGTTTCAAGAACATCTGCCTGGGTTGCATATAAATCATCAAACTTGGTCCAATAACGCACATTTATTGTGACCGCACTGTCATCCAGTGAAGATAAAAATACTGTTGGCGCGGGGTCTTTCAACACACGTTTATCCTTTGCCAATATTTTCAAGACCAATTTGCGTGCTTTTTCAACATCATCGCCATACGAAATACCAACAGTAAAATCAGTTCTGCGATTTTTACCCATTGACAAGTTGGTTATAACACCATTTGCCAACGCGCCATTCGGCAAAAACAAAATTTGATTATCAAATGTATTCATTTGTGTTGTAAATATCATTATCTTTTTTACAATGCCAGATTTCCCATCTGCAGTAATAATTGCATCGCCGACACGAAACGGTTTGAATAATAATATCACCATACCGCCCGCCACATTTTGCAACGTTCCAGACAACGCCATACCAATCGCCAACGATGCCGCCCCTAATACTGCAACTATTGAAGTCATCTGGACGCCAAGTGTGGTCAAGATAATTATCACAACAAATACTTTCAGTGTTATGCTTAAAAAAGACGACAAAAACGAAGCCAATGACGGTTCAACCTTTCGCGCGTTCATCGCGAAAGTTATTGATGCGACAACTTTCTTTACAACCCAAAAACCAATAATCCATATTAAAATCGCAGCAAATAATCGTCCACCAAAATCGGCAACCATCTGCCCAAGTGTTCTTACCAAAGAATCAAGTGTCATACTTTGCATTTTTACTTCCTTTTCTTAACAGAAGAAATCTAGCAAAAATCACAAACCGAAAGCAAGAAAAAAACACCCAAATGGGTGTTTTTTATTATTGAATCAACAACTCTTTACCATGCACATCAACATTAACAGTTGAACCTTCGCCAACCGCCCCAGACAAAATTAAGTCTGCAATTTTATCTTCGACTGCGGTTGTGATAAGGCGTTTCAATGGGCGCGCACCAAACACAGCATCGTATCCGTTATCCGCCAACCATTGAATTGCTTTATCCGTAATGCGCAAAGATATCTGTCGTTCGCTTAAACGTTTTTCCAGTATCTTTAATTGTATCTTTACAATATCGCCCATAACATCTTTGCCCAGCGCATTAAAGAAAACAATTTCATCAATACGGTTGATAAATTCAGGTCTAAATTGTTTCTTTACTGCATCCATACTTGGCAAATTACTTGTCATGATGATGATAGTGTTTGTAAAGTTTACTATACGTCCCTGCCCGTCTGTTAAACGACCATCATCAAGTATCTGCAAAAAGACATTAAATACATCTGGATTTGCCTTTTCAATTTCATCGAAAAGCAATACCTGATATGGACGACGACGAACAGATTCTGTTAATTCGCCACCTTGTTCGTACCCAACATATCCCGGAGGTGCGCCAATCAAACGCGCAACAGAATGTGGTTCCATATATTCAGACATATCGATTCGTGTCATCGCAGTATCGTCATTGAATAAATATTCTGCTAACGCTTTTGCAACTTCTGTTTTTCCCACCCCTGTTGGCCCCAAGAACATAAACGAACCAGATGGTCTGCGTGGGTCAGAAAGCCCTGCCCGCGAACGACGTATTGCACGCGCAACAACAGACAACGCATGGTCTTGACCAACAACACGTTTACGCAATTCATCTTCAATATTTAATAATTTAGATTGTTCTTCAACTGACAATCTGTCCGCAGGAACACCGGTCCATTTAGACACAACCGCCGCAATATGTTCTGGCAAAACAGTTTTATATTCTTTAGATTCACTGTTTTGTTTTTTTATTTCTTCTTCAAGTTGTGGAATTTTGCCGTACTGCAGGGCTGACGCTTTTTCATAATCGCCATTACGCATCGCAATTGCAACTTCTGCACGCGCGGCATCCAATGCAGCCATGGCATCAGACAGCCCTTTCATTTTCTTTTGTTCATCCACCCATTTGGCTGTCATTTCTTTTGATTCAGATTCCATCTTTTCAATCAAGCCACTTAAATCTTTCAGACGTTTTTTTGATTCTTCATCTTTTTCTTTTTTAAGCGCCTGTTGTTCGATTTTCAGTTGCATCAAATGTCTGTCCAATTCATCAAGTTTTTCCGGTTTAGAAGCAATTTCAATACGAACGCGTGCTGCCGCTTCATCAATTAAATCAATTGCCTTGTCTGGCAAAAATCTGTCTGTGATATAGCGGTTAGATAATTTCACCGCCGCAACCAACGCAGCATCTGCGATACGCACACCATGGTGTCCTTCGTATTTATCTTTCAGTCCGCGCAAAATTGAAATCGTATCATCAACCGTTGGTTCATCCACATAGACGGGTTGAAAACGGCGCGCAAGTGCGGGGTCTTTTTCAATATATTGGCGATATTCATCCAATGTGGTTGCTCCCACACAGTGTAATTCACCACGCGCCAACATTGGTTTCAATAAATTGCCTGCATCCATACTGCCTTCGCCTTTGCCGGCACCAACCATAGTATGCAATTCATCAATGAATAAAATTATTTCGCCATTTGATTCTTTTACTGCTTTCAATATCGCTTTAAGGCGACCTTCGAATTGACCGCGGAACATTGCCCCCGCCATCAATGCGCCCATATCAAGTGATAACAATTTTTTATTCAATAAATTTTCTGGCATATCACCAGAAACTATGCGTTGTGCCAAACCTTCAACAATCGCGGTTTTACCAACCCCAGGATTACCAATTAACACAGGGTTATTTTTTGTTCTGCGCGACAAAACTTGAATAGTTCTGCGCACTTCATCTTCACGCCCGATAACCGGGTCTAATTTACCATCTGCCGCCAATTTAGTAAAATCGGTAGTGTATTTTTCAATCGCCTGCTGTGGTGTTTCTTGAACTTCATCTGGATTCATCGAATTACCTCTTGTTTTTTTATTTCTAACATTTATATAGTCGCATATTTCCAAAATTCAAGCCATCGGACAAAAAACCCAAGTCCACCAAAATATTTTTTACTTTTTCAAGATTTTTGTTATACTGACTTTCAAGCAACAAAGGATAAAACTATGCTTTTTTCAGATAAAGATTTACAACAAATAAAATCTCATGGTTTAGACATCAATAACATCAATCAACAAATAAAAAATTTCAACCGCGGCTTCCCTTTTGTCGATATTGTAAAACCAGCAGTATCCAATGATGGCGTACTTTTGTGTGATGACAAAGATATTGAAAAATTTATACAAATTTATGATGCGTATGCAAAAACACATAAAATAGTAAAATTTGTTCCTGCATCTGGTGCGGCAACGCGTATGTTCAAAGATTTATTTGATTTTGCTTCAAGCGGCAATATGAATGCAACCACAGAAAAAACTATAAACAACTTTGATAAATTTGCTTTTTATGATGAAATAAAACCAAATAATTCAGACATTATAGACGGCATTCTGAACAAGTACGGCAATATGCCAAAAGGTTTGATACCTTTTCATAAATATAAAAATATCACAAAAACACCTGTTGAAGAACATTTAACCGAAGGGGCGAAATACGCAACATCCAACAATATAGTATATATTCATTTCACAGTATCGCCAGAACACAGGCAAAATTTTAGCGAATTATTAAATCGTATTGTGCCTTTTTATGAATCTGAATATGGTGTAAAATACGATATAAGTATGTCTGAACAAAAAAAATCTACAGACACTATCGCGGTGAATTTAGACAACACACCTTTCAGAAACACCGATGGTTCGTTGTTGTTCAGACCGGCTGGACATGGGGCTTTGATTGAAAATCTTAACGATATTGATTCAGATTTAATCTTTATCAAAAACATAGATAATGTTTCTTGTTATTATTCAGACACTGTGAAATACAAAAAATTATTGGCAGGCATACTGGTATCTGTTCAATCTAAGGTTTTCGATTTAATTCATAAAATCGATGCTGGCGATACCGATGTTGAAACAGTGCATAATTTTATAACAAATGAAATCGGCATAAAATTAAACAGCATGCTATCTATGTCAGAATATAAAGATATTCTGAACCGTCCATTGCGCGTTTGTGGTGTGGTAAAAAATTCTGGCGAACCAGGCGGGGGACCTTTCTGGGTTCGTGATAGAAACGGGAAAATCAGCCTGCAAATTGTAGAATCCAGCCAAATTGCCCCTGAATCTAAGGATATAATGCAGAAATCTGAATATTTTAATCCGGTAGATTTAGTATGCGGGACAAAAGATTACAAAGGGAACAAATTCGATTTGACCAAGTACATTGATGAAAACACAGGCTTTATTTCTGAAAAATCTAAAAATGGGAAAACTTTGCGCGCCATGGAACGTCCGGGGCTTTGGAACGGCGCAATGGCAAATTGGAACACGATACTGGTGTCTGTTCCGGCATCAACTTTTTCCCCGGTGAAAGTGCTAACAGACCTGTTAAAAGATGCGCACCAGGTAAAATAACATGAAAAAATAAAAACATTACTTGACTTTTATTAAATTATACTGTAAATTATTGCCCAGTAATTAAAGGATTTAATATGCCACGTGTATGTAAAGTAACTGGAAAAAAGACAATGGTAGGAATGAATGTATCTCATTCTATGCGTCATACAAAACGCACATTCTTGCCGAATTTGCAAAAATTATCGTTCCACAGTGATATTTTGGGACGCGATTTCAACCTTCGTATTTCAACGGCTGGATTGCGTACATTAACCAAACACGGTGGATTGGATGCCTATGTAATGGCTAAACCTGTATCCCGTTTGACACCTGATATGGCTGCAATTAAAAAAGCCATTGAAAAGAAAAACGGCAAAGCACCAACTCCTGCGAAAAAACCGGTTCACAAACCAACCCGCAGCGCAAGATTGGTGAAAAAGGTTGAATCTAAAAAAGCAGCTGCTAAATAATAAACGGCTGCAACAGTTCTGGCTCTGTGGTGGAACTGGTAGACGCGCTTGACTCAAAATCAAGTTCCGAAAGGAGTGTCGGTTCGATTCCGACCAGAGCCACCAGAAACGAAAAAATACACACCCTTGTGGTGTGTATTTTTTTGTTTGTTTTGTTTTTGGTCGGAAGCGAACCGCGGTTCGTAACGAAGCGTAGCGAAGTGAAAGGGACCCGCGATGCAATCGCGGGAATGTACTTTCCGACCAGAGCCTGCCAATTTTTGTTATTGAACACACAAAGTGTGTGAAATTAAAAAAATTGAGCACACCATCGTTTGATGGTATTTTTTATTTCTGTTCGGGGTAATGAGTTGGAATCGAACCAAGGGGACATATTCAACATTACCTATTCATCAACACCATAACCCATCACGCCGGAACCGCCCGCCAAATAGAATTTTTTCGTCACAGTATCCCACATACCGTTTTGTGGTGTAGTATATCCACAAATGTTTGTTCCTTTGGCCACCGGTTGATATTCATGTATTAATGAGCCCGACGAATTCCATAACTTTACAGAATAAACTTTCATGCCACCACTGTTTGCTAAATTGTTGTTTACACTGGCAATATGACTGTTTTTAAATATTTTTATTGTATCATCAGAAGAACACATAGTGTCTGTACGCAAAGTCTTGCCGCCTGCGTTGCTGCCATCAACATATATTACTTTATCTTTTTTACCAGTGTTATTTTGAACCAAATATACATGTTTTCCAACAGGCCTGTTATATTGAGACTTCAAAGATGCAGACGAAGTTAATGTCCCTATCCTGAAATATATTATCCCGTTATTATTGATTGTCACATCATAAAAACACGACGAATCCACAGTCCCCATTAACGGTGCACTTACACCATTAATAATATCAGCTGTCAATTCAACATTATGCGCAGAATTTACCCCAACCTCTGTATCAAAATACTGGTTACCATCAGACAATAAGTATGCATTTGAATTTGTTTGTTCCCATTCACAAGTATCATCCATCACAATTGGTTCTGGTGGAATTTCTGGCACTTCTTCACCGCCACCTTCGTTGCAATCTTCGCCACAAACAGAATATGTCGTTCCATTAAATGCAACACGAACAGTATTGGCTGATAATTGGGTGGTTAATGGTGCACACCAAATTTCTTCACCAATCGCCACTTTTATTTTATGTTGTGTGGAACAGGTTTCAAACAACTGTACAGATTTGTCCCCAACATGCAAAACACGTGCACCGGCAACCGTGTGCACAAATAGAAGCAAGACCGCTAGAAACATACTGTTGAAGCGCATCTATTCCTTTCCCTATAACAACATAAAAATTTTAGAATAAATTGTTAATACCACACAACAAAAAAATTACATATAAGTATTGATAATCAATACCATTACGGTATTTCACATACCATTTTGTGGCACAATATTTGTTTTCTTTGGCTGCTGGTTGATATTATTGGTTCCGCCAAACAACAGATTCAAATAGAGATTCTATTTTTTTCTTTAAATTTTCATCATTGAAAAACTGTTCACGTTGTGCGGGTGTGGTTTCACGTTTTTCATTTTCATGATACGGTGTGTATTTTTGCACCGCAAAATTTTTCACTCCAAAATCAGATGCAATTTTTGCAATTTCCAACAAATCATCTTTGCTGACAAATCGCGGGTCACATGTTGTCCGCACTTCCAAACCGCGCCCCGTTGATACCCAATATTGCAACGATTCAATCATACGATCATACGCAATATCTATACCAGTTAAATCTTTGTAGTGTTCTTTTGTTGCCTTGAAATCAAGCCCAACCCAATCGACGATATCAACAACTTTTTTTAATAAATCAGGATAAAAACCGTTAGTGTGCAAACCAATTGCGAACCCCAAACCTTTGACACGTTTCATATATTCGATTGTTGCATCAGCCTGCATCAGTGCTTCGCCACCTGAAAAGACAATGCCTTCCAATTTGCCTTTGCGGGCGGCAAGCCAATCAAATACTTTTTCGGGATCATATTCGCCCTGTTCCACGGCTATCAAATGCGAATTAGAACAATATTCGCAATTCAATGGACACCCCTTAAGAAATAATACAGCGGCCAATTTCCCTGGATAATCTATCGTTGTAAAGGAAACCAAGCCGCCGATTTGTAATTCTTTCATAAAACTATAAACCCGTTATGCCGCCCTTTTCATCAATTCACAATGACGCGCACCGGCTGTCAAAGAATTCGCTTCTGTAAATGTATTTCTTTCTTCGAATTCAGCACGTTTACCGATATTGAAATTGCTGATTGGTCTTATATATCCCATTGAACGTGAAAAAGTTTCGCATTTTGTTCTTTGTTGTGTTTGTGGGTTCATGTTTTTCCTCCTTTCCTTTTTTTGATTATTCGTGATTGTCACATTTACATTGGCAATCGTTATTGTTTGCCGCAATTTCTGCATCGCATTTTGGACAGAAATCGTGCCGACCTGGTAAATAGCCATGTTTCGGACAAATTGAAAATGTAGGCGTCAATGTCATATATGGCACTTTGTAATTTTCGAATATTGTCCTTACGATTTTTTCAGCCGCTTCGCCAGATGAAACCGGTTCGCCCATATAAAGGTGCAACATTGTGCCACCTGTATATTTACGCTGTAATTCTTCCTGGTGTTCCAAGGCGACAAATGGGTCGTCTGTGAAATACACTGGTAATTGAGTAGAATTTGTATAATAAGGCGCATCTTCTGTTCCTGCGGTCAAAATATCAGGGAAATTCTTTTTATCTGTTTTAGCAAAACGATACGCACATCCTTCGGCTGGCGTTGCTTCCAAATTATACAGATTGCCTGTCGTTTCCTGATAATCAGCCAAATTAGTTCTGATAAAATCCATCACTTCCAAAACAAGATTTTTACCGAATACAGTTGCGATGTTGTCTGTGCCATTTGTGAAATTCATAACCATTTCATTTGCACCATTAACACCAATTGTTGAAAAGTGATGATTCCAGTTGCCCAGATAACGTTTTGTAAACGGATAAAGGCCACGTTCCAAATTCTTGGAAATAATTTTGCGTTTGATTTCCAATGAATCACGTGCCAAATCAAGCAATCTTTTCAATTCGCGCAATAAACCTTCGCGGTCGCCCTTGTGAGTATAACCAAGGCGCGCCAAATTAATTGTCACAACGCCAATAGAACCTGTTTTTTCAGCAGACCCAAACAAACCACCACCACGCTTTAACAATTCGCGCACATCAAGACGTAATCTGCAACACATGGAACGAACATCCGTTGGATTCAAATCAGAATTCAAGAAGTTCTGAAAATTCGGAATACCATATTTTGCCGCCAAATCAAACAAAGGTTTCACATTTGGATGTTCCCATGGGAAATCGTCTGTGATGTTGTATGTTGGAATTGGAAATGTAAACGGCCGCCCCAAAGCATCGCCTTCTGTCATAACTTCGATAAAGGCTTTGTTAATCATATCCATTTCGGCCTGCAAATCACCATAGGTGAAATCAACCATTTTTTTGCCAACAAATGGACGCTGTTCACGCAAATCTTTTGGACAAGTCCAATCAAAAGTAAAGTTAATAAACGGCGTTTGTGTTCCCCAACGACACGGCACAGAACAATTAAACACCAATGTCTGCATCGCATTTTTTACATCTGCATAGGATAATTTATCAATGCGAACATACGGTGCCAAATATGTATCAACAGAAGAAAACGCCTGCGCCCCAGCAAATTCGTTTTGTAAAGTACCCAAGAAATTCACCATATGGGAAATTGCTGTCGCCATATGTTTTGCCGGTTCACATTGTAAATAGCCAGGAACACCATTGAATCCTTCGTACAACAATTCACGCAAAGACCAACCAGCACAATATCCAGTTAACCAACCTAAATCGTGAATATGAAATGCCGCAGATTTGTGCGCTTCGGCAATTTCTTTTGGATATATGCTTAACCAATATTCTGCCGTCATACGTTCAGAAGAACGCAAAATCAACCCACCAATTGAATACCCAATATTCGCATTTTCTTTCACGCGCCAATCTGCTTCACTTACATAGCCGTCAATTACTTCGACCGCATCAACCAACGAATCACGAATTTCAGCACGTTTTTGACGATATACAATATAGGCTTCTGCTGTCTTATACGCATGCGTATCCATAAGGGTTTGAACAACTATATCTTGAATATTTTCAACGTTTGGTATTTGACCGGCGTATTTTTTATCCAATCTTTTCAGAACATCTTGTGTAATTTTTACAATATCTGCATCTGAGACTTCACGCGTCACAGCCACAGCAGATTTAATCGCATCAAAAATCTTTTTCGCATCAAATGGCACAACTTCACCAGAACGTTTCTGTATTGATTCCAATTCACATGTTAATGTCGACACAACTTGAATTTTTGTTTCGTTTTTATTGCCCGCCATTTTCAACCCCTTAATTTTGACAAAAACACTATATATAGTATTCTTTTGCTTCCTTATGGCACAATATACAGTATTTGTTATTCATTCTCATCCAAAAAAAAATTTTTTTTCCTGTTTTTTCACTTGCATTTTTATATCGCCCACTGAGTGTGCCTTTGCGCATGTTTTTATAAAACCGATTCGGTGTGTTTTTGTACACTAAATACAGTTTTGTATTTATTTTCGTCAAAAAACAGATAAAAAAGCGATTCGCAAAAGACTAAAAAATCAAAATATAGACATTTTTGTTCCGATTCGTATCAAGATATTGATTTTTTTATAATATTGTATTGAATAAAGACGTTTTTACAAAACGAACTCAAAAGAACACCATGGAATCAAGAAAATGGGATGATGGGACGACCCAAACAAAAATAGCTGATTCGTTGCGAAAGCCACCATCCCATGTTATATATTCTCTCTTCTCTGCTTTCGCATGTTTTATATTGTATCACAAAAAAATTATTTTGCAAAAAAAGAATGCCGTTTAGACATTCTTTCCAAAGATACAAAGGTAAAAAAGCCTTTAGTCGCGACGGCGGTGTTCATATTCGCATGTTGGTTTGTCGCCAAAAATCCATATAAACAACCAAATTAACGCTGCCAAACCGATAACAGCATAAACCAAACGCGTTAAAATTGTCATTGGACCAAAAAGCCAAGCCACTAAATCGAATCTAAAAAATCCGACCAGCCCCCAGTTCAATGCCCCAACCAAAGATAAAGGTTTCAAAACATAATGTGTAAATGCACCCATTTTTTTCTCCTGTGGTTATAAGTTTTAGTCTTTCAAGACATTGTTATTATACCGCAGGAACGCTTGTAATTCCGCAGGAACGGTTTCATATCATAATTAATAAAAATATTTATTTCTTATAAAAAAATATCCCCACAATTATGGGGATATTTTTATTTGTTTTACGCAAAATATTATTTTTTGCGTGGGTGTTTAACCGCCGCTTGTGCCGCCGCCAAACGTGCAATTGGCACGCGGAACGGAGAACAAGATACCGAATTGAATCCGCATTTATGGAAGAATTCAATAGAGTCAGGATCACCACCATGTTCACCACACACACCAAGATGAATTTCTTCGCCCTTGGTTGCACGTGCTTTCTCAACAGCGTCTTTAATCAACAGACCAACACCCAATTGATCAACGGATGCAAATGGGTCTGCGACATAAACACCGCGTGCGCGATATTCGTCTAAGATTTTACCAGTATCATCACGCGACATACCCAATGTTGTTTGTGTCAAATCGTTTGTTCCGAATTCAAAGAATTCACAAGATTCTGCGATTTCGTTAGCCAACAATGCCGCACGTGGCAATTCAATCATTGAACCAACTTTGTATTCAACACTGTCGCCTGTTTCTGCAAACAATGCAGATGCAGTCGCATCAATCACAGATTTAACAATATCCACTTCTTTCTTTGACCCAACCAATGGAACTTCGATTTCTGGGAATACGCGAACGCCTGCTTTTTTGCATTCGATAGCCGCCGACAAAATTGCACGTGTTTGCATTTCGCAGATTTCAGGATATGTAATCGCCAAGCGGCAACCACGATGTCCAAGCATTGGGTTTTGTTCTTTTAATGCTTCACTGCGTGCCTTTACGAATTCAACAGATTTGCCAATGTGTTTTGCCAATTCCGCCATGTCTTCTTCGGTATGAGGCAAGAATTCATGTAAAGGTGGATCGATTAAACGAATTGTCACTGGCAGACCATCCATAATCTTGAACAATTCGACAAAGTCTGCTTTCTGATACGGCAACAATTTATCCAGCGCAGCACGACGACCAGCTTCATCATCAGCCAAAATCATTTCACGCATATCTTGGATACGGCTTGGGTCAAAGAACATGTGTTCTGTACGCGCAAGTCCAATACCTTCGGCACCAAAATCACGTGCTTGTTTTGCATCTTTTGGTGTTTCTGCGTTTGCTTTCACTGTCAAATCTTTGATTTCATCAACCCATTTCATCAATGTACCAAAATTACCAGTCAATTCTACAGATACAGTTGGAACCGCACCTTCGATAATTTCGCCTTTGGCGCCATCAATGGAAACCCAATCACCTTCGTGGATAACCGCGCCAGATGTTGTCTTCATTGTCTTGGTTTCATAATCAATTTTGATGTCAGGCGAACCAGATACGCATGGTGTTCCCATACCACGTGCAACCACAGCCGCGTGTGAAGTCATACCACCACGTGCAGTAATAACACCCTGCGCCGCGTTCATACCCGCAATATCTTCTGGGGAAGTTTCAACGCGGATAAGCATAACTTTTTTGCCTTCTTTCTTCCAGGCTTCTGCATCTTCTGCGTTAAATACAGCCTGACCAACCGCGGCACCTGGGGACGCAGGAAGTCCGGTCGCTATAACTTTTCTTTCTGCCTTTGGGTCCAACATTGGATGCAACAAGTGATTTAATTGGTCTGCACCAACGCGCAAGATTGCTTCTTCTTTTGTTAACAAGCCTTCTTCGACCATTTCTACCGCCATACGGACAGCAGCAGCAGCGGTTCTTTTACCATTACGGCATTGCAACATCCACAATTTTTTGTGTTCAATTGTGAATTCCATATCTTGCATGTCTTTGTAATGTTTTTCCAATTTATCACGAACATCAACCAATTGTGCATATACTTCTGGCATTGCTTCTTCTAATGAAGTACGACCAGAACCATCTTTTGCCATAGGCTGTGGAGTTCTGATACCTGCCACAACGTCTTCACCCTGGGCATTAATCAGATATTCGCCATAGAATTTGTTTTCACCAGTTGCTGGGTCACGAGAAAAACACACACCAGTTGCAGAATCATCACCAGAATTACCGAATACCATCGCTTGGACATTTACAGCGGTTCCCCAATCGCCAGGGATGTTATTTAATTTACGATATGTGATGGCTTTTTTTGACATCCAAGAACCAAACACAGCACCGATACCCAATTTCAACTGTTCCCATGGGTCTTGTGGGAAAACTTTGCCAATTTTGACACCGATTTCCTTGAACTTTTCAACCAATTCTTTCAAGTCTTCGGCGGTCAATTCTGTATCGACTTTGTATCCTTTGTCTTCCTTCATACGTTCCAAAGTGTGTTCGAACAAGTCAATATCTGCACCCAACACAACGTCCGAAAACATCATAATGAAACGACGATAAGAATCATAAGCAAATCTTTCATTATTTGCCGCCTTTGCCAAAGCCTTTACAGTTTCATCATTCAAGCCTAAATTTAATACTGTATCCATCATACCAGGCATGGAAACACGCGCACCAGAACGAACAGACACCAACAAAGGATTTTCGTTATCTGCAAATTTTTTGCCCATAATAGATTCAATATGTGCAACACCCGCTTTCACTTGGTCCATCAAATCAGCAGGATAAGTTTGTCCGTTTTCATAATAATATGTACAAACATCAGTTGTGACTGTGAAGCCCGCAGGAACCGGCAATCCAACCAAATTCATTTCTGCCAAATTAGCACCCTTGCCCCCCAACAGATTACGCATATCTGCGCGACCTTCGGCGGCACCATTTCCAAATGTATAAACCCATTTATTTGCCATGGTATCTCCTTTATAATTAAGTTTATGTAAGACGGGCGTATTGTGAAGAAAAACATTCATAAAAGCAAGGACAAAATCATAAAAATTTGTTTTTTTATCCAAAAATACAAATATTGACAAATGTTGATAAATTGGGTAATCTGTCCCTGAACAAGTTATGGGAACAGAAAAAATGAAGAAAATAACTGAAAATATGTTTATAAAAAATTACAAGCGCATGTGGCCATATATCAGGCCGTTTTGGGTTCGCGCTTTGTTAACAATACTGCTGGCCATCCCTGTGGGTATGTTGGATGCAGTGATTGCATGGGCTATTAAGCCGTTTACCGATGGTATGATGACAGAAAACCCATTATTTCCGGCGTGGTTGTTGCCGGTTGTGATTGTTGGCTTTACAACGGTTCAGGGCGCATTGACATACACCGTTGGATACCTGAACACATGGGTTGGTGGCAAGATTACAAATTTACTGAAAGCCGACTTGTTCAAGAAATTGTTAACATTTGAAACAGAATTTTTTACATCAAAAAATTCTGGTGATATTTTGGTTAAATTCAGCAGCAATGCCGATACGGCCTGTGCTGGTTTGTTGAGTAATGTAAAATCTTTCGTACAGAAATTCTTCACATCAATTTCTTTGATATTCGTATTATTTTATAATTCATGGCAATTAGCATTGGTTTGCGTAACAATATTGCTTTGTGCATTTTTGCCAATGTTGTCGTTAAAGAAACGTGTGACACCTGTGTTAAATCGTTCAATGCAAGTTGGCGCATCACTGACAACAAAATATAATGAAACATATGCAGGAAACAAAACTATTATCTCTTACAATTTGGAAGAATATCAGGACAATCGTTATTTAACCGTGCTTGATGAAACTTTCAATTTGGGCATGAAATTATTCAAAAGAACACAATGGTTAACACCTGTAATCCACATTGTTTTATCTTTTGGTATCGCACTGGCGTTGTGGTTTGGTTCTTATTTAATCGCGCATGGGCAATTAACCACAGGTGGCTTTGTATCGTTCTTGACATCATTGATATTGTTATATACACCAATCAAAGCGTTGAGTGGTGATTATAATTCAATGTTGCGTTCTTTCTGGGCGATTGAGCAAGTATTTGATGTATTGGATACAAAACCAGCAATCACAGATTCTAAACACGCAATAGAAATGCCAAAAACACATAAACAAATCAAATTTAATGATGTGACATTTAACTATTTACCTGATGTGCCAGTGTTGAAAGACATTAACTTGACTGTTAACCAAGGCGAAACTGTTGCAATAGTTGGTAATTCAGGTGGCGGTAAAACAACATTGGTAAACCTGTTACCACGTTTTTATGACGTGACAAAGGGGGCAATTACTGTTGACGGTACAGATATTCGTGATTTCACATTGCATTCTTTGCGTCAAAATATCGCTGTTGTTTTCCAAGATAATTTCTTGTTCGAAGGTACCATTCGTGAAAACATAATGTTGGGTAATGAAAACGCAACCGAAGAAGAAGTAAAACGTGCAACTAAATTGGCGTATCTTGATGAATTTCTTGCGACATTAAAACACGGTCTTGATACCAAAATTGGCGAACGCGGTATAACATTGTCTGGCGGGCAGCGTCAACGTGTTGCGATTGCGCGTGCATTTCTTAAAAACGCACCAATATTAGTGTTAGACGAAGCAACATCTGCATTGGATAACAAATCAGAAGCCGTCGTGCAAAAGGCAATTGAAAACTTGATGCATGATAAAACAGTGTTTGTTATCGCGCACAGATTATCAACCATCCGTAACGCAACAAAAATTATTGTTGTGAATGATGGAAAAATTGTAGAATCTGGTTCACACGAAGATTTATTAAAATTGGAATGCGGTGCATACAAAACATTGTACGAAATGCAATTCAAAACCAAAGAAGACAAATAAACGAAAAGGTCGCAAATGCGACCTTTTTTTGTGTGTCAGAAAGAATTTTCCGATTGGTCAAAACCCCATAGAGCATTTTCTCCAACCGATAAATATAATATTATTTCTGACGCGTTTTTTACACGGGAACGATTTCCCGGGCATTATTTCTTATTTTTTAGCAAAAACATTTTCAGGTGTATTGATATTACATACCCCAACAATAAAATCTATCAAAGACCAAATTGCAGTAATAAAAACCCCAAAAACTGTACAGGTCAACAAAAACATTGCCACGCCCGAACCTATTTTTCCGGCATAAAAACGATGTGCACCAAACACGCCCAGGAACCAGCACAACAATAAATATACACCCATTGATTTAGAAAAATCATATTGTACATATCCGCACTTTGGACAAGCCTTTGCTTTATCAGAATGTCTTGCACCACATTCACGACAATAAATCATAGCCATTATTTTACCCTTTTTTTGCTTTTAGTTAATTCATACGATACTTTTATCAAAAATTCAACATCAGAAATTGAAACGCTGCCATCCAACAACACAGACACCCACGCCACTTTATTCATGTGATAAGCCGGCATAATGCCCTTTTGTGTTATAAAACTGCCGATAACGACGGGGTCTGTTTTTACATTCAATACATCAACCAAATCTTCGCCAGACAAGCCCAATTTATATTTCGGAACTGCCATTATCAACCCGAACCATTTTCGATTATCCTGATGCCTTAAAACGACAAATTCGGGGTATTTAGCCCATGGTGTATCCCCAGAAACTTTCAGTTTCTTTTTAACAAAGCCTAAAACATCACTGCGCAAAGATTTTTTCATAACAAAAAGATTATATCATAATAATACTTGTTTTTACAAAAAAATGTTCTAGACTCTAGGTTTTAATCAGTAATTTCTACTTTTAACCAAGGATGAATAATTATGAAAAAATTGATGCTTGAATATGCATATGTAAAACCTTTCAGGGAAGACCTGAACCCCTACCGCATCAAAACAGCGTTTAATTTTTATATGAACGATTTGAAGCCACTAATTGCGGAAGCGGGTCAACAACTTGAAGGCCCACACGGTTTGAACACACACACAACATCCGTTGTTTTTCGTGGCATAGATTATGCGCTGCATATAGGTTGCAATCCGATTCCAGTGGTTTTTGCCTGTGCATTTCATGATATGGCGCGCAACAATGATAACGTTGACCAAGGTCACGGTCAAAGGGCAATACCTATGGCGACAAAAATCATGAAAAAATTCCCATATTTACTTGATTCTGATGCATGCTTTTCTATCTTGTACGCGATACTGAATCATTCAAATGGTCTTTTTGCCAAAGATTGCATTTCATCTTGCCTTTGGGATGCAGACCGCACACGTATGGCATGGCAACATGGTTATAATGAACGTTTTTTCAATACGAATCGCGGCAGATATGTTGCACAACACTATCGAAAATATCTTGAATTTCAGCAAAGTGTTTTCCCGAACATACAATGGTCAAGACAGTACTAAGAATCATGGTGGCAGGCAAAAAACCTGCCATATCTTTTTTTATAAAAATAAAATCCTTGTCTATATTGTTTTAGAGGTTTATAATATCCCCGTGCAAAGACACATAAAAGGAGAACTATTATGAAAACAAAATTATTATTGATTGGAACAAGCGCATTTGCATTGTCTGTTGCGGGGGCAAGTGCAACAGAATACAGACCATTTGTTGGCGTTGCCATGGGGGTCCAGGGTATTATTTATGATGATGCAATTGAAGACAGCGCGCCATATTATCTGCCAAAAGACTTCATTGCGTTTGGTATCGAAGGCGGTATGCGTTTTGGTTCTTATGATAAAATCTATAATGGTGGTTTTTCTGTGAACGTTAATACATCTGATTCTGAAAAAGTATCTTATAAGTTCACAAACGAAACATATGCAAAGTTAAAGACAACCACATTAACCACAACATATGACAATTTTATCCGTGTCAGTGGCAACAAGGCCAAACGTATTGATTTAGTTTTAGGCGCAGGTGTTGGTGCAATGAACTATCATCTTGATTCCCAAATAGCCACAGCAGAAGACGAAACAGCATGGTCAACAGCTTTGGCTTTCAAGGCGGGGCTTGATTTCGAATTAACCAAAAACTTAACCCTGTCTGCGAACATGCGTATGTTTGTCCCGACACGTGAACATTATAACATTGCGGCATCATATGTTGCTGGTGGTGCGATAAAATATATATTCTAGTATGATTATATATACTTAACAAAAAACGCCCGTTGGGGCGTTTTTTTATGATTATTTTCCATATAGAAACTAAAAACGGTGGCGAACGCCACCGCAAACAAAAGTTTAAGTGAAACTTTATTCAACCCAGATATTTGCACGGGTTGCAGAATTGGTTGACCCCACAGGTATAGTAATTTCATTTGTACGCGTAACGGTGACGGTTCCGTCCGCAGCACTTACCGAAGTCACGATTGCACCGGTGCCCTGGGTGACGTTTGATGCGGACAATTTTGCCTGTTTCGCGGTGTCCAATGCATTATAAGCACCCTTAACATAACTGGCGGTTGCGACGTTACCATCAGTGGCCGCCGTCCCTGGTGCCGCCATTGCGGGTGAAATCATTGTTAAAATTGATAAAATACAAAATACTTTTTTCATGGTTCAAACAAAATATTTTTTATTATATTAATTTATTAACTTGTTTTTTCTGAATGATTGCACAGGACGCGCAATCATTCAGGTTGTTTTTATTTTTACGATTCTGTGTATTTAACAGAAGCACTGTTAATGGACGTGTTAACCGTACCACTGGTCACAGAACCTGTGACTTGCGCGGTGCCAGCGGCTTCGCTTGTCCAATCAGTGACTGTTGCAACAGTCCCTGTAATCGCAGTACTTGCCAATGAAGAAGTCAACGTTACATCTTTGATTGTTTCAACTACACCGGCTTGTTTTGCCATACTGCTTGTTGCGGTTGTAATTGCAGAACGAACAGCTTTTTCTGTTGGTAATGATGTGTCAGCACCGGTTGCCCCAACAGAAGTGACTATTGTTCCACTCTTAAAGTTCGTTGTTTTCAAGTTAGTAATCGAATTACCTGTTCCTTCGGCATCAATAGTCTTGTTCGTGAAAGTATTAGTGCTGCTTGCCGTCACCATACCAGATGTAGCAGTTGCAACTTTTTCATCAACATAACCCTTGGTGGTTAAACCCGTACCGGTATATGTTGTTGGTGCCGCTGCAGCCTGGATACCATTTGTAAGGCTTACGCCATTTGTATCAACAGTGATACCGCCACCAGACTTTGCTTTAACCGCAAGAGTTGTACCATCTTTCGACAAACCGTTTCCGGCACTTTGGATTGCGTTATCAGCCTTAGTACCTTGTGCAGCAGTTGCATATGCGTTTGATGCGGTGTATGCCGCGGAACCTAAACCATGAACGGCAACATCTGTACCATCAACAGCGATTGTACCGTTTGCTGTACCTTCAACAACAGATTGAACCGCGCTATCTGCCAAGTCCAAAGATGTCTGCACACCGGAAGCCAGGGCAGTTTTTGCAACTGTACCAGCTGTTAATTTTGCACCATCCAAAGCACTTGTTGGTTGTAATGCGGTATCTGCCTTTGCACCTTGTGCGGCGGTTGCATATGTACCAGATTTAACCTGTAATGCGCCGGTTGTTGTGTTCTTTTCGATTGTTGTGCCATCTACTTTGACGCTGATTGTTTTAGAACCATCCGTAGTACCGGCAAATTCCAAACCACCTTTGTCTGTCAAATCTGCGCTAACTGTTGTTCCAGATTTCGTTAAACCGTTACCAGCCGTTTGCAGTGCAGAGTCTGCTTTTGTACCTTGTGCAGAGCTTGCATATGCGGTTGATGCGGTGTATGCTGCAGAACCTAAGCCTTTAACAGATACATCTGTACCTTTGACACTAATAGTACCGTTTGCAGAACCTGTTGTGATATCCGCCTTTTGCAATGCGTTTGCACCGGCAGATGCATTTGATCTTATTGTTGCAAGGTCGGAAATTGTATCTTGCTTGGTATCTTGTAATTTATTAACAGCCTTAATCGCAGCATTATATGCGCCCTTAACATAGCCGGCAGTTGCAACTTTGCCATCATTGGCAGTTGATGTCGCCAATGCATATTTTGGTGGGTTTGTTGCAGATGCAGCACCAGATGCAGTTGAACCAGGGTCACCGGCAACAACATCGCCAACGGCGGCGCCTGCCATCATTGGGGCGGCGGTTAAAATCGCGACCAACGATATTCCAAGTAATTTTTTCATGTTTTCCTTCCTTTTTTTCCTTTCCTAAGAATCTTTTTGCGATTAAATTATAACATAATTCACGCTTTTATTCCAAACACTTTTTTGCCAAATATTATTCCAAAGTAGGCAAACTGACCAATTTCGTTGTCACAGGCTGTGGGTTGGACCAACTTTCAACATAAGTGATTGTTTTGTTTTCCAATGTATTAACCGCGGAATTTACTTCATTAATCGCGCCAACAGCGCTGTCTTTGTCTGATGTGTTCAAACCATCCAAATTACCAACCGTAGAATATACTTCATTAATCGCACCAACAACGTTGGTTTGGTCTGTTGTGTTCAAATCATTCAAATTACCAACACTGGCAGATGTTCCTTCGTAATCTTGCAAGGCATCTGCTATCTGGGATGCAACAGAACCCGCCACATCTGCACCACCATTCAAGGTTTCAATAGCCTCATGGTCATCGTTAACGATTTTTGCCAAACCATTTACTGGATCCAAAATCATATCAGAAGTCGATTTTACCTGGTTATCCAATGCGGTCAAATTAGCTGAAACTGATTTGCCGGCCTTGATAAAAGTTCCATCCGTTGTCACGGCGGTATCGTCAATTAACAAATCGATTTTGTCGGCTGTTGTTTTATACGCGCCACCGACATAAGATGTCGTTGCCAAATTAGAAGTCGCAACCGGGTCAGCCGCATCTAATTTTGTCAAAGATGCAGAACGGTCACCTTCTGCCGCCATTGCCATCATTGGCGACACGGCCAAAACCGCAACCAAAGATATTCCAAGTATTTTTTTCATTTCTTCCTTCCCTTTTTTCCTTTGAATAAAATAAGAAATATTTTTTATATCGAAATATTTTCCATTTTATCCGCCTTGGACGGTTGCGCCTAAACGCAACCGCCCAAAATGGGAATTAATTAATTCCTAAACGAACTAATCGTCATTGTGGATGTGGTATCGTTACCACTTGCCCCGCCCCAAGCCGTTGCGACAGGAATTGCAGTGCCATCGATTGCTTCAATACCACCGGCAAGACTTACCAAGTTACCCGCAACACCTGCACCCTCGGTCAAAATTGTATGAGCTTGTGCTTGTGCAGCAGTAACGGTTGAATCAGATTTGTCTTGTTTCGCCGCCAAATCAGTTGTGTAATCAGCCACAGCAGTTGCAGCATTATCCCAAGCAGTTTTTTGAGCTTCTGTTACAAAAGCGTTATTTGCATCTGTTGCGACATATGCAGGATTCAATTGGTTAGTAGCAGATAATTCATCCTGTTTGCCAGACCATGTTGTTTTTTCTGCATCCGTCACGAATCGGTGATCTGCATCCGTTGTGATATCAGATGCAGCGCCAGTTGTTGCGACAGTTGCCAAACCTGTGATATCAGATGCTGCACCGGTTGTTGCGACTGTTGCAAGACTCCCTGGTTGAACCGCTGTGTCTGCCAAGCCCAAAGATGTAACAACACCAGATGCCAATTGAGTTGTGCCGATACTGCCAGCCTTGACTTCTAATTGTTTGTTGGCGTTTAATCCAACTGTTGTATCATCGACTTTTACGCTAAAAACACCTTCGGCACTTTTCGCCAAACCGTCACCAGCAGATGTTGCAGATGTGCTGACTGCATTTTTGATTGCATAACCGATTGTGCCTTCAACATAACCTTCATCATTTGCATTATATGTTGCAAGTGCAGCCTTATCTTTGATCTCTTTCCTTACAGAACCGGCGGTTTGATCATTACCGTTTAATTTTGTAACGGCGGCATTAACATTTGCCAAATCGCCTTCTACTGCATTATACGCGCCCTTTACATAAGATTGGGTTGTGAATGCAGAACCAGTTGTATCGTTCAAAGTACCGGCGATTGTGACGGCGGACCCCAGTTCGCCCTCTGCCATTGCCATCATTGGCGACACAGCCAAAACCGCAACCAATGATATTCCAAGTATTTTTTTCATGTTTTCCTTCCTTTGTTTTGTTTATTTTCTCTCTAAAAACTTTTTTCCTTTCCATGACATTTTATCATAAATCGGACAAGTGTTTCAAACGCTTTTTATGTTTTTTTTACGATAAAATGAAAAATATTTCGATTCGGAAAATATTTTCTATTTTATCCTTTGTAATGGATGGATGGGATAACCCCACCCACCCAAAACAAGAGATTATGACTCTGTACCCGTTTGATAAGATTGAACCTGTGGGCTGGTTGATGCCTCTGTTCCAGTAAAGGAAAAACCAGTTGCATTAATGTTATCCGCCGTTTGGGTTTCCCAATCTGTCATAGCAGGAATCGTACCAGAAATAGTTCCCTCAGGCGTAAATGTTACGATTGCCGAATTAATTGTCGCAGTAACACCAGTTTGTGTTGCATAATTGCCTTTTTCATCTTCAATTGTCTTGATACGATTACTCAAAGCAGTATCCGCATCATAAACAGCCTTTGCACCGGCAACCTGTTCATTTGTTGATGACCCAGTCAAAGTTGATGCGATAGAATCTTTCGCAACTTTGTTTTCATCAGCATAATCTTCAGCATAACCTTTTGCATTTTGTTCTGCTGTCGCTGCTGCACCGGCTGCATCATATGCAGAGGAATCTGTATATGCCGCGGTACCCAAGCCATGAACGGCTATATCTGTACCATCAACAGATACAGTACCGTTTGCTGTACCTTCAGCAACAGATTGAACCGCGCCGTCTGCCAAGTCCAAAGAATTTTGAACAGCAGTCGCCAATTTAGCCTTGGTTACGTTTCCATCTGCGATTTTTGCTGTTGTAACAGAATCAGTCGCCAATTTAGCCGCAGTTACGTTCGCATCTACGATATTTTCTGTTTGAACTGCATTGTCAGCCAATTTCGCATTAGTAACCGCATCAGCACCCAACTTATCTGTGGTTACAGCACCATTATTGATTAAGCCCGTTGTGACAGAGCCAGCCGTAACATTGCCCAAAGTTGTGTTCGCATAGTTGCCTGCCAAACCATCAGCATATGATTTTGCATCATCAAATGTTTTATTAACTGCTTTGATTGCGGCATTGTATGCGCCCTTTACGTATCCAGCGGTCGCGAACTTGCCGTCGTTTGTCGCATCTGCCGGCGCCAACCCGTATTTTGGCGCGTTTTGCGCAACAGGTGCATTGGTGGAGACAGTTGCACCAGGATCTGCAGTATCTACCGCAGCGCCCGCAATCAATGGCATAGCAGTTAAAACCGCCACCAATGATATTCCAAGTATTTTTTTCATGTTTTCCTTCCTTTTTTTGGTTGTTTTGTTCTTGTTTTGTTTGTTAATTCTTCGTCTTTTTCTTCTTCTATAATCTCAGTCTATCACAATTCAATTTTTCAATTCAAGTGTTTTTATTATCCACCAAAATCAAAATCTGGGTCAAAGGTATCTTCGACCGTTATCGCGTCCCAACCATTGCTGGTATAGACGTATTTTTTGCCGTCTTCCACATCACCAGACGTGATAAAACCGGCGTTATCAATTTCATCTTTGGTGTAAACATCTGCCGCGTTCGCCTTTGCATCTATGTCAGCGTTTGTTAAATAACCCTTGGCTTCTATTTCTTGTTTGGTGTAAACATCCGCCGCGTTCGCCTTTGCATCTATGTCAGCGTCTGTTAAATAGCCCTTGGCTTCTATTTCTTGTTTGGTGTAAACATCCGCCGCATTCGCTTTGTTTTCAACATCGGCTGTTGTTAAATAGCCCTTGGCTTCTATTTCTTGTTTGGTATAGACGTCGTTCTTGTTCGCCTTTTCCGCGTCAATCTTTTGATAAACCGTACGCAAGCCCTTGTCAACATAACCCTGGGTCGTCAAAACCGCAGAATCTGCCAACGCAGCCCCCGTCATTATTGATACAGATGTCATTATTCCGAAAAATGCTAACTTTTTCATTTCCCCTTTCCTTTTCTGCATTATTCAGTGAAATCAAAATTTTCATCAAACTCGTCTACGACACTTATCGAATCGTAATTCACATTTTGTTGCGTGGTCGATGGGTATGTCGATGTCGCCCCAACATTATCCAATAAACCATCTATTTCGTCTGCCGTGTAGTAATCATCCGCCAACACAGTTTCAACCTGATTCTGAACCGCCGCAGAATCTAAAGATATCGTGTTGCCAGTTTTTACCAAACCATCACCAACACTTATTGCATCTTGCTTTCCATTTTCAAGGTTTTGTACACGGTCCGCCAAATTAGTAAAATCACCCGATGAAATGCCCGCAGTTGATGCCGAACCCGTCGTCGGCTTTATCGTCCCGGCACTCACACCAGTTGAATGAATATATTTTCCCAAACTTAAACGTGATTCTTCGGCAGAATTTACAGCGTTCGCCTTGGTCGGAACTTTGTTAATCGTCAACGGCGTACCACTTGTCACATTTGTTGAACGAATAGACCCCAGCCTTTGTGTCGTTGGGGTCGATGTATTATTAGTCCTTACCACCGATGTGTTTGTACCAACGCGCGCGGTATTTGTACCCAACATTTTAACACTGGGGGCCGCAGAAACACTGCACATGCCAAAAACCGACATTACCAAAACACTTGATAAAAATCGTATATTAAATTTGTTCATGATTCCTTTCCTTGTCAGATATGATATCACAAAACCAAAATATAACCAAGGGTTTTTTAAGACTTTTTTTCAAATTTTTTCACAAAGCCCGAATTTCCGGCATTTATAATAAAAAATGGGGCGTTGCCGCCCCAATCATTAATAATGACATACACTACATGCTTTCTTTCAATGTGCAACCTAATGTTTCAAGTCCATTGCCAATCACATTACGCAGTGCCATTACCATTAACATATGGTTGTCTGTTGTCGCTTTATCGTTTTCATTTATCAATTTGACCCCACTGTGTGATGACCAAAGTGAATGAAATGTCGCTGCAACTTCTTCCATATATTTAGTCAGCAAATTTGGCGCTTTGTTTTTACCCGCACTTTCCACCACAGACGGATAATCACCCAACAACTTTATCAAATTGCGTTCCACGTCTGACGCAGATGCAAAATCATATCTTTGTGTTGCTAATTTTTCCAAACTGCCTGGGAACAATGAATCGTATTTCTTTAACACCGAACATGCACGCGCATAGGCATATTGCATGTAATAAACAGGGTTGTCTTTGGACTGTTCCTTTGCCTTTTGCAAATCAAAAGTCATTTGGGTATCTGCGCTTTTAATAATCATGAACAAACGCAAAACATCTGCATCAATTTCATCCAAAACATCTTCTATCATGACAAAATTGCCCGCGCGTTTTGACATTTTGAACGGTTTGCCGTCTTTTTCAAGGTTCACAATCTGACATAAAACAACATCTAAATCAGCCTTATTATTAGTCACCGCCCCCAATGCTGATTTTATACGCTTTACATAACCACCATGGTCTGCGCCCCAAACATTAACCTGTTTCACAAAACCACGATTAAATTTATTCAAATGATATGCGATATCAGACGCAAAATATGTCGTTTCACCGTTTGAACGTGCAATCACACGATCCGAATCGTCCCCAAATTGAGTCGCCTTGAACAACAACTGTTCTGTTGGAACCCAATCTTCATCAGATTCACCCAATGGCTTTGGCAAAGTCCCTTTGTACAAAAGCCCCTTTGATTCCATAAATTCCAAAGTTTTTGCAACCTGACCAGATTCCACCAATTCGCGTTCAGATGTGAACACATCAAATTCTATGCCAATTTTACGTAAACTTGCACGTATCAAGTCCATCATCGCAGCAGATGCAACTTTCTTGAAATATGGAACATATTCGCTTTCCGGCGCAGACAGCCATTTATCGCCATCTTCATCTTTTATCTTTTGCGCCACAGGTATCAGATAATCACCAGGATATGCGCCCTCTGGCAAAGATTCACCATCGTGCATGCCAAATAATTCTTGATACCGCCAAAATACCGAATGCGCCAAAACATCAACCTGATGCCCATAATCATTGATATAATATTCTTTGGTGACATCAAAACCGTTCTTTTTCAACAAACGCGCCAAAACATCACCCAATATCGCACCACGCGCGTGTCCGATGTGAACAGGCCCGGTTGGATTGGCCGATAAAAATTCTACATTGATTTTTTCGCCATGCCCTAAATCTGAATTACCGTATTCTGATGGATTGGACAATATAGATTCCACCAAACTTTGCCACATCGCATCCGAAACATTCATGTTTATAAAGCCCGGTCCCGCAACAGATACTTCCGTAATTTCAGGAATATCTTTGATATAAGGCAACAATAAATCTGCAACTTCGCGCGGGTTCTTTCTTAATTCGCGCGACAAAACCATCGCAACATTGGTCGAAAAATCACCAAAATCACGGTTCTTTGGAACTTCCACAACAATATTGTTCCACTTTTCAGAATTTACAAAATCATGTAATTCTGGGATAGATTGCAATTTTTCCCGTATCTTGCCGGAAATCAATTTGTATATGTTCATTTCTTGCCCCATTTTTTGTACAAAATGCATGATAATAGTATTATGCGGTTTTTCAAGATTTTTTTGTTAATTTTTCTTGAATATCAGCGAAGTATTTATCCCACCAAATGCAAAATTGTTGTTCATCACAAAATCAGCACTAAAACTGCGCCCCTGTTTCGTTATATAGTCCAATGCACCACACTTGTCATCAACAGTGTTCAAATTCAACGTCGGTGCAAACCAATTATTATTCATCATTTGAATCGACCATATCGATTCCAATGCACCACATGCACCCAAAGTATGTCCAACATAACTTTTCAAGCTGCTGACCGGAACAGTGTCGCCAAAAACCCGATTTGTTGCGACAGATTCTGCGATATCACCGAATGTCGTTCCCGTACCATGCAAACATATATAGCCTATATCTTTTGGGTTCAGATTTGCAGATTCCAACGACAATTCTAAACAACGTGCTATCGTATCAGGGTTTGGTTGTGTAATATGCGTACCATCTGTATTTGTGCCGAAACCAACGATTTCTGCATAAATCTTGGCACCACGCGCGATTGCGTGTTCTCGTTCTTCCAATATCAGTGTTCCGGCACCACATCCGATAACAAGCCCATCGCGATTTACATCAAATGGCGAAGGCGTTTTTTCAGGCGTATCGTTTTTTGTGCTGGTCGCGTACAGAGTATCAAATACAGCAACCTGGGTTGGGTCTAGTTCTTCGGCACCACCCGCAATCATTATGTCTTGTGCGCCAGACTTTATATTTTCATACGCAAACCCAACCGACAAACTGCCCGAAGTGCATGCCGTTCCGCTGGGAATCAAACGCCCAGTTGTCTTGAAATATAACGATATATTAACCGCTGCGGTTTGTGGCATTATTTTTATATAAGACGAAGATGTGACATTACCAATTTCATTTGTTTTAACCATGGAAAAGAAATCTGCCACAGGACCCGCCGACCCAAACGAAGAACCATATGCGACACCTGTGCGTCCACTGGTTAATTCTGGCGAATCTAAAAGCCCCGCATCTTTTAACGCGTTTTCTGCAGAATATACCGCCATCACAGATACTGGTCCCATGGTGCGCAACACTTTGCGCGTAAAATGTTCCGGCGCGGTAAAATCTGCCGGCGCAGCTAAATGTGAATTTAACCCGCGTATTGCCGCTAAATTATCCATTTTACACACTGCATTTTTATATACGTGCAAACGATTAAATGCGCCCCCCAGGTCATTACCCAGCGCACTAACCAAGCCCATACCAGTAACAACAACCCTTCTTGTCATATTAAATCAAGCCCCCATTTACAGATATAACCTGGCGCGTTATATAACCCGCATCATCAGATAACAAATAGGCAACCAAACTTGCCACTTCATCTGGCGTTCCGGCACGTCGCATCGGTATTGCTTGTTCAACAACATCTTTTGGCAAGTCTGCTGTCATATCTGTTTCTATGATACCAGGTGCAATACAATTTACTGTTATATTGCGCCGCGCCAATTCAATCGCCAAAGATTTACACGCACCGATAATTCCTGCCTTGGAAGCAGCATAATTTGTTTGCCCACGATTTCCCATAATACCAGACACAGAAGACAATGCTATTATACGCCCCCCCTTGCGCGCAGATATCATGGGCATAACAGTCGGATGTAAAACATTATACAAACCGTCCAGATTTGTATGCACCACCTTATCCCATACATCGCCTTCTATTGCTGGAAATGGAGCATCCTTGTTTATTCCGGCATTACAAATAACACCCCAATATGCCCCATGTTCTGTGATATCTGTGTTTATAACATCTTTTGTCTGTTCGCGATTTGCAATATCAAAACACAAAAGCCTTGCCTTTACTCCAAAAGATTTTACATCTTTAAGAGTTTCATTTGCTGCATCAACATTAGAATTATAATGCAACACCAAATCATAACCTGCACGTGCAAGATATATAGCAATAGACCGGCCAATACCACGACTTGCGCCTGTGATAAGTATTGTTTTATTCATTTTTAGTCTCCATAAATTGTTTTATGTCATCTGGTCGAAATGCGTTTAATGCACCTGTTGCAATGACATTGTTGTCTTCATCTACAATATTACAATCAAACGATGCGATGTTTTGATCGCAAAACATAGATTTAACATGTATAAAATATGAGTGGCCTGCTAAATACACAGGTTTTAACACAGATATTTTTCGTGAACCCAACACAAACCCTACCGCCGGCGTAGCACTTGGATTCTTATGCAAATCACTAAGCCCAACACAACATGCAATACTCTGTGCCATAAATTCCAAAGATGCCCACGAAGGAATTCCGCCTAAGTTTTTATCAAACAACAAATCTGTATCTTTTACATCAACACGCGTGACCAAAGTTTGATTTTCATAATCAAATTCTTCCACGTCTGATAAAAAAATCATAGGGGCCTTTTGTGGTATAAGTTTTGTTAAATCGTACTTGCTCATTTTACCGTCCAATTATTACGCTTGCGTTACTGCCCCCAAAAGCAAAGGCGTTACATAACACATTATTGATGTTTTTTTTGTTTTGCGTGGTTGCAAGTTTTATCTTTGCACAATCTGTTGCATATTCACCATCAAAAATATGTGGTATAACAAATTGATGTTTTATCATTAACCAAGACAATGCCACACTAACCGCCCCGGCCGCGCCAAGAGTGTGCCCTGTCAGCGGTTTAGTTGATGCACACAAAACATTATCCCCGAAAACAGAATTTATTGCTAACGATTCCATCGCATCATTGGCCACAGTCCCTGTTCCATGCATGTTTATAAAATCAATTGCATCTGACGCAAGACCTGCATTTGTTAATGCGGAATTCATGGAAGCGATAGCCCCACTACCTGTTGGATCGGGACTGGTTAAATGGTATGCGTCTGAACTTTCGCCAACACCCAGTAATTTTATACCCTCTTCGCCACGCACCATTATAAAAAGGGCTGCCGCTTCACCCAAATTGATACCATCTCGATTTCGGGACATAGGGTTTGTATGTTTATAACTAAGTGCCGACAAAGCATTAAAACCATTCAAAGCAAAATCACACCGCGCATCAACCCCACCAACCAAAACCGCATCACAAATATCTTGTTCTATTAAATCTTTGGCATCTTGAAAAACTTTCGCACTGGACGAACAAGCCGTTGATACAGTATATGCAGGACCTGCAAAACCAGTTTTTTCACGTAAAAAAGCAGTCGGTGAATATAATTCTATTTCAGACAAAGAAAACTCTTGCGGTAGCGTTCCTGTTTCTAGTGCAATGTTCAAATGCTTTTGGGCTTCGTGTATTCCGGTATTGCTTGCCCCGATAATAATTCCAAGTCTATTTAATGGATAGTCTGATTTCAATTTTAATATGGGGTCTTCAATTTGCTTTAATGCTGCAAGTAATAAATCATAACATCTTATCTTTTGAGTTGTTTCAATATTAACAGACCCAAATGGCACCCGCACGTCAGCAACTTCTGGTTTAACACGAAACATACCTGATGTATCACCGCGTTTTGCGTTTGCAACGATTTCATCGTGCGTTATTCCTAACGCACACACAAAACCCAAATCTTGCAATACTACCGTCATCTATATAAACCCACTTGCAAATTATGATTTTTTTCATATAATGCCAGTATTCTATAAAAAAAAGCATTTTTCAAGCATGAACAATAAAATATATATTGATGATTTTATTATTTGGCAAGAATCGACAGATGAAAAATTACCAGATTTTTCGTTTATTCCACCAATGGTACGACGTCGCATGTCCAACATAGAAAAAATTGCGGTGGGGCTGGCTGGAAAAATTGCCCCAGAAAACCCGAATTACACAACTGTATTTGCATCGAAATTTGGCGAATGGGGGCAAACGATTCAGTTGATTAAACAATTTTTTGATGAAAAAGAAATGTCGCCTGCGGGCTTTAGTAATTCTGTACACAACGCAGCCGCAGGCCTGTTTTCTTTGCTTACAAAAAACACTAACAGCTACACTTCTATCGCAGCCGGGGATAACACATTGGAAATGGCGATATTAAAAGCATTAACAGAAAAACAAGATGTCATGGTTGTTTTTGCTGGCGAACACAGTCCTGATATATATTCGCCTGTGTTGGACGGGGAACAGCATGCCTTTGGCATGGCTTTTCTGATTAAACACAGCGGTAAACGCGCAATTAAAATTACCCACGGCACAGATAGCGCGGACACACTGACATTTAAAACAATGGCAGATTTTCTGGAAGGGCGCACAAACACTATAACAACAAAGAATTGGGCAATGCAAAATGATTAAAATAATACGTTCATTTTTGTGTGCTTTTTGTTTTTGTGTTTTTGGTTTGGGTGGTTTGTTGATAGGTTCTGTAATTTTTCCGATTATTTTACTGATATACAAACCTGAAAAACAGCAAAAAATATTTGTGAACACAATTCATTTGTCGTGGCGATTTTTTACTTGGTTAATGTGTTTTTTACACTTGATAAAAATAAACTGCCCGGAAAGCAAACGATTGAAATCTTTGCGTGGAACCATCGTGATTGCCAATCATCCATCTTTGATTGATGTCGTTATTTTGGTGTCCAAAATCCCAAATTCTGTATGCGTTGTCAAAGGAAGCCTGTTCAAGAATCTGTTTATACGTAAAGTTATCGGAAGAACCTATTTATCTAACACAATGGAACCAGATGAATTTATCGCGTGCGGTTCTGATGTTTTATCAAAAGGATACAACATTGTTATTTTTCCCGAAGGAACCAGAACAATACCAGATAAAAAGATTCATTTACATCGGGGGTTTGCCTATTTACAGACAGCAACCGGCGCAAACATTTTACCGATAAAAATTACTAACACCCCCAAAATACTTGGAAAGAACCAAAAATGGTGGGATGTCGGTGCATCGGTATCTGTTTACGATATTATTATTAAGCCATCCATTTCTTATGATACAAAAAGCCCATTACAAAAACGTGCTGCCGCCATTGATATTACAAACAAAGCCAAAAACTTGTTGTTTCAGGCATAAATTCCTTGAATTTTGATTTGTATATTGCTAGCATTGATCGCATAAAGGAAACACTATGAAACGAGATTTATTAGAACGCGAAATTAAGGAACTGATTGTATCTGCACTAGATTTAGAAGACATAAGCGCAGATGACATTGATACAAATGCGCCATTGTTTGGAACAGGACTTGGGCTTGATTCAATTGATGCACTGGAATTAGGCATGGCATTAAAGAAAAAGTATCAGGTAAATTTCAAATCCGATAAAGAGGCTAATAAAGAATACTTTAAGTCCGTTGCCCATTTGGCAGCATATATAGCAGAATCAAAAAACATCACATTGGAGTAAATTAACATGTATACAAAAGACGAGATTTTTAATCATATAAAAAACATATTGGTTAAAGAATTTGATGCGGATGCTGACAAAATAACCCCTGAAACCCTTTTGGTTGAAGATTTAGATTTAGATTCAATTGATGCGGTAGATTTGGTTGTCCGTCTGCAAAAAATTATTGGTTGCAAAGTAGAGCCTGATGATTTCAAACAAATTCGCACTTTACAAGATATGGTTGATGCTATTGAAAAAATCGTTAATAAAGCTAATTAAGATTATTGCCTTTGGGGTCACGATTTTTTACCCGTTTATTGTGTTTTTGATATTAAAAAAACACATGCCTGTTCGTTTTTTGGCTTTATTTTTATTAACAATCGCTGGCATGACATTTATACGCAATAAAAACATTTGGATATTTGCATGTTTATTACTGCTTGGCACCGGACTGATTATCTTTAACGACAATATTTTTCTGAAATTATATCCCGTTTTAATGAATATCAATGTCGGTTTAATGTTTGCGTTATCTTTGCGGGGCACCCCTTTAATTGAAAAATTTGCAAAAAGAATGGGGCAGAATCTGAACACGAAACAAAAAGAATATGCCAAAAGCGCAACTTGTGCATGGGCTGTATTTATGCTTTGTTTGACAATTGTTTCTTTCATAACAATATTCTTATCTGATGAAGCATGGGTTCTATTTAACGGTTTGATTTCCTATATTTTGATTGCTATCATGATGGGTACAGAATTTATAATTCGTAAAAGGTTTGTGAATGTTCACAGAAATAAATAAATTCTTTATCAGTAATATTGCCCCAACACATACTGTTTTTTATCGTGGCGATAAAAAAGTGTCTTTTGCTGAATTTTCTGATGATGTTGCGCGCATGGCAAATGTATTCAATCGCATAAAATCAGATACTGTGATTTTATATATTCCTGAAAACATATATTTATTTCATGTGATGTTTATGGCATTGATGCAGGCAAAAAAAGATGTTATTTTACCGGCCATATTAACGGAACAAAGCATTGATGCTCTGCGCACCGAAACGGATACAATTGTATCAGACCAAATGATTAATTTTGCTGGTTTTACATCTGTAGATATTAATCAAGATTTTGGAAGCGACTGGAATTTTTGTGATATGGATGACCGATTGATATATTTCTTTACTTCGGGCAGCACCGGCACACCAAAGAAAATATGCAAAACATTTCACAACCTGTCCGCAGAAGTTGCCATGCACAATAAAATGCAATACAACGCTTTCAATATGTCGCCTGTAACGATTGCTTCCATTGCACCATATCATATGTACGGGTTATTGTGGCGTTTTTTGATTCCTATGGCTGGCGGAATTGCGATTGATACAAACATGATTTTTACCCCGGAAGAATTACAGGATGCACAACAAAAATTTGACGCGGTTTTATTCGCAACAACACCGTCTTTCCTGGACGGAATAGTAAAATATCAAGGTCAATATAAATTTCCAGATAATTGTGTTGGTATATTTTCATCTGGCAGTTTACTTAATTTGCAAACTTCTGAAAAAACACGCAAAATCTTTGGTGTATCACCCTTTGAGGTTTTTGGCAGCACAGAAACCGGAGGCGTTGCTTTCCGTCAACAAGAAAACGGACCTCTTTGGACTGTCTTTGATGGTGTAAAAATAAATTCAGATGAAAATAATTGTATAATTGCAGATTCAGAATTTTGCTGTGTTCGCCCATTTCAAATGTCAGATGTAATAGAATCACAAAACGAACACCAGTTTGTGTTAAAAGGTCGCGCCGACAGAATTGTAAAAATAGCCGAAGAACGAATTTCTTTGCCTGAATACGAAGATAGATTATGTTCACATAAATTTGTTGAACACGCTTATGTGACAACAGTTAATCAAAACGGACGAGTTGTTATAGGTTGCGTTTTGACCCTAACAGACGAAGGTAAAAATTTCATAACATCACATGGGCGGCATGAATTTATAACAAATATAAAAAATTTATTGTCAGCATATTTCCCGAATGTCGCACTGCCACGAAAAATTAGAATTGTTAATAAAATACCTATGAATACCCAAGGTAAAATATTAAAATTAGAGATTAATGAAATCTTGCGTTCCATTGTGGCAGAACCAATCGCAAAAAAATTGACGACAACAGATTCTTTCTTGACCGCAGAACTTATGTTTTTAGGTGATTCTGCCTATTTCAAGGGGCATTTCGAAGATTGTCCTGTTTTGCCTGGGGTAATACAATTACATTTTGTTATTAAATTTATCCAGACCTTTTTTCATAAAAAAATCGAAGTTTATGATGTTATAAAACTGAAATTTACCAGTTTAATTTTACCAGATACTTTGGTACATTTTCAGTTGAACAAATTAAGTGATAACGAATTTAGTTTCTGTTATGAAAAAGGTGATGTAAAATATTCTGCCGGAAAAATTGTTATAAAGGAATAAAAATGTTTAGAGCCGTCATAATAATACCTTGTTTTAATCACGCAGATGCATTTGTCACGGTTGCAAACAAACTTGATAAATACAAACTGCCGGTGATTGTCATTGATGACGGCAGTGAAACCAACCAATCAAAAAAGATAAAAAGCACATGTCAAAAATACAATTATATGTATGTAAAACATGATAAAAACTCTGGCAAAGGTGCTGCTATGCTGACAGGGTTTCGGCAGGCTGCCCAAAAAGGTTTTTCAAATGCATTACAAATTGATGCAGATGGTCAGCACGATATAAACGATATTCCAAAATTTATAAAACTTGCACAAAAACACCCAAATGCACTGATTGTGGGTCAACCTGTGTATGATTCTTCTGCGCCAAAATCACGTTTAATTGGACGCAAAATCACAGACTTTTGGGTTGCAATCGAAACATTAAACCCGCACATGCCTGACGCAATGTGTGGGTTTCGCGTGTATCCAGTAAAAGAAACAAATACAATATTATCGTCATTATGTTTTATGCGCATGGGTTTTGATATTGAAATTCTTGTTAAACTATACCGCATGGGGATAAATATTATCACCACACAAACACGTGTCACGTATCCAAAATCAGGCGTTTCTCATTTTCGTGTTTGGCATGATAATTTTTACATAAGTTTATTACATACATATTTATTCTTTGGGTTGCCGTTGTGGTTGTTAAACGGTTTCGCTGGAAAAATTAAAAATTTATTTTTGGTGTTTGTATTGTTTTGTGGCACTGCCAATGCCAAAAACATTACACAAATGCCAGACACATTAAAAACATTTACTGATAATTTAGGTACGGTTTCTGCTGCATACACCCAATCTAAAACATTGCCTGAATCAACAAAAATATTTCATGCACGTGGTGTTGTTAAATTCGTAAAAGATAGTGGGTTCAAGTGGAAACAACTGGATCCAAATTCTTTTGATTTTACATCTACACTTGACACTTATTGCGTGAATGGGTCACCAGAAACTTTATCCAGTTTACCATATTTTTCACAAATTCAATCTATGATAAAAGATATGCTGGATGGCGACATGAACGACTTTTTGACGGCATTTGATGCTGATTACACAGAAAGCAAAAAAGGACAAAACTGGACTCTGTTGGCATCACCAAAAATTTCAGCAATTTCTGACTTCCTTGAATCAATGACAATGACAGGAAACAAAAAAGATTTAACACAAATTGTTATAAAATATAAAAACGGTACGAAAATCGTACTTGACTTTAGGCGCTTGAAAACAGATTTAACTGATGAAATTGAATGTTAAAAAGATTTTCTTTGTAAGCATATTTTTATGCAGTCTATGCATACTGTGTTTGTGGCGCACGCCATTATCTTTGCAAACAAATCTTAATTCGCTTATTGAAACAAACAACACAGATTGGCCGGTTGATGAATTAACAAATAAATTTTCAGATGTTGTTAATATCGTTGTTAAATCTGAAAATCTAAACGACGCGAAACGCACAGCGGCAAACATAACAGACGCATTATCCACAGAACAATTTGATGATTTGTCTGTTATAACCACCGACATATCTGTATCTGATGCACTTAATCAGATTAATATTCACAGAAATTCGTTTTTAAGTTCTGATTATCGCGACATATTGAAACAAGAAAATTTTGCAAAAATTACTGCCAATGCGGTTTCGACGGTTTCCAGTTCGATGGTTCCGGGTATTTTAAGTCTAAAAGACGACCCTTTTCTTTTGGCGACAAATTATATAAGCGAACTAAAATCTGCAAACGGAAAATGGAATTACAGGGACGGGTTCTTGTGGCAATATGTTGCACCAAATCATTATATTTTAATTTCTGTTAATGTTGCGAATCACGACACAAATAAATTGATAACAAATATCAACTCTTTAACAACATTAGTAAAGAAATGCAACGAAAACGACACACAGGTATTCTTGTCTGGTGTTCCGATGCACACCGCAAACATGACTCAAACCAGTAAAATGCAGTTAAGCGTTTTCTCTTTGATAGCATTAATGGTGGCTGTATTACTAAATTGGTTATTATTTCGTAAAACAGCAACGCTGTTACCTGTTATCTTAAGTTTGTTTTTTGGTTTCATATCTGGTTCTGTTGCGTTGTTTTTGTGTTTTTCCGAACCACATATATTAACATTTGTGTTTGGCACGACATTGATTGGACTTGGCATAGATTATTCTTTCCATTTTATTAGTTCTTTACTTAATAAAAACGATAAAAAAATTCATAAAAACATTTTACATTCCTTTTTAACTACACTTGTGTGTTTTTTACCGTTAATGTTTTCTGGCTTGTCTTTGCTGCAACAGATATCAGTATTTACCATTGCCGGTTTGTCCGCGATTTATTTAGGCTGGTTGGTATTCATGCCTAAATCAATAAATGCCACGAACACCGTAATAAAAATACCACATGCTGTTTCCAAAAAATATCGTCCTTTTGTAATTGGAACAATGATTATGGCGATATTGATAACAACACCTTTTATAAAGGCACAAAATAATATGTCGCAATTATACAGGCCAAATGCCGAACTGTTAAAAGCAGAAGTTTTAATGCAAAAACTGAATAATATTGATGCATCTAAATTTTTACTTATTCGTGGCGAAAACCTTAACGATGTTTTGCGCACTTCTGAAAGAATAAAAGAAAAATCTGGCAATTTTTTTGATTTATCAACCATTATTCCATCGCAAGAACGTCAGATTGAAAATCAAGATTTAATTCGTGCACTGTACAAATCAGAATCAAAAAAAATTTATCGCGAATTAGGACTTCGTACAATTCCGAAATTTGTTGAAACGCCACTAATTCAATTTTCAGATATTCAGAATAACGAAACACTGAATAATTTATTAAATAAGTTTATATTTAATGATGGCAAATATGTGTATCTTGTTGCACAAGTCAATTCTGAATTTAAGACAACAGCCACCAACGCAATAATAGTTTCGCCGAAACAACAAATGGCTGATTTAATGCAACAATATTCGTATGAATCATATCGTTTGTTAACAATATGCGGTATTTCTTTGGTTTTGCTGTTGTTGGTGTTATACGGGAAAAAGGCTTTGCTGTATTTGACACCTTCGTTATTGGCCGTTGGGTTAACTGCCACGGTATTAACATGGTTTAATCAGCCGATAACATTTTTCCATCTATTAAGTTTATTCATTGTTGTCGGTTTGACATTAGATTATTCTATTTTTCACATTAATGCGACGGATAACCACGAAATAAAACCTGTATTCTTTTCGTTTTTAACCAGTTTTGCGGGGTTTGGAATATTAGGCTTTGCCAGTTTCTTTTTAATTCAGTCAATGGGTATTACACTGGGGCTTGGTTTAACCTTAGGTTATTTAATATCTTTATTTCTTTTTCGCCGTCAAAATTGATTCTGCATCAAAAAAACTTAGACGCGGAACCGAAAATTGTCGCGTTGACACAATACAAATTAAATAGTCATCATGCATTATAAAACGAGTACAATCAGATGGGGCGTCTAATTTATATGTGGCCTCGCTTTCTGTGAAAACTTTATAAAAATCAAACAATGTTTTTGGTGCTTTTAGCCCCGCAAGAGCCGCGCCAGCAACAAAATCACGTTCAACAGACACATTTTCTATATCAATACCCACAGGCGTATTTTGTGCGCTTGCAACAACAACAAATCTGTCCTTGTGGGCGATAGATGTGTATTTTTTTCCGATACTGTTAACCATTAAATGCCCTAATATAAACTGCAGTTTTCGCGTATGTTTTTGGAATTTTGTTGCACGAAGTTTATCTTCTGGCGACAACAGCGCCAGATAATCATCGGGGTTCTTGCTTATTGAATCAATATCTGCTATAAATACCTGCATAGGATGCATTATAAAATAAAAAAAGCCAAAGGCAAGTCGCATTGAATACAGACAAATGGTATCAACAGCAAGAACAAGGTGCCGGCAGTTTTCGTCTGAATCTGCTTTTTTGGATATACAAAATTTTTGGCATAATATTTGTGAAATTTTGGACACGATTGGTGGCAACCATAATTGGAACAGGTGCTAAATCTGCAAAGCAATTCTCAAGTAAATACAGGCAAATTTTGAACGAATACCAAATCAATCACAATATTAAGCCAACCAAATTTTCCCCGGCACAACACATTAGTTTTTTTGCAGATTCTTTGGTTGATAAAATGGTGGCGATGTGTTCTGTAAAAAATCGTTTAACATTTTTGGTCAAAAATAATGCTGATTGGAAAGAATTCCAAAAACTGATTAAACAAAAACAAGGTATATTTTTAATCTGCAGTCACATTGGAAACATAGAAGCTCTGGCTGCATTCCCCGACAGTAAAAACATCAAGATTCACGCTTTTCAGCAAATTAGTCAAACAGGTATTTTTCATACGTTTATTTCGCGACATTCTGTAAGAAAAAATACAATAATTCACGCAATAGAAGATATGAATATTGGCACTGCCGCGGAAATGTTTGACTTTTTGGGAAACGGGGAATTGGTTATGATGGCGGGCGACAGAATATCTGCCACGAACCCGGGCAAGACAATACACACACAAATCTTGGGGCATGATTGCGAATTACCAATGGGCGTTTTTAGATTTGCTAAATCTATGTCTTGCCCTGTTTTTGCAGTGGCTTTATTGAATACTGGGCGCGAAAAATACACACTAATTGTTGAAAAATTAGACAATAAAAATGTAAACGACATGGCAAATGGATTTGCTAAATTCTTGGAACAAAATATTTTAATTGCACCAATTCAGTGGTTTAATTTTTACGATTTCTTTGGCAAAAGACGCAGCTAGCACCCCCCCTATTCTATCAAAACGCATATAAAAATGTTGACAAAACAACATATTTTGCTAATTTCTTAGAAAGAATACGTATTGAAAAAGGATATGTTTATGAAGAACAGATATCTTCAGTTTTTGTTCCGGGAAAAAGATTATACATCTCGTACTATCGGGTGCACACCGACACCGCTTTGCAGAAAAACAATGAAAGAATGTCCGGTTTACAAAGGCTTGGTGGATATCAAACTTTTACCTGTTGTTGATGATCCTGATACCAATTATGTTAATCAGTTACAATACTTTCATGCTGTCATAGTTACGTTTCCGGCGCATTTTGGTTCTGTTTTGCAACGAAAGTTGACAGACAGATACTGTACCATGTGCCGCCAATGCGGCAAAGGGATAAAAATAAAATAAAATAAAACGCCCCGTTGGGCGTTTGATTTTTGTGGCGGGCCAGAAGATAATCGAAAGGTCGGATTTTTTTGCCACGTGTGCGAATTTCTTCTTTTTACACAAAGTATGCCATGATATTTTTTTAACCCCACAAAAGCCAAAATTTCGAATGTTTCCAGGGATTGTTTTTATAAAAAATATGTTGTACAAATATTGGTGTCTTATAAAAACGTGCATATCTTTTGGCATATAAACAAGAACGTCGAAAAGGTAGAATATAGAGCAGTTTTGTTACCGGATTAACAAGATGGTAAAAACAACCAATTATATTCTGGAAATGTTATAGGTTTATCGTATCCCAAATCACGCAATATTTGTATAACTTCTTCTGCATGACAGGGCAAGTAGTCGTGACAATATGCAGGAAAACTTTCTATGAAGATAGCGGGTTTGTGTTTTTTTATCGTATTTATCATTCCTTTCAAAACTTCCATTTCAAAGCCCTCAACATCTATTTTAACGAAATCTATCTTTTTCAAATTTAATTTAAAGCTATCCAAAGATACTATTTTAAAACTAAATTTATTTTTTGTGTTCGATGTTTTTATACTTGTTCCGCCAATATTATCAGATGCCATAAAATCAATTTCTCCGTTCCCGCAATCGTGCCCCAGACCGACATTATATGCAGTCACAATTTTATCAAGATTATTTATTTTAATGTTGTTTCGTAGCATTCTGAAAGTTTCTTGAACCGGCTCAAAAGCAATTACACGCTTTGCGCCGCCGATTGTTGAAAAAAACACCGAATGATTACCGATATTTGCGCCGATGTCCAATATGGTGGCATTTTTCGGTAAATATTTCAACAGAGTGTAAAGGATGTCTTGCTCAAAAAATTTAGATGTGTTCACGATAGTGCGTTGTATTACGTCCCACGGATACAAAGGGCAATACATTTTTACAGAATTTGGCATCGTAAAAACATCACCGTTTTGTATCAAAGACATTTTTCTGCAAATCGTATCCGTATCAGAAAAGACAGGAATATATTTTGGTAATATACTGTGCTTCCGTTGGAATTTGCGGCGTTTGTCTTTTGATATAATAAAAAAAGATATTGTTTTCAGTATGCCTTTCATGGTGTCTCCATATTGTGTTTAATATATTTCTATTTTTTTATCCCAATCAATGTCGTGCTTTACAATTTTTGCAGGATTTCCCGCAACAACTGTATTTGTTTCATAGAATGCCTTTGATACAACAGCAGAATTTGCGACAACCGAGTTGTTTGGAATTTTTGCCCGTTTTGTCAAGATGGCATTTGCGCCAATCCAACAATGATCGCCGATGGTCAAAGAATCCCGTGGAATATTTATAACCTGTTTTGTTTTTTTATCAATCAGCGCATGAAAATCAGACGCCCATATTTGAACGCCACTTGAAATCAAACATTCTTTGCCAATATTACATTTTGCACCGGCGGATATATAGATGTGTATTTCTTGGATATATGTGTTGTCATCAATACAAAGGTAATTACCGTTTCCACGTTCCATCAATATATCTGTATCGTTAAACATACAATTTTTGCCCAATTTTATAACATTATCATCGGATAATATCGTGATGTTTATATTTGCGGGGTTTAACGGAAGCCCCACATAAATTCTGTTATTATTCCCATGTATTTTGATTTTTCCCAATTTGCGAATTTCTTGGCGGCCCAACTTAAAAAGTTTGTCGTCTACAACAGCAGCGATAATGTTGTTTTTACCATTGATATCAAATTTATTAAAACCGAATATTGACATATTGTATTGTATTGTAATTTATGGTGTCGGTTTTTCAAGCTTTTTCTTGATATTTGATACTTTGTGTACAATCATAATAAAAAAAGAGGTTTTGCAATGATCCCAAAAATTTCCGTTTTTATGCCCGCGTATAATTCAGAAGCATTTATAGCAGAGGCCATAGAAAGTATTTTAAATCAAACTTTCAAAGATTTTGAATTTATAATAATAAATGATGGTTCCACAGATAATACGTGGAATATAATACAAAAATATGCAAAACAAGATGACAGAATTCGTGCGTATTCCAGATGTAAAAACAAAGGAATTGTTTATACGGCAAATGAAGGTTTTGACCTGGCCAGAGGTGAATATATTGCCCGCATGGACAGCGATGATGTGTCTTTGCCAGAACGTTTTGAAAAACAGATAACATATATGGATGAACATCCGGATGTCGGGCTGCTCGGGGCATGGACACAATATTTTCCGGGATTTGATATTTCCAAACGACCAGAGAATATAGATTTGTTTTATCTGTTAAAAGATTGTCCGGTGGATCAACCTGTTGTAATGATAAGAAAATCAGTCATAGATAAATATAAGTTACGATATGATGAAGATTATTTGGCATGTGAAGATCAAGAATTATGGTTCAGATTGATCAAGGTTTCCAAAATAGCAAACTTGCAAGAATTGTTATTGAAGCACAGATGGCATGGAAATAATATATCAATCAAAATGGGCGATGTTCAACAACAAAATATTCAAAAAATTCGAAAACAGATTTTAAATTTCATAACAACATCCCCAGAACAGCAAGATGCTATAGCTAAGATTATACCAGAAATGTTTGAGCCCTTGGTATTAAAATCTTGACAACTATATATTTTGTGCTATATGTATAAAAACAAATGGCAAGAACATGAAATTTGAAGATGGCACCACTTTGATACAATTATCTGATAATGTGTACTGTTTAAATAATGCTTATCGTCAGTCGCAAATTTTTGGTGACCGCACATTAAAAGCTGTTTTTGAAAAATTATCCAAAAATAATTATGTAAATTCTGATAGTTACAATATACTGTTACATAATAATTTTTTAACAAATCAAAGACCAGATGTATACAAGCAAAAATTATTGCAAGATTCTGTTAAATATAGTATACAACCAAAATTTAATTTGTTGCGAATTTTGCTGACTGATGTTTGTAATTTAAATTGTGATTATTGCAAAGTTATAAAATTAATAGATGCACCGTCGGCGAAACCAACACAACCAGAACGTTTAGAAAAGGCTATAAAATTTTTCTTTGAAAATTCTACTGCGGCAGAACCAAAAATAATTCATATTACTGGTGGTGAACCCACGTTATTTTTTGACAGTATAAGACAAATAATACAATTCAAAAATACTTATGCACGCCCAAATGAAAATTGTTGGATTGTTGTTGGAACAAACGCGATTGCTATAACTCCGGAAAAAGCACGTTTTTTCGCTGATAATAACATGAAATGTATTGTGTCAATGGACGGACCAGAACAAGTACATAATATTTTACGAAAAAATCATGCTGGTCAGGGAACATGGTCACAGGTCGATAAAAATATTAAATTGTTGCAATCTTTTGGTGTAGAAATATCTATTTCTGCTGTGATGGGAAAACATACAATTTATCAGGCCGATGAAAATATCTCTTTTTTGATAAATGAATATAATCCAACTGGCCTAGGTATTAACTTTATGAAGCCACCGACTACAAATTCTAGCGATTATAAATATTTAATTGATGAAAAATTATACGCAAAAACAATGTATAGATTACATCAAAAATATCGTACGTGTGGCGTGTTTTTTGAGCTTATTTTCAGACACTTAGAGCCTTTTGTAAAACAAAATTTCAGATTTCATGATTGTGGGGCAGCGGCCAGCCAAAATTTGAATATAGATGCCAAGGGCAATATCGGACCCTGTAAGTCATTTTTGTTGTTGAACAAGATGGCAATGAAAAATATAAATATCCAAGAATATAGCAATATTGTATCTGAAAATTGGGAAAGACGCTCACCAATTCATTTCGAACCATGTCAAAATTGTTCATGTATTGGTATATGTGGAAATGGGTGTGCGTATGATGCTTTTATCAATAACCGAGATATGTTGGCCATAGATACCAGGGGCTGTAAATATGTAAAATGTTTTTATGATTTGTTTTTAAAAGATTTATATGAAATATCGTGCAAAACACATGAGGGGCAAAATATTTTTGTGCCATCTCAAGCGGACAGACAACAAATGTTAGGAAATGTAAAGGAAATTCAAAATTCTTTAAGTTATTCAATTGGACACCAAACGAAACATTTTCAAAAATGATAAAAAGAAGTACTTTGTTTTCTGTTTTAATAACTGGATACAGTATTTTAAATCGACGCAAAAACTTTGTGCATAATTTTAGCCACAGTAAACGTGTTTTTTATAATAATATATGTATTTTGGGGTTGCGTGCGATTCCTTTCCTTCGCGTTTTATTATTGACTTCGATATGGCATGATGTTGGACAAAGTGATTTTAAACAACAGGCTAAATATCATCATATATATTCTGCCAGATTATTCAAATTTTTTACCAAAGAAAATAAATACACAGATATCGTTGTGAATATAATTTTATGTCACAGAAATCGTGGTGCAAATGCGCAATATTGCCCCAAAACATTATTACAACAGGCCTTTTTTGATGCTGATAAATTGGACGTGTTAAATATACCACGGTCAAAAAAATTGATAAAAATGTATTCGCGTGGTTTTTCATGTGGTGAATTTAATATCAAGGATACAATTTGTTTTTGGGAAGATTTTATCACAAATGGTGAAAATATTTTATTTTTAGAAAAATCTAAGAAACTATTCCGTCAAAGGAAAAATGCTTTCGTAAAATTTGTATCCGAAATCAAAGGAAAATATAATGTCTGATATGGAAAAAGTAGAAATTACAAATATGAATGTTTTTTTTGATTATATCAAAAAACATTTTTTTACCGGCATCACAAATCAGCAGTATTTATTAAACAACACGCCGAACGGTGTATTGAATTCCATTTTGGAATCGTTAAAACAAGAGTTGTCGCCTGATAATGTAAAACAAATAAAAAATATATTGTTTTACAAATGGATTTATACAAATGGTATGAAATCTTTGTTGCTGGACCAACAATCAGATTATATTGTAAAAACGGATGCTGGATATGAATTTGTGCCAAGGCAAGAACTTTACGGACATTTATTACAAATCAAAGATTATTTTGATTATATGATAGATTTTTATATTAAAAAAAATATGTCTTATAAATTGAAATTGGCCCTGTTTACATCGGAAACATTTGAATCTGCGTTTCACAAGGCCAATATTGAATTTGAAAAACGGGTAAAAAGAAATTCTGCGTTGGGCATAGATAATGAAAAAAATATTTTAATGCATCTTGATAATGAATATAAGCTTGTAAAATTAAACACAGTGTATGATTTGGATTATGAAGGGTTATGTATCGGGCACTGTATTGGCGAGGGTGTCTTGGACAAAGAAATAAATGATAAAAAATCAACAATAACAGTTTGTTCTTTGCGTAAAGATATGTTGATGAAAGAACGCATATCTGGAAAAAACATAATTCGGTCAATACCTTTTGCTTCAATTGTCATAGATCGTTTTGAAAAACGTCTAAACGGAAAATTATATGGCAATGTAATTTCCATTGAAGGACATATCGCAGGCACAGTAAGATATTATCTTAAAAACAAATTGGAAAAACAAGATGCATGGAAAGGCAGATTTCCACCATACGTTCATGCTATGCCAATATCAAACGAAGAAATTATGTTTCGTGATACAGAATTACAACAAACACTGATAAATTTATTTATGCAAAACGAATTGGTAATATGTGGCGAAAGAAAATATACGCCATGTTTGACCAAAGATTATAATATTGGTATGCCAACAACATATTCTGTACGCGTTAAAAACCAAGATGATTTAATTCGTGTCGCCAGTCACGGATTTCATCATATTGTTGTCCCGTCATATGATATTTTTATGTCAACAATTCAACCGATTAAGGTGGAAACTTTTGATAACAAAAATACAATAGATATAACAAAAGCTGGAACATACGATTTAACAGAATTGCAAAATTTAAATACAATAAATGTTTTTGCGAATTGTGTGACAATATATTGTTATAATTGTAATAATTTACAACGTGTGAATCGTTCGCCGGATACAAATGTGTTGATGGAGCGTAATAAATATAATATTATACAAAATATTCGTTAAGGGATGTTTCAATGAAAATATACAAAGATGGATGGTTAAAAACCGACGGCAAACACAAGATTTATTATATGCAATTGGGCAATCCAAATGGGATTCCGGTTTTGTCTTTTCATGCTGGTCCTGGTGATTGTTCATGGGCGGGATTTTATGATTTTTTGGACGAAACAAAGTATAATATTATAACATTCGATCAGCGTGGTTGTGGAAAATCTGAACCGTTCGGTGAAATCGCGGATAATACAACCGACAAAATTTTGACTGATGCAAAGGAGTTGTTGGATTTTATAGGGATTCGCGAAAAATGTATTTTATTTGGTGGATCATGGGGCTCTGCATTGGCGTTGTCTTTTGGCGCCAGATATCCAGACACAACAAAATCATTGGTGTTGTCAAATGTTCTGTTGGGGCGTCATCACGATTTAAAAAAACTTATGTGTGATTTAAAAATTTTTAAGCCGTTATCAAATTACAATGTTGATGAAAATAATATATTTTTGAAAATAAAACATGCAATACAAACTAATGATATTGAATTTATATCAAAATACAATGATTATGAAATATACAAATACACTTTTCATAAAAATAACGGATTAAAAACAAATTTAGCTGGTAAAGATTTTTTGCAAAAACGTCTATATTGTCATTTTTTATGTAATAATTTATTTTTGCCGGATAATGGTATTGTGGATGAATTGACCGCGCTATCGGGAAAGCCGATTTATTTGGTGCACAATAAATACGACCCAATATGTAATATAGAACAGGCGCATCTTTTAAAAAAACTGTTGCCACAAACCGAATTGGTCGTGTTAAATAAACGTGGACATGGGGGTGATTTTCAAATTGACACAATTAAAAAATTCTTTAAAAAAGCTTAATATATGCCTGGTTTACCCTGGATATCCACCATACGAACGGGAGTCCGGGGGAATTGCATCTTATGTCCAAGAAAATGTAAGGTTTTTAACCGCCATGGGGCATAATGTTGTTGTTATTTCGCGTGCACCGGATATATCGCATGTTATAGAAACAAATACCGATAAAACAAAAATAATATATTTGCCTCATTTTCTGCCACGCATCTGCAAATTTTTTACCCCACTAAAATTTAATAAATATGGTGCATATTTTTATTCATACAAAGCATATAAACAATTAAAAAAAATAGAAAAAGAAAATCATATTCACTTTGATGTCATCGAAACCAGCGATTGGGGCGGCGAAGGTTATTTCTTTGTAAAAAAATTCCAAGACAGGACAATTATAAAATGTGACACCCCCAGTTTTATATCGGAATCATACAACCCCAACAATCCAGCGTATCTAAGTTCTTTTGTAAAGAAATTGGAACAAAGAACATTATTGAATGCGAAAAACATTGTCACAAACAGCAAAATTTTGATGCAAAAAATCTGTGCTGTGTTGCACAAAGATTTACCATTCACATTGGTACAATTGTCAATAAAAACAACACCAATTAAAAAAACAAAATACACCAATAAATTTTCAAAAAACAATCCAATGAAAATAATATTTTCTGGTCGCATAGAAGAACGCAAAGGGATTTTTGGTTTAATAGATGCTATAAAACAACTTCGAAAAAAAGGATTGTATATAGAACTTCATTGCTTTGGTGCGACAACGCCAATGAAACATACGGACAGTATAACACTATTAAAAAACGAGGGGTATAGTTGGCTCCATTTTTATGGACAAATTCCCAGAGACCAAATAATAAAAGAATATAAAAATTACGATTTGTGTGTTGTGCCGTCAGTGTTTGATAGTTTTTGTCTGACGGCATTAGAAGCGATATTGTCAAAAATTCCAACTATTGTTTCAGATACAACAGGCATTTCAGATTTAATATCGGATAAATTTCTTGTCTTCTCTTTTCCCAGAGACATTATATCAAAAATAAAGGATGTGTATTTTAATTACGCATCCTATGCACGAAAGACAGATTTGGTATTGGATGATTTACTTTGTGAAACCGATAGAGCAAATATTGATCGCATGACATATTACTTTAAAATTGCCAAACAAAATAATTTAAAATCAAAGTGTTAAACCATAACTTGTTTGATCAAAGCACGAAAGCCTGTCTTTGTTTAAGGATCGAAAATATGCTAATAATTCCTACCTTAAGATATCGGGTTCAATATCTTATGCTTTAACATATTTGTATCGTTCATATAGAACCTTTTATTTACTGAATCCTAAAATTAGGAGAAAACTGGCATCGCATTTTTTGGCAAGATATATAAATATCATAAACATGGGCGGATTGTTGGCAACTGGCGATATACATTGGAAATATCGTGGCTAAAAACCGCCGGAAATGGGGCAAAAAAGAACATCCCGTGGAATTTCCACGGGATGTTCAATATTCCTGGCGGATGGTGAGGGATTCGAACCCCCGGACGAGTTGCCCCGTCAGCGGTTTTCAAGACCGTCGCATTCGACCGCTCTGCCAACCATCCTGAACTATTTTTGCATGCACAGTTTATATTCAGCACAGCCAAAAGTCAAACGTTTTGTTTAACCTTCCATATCATTTTTCATAATTCTCATATTTTCTCCTTTTGTACATATTAAAATTGTTACTTGTGTTTCTTCATTGCACAAGTTAAAACAATTACACCAATAATGAACACAGCCCCTGAAAGTAGCATTCCCATTGTCAAACCCCAGCTGGTAAGGAAACCAATTTGGGAATCTGGTTGACGAAATTGTTCACAGAACACACGAAATACCGCATACAATATACAAAATATACCAGATAAAGCCCCCGTGTGTTTCCTTAAATTTGTTTTCCAATAAAGCAACCACATTATCAAGAATAAAACAAACCCTTCAAGCGTTGCTTCATAAAGGGGGCTTGGGTGGCGCGGAATATCTGTTTGCCCAACAAAAACTATGCCCAACGGAGAATTTGTGACACGACCCATTACTTCCATATTTATAAAGTTTGCTATTCGCCCAAGCCCTAAGCCTATTGGTGCTAAAACGGTTAAAATGTCTAAAATCTTGAAAGAATTTTTTGTTATTGAACCTTTTGCAAAATGTTGATTTTTTACGAACAAGAATGTAGCCGCTATTGCCCCCAGAAAACCACCATGGAAACTCATACCGCCATGCCAAAGTGCAAATATTTCCAACGGATTAAACAGAAAATATGGCAAATTATAGAATAACACATAGCCCAATCGTCCACCAACAATTACCCCCAATACGAAGTACGAAAGAAAATCATCCATTTGACTTTTAGAAAGGATGATTTCGCCATCTTTTCTGCTTGTTAAATATTTCATTATGAAAAAACCGACTACAAACGCGACAATATATGCCAGCGCATACCACCGTACAGGCAAGCCCAAAACAGAAAATGCAACAGGGTTAATTGGATTGATAATGATTGACATGCTAATACATCCTTTTGTGGTATTGTATTATCAAAAGCCTATTCTTTTCAACAAAAAATCAAGGTCGCAAACAGGCGACCTTGATTTGAAGACTTTTTCAATTATCTCTTGTGTGTACGAATTCTCTTTTCTATTTCAATTTGCATAGTTATTACAGTAATCGAAAATTCACAATTTTGTTTAATTTCACGACATTTTTTCAGACGTTTTATATCTTGTTCTGATACTGGCATCCCAGCTTTGCGCGCATCTTCAATCTTTTTTTCCAAAGATTTTATTTCGATGTTCATCTGTTTTATAACATTTTTTTTGTCTTTAATATAATCTGATTTTTCTGTTGCGAAACCGTTTGGAATATATTGTCTGCATGGTCTCAATTCCATATTTTCCGTTATTCTGATGTCTATAGTTATCATAAGCACCCCTTTTGGTTTGTTTAAGCACATTATACTTGACAAAAATCGGTTTGTCAAATAAAAAATCAAAAAAATTTATGTTTTGTTATCTCTTGAATTATTACCCATTGTGTATTATATTTTCAGCATAACAAAACAAAGGAGAACATGATGGCTATAGCAAAATCTGTGTCCAAAACGGTTAGCGGCATAGAATTATATCTTAGGAAAATTTTCAGTTTAATGACTGGTGCAGTTGGCATAACAGCATTGACTACTTTTATTATGATGGCGACTGGTGCATGGACTGCGTTGATTAGCAACGGCGGTTTATCCGTTACATATTACATTATCGCATTTGGCGGTTTGGGCTTGTCGCTTTGGGCACAAGCGCGCGCATTTAACATGAAACCCGCAACCGCAAAAATATTGTTATTTTTGTATTCAATTTTGATGGGCGTGGCATTAACGCCGATGATTTTGGTGTCATCATTTTCGACAATCATGATTGCCCTTGTTTTGGCCGCGGTCATGTTTGCCTGTATGGCGTTGTTCGGATATAAAACCGCGAAAGACTTATCGTTCCTTGGTATATTCCTTTTCTTAGGCATGATTGGTTTATTGTTGGTTGGAATTGTGTCTATATTCACGGGGCCAATGGGCGTGGTGTTTAATCAGGTTGTATGCTTGCTGGGTGTATTAATATTTGCGCTTTTTGCTGCATATGATATGCAAAATCTGAAAAACGCTTATTATGCGGTTGGCAACGGCGAACAGAAAGACCAATTGGCTGTACTTGGCGCATTGCACATGTATATATCTTTTGTGGCAATGTTCGAATACATATTGGGACTTCTGAACAGCAGAGATTAAGAAACAAGAAGAAAAGGAAAACAAAATGGCTTATAAAATAGACAAAACAAAATGTATTGGATGTCATACTTGCATGGGGGTGTGTCCTGCGATGGCTATTATTGATGCAGAAGGTGGCAAATGCGCAATAGACAAGAACAAATGTATGGGATGCGGTACCTGTGCAGCGGTTTGTCCAGTCAATGCGATTGAACCTGATTTATAAGTTGAAAAAGAATTAAAAAGGTCTAATATTATCGGCAGTAAAATTATAGGGGTAAAAAATGCCAGCAAAATCAGTAAATGACATAGTTGCACTTTGCAAAAGACGGGGTTTTATTTTCACAGGTTCTGAAATTTATGGTGGACTTGGTGGGGCTTATGACTATGGTCCATACGGTGTTGAATTGATGCGCAATATTCGCAACGCATGGTGGAACGCAATGATTTATGCACGCAATGATATCGAAGGATTGGATGCAGCCTTGATTTCTAATCGTTTGATGTGGAAATATTCTGGTCACGAAGGCAGTTTTTCTGACCCATTGGTTGAATGCAAAAAATGTGGTGCACGCATGCGTCAGGATAAAATGAAGGATCCAACAAAATGCGACAACTGTGGCAGCACTGATATCACCGAACCACGCGCATATCAATTAATGATGGGTTTGTCAATTGGTGCAATGGCAGATGGCGCAATCAATGCCTATTTGCGACCAGAAACCGCAACAACAACTTATGTTAATTTCAAGAATGTCCTTGATTCTAAACCACACAAATTACCATTTGGAATCGCCCAAATTGGAAAGGCGTTCCGTAATGAAATCTCTCCGCGCGGTTTCGTTTTCCGCATGCGCGAATTTGAACAGGCTGAAATGCAATATTTTGTTAACCCAAGTGAAGATGAAAAGTATTTTGAATATTGGAAGGCTACCCGTCTTGCATGGTGGATAAATGTTTTGGGGATACCCGCAGAAAAACTTCGTTTCTTACCACATGTAAAATTGGCTCACTATGCAAAAGCAGCAGTTGACATCGAATATGCTTTCCCAGATGGTTTTGATGAAGTCGAAGGTGTCCACAATCGTCAAGATTTTGATTTGGGTTCTCATACCAAGGCGCAAAATGAATTCAAATTGGCTGCTAATGTTATGGAAAACAAAGATTCCACAACTAAATTGTCTTACAGTGATGCTCAAACCGGCGAAAACTTTATTCCGTATGTGATTGAAACTGCGATGGGTGTAAATCGCGCTATGTTGGCAGTTATGATAGAAGCATATGATGAAGAAGACCTGGGAGATGGAAAATCACGCATAGTGTTAAGATTAAAACCTTGGTTATCACCGGTCAAAGCCGCTGTTATTCCTCTGGTTCGTAATGTTCCTGAAATCGTAGATTTATCAAATAAAATTGTTGATGAATTGCGTGGCTTAGGAATCGGTAAAATAGAACTGGAAAATTCTGGAAACATTGGTAAAAACTATCGCCGTCACGATGAAATTGGAACGCCGATTTGTATAACAGTTGACCACCAAACATTGGAAGATGGCACTGTCACAATAAGATATCGCGATACAATGGAACAAGAACGGATAAAAACAACCGATATTGCAAAAAAATTACTTGAAATAGTAAAGCATTAAACAATAAACAAAAACCGCCATTTAGGCGGTTTTTGTTTATAAAAAATTGTTGCTTTTCATATTTTGTTAATCAAGTCAAGACAATTTATATTTTGACTTTATTTCCATAATATATAAAAATATGTCTGCCTTATCGCAAAGCGTACTATTGCCAATAATGGGTGGTATGGATGGGGCACCGGTCTTGCCAATAATGGGGGTCGGTTATTTCATCAAATAAAAAAGGAGAAATGGATGAAAAAACCTTTGATAAGTTTGATTGCGCTGACTGCTTCAGTTGCTTCAGCAAATGCATTGGCGGCATCAAACATGGAAAATCCACTTTATATGCCTCAAAATCGCGAAGTATATCTGAAACCTGCTGTCGCGATGATGTATAAAACAGTGGAAGGAACAAAAGCAACCGAAAAGAAAGGCACAAGTGGCCAAGAAGAATTTCCAGTATGGCGCTTCTTTGGTGATATTGGGTACGGCATCACAGACAGATTGGATGTACACGGACGTTTCGGATACACACGCGATAACGAAATCAACCGCAAGGGCATGCACCGCGGTCGTATCGGTTTGACGTATCGTGTTTTGACAGAAGAAGCCCCATTCGTACTTGATTTGTACGGGGATGCTTATTTGTCTGGCATTTCACCAATGAAGGGAACATACACTGCAAAAGGCTTCGATTTTGCGAACTATTCAAATGGTCGTTGGGGCGCAATATTTGGAACTCGTTTTGGTAAAACATGGAACGATTTCACATTGGCGGCACACGTTGAATATTTGCAAACATTTGGAAACCACAATAATAAAATTGCGATTGATCCAGAAAATGCCTTTGCACCATTATTCCCATCTGAAATTTCTGTTGAATTGAAGTCAACTCATGAAACAGTTGCAGGATTTGACGCGATGTATCAAATGAACAGCAAATGGTCATTGGGCGCAGGGTTTGAATACATTGAACATTCTGACAATGGTGTAAAAAGTATTCATACACAAATGCCTGATTTTGCCGGTGATGCTCCTGCTGTGCAGGCTTACAAGAAAGGTCAACAGCAATATGTTATCGATCAATTGTTGGCAGAAACAGCGGATATGGATGACGGTTGGGATGAATATGTAATCAAAACCAGTGTTGCATATCAAATGACTGACGATGTTCAATTTTCAATGTTCTTTGAATACACATTGGATGATGCACACGCACAATCTCAAAATGCAACAGATACAAAAATGGAATTGGGTATCCGTATGGGTGCAAGATTCTAAATTTGTAATCTAAAAATAACTTATATTGGACACTTGCACCCTTTTGGGTGCAATTTTTATTTTATGGGACAAATGTTATTTTATGACTTTCCTTGATTTTATTTTTATGATATAATACTCACAAAGGAAGTCGATAAAACGATGAAAAAGACCACGATTTTTGCGGTTTTGACCGGCATTATGGTATCTGCCCAAATTGGTGCACATGCCGCGTACCCTGTGTATAATCCACAACAAATGGCACGACAAGGATATGTGATAAACACTTATCCGCAACAACAGGTTGTTGGCTATCAACAGCCACAAATGGTTGGGCGTGCAACAAACATCACAACCCAGCAATTGGTTGCGGCTTCTGCGACAAACGGTCGTCCGATTGCTGCAACGAACCCGAATCGTATAACCGGAACGTTGCCACGTGTTGGTTCTGCGGCAACAAACGCGGGGCGTCAGTATTATCAGTCCTCAGATTATGACAGATTGGCGGACAGTGGTCTATATGTCGGGCTTTCTGCGGGGTACAGCACGATGATAAGCGGTCAAATATCCGCCGATTATGCTGGTCAGGAAAATTCTTTCTTTGCGCCCGGGGCGTTTCGTGCATCTGACGTACAATCGGACAGCGTGATTCCATTATCAGTTTCTGTAGGTGCCGCGATTAACAGTGATATCCGCGTAGATTTTTCTTATTTGCGTTATACCGGCATGTCTTATGCCAGCAATGTTCAGACATCCACAGGTGATGGCTTTGTTGATGCAACTGTATCTGGTGGTGCGATAACATCTAATGCAACAATGTTGAACGTTTATTACAACATAGATTCGTTTACTGGGAATGTTATGGGTGGGCAATTACGTCCATATGTTGGTGCGGGCGTTGGGTTATCATTGAACACTATTGCTGACTATGTCGTTTTTGATAACAGTTTTTATGATGAAACAAATGGACTTGGCCCTGGCAGCATACAGGCCGGTGGTTTGACCGCAATAAGCGACGTTTATGCATATCACAACGGTGGCACAATGGAACAGTTGGCATTCCAACTGGAAGGCGGTGTCACGACGGCTATGAATGATGGATTGAAACTTGATTTCTTTGTTCGTTATGCCCGTTTGGGTAAGGTTAAAACATCTGGTTCTATTATTGTATCTCAGACAGAATGGTTAAGTGATGGTGCCGGCGATGAATACGAAGCGCCTTATGACAGCGTTTTCCATTATACGAACTGGTTTGAAAGTGGAACATTATCAAGTTTGGATGTAGGCGTTCGTTTAAGATTAGAATTTTAACATAAAATGAAAAATAAAGTATGTAAAATATCTTTGTTTTCTGCAATTTTGGCAAGCATTTCTGCCCTGCCAGTTGATGCGCGTGTTGTTGTGAACACAAAAAACGCCGGACGTTCTTATGCGGATGCGTATCAACAGGTTAACGCAGTACGCTATCAACAAGAATACATGAATGCAACCGCAACGAATGCAACAACCTCATCTGCGACAGCAAATTTGCCGGTAAGGGTTTCTGACGAAAAGTTGGCTTCGGCGATATTAAGCAACACATCAGAAACAACCGTTGCACATCTGGAAAACTGTGCGATGATTTATCCAAACGGTGTTTTCATGTGGGCGGTTCCAGAATCTGGCATTCGTCAAAACCAACTTGACCAATGCGTTGCAGAAGTATCTTTGGTTGATGCGAATACCAACATTGTGTTGGCTACGACAACTTTGGCGGCAGGCGATGCGATGAAATGCAACATTGATTCGTTCCCTGAAAACGGGATGAATGTGGCAGCGTTATCAAAGGTAATTTTACCCGCAGACGATGCACCAACCATGGCAGATGTCGAAGCGGTCATGAACCAAGAACAAAAACAAAACGCCGGAATAAAAATCGCGGCTGGTGCAATTATACACGCTGTGGCGGGAAACATTTTGGCACCAAAGGATGCTGGCGATACAAAACTTTTGGGTACTGGTAAAAACAGAATGACAGGAACCGCAATTGGTGCAGTGACCGGTGCAGGAATCGAAGCCGCAGGCGCATACTCTGGCAAGGTTGCAGGCGATACCATAAAATCAACCGTTATTAACGCAGAAGCCGGTGCCATTGTTGGCAACATGTTGGCGGGCGCATCCAGTGATGGCGAATTTTTGACAATAAAGAAATGTACGGTTGATAAAAAAGAATACGATTGTGTTGTTGGACGCGTAGAAAAAGAAGGGGACGATTTTAGCACAAAAATAAAAGAAGCCGAGAACAGTAACAAATTCTATATTGTCAAACTGAACGGAACCGATGTAAGATTGTGCGAAACAGACAACAATGACCCAAATAAATATAAATGTAGTCCATATTCCAACCGTCTGTTGAATATAGAAGTAAAAGGTCGTGATGGTTCTGTATCATTAAAAAACCTTAAGGACTCTAATAAAAAACAGACCCCAGAAAATTTTGAAATTTCCGAACGCTATGCGGTAAGTGATGAAGGCAGTTCTGTTTTCGAAAAAATAACCGATGCCAGAAAAAAAGCAGATGATGCATATTTCGTCATAGCCAGCGCAACTGCAACAACTGGCATGGGATACCCCGCTTATGCTGTTATGAAAAGTGGAATTTCAAGTAAATTTGGTGGGCATAAAACTTCTGAATGGGGCAGTACAATCGGAAAAACCGAAGGTTCATATACATTAAGATATCGTAATTCTGACGGTTCTGTGGGGTCAGAAATATCGCCAAAAAGCGACAAAGAAGAAAACACGTCCGCTGCCAAGTTTGTTTTCACCCCAACTTCCGGCAGTGCTGATGATGGTGATTTAATTGACTTTTCTAACCCTGGTCGTACCAAGGGCACAGTTGCAGGTGCGGCAACAGGTGGCGCATTGGGTGGTTTTGCCGGATATCAGGGCGCAAAAACAGAAATAACAGACCGTTGGGTTGCGGCAAGTCGTGAATACGAAGATTCTTTGTCTAACTTTGTATGCATGACCGGGACACGATTCCTGGGCAAATACAACGATTATATTGAAATACCCGAACCAAATAAATCTGAATAATAAAAAACGCCAAATCGGCGTTTTTTTTATTTATGCTTGTACGCCAAAATCAATGGCACCATTTTATCACGATATTTTACCGGTATGGCGCTGATTGGTATTAAAAGCGAATTAGACTGCCCTGCGGACATTTTTGGCAATTCAGAGCCATCTTTGGCGTTAATAATATGTTCCAAAACAACCGAAACTTTTTCTTGAATATACGGCAAAACAAAATTAATCGTATCACCAGCCCGTATTTCATTACGCAATTCAAATGTTATGTTGGTATCATCAACATTTGTTATGACACCTGCGACACAATAATCTGAATTAGAATGGGTTTGTTCATAATCATGTGCATCACTTGGCAAAGGCCCATCAAAAAACGCAGTCGTATATCCACGTGTTTCAAGTAAATCTAAATCTGCCATAAAAGGCGTTGGGTCAAAATTTTCTGGGTCGCGCGCATACGCATCCAGTGCATTACGATACGCACGTGTCACCATCCCGACATAGTATTCACTGCGATTTCTGCCTTCGATTTTAAGTGTATCAGGGTGTGATTCTATTACTTCCTTTAATCGTGGCATAAGGCACAAATCTTTGCTGTTCATAATATATGCGCCACGTTCGTCTTCTTCGATTGGCATTTCTATACCAGATTCTTTTTCGCGTAAAATCACATCATATTTCCAACGGCAAAGTTGCGCACACGCCCCACGATTAGATGGACGCCCCGTTATATAATTCGACAACAAACACCGCCCTGAATAAGACATACACATCGCACCATGAACAAATATTTCAAGTCCTATATCAGGACACTGTTCACGGATAGACTTAAATTCATTATGCGATACTTCGCGTGCCAAAACACACTGCACCGCACCCGCATTTTGCCAAAACTTGACCGTGGATGCGCTGCATATATTCGCTTGGGTCGATATATGAATTGGAATATCTGGATGATGTTGTTTTACCCACATTAAAACACCTGCATCAGATATAATAAGCGCATCAGGACGAAGATATTTCAAGACTTCGCTTACCCGATCCATATTTTCATAATCGCGGTCATGAGCAAATAAATTAAACGCTAAATAAACTTTTTTACCGTGTTCGTGCGCAAAATCTATACCTTGCTTTACTTCGTCCACAGTAATTTTCGCACGTGCACGCATAGAAAACCCCGGCAAACCCGCATAAATCGCATCTGCGCCATATAAAATCGCAGTCTTGAACGCGTCTAATGTTCCCGCCGGCGATAAAAGTTCTGGTATTTTTTTCATGCCCTGTATTTTATCAGTGTTTTTTATAATAGCAATAAAAAACGGGCAAATGCCCGTTTAGGTTAACTTTATAAACTGCGCACCTTGTCCAAAGCGGCCTGCACAGACTTTTGCTGTAATTCTTGCAACTTGTTTTTTTTCTGCTTTTTTCTCTCTTGTTGTAATTTCAACCAAGCTGCTTGCAATTTTTTTTGTTTTTCTTCTTCGGCATCTTTGCGCCCCCTGGCAACTTTACAAAGCAAATCGTGAAACCATTTGGTTCTTGCTTTTTGCATATCAGATAATTCATCATAATGACAATCCAAAGATGTAATTTCTGCACCAGATTTATCAAACACTATTATTTTACGATTTGTTATGTCAAACCATATGTCTAAATTGTCCAGTTTATATATTTCTGTATTAGAATTATTGCCACCATAACAAGAATGAAAACTGACAGATTTTTTTATCTTTTTTGCCAATTCAGAAATTAAATTTTGTTCCAAACGAAATTGTTTATTAAAAAACAAAAACATTTTTACTCCTTTGATTGTTTTTGTTAATGTAGCAACAAATTGACAAAAAGTCAAGAGTTTGTCAAAGTGTTTTTTTGACACGACGCATTTTTTACAATATAATCAGCAGACAGCCAATAAAAAGGGAAAAAAATGGTCGCACAAACAAAAATTGACAACTTATTTATTGAAGTACTGAAAAAATCAGATATAAGGCACGTCTTTGTTAACGGCTTTGATAAATATATCGTTTACGACAAACGGGGAACTTTATTTGTCATAGGGCGCAACCCAAAGACAAACCAACACGGATTTGGACGCACACCGTTAATGATGAAAGAATACCAACGTATCCAGCTGCCCACAGATATTTTACCTGATTATCCTGTTCTTTACAGCAAAATAGAACGCATATATAAAATATATCGAACTGTGACCAGTGAATTTCAGCCAATATTTGACATGATTGATACTTTCTGTGGGAAAAAGAGATAAAAAAAAGATTATTTGTATTTTTTACTTGCAAAAAAGCATATTTGCCTATATTATATATCTCGCTTGCCAGTTTAGCTCAGTTGGTAGAGCATCTGATTTGTAATCAGAGGGTCGTTGGTTCAAGTCCGACAACTGGCACCAGAATTAAAACGCACCATTGGTGCGTTTTTATTTTTGTTTTTCCAAAAACTTCAATGCCATTTGATTCATGCGCACACCAAAATTTGTTTCCACAGTATTAAATACAGTTTTGCTTTGGACTGCGTTCTGAAAACCTAACACATCTGCTTCCAAATTTGGTAACGCTGCAGGTTTCAATTTCATGCTGATTTTTTCATTTTTTTGCAAATATTTTGCCTTTTGTACAAAACCCTTTTGCCAAAACACGCCACCCAATCCCTTTGCGGTATCATAACTGTGTTCCCGCACATAATTACTAATTGGTAAATCATCCTTTGGGCTTAAAAAATCACGATATATCGGCTGATAAAAAGTGATAGATTCTGAATTTGGGATAAAATTTTGGACTATTGGATTTACAACTTTTTTGCGTTCATTTTCAACAACATCTATTTCCATAACACCCGTGATGTCATTTAACGGACACGCATTTACAACTTTTGGGAAACCAACACGTGGCGAAACCAGATTATGCGTTGACGCATTGAAAAAATAGTAATCGTTTATTAGCATTGTGAATGCTGTCGGGCAATAATTAAACAAATGCGTCATTGTTCCACCACAATAAATACCTTTGTTTTTGCCCTCTTCCAAGTTTAATTTCTGAATTGATAACAATCTGTCTTTTTTGGCGACACCATAATCTATGTGATAATGCGGATGCACATTATGCTTTAATACCGGGTCATAAAACATATTTGACAACCATAAACCAATACGAACTTTATCAAACCAGTCCATAAGCAAACTTGCATCCGCACCATTTATAGATTGCCCCGCCAAGACACGTTCCAATACAGGTTTTACCGCCGCTTCCATTTTGGAATATTTGCTGTTGCATTCTGTACATGCCGGGAAAGAAAAATGCATAAATGAAATATTACGACCTAAATTTGGATGCGGCGCAAAAACAGTTTTCTTTTCAACGCCAGCCATCCTTATCAACCATTGTGGAATAACATGTTCCAGGTTTTTATTTTTCGGTTCTTTACCACAAAATATACAAAATTTTTCTGACATACTGGCAACATAGCACCAAATATTATTTTTGTCAACTTATTTATTTTTCTTTGCGCCGCTTTTTATCAGTGCATCCAATATATCATTCATGGTTTTTGTGGTTTTTGGGTGTTTTGTTATGAATTTTTGTATCCCTGCAACTGTCAAGGCGACTAAAAAACGTTCAATTTCTTGATTTGATATCACTTCCTTGAAAGAAGTTTGTTTGTCTTGGTGTGGTTCGCATTGGCACTTTCCACAAAAAACTCTTGATATCTCTGGCAGCCACCACGCAAACAATATCACCATTGATGGAACAATTATGCACAAGAAAAAATATTTAAGAGAATTGGTACAAAAACTAGCGTTGAAGAAACCACCGCAATATCTTGGTATTTGCAATATTGTTAACATCGCAAATTCATAAAGAGTTAAAATTGTCACAAATATTTTCAATTTTCGCATACTATAATTAAAATAATAAAAGCGTCCTTTTTCAACAGGACACTTTTCCAAAAATAAAACCGTTCTGTACGGTTTTATTTCGATTCTTTCTGAATTGCGTTCGCCACAGATTCTATTTGCAACAATTGATTTTCCAGTGCCGCACGTTCCGAAGTTTTATAGCCTGTTTCGGTTGGTTTCTTTTCTTCGATTGGTTCTGCTTTCTTTTTTTCAACCATTGGACTTATAAGGTTTTTATGTTGTTTTCTGTCTTGTTCCAAATCTTGCTTTAACAATTTGCTGTTGCCAAAGAAAAACCAATCATCCATTTTACTGGCTGTCAATTGCATTACCGGACGGGTACGCGCATCAGCAATCCATCGTGGCAAACCACGTGGCATATCTGAATAATACCAAAGCATTCCCCAATACACAAACCCCATCACGATAACACTGCGAATAATGCCAAAGACCACCCCAAGCGTTCTGTCTGTGACAGACAAAAAACTGTCCTGTATTCTTTCACGAATTTTGTGATTTATAAAACCAACAATAACCAATATCACAAAAAACACTATAAAATACGATGCAATCAGTGTCACAACAGTTGAATCTGGCAAATGAAACCATTTTTGTAATTGAGTATCCAAATATGGCGATGTAAAACGCGCAGTTATCGCCGCCACTATCCACGACAAAGTAGCAATTGTTTCGTATATCCCGCCACGTATTGTTGCCCAAACGGTCGAAGCCAATATAACCAGGATATAAATATAATCAAGAACAGTTAAATCAAACATATGTTTTACCTATTTATGTTTTTTCAACAAAACAAAGCCCATCCCAACAAACAACACTATCAAAAATCCATATAACAAAATATCTGTTATATTAACTTTTGTTTTGCTTGTTGTTGTTTTTGTTATTTTTTTTTCGGATATTGCATTTTTTCTGTCGGCGTGCGCTGTTACAAAAGCATCTTTATCTTTTTCCATTTCTGCCTTGTTTGATGCAGCCACTTGTTTTTGTTCATCGGTTAAATCAATCTCTATCGCGGTGCGCATTTCTGGTTTTGTCGCTTCGCCAAAGCCCTGAAAGCATTTATCACCAACAACAATTACCGGCACCCCACCAGATTCATATTTGCATTTTTCAAGTGTTTTTACAAATTCTGCGTAATTGTCTTTTTCCATGACATTTACTGTTGTCACATTCAAATCAGAATATTCATATATCAAAGTGCTTTCAATAAATTCTCGCGCATGATGACAATGCGGACATGTCGGTGAATAAAAAATTGTTATATCTGCAGCATTTGCACCAAATGCAAACACACTACACACAAACGCAAACAATAATTTTGACAATTTCATGATAATTCTCCTTTTTGCTTTATTCGATAAATTATAAATAAAACAAAGAAACAAACGCAAGTACTTTTTATTTTTTTCTTGATAAAAAAAGCAGAATATATATCCTTATTCTATAAGGAAAGATTATGGGAAAATTTAGAGATTTTTCATATAAAAAAATCTGTGTGATGCTGACATTATGCAACGTCGCGTTTGCTTGTGGCGCATTGGCTGAAGATGCCTCTAGTGATGGGTCAAGCACTACAAAAACATTGTGCACAGAAGGATATTATTTGTCACGTTGTGGTCAAAATGTCGCGTTGGGTACCAATTGGCTAAAGGGCATAAGATCAAGTACATCTTCTGATGGCACCCAAACAACCGCAATAACCATAACAACCGGTGATTACTATTCTGATGCCAAGCCTGTTTCAGACATAACGCATATCACCAACCTGCGCATTTTTTTCGAGGCAACCCAAGACTTGACGGTGTACACAAAAAATAAGGGGAAAAAACAAATACCTGCGAGCACCTATAAAAATGATAAAAATAACATGCTGTCCAAGATTTGCACGGATAACACGGGCAGCCTTATTGGGATAGAATGCGAAAAGTGTCCGGACAACGCATCCGTTCCCGCGTCAACAGTTGACCTAGACACAAATGGCAAACCGTTATTGCACTCATGGAATGTTCATACGATTGCAGATTGTTATGTAAAAGAATTTTCTGACAATACTGGCACTTACAAATATGTATCATCAAGCGCAGAAGAAACACTTCCTGCCCAAAAGTGTTATTATTCTAGAAACGTACCGGGAGATTCGTTAAACACGTTAAATGACAATGATTCTGGCAACTAGTTTCCGTGACTTAACACGTGCAAAAATATACTAATTATAAATAAAACTGTTATCACGGACAGAATTATTTTCTGTTTCTTGTGAGATTTTTCGTCATCACATTCCGAACATGGGCAATCTGGTAAAATTAATACCCACGACACCCCCAACATCAACGCAGAAAAAACAAACAGCCACGGTTCCAACCATTCAGGAATCAAAGAAGAGTGCGCGAATTCAGGCGCAAACAAACCGACCACCGCCAAAACTATCGGCAACACACAGCAAAACAAATGTGGCAAAACAGATGCGATTATTCCTATTTTTACGGCTTTGTTTTTCATATTTGCGTTTTCCTTGATTATATCATTTACTAAAACTTATGGCGTCCCCAGCAGAACTCGAATCTGCATCTAATCCTTAGGAGGGATTTGTTCTATCCAACTGAACTATGGGGACAGATGACTTAATTGTACATCAATAAAAAAATAAATCAATATTTAGTGATTGCTTTCTATGAAAGAGTCTGTATAATGATAACTATAATGAAAGGTAGATATATACTATGGCAACGATAACACGTATAGATTTAGCAAACGCCCTTCGCAATCGCTTCGGTTTGACTGCGACAGATTCTTATCGGATGATAGATATTATATTTAGTGAAATTGAAGAATCTTTGGTAAATGGCGAAGAAGTAAAAATCACAGGTTTTGGGACATTCAAAATATTATCAAAATCTGCACGCATTGGTCGCAATCCTAAAACAGGCGTACCCGCAGTAATATCTGCACGCAATGTTGCCGCTTTTCACCCAAGCAGTGAATTTAGAAAAATAGTTTCAAACAAAAAATAAAAGGATATACAATGGCAAAGAAAAGCATCAACTATGCCGGCATGGACGACATGTTTGTTCAACAGGCAATTGACGAAAAAACAGCTTCGTTTGAAGTCGCCCGTGAAAAATTAGAACAGGAAATTCGCGATTTGGAAAACTTTGATGGCGTGAACGATTCTGGGCTTTCTGCGGCGGAAAACAGAAATGAAATAAATTATCTAAAAGAAGAAATAAGATACTTGGAAAAAAAGTATTATGAAGATATCTCGAAATTGAAAACAAACCAAAAATAAAAAAACGCCGTTTGGCGTTTTTTATTTTACCATAACTTAACACGTTTTTCTGGTTTCAGGTATAAGTTATCCGCTGTACCGATATTGAACACTTCGTACCATGCTTCGACATGTGGTAATATACCATTTACACGCCAACGCGATAAAGAATGTTCATCCATCTTTGTTCTGCGCAAAATTTCTGCATCACGAATATTACCCGCTTCCGTCATGGCATAAGCCACAAAGAACCTCTGTTCTGGCGTCATACCAATTGCATTTTCTGATTTTTCCCCGAATTTCTTATAGGCATCAAAGGCAATCGTCACACCACCGTAATCAGCCAAATTTTCACCCAACGTAAATTCACCGTTTGCATAAGTATCTGGCGCAACCAGAATATTGTTAAAGTGTTCTTTCATTTTATTTGTTCTTGCCGTAAACTTTTCAGCATCGTTTTCGGTCCACCAATCTTTCATGTTCCCGTCTTTGTCAAAATGCCGTCCAGAATCATCAAAACCGTGTGTCATTTCATGTCCAATCACAGAACCTATTGCGCCATAATTAAACGCATCGTCCGCAGACATATCAAAAAACGGATATTGCAATATTCCAGCCGGAAAACAAATTTCATTATTGGACGGATCATAATAAGCGTTTACTTCATGAGCATTCATATACCAAATACTTGGGTCTTTTTCTTTGCCTATTTTATTCAACCAAAACTTATCTTCAAATTCACTGACCCGCATCATATTTGCATAAAGCGAATCATCTTTGATTTCCAACGCCGAATAATCACGCCATTTATCTGGATACCCAATTTTAGCATTAAATTTTTTCAACTTTTCAATTGCGCGTTTTTTAGTGTCTTCGCCCATCCATGTTAAATTTTCAATTCTGTTTTCATATGCGCGCTGTAAATTTTTCACTAATTTTTCCATACGTTTTTTTGCATCACTGGAAAAATATTTTTTTACATATAATTCACCCACCATTTCCCCCAACGAACCATCAATCATAGCAACCGCCCTTTTCCAACGCGGTTTTGGTTCTTTTTGATCAGACAAAACGCGATTATAAAAATCAAAAGCAATATCATATGTCTTGTCGTCCAAAAATGCAGACGAACCATTTATGATTCGATATTTAAGATAAGTTTTTATCAATTCTAAATCAGTATCATTTATTATTGCGATTGATTCCATTATTGGTTCTGGCTGATTGATATTTATATAATCTGTTTTTACACCACGTTCGGAAAAATAAGTATCCCAATCAAAACCGCTAAATTCAGCCTTGAATTCATCCATCGTTTTTTTGTGATAGTTTGCCAATGGGTCGCGCAATTTTTCTTTTTTGTAAAAAGATTTTGCCATGCGTTCTTCCAGCGCATACAATTTTTCAACATCAACAGTTTCGCCAAAATTGCTCATTTGTTTTTTTATGTATTCTTTGTATTTTTTGCGAACTTGTTTTGATTTCGCATCGTTATCAAAATAGTAATCACGCGAAAGACCTGTACCACTTTGCCCGATGTTATAAAGGTAATGAGTACTGTCCATTTCATCTAATCCAACGCCATCGCCCCAAAATGCAGATGAAAACCGATGCATTTTTCCCAAGTACTTTGGCAATTCACTTTTTGATTTAATCGCATTTATTTCATCAAGATAAGGTTTTACAGGGAACGTTTTTTCCATATTTAATTTTTCATCATCCATCGCAATTTTATAAAGCAACCCTATTTTACCATTGTCGTTTTCAACAATTTCACGAACCCGTTTATTATTTTCTTCAATTAGCATATCAAAAGAACCATAGCGTGTATAATCATCCGGAATTGGATTATTTTTTCGCCAACCTAATGTTGCATAATCATAAAAATCATTTCCAGGATTAACACTTAAATTCATATTTTCTGTTTTTATACCAACTTGCATTACTTTCCCCCTTGTTATAAAAAATGCGACAATCAGTGCAATACATACCGCAACAATTCCCATGATGTTATAAAATTTGTTTTTCATTTTACTATATCCACAATTATATCGTCCAATATCAATAAGCCTGTGTTCGTAGTATGCAAATATTCACCTGTCTTTTCAACCAAATCTTTATGGGAATTTATCCAATCAAAATCAAGTTTATTTTTAACATCTTCACTCAATTTAACACCACGCATTGTTCGCATACCAGTTAATATTTTTTCTGTTGCGCGAACATCGTCTGATATTTCATTAAAAAGTTCCCAGTTGCCCCGTTGTTCAAACCAAGCATTATTGAAATAAACACGACCTGCCGCACCTTGCCCGACACCTATATATGCTTCACCAGACCAAACGTTTACATTATGCTGACATTCACTGCCTGGTTTAGCATAATTAGAAACCTCATACCGGGGCAAAGATAAAACCTGTGGAATCATGTTATACATCTGTGCCATTTCTTCGTTATCTGGCATATCCAAATTCATTTTTCCAAATGGCGTATTTGCTTCAATCGTCAATTCATACATCGACACGTGCGACAAACCAAGAGTATTTATACCTTTACACAAATCGACAACATTTTGCACAGATTGGTTGGGCAATCCATAAATAAAATCTGCATTAACGCGCAAACCAATGTTCATCGCATTTTCTAATAAATTCATCGCAGTTTTAACATCGTGCCTGCGCCCAAGGAATTTCAATTCCATATCATTCAATGATTGCACACCTACCGACAATCGATTTACACCATTTTGTACAAAGCCTGATAATTTTTCTTTATCCAATGTACCTGGGTTTGATTCCAGTGTTATTTCGCAATCTTTATTAACAGAAAACTTGCGATTGATACAATCTATTATTTGTTCAAATATTGAAACTGGCATCAAAGACGGCGTGCCACCACCAAAAAATATTGTTGGGATATTTATTTTTCCTAATTTTTCAGCCCAAAAATCTAACTCTTTGCAAATAGCATCTGCATATTTTGTCCAATCTGGGCTTTGACACGCAACAGAATAAAAAGCGCAATAATTGCACTTTGACATACAAAACGGAACATGAATATATAAATTATGCGCTTTGTTCATAGTGAAATTTATCATAGCCTACGAAAAATAAAATTCAACCGAAACAAATGCTTCCCTTACTTAATTTTTTGTGTTATAATCAATCGTACGAAAGGAATATGAAGAACAAATTTTTAGTTTTTTTATGCTCAATAACGGCTTCATCTGCATCTTTTGCGGCAGTGGGTGTGGTGCGGCCGGCACAATATCAAAACGCGAATGGCGGACGCGTTGTGTATAATACCTCTCAAAATTACACATACCCACAATATGTTGGAAATTCTGGTCAAAGGCAAGTCACAACATCCAGGACATATTCTTATCCTGTTGCGCGCCAACAATTGCCAAGTTATCCGGGCACAACCACTACAAACGGCATCGCACAGCCCGTTGATAAAAAAACAAGTATATATGCTTGGTTTGGTCGCCGTTTCGCTGATTTCAATTTTACGACAGGTGTTAATTCCATTCTTGAATGGGATGATATGATTTTCAACGAAGTCAACGTTGGCATGAAACATATTTTTGATGTCCAAGGTTTTGATTTGGCTTTATATGGGGAATACACATATGGCAAATTGGAAAGTGGTGGCATGTCCATGGATTACGATTTGGAACCGTATGATTATTCTTCACCCACAGATGGCATTTTTACAATATCCATGGGTAATCAAAGTGGTGATTTGAACAAGTTAAAACTTGGGGTTGCCGCACATAATATTTGGGATCTTGGTGGATGGAAGGTAACGCCACACATCGGATATGAAATATTCAAGCATAACCTGAAAATGGGCGATCATATATATCCGAATCCTGGTATATATTTGCCTTTGATGACTGCCAATGGCGATTATGTTTTTGGCGACACATCGCGAAATTATTTCGCCGTACCACAAAATGTGACTATTTCGGATGATTCTTTGTATCAGATTTGCATGGGCCCAGAAGATATCAAGGTTGTAGTTGCCCCAACCGGCGGTGCTGATTTGGGTGGCGGAATTTCTTATATTGGGACGTCTTTGTCAACAATAGATTATGATACCAGCATGGGCGATTTACCCTGGGGTGTGGTTAAGGGCGATTGTATTGTTATTGGTGGCGATGGGGTTATTCGTGTTAATGGAACAACCCATATCTATAACACAACATGGTCTGGTTTTTATCTTGGTCTGGAAATGGAAAAACAAATGACCCTGAAAGACAAACTTCGTTTCTATGCCCAGGTAAGCATGCCAAAATACTCATCCGAAGGAACATGGCCAAATCGTGATGATTGGCAACAAAACCCAAGTTTTTTGGACGAAGGAAGCAACGGTGCTTTTGCGTATGAAGCAGAAATGGAATATACCTATAATCTTTCTGATCATTTTCAGTTGTCGTTAAAGGCAAGCACGAATTATTTTCATGTCGGCAATATACCGGGTGAATTATATGTTGCAGAATCCTTTGTTTATACCGAAGATGTTAACAATCCAGGGAACTTCATCATTGAAAAACAACCTGCATATACAGAATACGTTTCGGAATCATTGAAAGAAGCCACATGGCAATCTTTTGGTTTACATTTGGGCGTAAAATATTCTTTTTAATTAGCAGAAACAGGAAGACATGAAATATAAATTGCCTGTATTTTTTGGGATGTTTTATTTGTGTACAATCAACACATCTTTTGCGCAACGCGGTGTTTTTGATTTAGAACGGTGGGATAATATTATCGCCGGAATCAGGGCGAAAGCGAACGAACAAAATATCAGCAAATCTGTTATAGACGAAACATTAAAATCACCATCCATTATCCCAGGAATAATAAAATCTGATAAAAATCAATCAGAATTCACATTGACACTGGAACAATACTTGAATCGCACCGTAAGTTCTGAACGCATAAGCAACGGCAGGAAAAAAGCCGCCACATACCCAACCCTTTTAGGAAAGGTTGAAAACACATACGGCGTTCCAAAAAACGTTATACTGGCATTTTGGGGGATGGAATCTAATTATGGTGCGGTAAAATCTAGGCATCAATTGACCAATGCTTTTATGACCTTGATTTATGATGGACGTCGTGAAGAATTTTTTACCAAACAATTGTTAAGCCTGATGAAAATCGCAGATAAAAACAGGCTGGCGATAAATTCGATACACGGCTCTTGGGCGGGGGCAATGGGGCATTTTCAATTTATACCAACGACATTGGCACAATACGGGGTTGATGGAAATGGCGACAACCGTATTGATATTATCAACAGCATCAGCGATGCTATGTACAGTGCGGGAAATTACCTGAACAAATTAGGTTGGAACAAAAACGAACCAATTATAAAAAAGGTTATATTGCCTGCTGATTTTGATAGAACGGTTCTTAATGGCGATACAAAAAAAACTATTGCCGATTGGGCGGCTATGGGTGTGATGAATCTTGACGGGACACCGCTGACACAATCAGGAAACACGGTCGGTTTGATTGCAGACACCAAAGAAATAGCAAAGCGCGATTTATATCAACCCCAAAGGCGCGATTCAGAAGTCAATGCAGACACCGATGTTGCGCCTGCGCCTGTTATAACGGCTTATTTGACCTACCCCAACTTTTATCGCATAAAAAGATGGAATAATTCATCATGGTATGCAATTGCAATTGGCGAACTGTCTGGTAAATTGCGATAACAGCCTTTTCCACACACAAAAAAACGTAATAAAATAAAAACATTGCTTATGAAGTTTTTCTTTGGTACTATTTGCATATCATACTATAAAGGAATTTATTATGGCTATTAAAGTTCGTGATTATCAGGTCCGTTTAACACGCACAAAAGAAGAGCGCAAACAAGTGCGCCAGTTGCGCTATGAAGTCTTTTGTCTTGAAGAAGGCGCGGGTGCAACCGAAGAGCAAAAAAACCTTGGCGAAGAATACGATGCCTATGATACTTATGCCGATTATATGGCCGTGTTTCATAATAACAAAATTGTTGGAACATATCGTATTATTGACCGCGAAGCCGCTGAAAAAATGGGTGGTTTTTATACAGAAAATGAATTTAATTTGACAAAGATTAAACGCGTTAATGGAAATATCGCAGAAATGTCGCGCGCATGTGTGAATGCAGAATATCGTGAAAACGGGCTTGTTATGCGTTTACTTTGGGCGGGGCTTTGCGAATATGTTGTAAAACGTAAAATCGCAATTTTATTTGGTGTTCCATCTTTTGTTGGTACAAAACCGGCAAAATCTGCCCAAGCGATATCATACCTTTACTATAATTGCTTGTCGCCATTACATTTGCGTGCGACTGTATTGAAAGAAAACATTGACCCAAGCATAGACCCACGCATGACACAAATGAATATCTTGCCACGCGTTTTTGTTGATGAAGAAGAAGCAAAAAAACAAATGACACCCTTGATAAAAGGTTATTTGCGTTTGGGGGCAACATTTGGGCGCGGTGTCTTTATCGATAAAGCATTCGGAACATATGATGTATTTGTAATGCTGCAAACAAAAGACATAGACAAGACATATCAAAAACATTTTACAGGTTCTGAAAATGCATTTGATGATCTGAAAATCAAAGAAGGACCACTGCATGTGCTGGCCAAAATAATAATGTCCCCTATTACCGGCACAGCCAAAACAATTCGTGCATTCGCAGAATTATTTATGCGCGAAGATGTTGACGACATTGAATATATCGACAAAGATACTGAAGAATCTGAAAACAAAGAAGATTAACCATGCAAATTCGCAAACAAAATATATTTAACACCGCCTGGGCATTTGTTAAATTTGTTGTTGCTTGGACTTATGTGCTTGTAAATGCAATTATTTTGTGTTTTATTCCACGCAGCAAATTTTCTGTTAAATATATGCAGTTTTTTATGCATCAATTTAATTGGTTTATGGGGGTTCGTTATAAAATCAGGGGCAAATTATCTTCCAAACGTCCTTTGCTTTGTGTTTGCAACCATATATCTGTTTTCGAGATATCAACGATGGCGGCAGCACTTGGCGGTTCTTTTTTCGGGAAAAAAGATATAGAATCATGGCCGTTAATTGGTTGGATGGCAAAAAAATTTGGTGTGGTATTTATAGATCGCCGACCATCCCATGCTAACGAAGCATTAAATGCCATACAAAAAGAATTGGAATCTGTTGATTATCCGTTGTTTATATTTCCAGAAGGAACATCTACAAACGGTGCATATGTAAAGCAATTCAAAAGTTCCATGTTTGATGTGGTTGAAAAAACAGGCGCAACGGTACAACCTGTGGTTGTACATTATCGTTTGCGCGACGGCACAAAAATAAGCGATGAAGACATGGCAAATCATTTCGCTTATTTTGACAATAAAAAAATGGATTGTGGCCCATATTGCCAACGCGAACGCAGTGCCTTTATGCAAGTCTTTCATATAATGATGCTTGGCGGATTTTTGGTTGAAATTGATGTGTTACCCGTTCCCGATTTATCGGGTATGGATAGAAAACAAATGGCTTTAAGCCTGCACAAAATAATCTCAGATAAATATATGGAAAATAAATAAAAAAAATTAAGAGTAAAAAAAATGAAAATCGAAAATTTATGCGTAGACAGATTATACGGTGATGTTGCAGGCGCAACAACACGTGGACATAAAATCGCAGTTAAAGGCGGTTATATTTATCAAACATTCCAGGGCGGATATACATTAACCCCATTGGGTTGGAGTGTTGTTCGCAAAATAGAAAATATCATCCGCGAAGAAATGAACGCGATTGATGGTCAAGAAATGCTGATGCCTGTTGTTTGTGGTGCTGATTTATGGCGCGAAACAGGCCGTTATGATTCTATGGACAATATTGCAAAATTCAAAAGCCGTTCTGGTGCAGATTATGTAATTTGCCCGACACACGAAGAAGTTGTCACAGACTATGCACGTTCTGTGATTAAATCTTACCGTCAAATGCCTTTCATGGTTTATCAAATACAAACTAAATTCCGCGATGAATTGCGTGTGCGCGCTGGGTTAATAAGAACACGCGAATTTATCATGAAAGATGGTTATTCTTTCCATGAAACCCAGGAAGATTTAGAAAAATATTACAAACGTTGTTTTGATGCATACTATAAAATATATAAAAGATGCGGTCTGAAGAACGTAACAGATGTTATGTCTGCGACCGGGGATATGGGCGGAAAAGTAGCACACGAATTCCAATTAATAAATGAAATGGGCGAAGATACATTGTATATCTGCGATTGTGGTTTTCGTGCAAACAAAGAACTTGAAGAATCAGATTCAACCACATGCCCAAAATGTGGTAAAACACTGAACAAAGTTCGCGGCATTGAAATTGGAAACATTTTCCAACTGGGTAAAAAATATACAGATTCTATGCATATGACATACACTGCCGAAGATGGCACAGAAAAAACACCCACCATGGGATGTTATGGAATTGGCGTTTCGCGCGTTATGGCTGCTATAATTGAAGAAAGCGCAGACGACAACGGTCCAATCTGGAATATGGAAACAGCCCCGTTCGCAGTTGAAGTGATAGCATTACCTGATAAAGAAAACAAAACAATACCGTTGGCTGAAAAAATTTACAACGAATTGAAATCTGCCGGGGTGGAAGTTTTACTTGATGCACGCGATAATCGTGCAGGCGAAAAATTCGCGGACGCAGATTTAATTTCCGCACCAATTCGTTTGATTGTATCTCAAAAGAATTTAGCAAATAATCAAATCGAATTGAAATATCGCGTTAATAATTATGATACATCAAAATTACCAACATCAATAGATGAGAATAATTATTTGCAACCAATCAAAGATATAATTTCTAAATTATCACAACACTAAAAAACAAACCCGGTGTTTACCGGGTTTTATTTAATCTGCACATTTTCAAGCTATATGGCAATTCTATTACTGCAAGAATTGTTGATGCAACCATATTCATACCAAATGGCGGATTTTTAATTGAATGCCACATATACTTAAAATGCATCAAAGGCGCATTACGTTTCCGGAACAAATCATCAATCTTTTGTACATAATCTTCGCGTTCGACAAAAAAATTATTGCTTCCTGATTTTAGTTTATATTTTGTGCCACCATCAGTGTCATAAACGCGCCAAATATGATATTTTTCTGTAAACATATCATCAATAATTTGACCGTCATGTTCCCAGCCCAAATCAATACAGGCCTGCGGTAACTGTTTTTGGAAATCTTGCAGTCGTTCATTAACCAGGCAATCGACAAAAAAGTTTCGTTCTGGTCTGATTCTGTAATCGTTAGGAAATTTTACCATCTTTTTTCCCCTTTTTTCATTGATTGTATAAGACAATTGCCCAGCAAAGTCAATAAAAAAACATTGGAAAACTTGCCACTAACACTTTGGGCGATTTTCTGTTATAATTAAACACAAAGAAAGGGAGATAAAAAATGAAAATAGCAATCATAGGTGTTGGTTCAGTTGGTTCTGCGGTTGCAACTGCGGTAAAAAATACAGGCCTTGCACACGAAATAGTTTTGTTTGATCGGGACGGTGTTCGTGCGCGCGCTGCCGCCGAAGATTTGGGGCACGCAACCGCATTTTCTTATGATATAAAAATCACAGCCGTCAGCACTTATCGTGCCATGCGTGGTTGCGAAATAGTTATTATTGCAGCTGGCGCGAATCAAAAGCCTGGGGAAACCCGCACTGATTTATTACATAAAAATGCGATGGTTATATCCGACATCGTTCCACGCGTTATGGCAAATGTTGATACCAAGAAAGTAAAAATTATTGTCGTCACAAACCCATTGGATGTAATGGTTATGTTGACCCAAAAATTATCAAGATTGCCAGTGTCGCGTGTAATCGGAACAGGAACAATGCTTGATTCTGCGCGTCTGAAAATCATATTATCGCGACAATTGGGGGTATCAACACGCTCAATAAATTCGTATGTGTTGGGCGAACACGGTGATTCTTCTGTTATCAACTGGGAATCTGTATCTGTTGGTGGAATTACTTTGGATGATTTTTGTAAACAGGCGAAAATCGCCCTGCCCGCAACAACACGCAAAACCATCGAACATCGTGTCCGCAATGCGGCATATGAAATTATTCAAGGCCGCGGCGCAACATGGGACGGTATTGGCGCGGCAGTCGCAGACCTTTTACATGCGATTATTAACGATGAAAAACGAATACTAACAACATCCATTGTTGATGGTAATGGCAAAGATGCTGTTGCGATGTCTATGCCCCGCATTGTTGGCGAAAACGGAGTTATAATGAATCTGCGGACCAAATTGAGCAAGACAGAATCTGCAGACCTGCGTAAAAGCGCAAAAATCATACGTCGGAACTTTGATTTGTTGTAAAAGAAATCAATCTTATAGTCTTTAACACATCCCATGTTATATTTTTATCAAAACAGACATGGGATTTTTTCATGACCAGAAACGACTTAACTTTTCAGATTGAAGATAACGGTTGCCGTTTATCCGCAATTTGTGACGGGAAAAAAATCGGAAATTTATTTTTTGTTCGTGTTGGTTCTGACAAAATTATGATAAGTGAAGCAGAAATAGAACCAGAATACAAAACACAAGACATTGAATTATATCTTGTCCAAGAAATCATAAACATTGCACGCGAACAACACCGCAAAGTCATGACTATATGCCCTTATATTTCACAAATATTCACTCAACATCCAGAATTTGATGATGTTCGCATGTTGAATAACGGACGATAAAAAAGTCCGCCACAGGTAAAACCATGGCGGGACTCCCATCCTTCCGATAAACGGAAACTGTATTATGCTACCTTGCGCTTAGAATCTTTGGCTTCGCCAGCATCCATAATCTTTTTTGCTTCGGCAAAGACCATTTCCTTGACACGCAATGCCAAATCTGGTGTTTCCAGAGTTTCAGCGGCAACATCAAAATTGTCTGTTCTTATTTGCAATGAAACATACGCCCCAATCAGCGCACTGCGTGACAAATCTTCAATAGAACGCGGTGCATTATTCTTGCCGATATGCAATTCATCGCTTAAAGATACGATTTGACGATCTGCATTGACCCAAACGGTTGTTGTCAGAACTTTGTTAAGGGCAATCATTATTTCTTTGATATTTTTTGGCATGTGGTTTCCCCCCTTTCGAGTTGTTTTTTGTAAAAAAGTAAAAATTTTTGTATTTACCAGTGTATTTACATTTTTTCAATTTTTACTTTTCGTTGTTTTATTGCATTCCCTAGTTTTTCTAGTTTTTCCAGATTTCTAAGGCTTTCGTTTAACTTTCCCCTTGTCTATACAAACATCTTAAAACAAAAGCGATTCGCAGGTCAAGCATAAAAAATAATTTTTTTCATTTTTTTACAAAAACGCCGAAAAATCAGAATAAAAACCATCTATTATGCTTGATTAGATTTGTCATTTATGATAAAATTTGACTAAACAAGGGAAGGATTCCACATGAAAAGATTTATTGCTGTATTAAGCGGATTGTTGGTTTTACCTGCATTTGCAGAGGTTGCACCGGTTTTTTATGACGAAGTCATTGAATACACCGATGAA
>JAFWJF010000008.1 GCA_017511715.1 Alphaproteobacteria bacterium
CAGTTCCAGCGTGGCTGATCGTCCTCTCAGACCAGCTATGGATCATCGCCTTGGTAGGCCATTACCCCACCAACAAGCTAATCCAACGCGGGCACATCCATCACCGATAAATCTTTCCCCTTGCGGGCGTATGCGGTATTAGCGTTCGTTTCCAAACGTTATTCCCCAGTGAAGGGCAGTTTCCCACGCGTTACTCACTCGTGCGCCACTGACTTCAAGAGAGCAAGCTCTCTTGTCATCCGTTCGACTTGCATGCCTAAGACCTGCCGCCAGCGTTCGTTCTGAGCCAGGATCAAACTCTCAAGTTCTAAAAAAACTTGTAATTTAAGTCCTGTGCATTTAACAAAGCTGACTTTAATCAGTTCGTCTTTACATATTATATATATTCGCAAGACAAGTTTTTTAACGAGGTTATATTTTAACCTACTACCTGTCTAGGATATGCACATTTGACTTAGTCAAAGTTTGGATATTCCAAATTCAACTGTCTGCATATCTCTTCTTGAACAGATTTTTGAGTTATCAAAAATCATTTTGATGAGCTGCTTCTATTAACAATGTTGTGATTCTTTATCACAGAAATTCAGAGGTTAGAACTTTTTATCTATACGGTTCCAACTTAAAGCCCGGTTATTATGTGTTCGAAGTTCTAAAAAGTCAAGCAATTTTTCCAAAATAATTTATAAAAAAAATCAAAAAAAACAAAAACCCCAGAAAACCGGCATTTTGTCCCATTGGTTTTTTTTCGTTTTTTTTCGCTGAACATTGAAAAAAGCCCGCAAATACGATTCGTTTTCAACCGATTCGAAACCGAATCAGAATGAAAGCAGATTAAATAAAACCAGTTTTTTTCAATTTTTTGTTTTAAACGTGTCTTTTTTGTGATAAAATTAGTTTCATGAAAAACAAAATATCTTTTTTGGCGTTTTTTGCCATTGCGTTAAATGTAAATTACGTTTGCGCGTCTGAATGCGTTGGTGAAGATTGTGAATTAACACCAATTGAAATCACAGAAGAAATCGAAACAACAGACATATTAGAACCGATTCAATATGAAATTGATTGGGTAGCGCCAAGCGCGGAAGTTTGCGAAACCCAAGAAATCTGTGAACACGATTATAATTGTCCGTTTGACACACCGGCGGCATGTGCGGTTTGGTATAAAAAACCAGCATACAAGACAACGGTTGCCCCACGCGCGCCACACATAAATTCCATACGCGTTGACGATATGATATTTGCGATTTATTCTTATGACAGAATAGATGCTAATAATCCAGAAATGACACCTTTGGTGCAACGATACAAAATGCTTATGAACGCAAGCGATGCATGTTGCACATCTGGCATATTATACAAGATGCGCCAAAACGGTGCTTCGGACAAAGCAATTTATGAATTTCTGAAAGATGACGCAAATTATTTTGCAATTACTAAACGTTGCATGGTTATGTCAGACGAAGATATTACTTCCAATTATTCGAACGGCGTAAACGGTAAAATGGTCGCCGAAGTTCGCGATTTATGTTTATGCAAAAATCATCAATGGTTTGATTCTTTGCTGCACCCGTTTGACGATATATACGAACGCGTTCCAGATTTTGCCAACGAAGATTTTGCCTATTCTTATACAGACGGCATGGGGCGCGAAATAACTGTGTCGGTAAACGAAGATGTGCAAAAGGCAATGAATACCTTATCCAATTGTCCAAAATAAAAAACGCCCGTTTGGGCGTTTTTTATTTCTTGGAAACCTGACTTTTGACCCACGAATAATGACGGAAAAATTCTATTCCCGGGCCCGCAGGCATCCCCATCCATTTTTCACCATTTGGAATACTGCGGAAAACGCCACTGTTAGCACCTATTTCCACATCATCACCAATCTTTAAGCCATTTGAAATGCCGACATGTCCGCCAAGTAAACTTCTGTCGCCAATCGTTGTTCCGCCGGCAATACCGACACCTGCGGCAAGGAAGCATTCTTTGCCGATTACAACACCGTGCGCAATTTGGCAAAGGTTATCGATTTTTGTTCCATCCCCAACAATGGTATCCGTCATTGCGCCACGGTCGATACAGGTATTTGACCCCACCGAAACACGATTACCCAATACAACACGTCCTGTATGCGGTATAAACACATTTTTGCCGTTCTGACGCGTATAACCGAAGCCGTTCTTGCCGATGACCGCATTAGCATTTATCACGCAATCTGAACCGATTGTGGCGTTTTCTATATGTGCCCCAGAATAAACAACTGTATTTGCGCCAAGAACGACATTACGACCAATGAACGCACCCGGATAAATTTTGACCCCTTCTTCTAATACAGCACCCTTTTCTACAGTGGCATATTGACCGATATAATTCGTGCGTTTTTTGCGATAAAAAACCCCTTTTTCAACAGTTGCAAAATATGACACACCGAAACGCGGTTTTTCTGCATAAATTTCACCCAAGATTTTTACGATATTTCCACGTGGCGAATCTGTTATCAAAAGGGTTGCACCCTTTGGTGCATCCTTGATTTGTTCGCGTTGCAACAAAATGACAGAAGCACGTGTTTTTTGCAAAACTTCGATTGGCAAAATCTTAAACGCATTAGAATTACGTTCTGTGGAATAAAACGCTAATTGTCCTGGTTTTGCTTCCGCAATAGGTGCAACACCATTAACAACAACCTTGGCATCACCTTTCAATTCAAGCCCGAATTTTTTTGCCAATTCCCCCGCAGTAATTTTAATTCCACGCGGTCCAAAAATTTTACGTAATAAATCTTTCATAATTTTTCCTTTTTTGTACAAGTTTCCCTCCTGCGAAGGGGCACCGGAACGGTGAAGTGGCCCTTCCAAGAAATCTATTATCTGGAATTCAAAGACCACCTCCCCCTGCGGGTACTCCTCCACAGGAGGAGAACTTTTTTCTTTTGTTAGATTATAGATAGAAAGATTATAAAAGGCAACGGTTTTGTTCTTTCTATAGAAGCGATAAAAAAACCGCCCGGGTGGGCGGTTAAAGATTATTCAACAGTGAAACTTATTACATCACCATAGGAACCAAGTTCTTCTGTCCCCAGATAACATTGGATATGTTCACCGATTTCGTTCATCCATGCAGCAACTGCTTCACTTTCTGCACTGTCATATTTTGCGTTCAGCACAGATTTAGTAATACCGAACCCAAGCAGACCAGTCGCCACTGTCCCAGCCGCTGTTGCAACAGGCTTTACCCATTTGTTGGTGTTCTCTGCCGGTTTTACCTTAAGGGTTTTGCATTTTGCATTTAGTGTTTCTAATTTTGTTTTCATGGTTTCAAGCGTCGTCGAACACCTATCTCCTCTTTCGTTTTGAGCCAAGTCGCAAACATCTGAGGTAAAAGTGATTCCATTGACTTCGCTTTCTTCAACTCCTGCTTTTTTCGCTGCCTCTTTTGCCAGAGCTGCGTATTCCATTGCATTTCTAACCGAGGATAAACTTTTTATATCTATCCCACTGGCATCGTTTTTTTGCAATTTCGCCGCATCCAATTGCGATTTCGCTTTAGTTATATAACTGCTACATTGCTCTTGATAATCTTCCAATTCTTTTTTGTTGCTGCCGCCAAGTAAGCCTTTCTTTTGCAAAGCACCAACACCAAAGTAGGTTGCAGCACCACCAACCAATGCAGGTGCTACAGTTCCCCAAACCAATGCATTTGTTTCTTTTGCAGTACCTTCACCGGCGGCTTTGCGCGCACGATCACCAACCGCTTCTGTGATTTTTTCCAGGGTCTTTTGGTCAATCCAAGAACCACATGCAAAACTGTCGCCAACTGCGAAATACGCGGTTGCTTTGTCACCCAATACCGCCTGAATATCACGATCATCAGATGTGACGGTTATTCTGGCACGACAGAACGAACCATACAAATCATTAGATGCGGTATATTCTTTTGGTTTAAGTCCCGCCATATTATAATTCTTTGGGATTTTATTATTTTTCAATTTTACCCACATAAATGTAGAACCATTATCAGATGCACCACGAATACCACCGTTGTTTTGCGCCAAACACAAATTCTGTTCTTTGGTAAGTTTTGCATTATATATTGCCTGGGCTTCGCGTTCTACATCACCCAACAATTCTTGGAACAGTGTTTTTCCAGCATTTTCCAAAACGTATTCAGCGTTGCTTTGATAAATAGGTTCTGTATATAAACAGCCATCTTCATCCATTACGCCTTCGCAAGTACCATTTTGATTTGGTTCTGCGCGGTCATAGGCAACACAGTTGTCTTTTGTTTGTGCTTCTTGCTGAGAAATCGCACAACCAATCAAAACATCTTCTGCATTTCTGTTAATTCTTGTTGTATTTGCATCTAACCATCCTGCACGAACAGTACCCGTATCCCAACTTTGTGTATCCAACTCTTCGCGCCAATCAGCCGCCGCCACTTTCAAGTGTTCTGTACAAATAGACGCGTTTTTAACCGTATTCATGCACAAACCAATAACAATATTATAATCAAGGATACCACCCATTTTATTCATACTGCGGTCAAGTCTTGCACTGCCCGTGTTGTATGTTCCAGCAACGATATCTGTTCTGTTGCGATAGCAATTTTCATAATCTTTGCCACACATAGATTTTACACACGCCAACGCTGTTGTTTGACATTGTTTTTTCATGTTTTCAATTGCCGCATCATTATAAGATGTTGCCAACAAACTGTTTAATGTCGCAACAACACCAATTGGGTCATCGCCTGTTCTTGAATCTTGTGGATACAATGTTGTGAACACGCTGTTTTCATCGTTCATATAACCAGAATACAAAGAACCCTTGCTTAACACCGCCGCATATTGGCAATTGGCATCAACATCAACAATCGCACGACATGCAGATTTTACTTCCTGATAAGATTTTGGAGATTTTGTCAAATTGACAGAACCGTCTGTATCACGTGATTGTTTATAGCAAACAGAACCGATACCCGAACCACAAGAACGCATCGCACACGAAGATATTGTTTCAATACATTTTTCCTGCAATTTTGCATCAAAATTATCAACAATCTGATTAATTTTATCGCTTAATGCGGCGAAACGACCAAATTCACCGCTGTACATATCATCAAAAACTTCAACAACATTGTCTGGGTCTGTTAACACAGATTCTTTGGTCACAGGTTTGCCCATCACTGTCATATAGCAATATTTGTTAGAACCAATTGTTTGTTGGCATTCTTGACGGATATAATTTGCAACATCACGTTTTTCTGTAATTTTAGAAATTGCCATCAAATCTTGGGTTGTAACCGCGCGACCGCCGTTTGTAGCATCAGAAATTCTGATTAAGATTTCCGGTCTATCGACGATACATTTATTTGGATTTTTTTGACACGCAGTAAGGATACATTGGTCTGTGACCTTGTTACATGTAGCAACCGCATTATTTACCGCCAAATCTGCGCCTTCTTTAATCAATTCAGCCAATCTTGAACCCGCACCAGGCAATAAAGACGATGCCCCAGAAGTGCTGCCGAATAATTCTGTTTTGCCCGCAGCCTGACAACGCGCCAAAGTAGATTCACATGCAATCGCCTGTTTCTTGAATTCCTTGTTGTCTGTACATAATTCAAAGTCAGAACCACAAACATTTTCTTTGCGCAAGCATGACGTATATCTTTTAACACACTGGTCGGTATCAAGGCGATTTTCTATCTGGGCAGCAGTTATCATCTGACCCAAAACACTGCTTGCCGTTGGGTATGTGTATGAAGTCACTTCGCCATTAGAATCTTTTATCGCCAAAGTAGCAATCGCGCTAAGGTCAGCTGTTCCAAACAAACTGAGCCGCCCCGCCGCGCTGCATTGGGACAAAACATTAAGGCATGTTGGCATTTTCGCATGCAACAAAATTGTGTTTGTGCATTCTTCGAAATCTGCACCACAGGTATCATTATTCTTGATACACGCAGTATAATTATCGATACAATCAACATCTGCCAAATAAGTCGTTGCCGTCGTTCCGTTCACAACCTTTGTTGTCGCAGAATTAGAATTCGCCGTAATAAAGCCCGCAATTGATGGCAAACGCGGTGATACTTTCGACACCATGCTTACGCGCGACGTAGCCGCCATAGCCCCCGGAATTACGGCAAAAATTGACAATAAACTAAGCGTTTTGACGATGTTTTTCATCCCCTTTCTCCTATTTTACTTTGTATTTATTTTATCATACAAGTCCAAATAAGAAAAGGGAAAAATGAAGCAAACTTCAATTATTTTTACTCGTTATCAAGTATGTCTTTCAATTCAATCATGTCATCTGGCATATGCGCTTTGAAATGCATTTTTTCACCAGTTATCGGATGCGCAAATTCTAAAATTTCAGCATGCAACATTTGCCCGTTATGATTTTTCAAGAAATCTAGCAATTCTGGGTCTTTTACCGAACCAATATGCGATTTTTCGCGCCCATAAAGCGGGTCGCATAACACTGGAAAACCATGCGCAGATAAATGAACCCTGATTTGATGAGTACGCCCAGTCATCAATGTACAACGAAACATCGAAATCCCAGGTTTCGTCCACACATCCATAACATTAACAATCGTATGCGCCGGTTTGCCCCCCGTCTTAACCATGCTCATCTTCTGACGATTACGCGAAGAACGCGCTATGTTTCCAGTAATTTCCGCCCCACCCCATGTTGGAACACCCCAAACAAACGCAACATATTTACGCGTTAAATCGTGGGCCGAAAAAATCTTTACCAAACCGCGATACGCCGCATCAGTTTTCGCAAAAACCATCACACCACTGGTATCTTTATCCAGCCGATGCACAACACCAGGACGTGTTTGCCCGCCCAAAGCCGACAAATTAGTATATGCCAGTAAATTTTGGACCAGTGTCCCGGTTTTATTTCCTGCACTGGGGTACATAACAACACCACGCGGTTTATTTATGACGATAATATCATCGTCTTCGTATAAAATTTCTAAATCAAAATCACTTGATATATTGTCATAGGCTACATCCGTTTCTTTTTCAGAAATTTCAACCATAAATTCATCGCCGGTTTTCGTTTTGTCTGATAATTTCAGACTTTTGCCGTCCATACGCAATATATTAAATTTCTGAATTTCACTGCGTGAAAACTCTGGCATTCGAAGTGATAAAAACTTATCAATTCTGACACCCGTATTTTCTTCATCAACCAAGAATTTTTTTATTTCCGCCATTTTTATCTGCGCTCTATCCAATCTGGGCCGCGTTCGCATTTAGAAATATCAATTGTAAAATTACGTTCACCATCCAACGGGCATGTCAAAATTCCCGTAGAACGCGCTTGTGTTGCATCTTCGGTTGCATTACGCCACGCAAAAGAAATTGTGTCTGGCTGATAAAGGCACACCAAACGCAAGTGGCCGGACATTTTTCCCTTTGGCGACAACCAAACACGCACGCTGTCCGCTTCACCATAACATGGGAAAGAGTCAAGGTAATATAATACCAAGCCTTCTTTGACAAAAGATTTATCCGTTCCCTTTATTGTTCCGGTATATTGTTTAAGGGGCAACCCCGTCACCGCCGCCCAATCAACAGTTGTCGAAAAAACACTTACTCGCGGTCCAGGCAATGGTGGCACCGGCGCAACCGTATCTGCAAATACGTTCAGACACAATAAAGAAAAAAATATTGCTGAAAAAAATCTCATTTTGATTCCTTTAATTCAACAGACAATCTTTTAACATTTGCGGGATCAACCGATAACATATGATTAAATGTAACGGTTGTTTTTGCTTCCAATAATGTGGCGGGTGGCATAAAAGTCTGACGCGACAAAACATTACCTGCTGCATCATAGGAAACAATTATTATGTTTGGCAAACCATAAATATCATTTGTGGTATTTGTGATATCGCCAGAAACAAAAATACGTTTTTCACCCTTGTCATCCAAAACAGTATGTATGTTTTTTTCATCTATTTTCGTGACAAGTGCCTGCTGTTTATTAGCCCCAGAAAAATTCATAATCGCCACAAAAGAAAATATACACGCCGCAATAAAAGCACAAATCGCCGCAATAAATTTTATCATCGTTTTCTGCAAAATTGGCACACGCGGTGTCCACACATGCCCGCACACCGCACACTTGACCGGCATATTTGGCGCGCGTTCCAAAGTATATTCTGTTTTACAATAATCACATACCGTTTTCATAAGAAACTCCGTTTTTTATTTTTATACCACAAAATATCACAAATTCAACATTTCATATTTTGCGCGTATCTGATTCTGCATATTATTAATGGCGTTTATGTAATCTGCCACTGTTGCATTAGCGTTAGCAGCAACCCCTTTGAACAAATTCGTTGCCATTGTTCCTTGGACAGATTCCATTGAAATTATCATTGATGCCATACGGGAAAGTTCTGGTGAATTGATATCCAGAAAACGTGCTTTTTTGTTTTTTATATCCCAATAAAACGAAGAATCTTTCGAATCTTGAATTTTATCCGTGATATTCAATTGTGGTGTCACAGAACCAGTATATCCAACCGATACATATGTTGCGCTTACACGTCCCATTACTAAATCCATATCACCAATTATTTTCAATGTCGCCGGCCTTTCCGTATTATTAGTGACGCTAAAACCACTTAAAGTCAAAGTATTAACATACAAATCATTGGTATAAAAAGATGAAAATTTCGCAGAATCTGCAAGTGTCAAAACACCATTTACGCTTAATTCACGCGAATCGGCTGTTAATGCACCATTTATAACTGCGCTGTTTGTTGTGAACACAGAATCTATGGTTGAACGATTGGCAAAAACCAGTGTACCAACATCTAATTTTCCAACTTTCAATTTTTCTTCGAATTGTGCTTTATATGCATCCAAAAAACGCACGTTTTTTATATCATGCCCGTCTAAATTTAACGCAGATTGCATTGTTGCATCATTTTCATTATCAGATGGCATGCGCCATAAATATTCAGTATTTCCACGTTTAACGTTTGTTGTTCCAACCAAACCTTTGGTGTTTTTTATTCCGAAATCTGATGCCTGGCTGCGAAAGACCCCAAAGCCACCATATGTGGTGTTGCCTTCTACGAAACCGAACTTTCCCCCACCAAGATTTACTATTTCCCGTGTGCGCATTGGGCTTATATCAGAATTGTTCAGAATAACAATTCCTTGTAATGTTGGTTGACTGTTGTTATCTGCAGATTTTAATATTCGCAATTGATAATCATTACCATAAGTGTTCGCAATATATTCTGGCAAACCATAGTTGATTAAACTGGCAATTTTCACTTTTGTTATATTTTTCCCAGTTGGTCGCATCAATTCTTTTTTATTTTCTACGATATATCTTTCCAGCGCACTTTGTACATTTCCCATTTGCTTTGCAATTGCAATATTTTTAGCGCGCTCTGTCGCTGTTTGTTGATAACGAAAAACAAAAGGAATGATTATCGCCGCCAATGCGATAGTCATCATCAATTCAACCAGCATTCCACCATGCTGATTATTTCCATGAAAAATTTTACAATTCTTTATCATTATCTTGTCTGCCAATCTTTTGATATTATTTTTTCGAATTCATCTGCATCGGGAACCGGCGGAACAGATGCACGCGTCAATACCAATTTGGAAAATGAAGGCGGTGTCAACGAAGGGAACGCCCAGCCCCCAATCCGTAATGGTGCAGTACCCGCCAACAATAATTCGCCCGAAACAGTTATACCAAAATTCTCAAAAAACACTAAATCTGTTGCCGATAAATATGGTGTCAAAAGTTTGTTCATTGAAATACCACTAAACCCAGAAACACTTCTGCTGTTTGTAGATTTAAGGACTAAATTACCTGCAACATTAACCGATTTGCCTATTGTTGCCTTGTCAACAACCAATCGACCGTTTGTTGTGTATTTATCACCATTAAGTTTATCTGCCTTGATAGTTCTAAAACCATTAGTGTCACCTGTCACCCGAATCGATCCCAAAGATATGCTATCAGAATTCATGTTCGCCCCAGACGAAAAATATACAGTATTCGCATCCACCACATCTGATTCAACAAAAACGGCATTAACATCTATTGCTTTCATTGAAACCGCGTTAATATCACCAACATTAAACAAATTAAAGTTATTCATGTGCAAATTGCGTTGCATTTTGTTCAGACCATCTTCGCCCATTGTACCACGATGCAAAAACCGCGACTTATCTGCCCCATCAAAATCATGAGATATTCTGAAAATCAAATCACCAACATAAAAATCATTAGGCGCAGACACAGCCCAACTTTGCGAATACGCGATTCCATCTTCACGAACAACGGCGGCATCTTCACCAATTTGTTTCGCAACATTTGCCGCCCGGAAATCAGATGAATCTGTATCAAACGCCAGATATATATCTGTAACAGAAGCACCATTAACTTTGTATTTATCAATATAGCCAGCATGTGCAAGTGGCGCAATTTTTTCCAATTGTTCATCCGACAATTTTATTTCAACTGTGTCTTCCCATTGAGATTGATTAACCCGCACATAATTTATAACCCCGTCACGCAACCTAACAATTTCATTAGCGTGCGCAATATCTTGTGATTCGCGTGACATTTCTACAATTTGATTATACATAAATGGCGACACAGATATCACCACTGCCACCGCCAACACAACTTCGGTCAAAGTCGCACCACGTTGCGACATTGTGTTTAATCTGTCAAAATAATTTTTACATACAATCACTGCGACCACTCTGCAAACATTGTTTTATATTTATTCTTGATTCCAACCTTTGCCAAAAAACATATTGGCAAATAATATTTTGCCCCAAAGATTTATTGTTATATGTAACATTCAGTTGACTTATTATATCCCTGCAAGAAATCTTTTTTCCTGTCGTGTCTTTGGGGTCTGCGATAATTTCGAAAGAATCGTTATTTATGCTGTCAACATAAACATCTGGCAAAAGCGATGTCCCTGCTGGTCGAATATCAATCAAAAGCGCCCCTGATTGCCCGTTTAACAAACCATAAGAAGTCTGGTCACGCATTGATATATTCGCGGCATATATATTTTTAACATCTATCCCTTTGTTGGTCGCGTAAGACAAACTGGTCGGGTCAATATACGCATCCTGACCGCGCGATGCATCCAGAAATGAAGCAATCTCTAACCGGTCAGTAGCAAAACTAAAATTGTCCGCGAGCACAGAACCACGTACCTTCCAATCGGCAGGTCCCTCAAAACTGGTACGGTCTTCTGTCATAAAAAAGTCATACACAGATGCGGCATTTGACTCGAAACTGCCCGTTGTTCCAAATCTGGAAATGGTACGAAGTGCTGCCGAACCAGCGTTAATTGTACCACGCGACAAAGCCAATGCAGCGCCGCCATCGGTGCTTTGGAACACCGCCTTGTTTGCATATAAATCGGAAATCTTGTTTTTGTCTTTTCTGCTTTCTTCCACCCCATAAAGCGACAAGGTGGTAAATTGCGCACTTTCAAATTCACCGTTACGCGCAAACAGAACGCCTATTTTATCTATGTTTTTATCATTCATATCTAATTCTGATAAAAAGCCAACATTTTCATTGGTTTCTTTTTTAGACACAATATCACTGTACATCACATCCAATGGTATATCCACTTCGATATTATTGCCATGCACTTTCGCATAGAAGCCTATTCTGCGCGCAAGTTCTGCCAATTGCGATTTTGATAAACGCCCACCTGATACATTTATAAAACTGTAAATTCCATCTTCTTTTTTGTTTATTACCAATGATATGTTTTGATTAAAATGTGTTTGCGGAACGAACCCAAGTGGTAATCCATAACTTTCCAACACAGAAACAAAATCTTCTTTGCTTAATTCCTGTTTTTTATACGGCAAATTATCTTTTTCTTCATACAAATAAATGCGTGCTGCCGCATAAGCTGTTTCAATTTGTTCTGTGGCCGTATACATTTGGGCTGCCATATCTCGCGAAGAAATACGCGAAGCAAAAAAAGACATAAAAGCAAAAACCAAAGTTAGTGCAAGTAATGCTTGTAATAAAAAATTACCTGATTGTTTTTGCAAAAACACCCTCCTACAAATTTAAGCATAGCAATTGAAAAAAATTATTGCAATCAGTTTTAAGATGCTTTAAGATATAAACTGTTGAAAAACAAACAATAAATATTAGGGTTGTTGTTTGTTAAGTTTATTTCCTTGAAACATAAAAAGAAAAGAAAATGCCAAGTAAAAAAAATCAAACATCTGTGGGTCAGATGATTCAACGTTGCCACAAGTGGCGTCAAAAAAGAAAACAATATATCGATCAAGCACGTCAAAACACCGATGAAATTGAACGCGAAAGACTTTTGCAGGCCGCAGAACATTATGGTCGTATCGCCAACGAAGAACAACTTAAAATTGATTCCCAACGTGACCCAAAAGACAAAACCCCAATCTCAGAAGAAACCCCTGTGGTAAGTGAAACAACGGATACCGAAGAAGAAGATATCGGCTTTCCAGATTTCATTACAAATCTGAAATAATTCAGTCTGTTTTTTTATTGAAATCGTATATTTATTTGCTATGCTTTCGACAAAGGAAGCAACATGGATAGCAATTACACAGTTTTAGCCCGCAAGTATCGCAGTCAAGATTTCGAATCTCTTATTGGTCAAGATGTTTTGGTAAAAACATTAACAACCGCTATTAACACCGGGCGCATTGCACATGCATATATTTTTACAGGCATTCGCGGAACAGGCAAAACCAGTACCGCACGTATTTTAGCCAAGGCTCTTAATTGCCTTTCATCCGACCACGCAACGTCAAAACCATGTGGTGTTTGTGAAAACTGTCGTGCAATTGCCGCCGGCCAACATATTGACGTTATGGAAATCGATGCGGCTTCGCATACTGGGGTTGATAATATGCGTGAAATACTAGACGCGGCACTTTATCGTCCAACAAATGCACGATATAAAGTATATATTATCGACGAAGTACACATGTTATCAACCAGTGCTTTTAACGCGCTGCTTAAAACATTAGAAGAACCGCCCGCACATGTAATATTTATTTTGGCAACAACAGAAATAAGAAAAGTCCCCGTCACAATATTATCACGTTGCCAAAGATTTGATTTAGCACGCGTTCCTGTCGAAACATTAAAGAAACATTTTGCATGGGTCGCCGAACAAGAAAACATCGAATTATCAGATGGCGCAAACGAATTATTGGCACGCGCTGCGGATGGTTCTGTGCGCGATGGGTTGTCCCTTCTTGACCAAGCGATTGCACAAACAGGCGGACACGTTGACGAAGGCGCTGTTCTTGACATGCTAAAAAGAACAGATCGGGGCACAGTTGTTAATTTCATGAAAACCGTTTTGTCTGGCGATGTTAATGCGGCCCTGACCAGACTTGATGAAATATATAATAACGGCGCAGATTTAACAATGTTGTTGAACGACATGATGGAATGGACACATTGGGCAACACGCATGTATCCATCATTGCGCCTGCAAGATGTGACTTCATCGCCATATACTGCCGACCAACGCGAAACCATCAAAAAAATAAACGAAACAATATCATTGAACACTCTTTCGCGTATATGGCAGGTAATGATTGCCGCTGTTCCAGAATTACAAGCATCAAACAACCAAAAACAGTGTTTTGATATGTTGATTGTTCGATTGATGCATATTGCAGATATGCCACCAATTTCAGAACTGTTGAAACAAAACACAGAAAACACACCGATTAAACCGGTGGAAAAGCCGGCAACGCTTGAAAAGCCAAAATTTATGGAAATAAACACATCTGACGAATTGGCAAACGCGTTACAAAATGCGCGCGAATTGTTGTTGTATTCTTATTACACAACAAATTTAGAAATAACCGAATTCACAAATGGGGTTATTAAATATTTTGACCGCAAAAACGATAAAGATTTTTCACAAAAATTAACATTGTGGTTGAAAGACAAAACAGGCAAAAACTGGTCTTTGGAAATAATACACGAAGACCCACATCAACAAACGCTTTCAGAACACACAAAATCTGAAATCGAAGCCGACCCAATGGTGGCAAGCGCGATGGACCTGTTCCAAGATGCAGAAATTGTAAACATATCTAAATAATTGCAAGGGGGAAAATTGAAAAATGAGAGAAGAATCAGGACGCTCACTTATTGAAATTATTGGCGTGTTAGCCATTGGTGCGATTATGGTGGCTGGGACTTATGCCATATACAATTCTACCAACCAAAAACAAAAAAGATTGATTGCATCAGAAACCATGAAAGATATTGCTATCAAGACAAAAACTCTTTTGGAATATTCTGGTTATCAAAATGTATCTGTTGATTTTTTAATAGAAGCCGGCGCACTGAACAACGATAAAGCACCCGCTGGCGATAAAAATTGGTCAATAACAAGCAGTATTGACGGAACAGAATTTTCAATAAACTTGACCGGACTGACATTTGATGAATGTGCATATTTTTCAACCAAGAAATTTGATTGGGCAACACATATAAGCGTCAATGGTTTTTCTTCTGGTGATACATCATACTGCCTGAAAGGTGGCGACAACACAATGTCTTTCTTTGCACAATAAAAAATGAAAAATACTAAATTCATCTTTGTTGGTTTGTGTATGGCATTATCGGCCTGTATGCAGTATCACAGTCCAAGCCGCGACACATGGAATCAGTACCTTTATGGTGCCAGTTTTATGGATATGACAGAAACTGCACGCGCCGCCAAGATGCCAATATACATGGGCCACGGCGGAAAGGTTATTACACAAACCGGCGAATTATCCACCAAGATGCAATATGGCGATAAAAACAGCATAGACAATGCTGTATTGGTTAATTATATGTCCAGACTTGAATACGAATTATATGATGCACTGCGCAAACCGGGAATATCCGTTCAACGCGCCGGAACAGATGTTGTTGTTGTACTTGTTCGCGATGCCATAATGAAGCAAAACATCCCAGATATATCGCCTGACGGGGCAGATACACTTAAAATCATTTCTAAAATCTTAAATAAATACAACGCTACATTTTTGGAAATTGCCGGCTATACAGATTCAATGAAGGATAAAAATGCTGCATACGCGTTATCTTTGGACATGGCACAGCGCACCGGCGTATATTTTGCCCAACACAATGTTTCTACATCGCGCATGTTCATTGTTGGACGGGGGGCTGCACGCCCTATCGCCGCCCAGGACGATATCGGACGTTTAACAAACAGACGTGTTGAAATAAGAATAAGTCCCGCCAGATAAAAATACTTTGCCTTTTTATTAAAATATTGCTATATTGCAGTTAGTTAAATAAACCAAAAGGAAGAAAGTATGAAAAAAGAACAAAATCCAATTATAAAAAAATATACAAAAATGGGCATTATCGCAACAGCGGTGATTGTTGTTGCTTTATTGGGCGTGTGGTCTATATCACATTTCAGCCAAAACCACGACACAGCATCTGCGATAGAGGCTGTTTCAGACGATGCCGCAACAGCATCACAATTGCGCATCGCAGTTGTAAGCATGGATAAAATACAAACAAACGCAAAAGTTTTGGAAGATTTGCACAAACAACGTGCTGACTATGAAAAGAAATTGAAAGCAAAATTGGAAAAAGAACAAAAATCTATAGAAAAAGAAAAGGCAGATATTGAAAAATCTCAAGATGTTTTATCCCAAGAAGCCTTGCAACGTCGTGTTATTGATTATCAACGCCGCGTAAATGAATTTCAACGTCATTTATCTGACAGCGCACAATCAATCGAAGCGACTTACCAAGATGCATTACAGACGATACAAAAGAATCACCTTGATCCAGTTATCCAAGGTATAATTGCAAAGAAAAAATTGTCTTTGGTAATCGATGGACGCATGGCACGTATTGGTGAAAATGTTAAAGATTTAGATATCACAGACGAAGTTGTTGATGCATTGAACAAGAAAGTTTCGTCCGTCAAAATGGCAACACCAAAAGGTTTGTAAACAACAAATATTTTTATATAAAAAACACCGGCAAATGTCGGTGTTTTTTTATCCATTTTTTGTTTGCTTACAATTGCGCCTTGACTTCTTGGACTTCATAGCATTCGACACGATCACCTTCTTTAAGGTCATTATATTTGTCGAAACTCATTCCAAATTCGACACCATTGGAAACTTCATTTACTTCGTTCTTTTCACGGCGCAATTCGCCAATCTTGCCATCATAGATAACAACATTGTTGCGCAACAAGCGAACAAATGCAGACTTTTTTATTGTGCCCTCTGACATACGGCAACCAGCAACTTTTGTGCCCTTGCCCACAGTGAACAATGCAATAACATCGGCATATCCAATAAAGGTTTCACGCTTTTCAGGTGCTAATTTACCAGACAAAATTTCTTTGATTTCGTCAGTGATACGATAAACAACACTGTGATAACGAATATCAACACCATTATTGCGCGCCATATCACGAACCGCGCTGTCTGCACGAACATTAAATGCGATTATAACCGCGCCTGATGCAGTTGCCAACCGTATATCGCCTTCGGTAATTTGACCAACGCCCGCAGACAATAATTCTACGCCCGCCTTGTCAGAATTAAAACCACGCAACATGTCAGAAATTGCCTCAACAGAACCCTGCACATCAGCACGCAAAATAACCGGCAATGTCAACTTCTTGGTTTCATCGCGTTTTGCAAACAATTCTTCCAGCGAAGAACGTTTAACAGCGTTTGCTTTATCTTTCGCCTTTTGCACACGATAAGCCGCGACTTCGCGTGTTTGTGCTTCATTTTCCATAACATGCAATTCGTCACCTGCACTTGGGACTGATTCTAACCCTAATACCATCGCTGGTTGTCCAGGCTTAACAGATTTCACACGAACACCATTTGAATTAATCAAACCACGCACGCGCCCAAATGTTTCACCAACAACAAATACATCACCAACAGACAAAGTTCCTTGACGCATCAAAACCGTTGCAACAGCGCCAAGTCCTTTTTCCATTTTTGCTTCCACTACATAGGCAGACGCAAGCATTTCTGGGTCAGCTTTCAAATCCATAATTTCTGCCTGCAACAAAATTGCTTCTTCCAATTTATCTAATCCCATTTTTGTTTTTGCAGAAATTTCAACACACTGAACATCACCACCCATGTCTTCGACCTGAACCTCTTGTTGCAAAAGGTCTGTTTTTACGCGCATAGGGTCGGCTTCTGGTAAATCGCATTTGTTTATTGCGACAATAAATGGAACTTTGGCTGCACGAATATGGTTAATTGCTTCGATAGTTTGTGGCATGATTGAATCATTAGCCGCAACGACCAAAACAACAATGTCTGCTATTTGTGCACCGCGCGCACGCATGGCTGTAAATGTTTCGTGCCCCGGCGTATCAAGGAAAGTAATTACTGCGCCAGATTTTGTTTTAACTTCATAAGAAGAAATATGTTGAGTGATTCCACCCGCTTCACCGGCGACAACATTTGCATTACGAAAAGCATCCAACAACGACGTTTTCCCGTGGTCAACATGCCCCACAACCGTTACCACAGGACAACGTGGTTGCAATCTGTCGGCATGTGGTTCTTCTTCCAAAATATTGGCATAAGGTTTTACATCAACACGTTTAACCGTTGCACCAAATTCGGTTGCTATCAATTCTGCTGTGTCTGCATCAATCGATTGGTTTTGGGATGCCATCATACCCATTTCCATCAATTTTTTGATAACATTGCCGACTTTTTCAGCCATAGCAGCCGCCAAATCTTTGACAGTTATAGTATCACCAAGCGTGACAACATGTTCAACTTTTTGTGGCGCAACAAATGCAGCACGTGCCTTTTCACGAAAACGTTTAAGCGAAGCCTCACTGCGACGACGGTTTGCACCACGCAACCCGATTTCATCGTCATCATCATCTTCGCCACCACCAATAACAATATCGTGAATAGAAATTTTGCCACCTTTCTTGAAATCTTTCTTGAAGCGATTTTGTTTTTGTCCGCGAACATCTTCTGTGTCGTCATCACGACGATTACCATGATTAGCAAACGCGACATTATTCTTTTTATTTTCGTGTGTGTTTTCACGCGTTGGAACAACAACAGGTTCTTCTGTGGTTTGTTCTGTTGATTCTACTTCGCGTTGTGCCAGTTGTTCTTTTACCGCTTCGTATTCACGATTTTCACGTTCGATTTCTGCTTCACGTGCACGACGTGCGGCTTCTTCTTCTGCTTCACGTTTTCTGCGTTCTTCATCGCGCGCCTTGGCTGCTTCTAATACAGCGCGCAATTTTTCATCAGCCGCACTGCGAACAGTTTCAACTTTTTTAGGTTCTTCGCGCAATTCCTTGCTGCCGGGGGCAACAATGCGACGACGGCGTTCTACGAACACCGCATCGCCTTTCTTGCTTTGCACTGCACCAACGGTCACAGATTTTCCAAGTGTTAATGTCGCCATATTTTAACCTTTGGTTTAAGTTTTTCCTTTTATTATTATTCTGCGTCAGCATCAGGAACGATACCGTATGCCAATTCACGCGCTTTCATAATTATACGTTCTGCCAAACGCGATGACATGTTATCTTCGCCCAAGATTTCTACCAATTCGTCGGATGCTAAATCTGCCAAATCAGATAAAGATTTAACGCCATTTTCACCCAATTTCATAATGATTGGACGCTTGATAAAATCAAACTTTAACAAATCATCACTCATTCCCATTTTGTGCCCGTTGTCAAAGTAATCTTGTTCAATTTTAGCCAGATAAGCCTTTGCACGATTTTGCAATTCTGTTGCCAATTCTGTATTAAAGCCTTCGATAGATTCCAATTCAGATTGTTCAACATATGCAATTTCTTCGATTGTTCTGAAGCCTTCTGTGATTAACAACTGTGCAATTGTATCATCAACGTCCAGCGCAGAAGTAAACAATTCTGTCTTTTCTTTGAATTCTTTGGCACGACGTTCTTGTTCTTCGGCTTCGCTCATAACATCAATATTCCAACCAGTTAATTGAGATGCCAAGCGAACATTTTGTCCGCGACGACCAATCGCCAAAGACTGTTGATCTTCAGTGACAACAACCGCCGCCGTGTGCGTGTCTTCGTCAACAATGATTTTTGCAACTTTCGCAGGCTGCATAGCATTAACGATAAACACAGCCGGATCTTCAGAATACAAAATAACGTCAATTTTTTCACCATGACATTCGTTTATCACAGGTTGAATACGTGTTCCCTTGATACCGACAGTCATACCAACAGCATCAATTGATGGGTCTTGGGTTTCAACTGCGATTTTAGCATGTGAACCCGGTGCACGAGATACAGATTTAATTTTGATAATACCTTCATAAATTTCTGGCACTTCTTGGGTGAACAATTTTTCCATAAAACTTGGGTGTGTTCTGGTCAAGAAAATCTGAGGTCCAGAATTAGAACGAACAACATCCATAATCAAAGCACGAACACGGTCACCAACCGCCAAACGTTCGCCTGGGATTAATTCTGTGTTTTTGATATAACCTTCGGCTTTGCCGTTAATATCAACAAAGACATTTCCAAATTCAATACGTTTAACAACACCACTAACGATATCGCCAATGTTATCCTTGAATTCTTCGTATTGGTTGCCTTTTTCGGCATCTCTTACGCGCGCGGTCATAATTTGACGTGCAGTTTGGAATGCCATACGACCAAATTCGGGTTCTGGCAACATATCTTCAACAACATCGCCAACCTGTGGGTTTGGGGCATATTTTTTTGCTTTTTCCACAGTTAACATTGTATTGGCATCATATTCTTCCCCTTTAGATTCAGGCGATTCTATAACCTCGAACAAACGTTTAACATGTATCGAACCATTTTTTCTATCTATGTGTGCCACAATGTTAAATTCTTCGCCGTATTTATGTTTTGCAATTTTTGCGATAGCAGCCTCTAAAGATTCTATCACAGTTTCTTTATCTATCATTTTTTCTTGGGCCAAAGAATCAATCGCTAATAATAAATCTTGACGTGGCATAGATTCAAAAGACATTTTGTATCTCCTTGTTGTTGTTTTTATTGCCTTTTATTTGAAAGAGCGGGGTTTTTCGACCCCGCTCTTAAAACTTATTTTAAGAACATGCTTATATTATTAAGCCCGAATCGCCAAAAATCAAGAAAAAAATTAAGTATTTTGATATTCTTTGGCGCATATTTATTGCCTTTGTTGCTTGACGGTGTGGCTTTTGGGCTTTATACTTCTGTATTATGAAAATTATCAACAGGTATTTTAGAAATCAGTTGCTGGGCATATTCATTATGCTGTTAATGATTTTGACCGGGCTGGCATGGATGATGCAGATTATGTCCATGATGAAATTCTTGTTAACATATGGAATAAAATTTTCCAGTTTTGTGTATCTTACATCGCTTATGATACCGTTCATAATATCGATTATCGTTCCTTTTGTGACATTTATCGCGATTATCTTTATCTATAACAAAATGATTACAGAAAACGAAGTGACGGTTATGGCAGCATCAGGTTTGTCGCCGTGGCAAATTGCAAGCCCCGCAATAAAACTTTCGATATGGATAACAATCGCTCATTTAATTCTGAATATATGGTTGGTCCCGGTCAGTCAGTCTATGTTTTACAGCACCCAGTGGAATTTGCGTTATGGGTTGGCACATCTTAAATTGCAAGAATCAGCCTTTACCAAACTGGCAGATGGCCTGGTTGTTTATGTTGACAATGTTTCTGGTAATGATTTGAATCAGGTGATGTTGTCTGATATGCGCGAAGAAAATAATCAATTATTAATTTTTGCACAACGCGGAAAATTGGTTGCAACCGTCCACGGCCTTTCAATTGTCACAGACAATGGTTCTTTGCAAATACAGGGCAAAAACGGATTCACAACAGGGACTTTTGACAATATGGATATGGACCTGAATTTGATAGAAAATGACAAAGATGCTTCTTTTCGTGTTCGCCGTATTCCAAGTGGTACATTGCTGAAAACTGTTTTTTCACAGGATGACATGCGTCAACACCAATTGACTTTGGTTGAAATCTGCACTCGTTTTATAAACCCATTTTTGAATATTATATTGGCATTGGTTTGTACTATTGCTTTGTTGAAAACATCACTTTTGCGCCGCCGTGCCAGTTTTGCCCCGGCAATGGCTGTTTTGGGCATGGCGTTTGTTATGGCACTTTACATGTCCATGTCTAATATGGTGACCAGTTTGACCGACGTAGGCATACTTGCGTTTGGCACATTTGGTTTATTGTTTGTCTTGGTTGGTTTATTGTTGAAAAAATGAAGCGTATAAAATTATTTTTAATAGTGTGTTTGATTACAACAAAAGCTTTTTGTTTGGGTGTCAACATGGACGAACCCAAAACAATAAAATCAGACAAAATTTATTATAATGTTAAATCTGAAGAAATAAAGGCTTCTGGGAATACAGAGGTTTTCAATGCTTCTGGTCAAAAGATAAAATTAAATGAATTAAGCCTGTCCAAAAAAACAACGAACGCATCGGCAAGTGATATAGAATTATGGTTGGGCAGCCACGTTTACATCAAGGCAGATAAAATTACCCGCGACGGCGAAGAAACAATTGCCACCCACGCAAATTTTACTGCATGTGAAGACTGTGATATGTATGGCGCGGCATGGAACATTCATGCACGCACCATAATTCATGATCAACAAGAAAAAATGCTTTATTTTCACAACGCTTCTTTTTGGTTGGCGAACGACAACATACCAATTTTTTGGTTGCCGTATTATGAAATGCCAGACCCAAGTGTAAAATATAAAACAGGTTTTTTAAGCCCCAGTTTCAGTTCTACAAATGGCATGGGGACTCAAATCAATATACCGTTTTATATAAATATATCTGACCGACACGATTTAACAACGACATTGTCTTATCTGACCAACGAAAATCCTTTGTTCCAAGCCGAACATAGATTGAACATGCGCCATTCTGAATTCAGAACGAAAGGCTCTTTTACCCACAATGAAGCGGGAAAAAATCGTTGGCATGTATTCAATGATGACGTGATTGAAATGGGCGATAATGCACGAACAACAATATACATTGAAAGGACATCAGATAAAACTTATTTACAAAAATACGGTTTTTATGATTACCAACCATACCTTGATTCTGGGGCAAAATTGGAATTGTTTGGTCAGACAAGTTATGCAGTTGCCGACACTCACATATTCCAGGAATTACGCAGTCCGTCTGGCAATCAACAAATCGCATCAGGAAATATTTTACCAAATATACGCGGTGTGTATCAGACAGACCCATTTTGGCACGAAACCTTTTTGTCTTTGTCTGGTGATATATTGGCGGTATCAGGCAACAGTGCAGACAGCCAGCGTGCAATTGGCGAAGCGCGTATAGTTTCCCCGTGGACCCTTTGGGGTGGCAATCGGTTAACATTTAGTGTTGCGTCAAGATACGATATTTATAATTTTGATAAAACCGCCATATATGAAAACGATGGAACAAACGCTTCTTTTACTGGTATAAAAACCCGTTTCTTACCAAGTGGCTATGTTGAATGGGGGCTGCCACTTTACAGCGCGGACACGACATCTGATTGGACATATATTATTGAACCTCGTGCACGTTTAACGATTATGACACATAACAATAAAGATTCTGTATTTGCAATAGACAATGATTCTGCAGGACGTTTTTTATCTGACACGACTCTTTTTTCTGGTAATCGTTATGCCGGTATGGACGTTTGGGAAAACGGTAATTTTATTGATTATGGTGCAAGGTGGGCGGCATTTAACGCAAAAAACAATATTGAAGTATTTTTAGGTCAAACCTATGATTTTGATGATGGCAAAGAAGATTTTTATGATAACGGTTTCCGAAACGGTTTTTCTGATTATGTTGGTCGCATAGCCTATTCAAGAGAGTATCTTCAAATATCCAGTCGTTTTCGTAATGATCGCGATACAATGAAATTAAACCATTCAGAAAACTCAATATATTTTGGACACGACAAAACATATATCATGTTAGGGCATATTTGGGATACACAACCTATTGATATTTATTCTGACGGTGACAAAGATACACACGAAATAGTGACTGGTGTCGGATTGAAACTTACAAAACGCACAAGCATCAAAGGCTCTGTGATATACAATCTGTACGAGCATATTGTTCAACGGCATTCTGGGGGAATTTTCTATGATCATCCCTGCTATTATTTGTCGTTTGAATATCAACGTGATAATGCCACCAAAGAAGACTATGTTGGGAACACGACTTTTCAATTCAAATTTGGTATAAGCATTGACAGTAAACACTATTAAAGAAAGGGAAAGAGTATGAAGAAAATATTTAGTATCTTTACATTTGTTTTTCTGGGGCTTAACAGCGCAAATGCAACAAGTGTTATTGGCACTGTTAATGGTAACGCAATAACAGACTCTGATATAACGGCCCGCACAGAATTGATGGCACGCCAAGGAAAGACTTCCACAACAAACCGCAGACAAGCATTTCAGAACATAATTGACGATTATATCAAATTGGACTATGCGGCAAATTACAATGTAAAGCCGTCAGACAAGGATGCAGACAAAGAACTGAAACAAATGAAACTTGGTGAAATGAGCGAAACAGTGCGCTCTATGGCACGATTAGCCGTACGTGCAAATATTGCTTGGAATGTTATGATGGCACGAACAATCGTTCCAGACATAGAAATTTCCAAGTCTGATATTGCCACCGAACGTGCATTATTGGCTCGCGAACACGGGTTGCCAATTGAAATAACAATGTTGCGATTAACAGACATCCCCAATGATGTTTATAAAAAACTGACTAAACCAAAGAACTGTGATGCCGCAGAAGAAATGGTTGAAAATCTTGGCGGATACCCACAAAAAATAACCGCTATGCAATATGAACTGGCACCCGAAGTGCGCAATCGTATTGCTGGCTTGCCCTTGCTAACATGGTCAAAAAACGAAAATAATACAGTGTTTTTAATTTGTAGCGAAAAGAAAGGCAAAGAATACAAAAACCTGGATGAAATTATCAAGCAAAATGCAATTTACAAAAAAGCATCTGTAAATGCAGAACAACAATTGAAACAATTACGCCGCAAAGCAGTAATAATCATCAATGACGACAGATATAAATTATGAAAACAATACTTTTCAATTTAACCGATGGTGAATTAGAACAATTTATAACACAATTGGGGCAGCCTCGTTTTCGCAGCAAACAAGTCAGAGAATGGCTTAATCGTGGCGCACCAGATTTTAGTGTTATGAAAAATTTGCCAGAAGATTTAAGAAACAAACTATCTGAAATTGCTGAAACTCTGCCATTAAAAATTGTTAAACGATTGCAAAGCAGCGACAATCAAACAACCAAGTTTTTGTTGGAATTAAATGATTGCGAACAAATAGAGTGCGTTTTAATGCGCACAACATACGGCAACAGCGTTTGTGTTTCTTCCCAGGCAGGTTGTGCAATGGGATGCAAGTTTTGTGCGTCAACATTATTGGGGCTGAAACGCAATTTGACAGTTAATGAAATGTTTGCCCAGGTTTTAGTTGCTCAATGGGAATTACGCCGTGACAAAATGCGCGACATAAAACCAAATGGCGATGCGAACAACGGGGATGTTTCCCACATTGTTGTTATGGGTACAGGCGAACCTTTGCAAAATACAGAAAATGTTATCGGTTTTTTAGAGCGCGCCAACACAGAATTAAATATATCGTGGCGCCGCATAACCGTTTCTACATGCGGAATTGTTCCTGGAATAAATGAATTGAACAAATGGGGTCGTCCGATAAACATGGCGATATCACTGCATGCGCCAGATGATGATTTACGCAGTCAAATTATGCCTATTAACAACAAATACAAACTTCAAGAAGTTCTTGATGCCGCATTTGCGTTTTCTGACGCGCACAATCGACAATTAATGATTGAATATATACTACTTGGGCAAAAAGACAAAAACGATTCTGTGGTGCTTTATAACGCTTCTGAAGAGCATGCAAATAAACTATCAAAATTATTGCAAGGCCATAATGTTATGGTAAACTTGATTCCATGGAACACAGTGGACGAACGTGATTTTGCATCTATATCTGGTAATGCCGTTCACCGATTCCAAGATATTTTAATAAAAAACGGTGTTCATACTCGAATCAGACGGGAACGGGGGGCGGATATTGGTTCTGCGTGTGGGCAATTAAGGCTTAAAAACGCAAAGGACAAAAAATGAAATTAAGATATATTACGTGTTCTGACCCCCGCGAAGATATACCCATTGAATCAATATTGAATTTTTCAGAAAAATATCCAATCTCAGAAATTGGGGTCCAAGCACATGTTGGCCCAATGTCTGAAAAAGAATCTCGTAATGTTTGGTTTAACAAGTTAATAGAATATGCAAAAAATTTAGAAAACGCACCAAATATAGCCTTGCATGTGAATTACCTTTGGTGTGATTATATGTGTCTTGGTTCTGTCCCCAACGAATTATCAGGCTGGATTTCTGCACGCAATACATATACAGGCAAACCCGTTGTAAAAAGAATTCAATTAAATATTGGCGACAGAACTTTTTCTTTCAATTCATCAAAATTAGCAAAACTGATAAAACAATATTCCGACCAAGAATTTATTTTACCATGGAACCCAAACACCGCACAGCAGATACAAGAATTAAAGAAAACACACACAAAGTTTTCGTTATTATTCGATGGGTCTTATGGTACAGGAATCGAACCGGACGAATGGCAAAAACCTGTTTATAAATGCGTTCCAAACGGATATGCCGGGGGACTGGGGCCGGATAATGTCGCAAAGAATCTTGATAAGATAAACGCGATATTACCACAAAAATATGAAACCTGGATAGATGCCGAAGGCAAACTGCGTAATTATAAGACAACGGGCTCTTTTACTTTGGAACTGGCAGAAAAATATATGCAAAACGCGATTGCTTGGTATAATCAACACTCAAAATAATCAAAAGGTATAATAATGAAATTAAGATATATAACTTGTTCTGATCCGCGCGAACAAAATTCTGTAAAATCTATTTTAGATTTGGCACACCTGCCACGCGCAGAAATAGCCGTTCAATGTCACCCCAGCAAAATGAGTGAAGGTATGCCCCGCAATCAATGGTTTAATAAGTTATTGCGCGAAGCAAACATGACAGACAATGTTAATCTGGCAATCCATATTAATTGCGAATGGGCAAACGATATATGCGCAAACGGGAAAATCCCAGAAATAATATTAAACTGGCTGCAGATTGAAAGAGTATATAGCAAACCACTTATCGGACGCGTTCAATTAAATATGCCAAAAGCAACCGCAGATAATATAAATACAGAATCATTGGCGCAAACAATTCACGATTTCAAGAACCAAGAATTTATTTTTCAATACAACGACAAAACCAAAGATGCAATTGAAAGATTGCACAGAACGGGTGCTAAATTTTCGCTTTTGTTTGATGCGTCTGGCGGAAACGGGAAAGCCCCAACCGCATGGCAAGCCCCTGTATACGAAACACACCCAATGGGATACAGTGGCGGTATGTCACCCGAAAATGTTGCACGCAATCTGCATGAAATCGAAAAATTAGTCCCAGAAAACGAATCTGTATGGATAGATGCCGAAGGCAGACTTAAATCAAACGATTTGTTCTATGAAAAACCGGTGTTTGATGTCAACCTTGCCCGCGCTTATATTGAACGCGCAAACCTTTGGCAGAAACAACATTGAGTGTTTCATAACAAGTTTTTACTGGACAAATCAAAAAAATAAGATAATATAGATATCGCTTTGGATGTTTAGCTCAGTTGGCTAGAGCATCTCGTTTACACCGAGAGGGTCAGGAGTTCGAGTCTCTTAACATCCACCAGAAATTCAAACCGCTGTTTTGGCGGTTTTAATTTTTGCACTGGGATATTTAGAGACGAGAACGAAGGAGTTCGACAACAAGTAGATTTCACAAGTAAAACGAAGTGAAATCGTTACGGTTGCCCCGCAGGTATTTATACCGAGGGAGTCTCTTAACATCCACCAGAAATTCAAACCGCTGTTTTGGCGGTTTTAATTTTTGCCTAATTATTCGTTCAATGAACCAGTAACTGCGTTCATCGTTTTTTCAATCAATATGTCTGCTTTTTCTTTTGCATCTTTATAGGCATCAAAGACATATCTAGATACATTTTCTGCGCCAGATTCCAAAGCCCCAGGTTGAACAACAACAGATAAAATATCATATTTACCGGTCATAGTGACAACAACCGCACCATTTCCCCCTATTCCACGAACATGTTGTTTTGCAAGGGAATCTTGCGCTGCAGATATTTTAGATTGTAAATCTGCCGCTTGCGCCATCAATGTTTCCACATCCATTTGTGCTTCCTTTTTTATATAAAAAACACCCCATGCGTATTTTGGCATGGGGTGCGTGGTTTTGTTATTTGGTTTCTTTACCTGTTTTTTGATCAATACCGACCATAGACAAACGTGTTTTTCCGCGCTTGTCTGTCCCCAAGTATTTTACATAAACTTTGTCACCAAGATTGATTTTGGCATCTTCGATTTTTGCCAATCTTTCACCTGTGATTTCTGAAATATGAACCATTGATTCAAAATTTTTCAGAATCTTAACAAACAAACCAAAATCTTTGATTCCGCTAACTTCGCCTTCATAGATTTCGCCAACTTCTGGTTCTGCGACAATTTCTTTGATACGGCGAATTGCTTCTTCTGCATCATCTTTATCTGCCGCCATAACTTTTATACTGCCATCGTCTTCTAATTCGATTTGAGTATTTGTTTCGCGGGTCAAAGCCTGAATTACAGAACCACCTTTGCCGATAACATCGCGTACCTTGTCAGGATTGATTTTCATTGTATATGCCTGGGGCGCAAATTCAGACAATTTTTTGCGTGGCGCTTTGATTGCCTTTTCAATTTTGCCAAGGATGTGCATACGACCATCTTTTGCCTGGGCCAGCGCATGTTCCATAATTTCAAATGTGATAGAAGTGATTTTGATATCCATTTGCAATGCTGTGATACCTTGGTCTGTACCTGTCACCTTAAAGTCCATATCGCCAAGGTGGTCTTCATCACCCAAGATATCGGTCAATATTGCATAATCATCGCCTTCTTTAATCAAGCCCATCGCGATACCTGCAACAGGTCTTTTCATTGGAACACCGCCATCCATCATCGCCAATGTAGCACCACATGTTGTTGCCATGGATGAAGAACCATTAGATTCCAAAATATCACTGCATACGCGAATTACATAGTCAAATTCACTGCGTGTTGGAACCATAGGATGAACAGCACGCCATGCCAAATTACCATGTCCAAGTTCACGACGACCTGGCGATTTAAGCCCTTTGGCTTCACCAACTGAATAGCCTGGGAAATTATAATTCAAGATGAAATCGCGTTCATCATCACCATCCAAAGATTCAATTGGTAATGCATCTTTGCCACCGCCCAATGTCAACGATACCAAAGCCTGAGTTTCACCACGTGTGAACAATGCAGAACCATGTGCGCGTGGTAAAACACCCAATTCAATTTCAATTGGACGAACTGTTTTTGTATCACGACCATCAATACGTGGTTTGCCTTCCAAAATATTGGTACGCATAATACGCGCAGTAATACCTTCGACAATTTCATCAGCCCAAGATTCCAATGTAGATGTTGCAGTTGTGGTTTCTGGGAAAAGTTCAGGGATACGCGCTTTTGCTTTTGCATGAATATCTGCCAAAGTGTCAAGGCGAACCAATTTTTCTTTGATTAACAACGCGTCTGTGATTTGTGGCGCAAATTGCTCAAAATCTTTTTCCATAACAACATATTCTTCGCTGTGTTCTGGGGTTTCCCAACGTTCTTTTCCAGCCTTTTCAACAAATTCGTTGATTGCTTTGATAACAGTTTGTTGTTGATCAAAACCGAATTTCACAGCACCCAAGGTTGTTTTTTCGTCCAATTCACCAATTTCAGATTCAACCATTAACACGCCATCTTTGGTGGCAGCAACGACCAAATCCATTTTAGAATCTTCAAGTTCTTTTTTGGACGGATTTAACAAATATTTACCATCTTTATAGCCAACACGTGCGGCACCGATTGGTCCTTGGAAAGGAACGCCAGAAATAGCCAATGCGGCACTTGACGCAATCATTGCCAAAATATCGGGTTGATTTTTCTTGTCATAAGAAAACACTTGGGCAATTATTTGCACTTTGTTCTTGAAAGTTTCCGGAAACAAAGGACGGATAGGACGGTCAATAAGACGTGCTATCAATGTTTCCGCAACGCTCGCCTTGCCTTCGCGTCTATCGCGAGAGCCCGGAATACGACCCGCGGATGCATATTTTTCCTGGTAATCAACAGTCAAAGGAAAGAAATCTTGACCTTCTACCGCTGTTTTTTCTGCACATACAGTTGCCAAAACCATTGTTTGACCCATGGTTGCCATAACTGCACCTGTTGCTTGTTTTGCATAGCGTCCTGTTTCCAAACGAACTGTTTCATCACCATATTGGAATTCAACAGCAATTGGATTATTCAAGACATTTTTTTCGCCTTTCTTAAAAATTCCAAACATTCGTTTTCTCCATTTTTGTTTGATTAATTTTGCGAAGAAAAATTATTCGTTTTTGCACTCTTTGTCCATCAAGCACAAAAAAGAACAATTCTATCTTCGCGACTCAGTTTTTGATTATAAAATATAAATAATCTTTTGCAACAAAAAAGCCCTGCAATACAGGGACTTTTTTCACAAAAAACTACAGTCCCATTTTTTTCTTCATTTCGCACAACACTGGCGTTTTTACGCCTAGTTTTTCTGCGCGTTTTATAAGCCCGCGCAATGCAAAAATACCCTCTACAGTATGTGCAACAATGGGTTCGCCACGCGCGATTGCTTGACCCGCCGAAAAATTACGACTGGTTGTCGATGTCGCCGACAAAAACAAATCGCCAACACCACAAAGCCCCAAGAAAGTGCCACAACTTGCCCCCATTTCAACGGCAATATCAACTATTTCATTCCAAGCACGCGTGAACACCAACGCCCTTTCGTTTTCACCCGCCGCCTTGACCGTTAAATATCCAGAAATCAAAGAATCAGCATTTTTACCAACCCCACAAATCTGTGCACCGATAAAATCGTCGCTGTCCTGCAAATATAGGTTTGCCAAAGCAATATGGCCCCCTGCCCTGACATTGTTGTTGCCGGCGATGGTTGAACCTGTTGGAACGCCAGTCGCAACTTCCCTTGCAAATTGCGGCCCCGACAAAACACCAAAATCTTTGCATTCAGGCAATTCTGCATTTAAGATTTCAGACATAAATTCGCCTGTTTCGCCTTCCATCCCTTTGGTACAAATCAAAATCGGTTGACCGTTATAAACCGCACGCATTTTGCGTACTGTTTCACGAAAAAACGCAGCCGGGGTCACAATCAGCCAATATTCACAATTTTTCAAATCATCCATATTGTCTGTTCTGGATACGTTTTCGGGTTTTTCCAAATCGCTTAAGCCATCAAAAATACCCCCAAAGCCCCAATGAATAACCTTATTACCAGATTTAGCACTTAAATAAGCCAACGCTGTCCCCCATGCCCCAGCACCGAAAACACCAACTACCATTTCAATTTCCTTATCTTTTTCTGAACATGTGGCACAACAATTAAATAATCATCAGACAAATCAAGCGCACGCATATACGATTCCTTTGCGCGTTCTTTATCGCCTTGTTTTTTATAAAAGTCCCCAAGATGTTCGTACACAGCAGATGTAGGTGTGATTTCACCAACCCGCTCTAGTATTTCTAGTGCGTTTGCAACGCCTTCTTTTTTTTCTATGATTTGACTTAACAAATCCCACGCCGAAATATCAGAAGTGTTCATCTTTATCAAAGACATTGCATAATCATAAGCAGTGTCCAAATTTTTATCTTGCATCGCCCAAGCGCGCGCTTGCAATGCGACATAATCAGGTGTCATTTTATATTCCATATCACGAACCACGTCTAAGTCTTTTTGGGCGCGTTTTGCATCACCAAACATAATATACACATACGCACGCTGTTTAAGGAAATACACCCTGCCCTGATCCGACAAACCTTTTTGTTTTAAAGCCCTGTTTATAACAGACAATGCAAGCGATTTGTCGCCCCTTTTTATGCTTTCACGACCAATAACCTGAACCGCAGGAACAAACAAAGGATTTTGACGCACAATTTTTTCTAGAGCCCTGATATCTTTGTTATTTTCTGCAATCTTTAATTGCCCAAAAAGATACAAAGGATTTGATTTGCTTATCTTGTTGAAACTTGTTGCGAAATCGCCATTGTTATGAAAATAATATTGCCCCAAATAATAATTTATCGCATCTTGATAATTGCCGTCAGATATAATTTCTGCAAAACGCAAAAACATCAATGAAAAATCTGTATAAATCATAATCTGGGTATGCGATACTGTTTGAATCAGGCTGAATACCAAATTGTTTTTATAACCATCATAAATCGACCAATCTGGGACATCTTCATACTGCAACATATACATACCGCCAACCTTGGCAACAAAGTCATCACGCAATATTTTCATATCTTCAATCATGTCATTATTTTTGTAAAAAGACATAAGGTAAAGATAATCATTAACATTCATGAATTCTGGATGAACCTTGGCAAATTCTTTGGCAGCCGTATCAATATCATTATTTAACACCGCAATTTGACCACGAACAAAAGACTTCCAATTTTCATCTGCCTTGATTGAACTAATAAACTTTGCCGTATCTTTTGGGTTTCCGGTTTTAGAACCAGAAAAGATACGAATCGGTGCAGACAAAACAGAAGCGTCTTTGTTGTGACGTTTATAAACAGATTTCCAATCATCTTTCTGTATCAAGAACGCATCATAAATCAACCCATTTACCACATCTTTGGAATCTTTCAAAGATTCTGCATTTTCAGGCATTTTGCCACCGAAAAAGTCTGTTAATTTCTTTATTTCTGCGACATTTTTGTTATCGGTTTTAACTGAATTAATCATCTTTGATGCGGCATCAAAATCATTGACATAAAGTGCATGTTGCGCCGCAAGGAAAGAACCATAATCAGTATCAACAACCGTTCCAGCCTGCCCGGTTTTTCGCAGATTCATATCAAACACTTTCTGCCCCAATAAACAAGAGCAAAAAATCACAACCGCAATTAAAAACGGCCCTATATAAAAACTTTTTATTCCTTTCATAACAAAATATGTTAGAATAAATATTATGAAAAGAGAAGAAAAATTTATCGCATATGAAAAATTATTACAAGAATGGTCAACCAAAATGAACCTGGTTGCCCCAAGCACGCTTAACGACATACAAACTCGCCACATCCAAGACAGCGCGCAACTTGCTAAATATTTACCAAAAGATACAAATATCATCGACCTGGGCAGTGGCGCAGGATTCCCTGGCGTTGTTTTAGCAATTTTAGGCTGGAATGTCACCTGCATCGAATCAATCGGCAAAAAGACAAGATTTTTGTCTGCGTTAAAAAACGAACTTGACCTGCCAAACCTTACAATCATCAACGACAGAATTGAAAATTTTTTATCGAAAACACCGGCAAACCCCGGCAATTTTGTATTCACAGCACGTGCTTTTGCACCATTGATTAAAATTTTAGATTACACACACAAAACAAAATGCCGGCTTTTTTTATTAAAAGGCCGGGAAATTGAATCTGAAATATCAACAGCAAAAACCAAATATAAATTTGATTATAAACTTTATAAATCAGAAACAGGCGACGGCTATATTACATATATTTACAACATAAAATAGTCTATTATTTCACATGAAACACCAGACAACTTATTGATTTTAGGCGTTTTTAATATTTGTATTGACTATTGTTTATCTTTTTATATACTTTATTTCCAAAGACAAGGAAGTGTAATTATGGCGAAAATTATATCATTTGCAAATCAAAAAGGCGGTGTTGGCAAAACAACAACCGCAATAAATATCGCAGCATCACTGGCAACAATAAAAAAGCGGGTTTTGTTAATAGATCTTGATTCCCAAGGAAACGCTGGAACGGGACTGGGTTTTGTACGCGCCGCCCACAAACAAAGCGTATACGGCGTGTTAATGGGCACAGCAAGCGTTGCAGAAAACATATTAACAACAGCCGTTCCAAACATGCATTTGTTGCCGGCTTCTGCTAAATTAGCCGGGGCGGAACTCGATATGCTTGATTTGGAAAACCGCGAATATCGGCTGCGCGATGCCTTGAAAACAATAGATAAAAATTATGATTATATTCTGATAGATTGCCCACCAAATCTTGGTATGTTAACAATAAACGCTTTGACTGCATCAGATTATGTTATAATACCACTTCAATGTGAATTTTTTGCACTGGAAGGTGTTCAGCACCTGCTTTCTACAATCAAAGCGATTCAGGAAAAATGGAACCCTAAACTTGATATTTTAGGCATGGTCTTAACAATGTATGAAAAGAAATTAGGGCTTACACGCGCTGTAGAAGAAGATGTGCGCAACACGTTTGGAACCAAGGTATTCAAAACTGTCGTACCGCGTAATGTTCGGGTATCAGAAGCACCAAGCCACGGGAAACCTGCTCTGTTTTATGATTTTAAGTCCAGTGGCGCGCAAGCATATTTACGCGTAGCAACCGAAGTTGTAAACGCTCTTGAAAAAAGGATATAAAATGTCGTCTAAATTTTTAGGAAAATCTCTTGCACAATTAAATGAAGAAATGGGCATAACACCAGATATTTCAGTATTGACGGGCGCGGAACGCGTTGTTGTAAAACCAATTCCTATCGTCCAGATAAGCCCTAACCCAGACCAGCCAAGAAAAACATTTAACGACAATGAATTAAATGATTTGGCAGAATCTATCAAAGAAAAAGGTGTATTGGTCCCAATTATTTTGCGCAGCGTGCAAAACAAATCATACCTTTATGAAATAGTCGCCGGCGAACGCAGATATCGCGCGGCACAAAGGGCAGGGCTTAGCGAAATACCGGCGTTGGTAAAAAGTCTGGACGATAAAAACGCGGCAGAAATTGCTTTAATTGAAAATGTTCAACGCGAAAACCTGAACCCCATTGAAGAAGCCGAAGGTTTCAGAAACCTGATGGAAAAACACCAATATTCTTTGGAAGAGGTTTCTAAACTGATTGGAAAGTCAGTTAGTTATATAAGAAATTTAATGCGCATCAATTCTTTGCCGGAATCTGTAAAACAACTTATCAAAGAAGGGAAAATATCGGCTTCACACGCACGCACAATCGCGGTTTCTGAAAACCCTGAACAACTGGCGCACGACATCATAAACAACAACATGTCCGTGGCAGAAACACAAAAACAAGTAAAAAATGCCTCTCGTTCCAAAAACAGTCGTAATTTTGTAAAAAACACTTTGGATGCACAATATGTATCTAAAATCGAATCGAAATTATCAAAGCGTTTCGGACTTGACGTAAAATTGCGTGAAAAACGTGGTGGTGCAGGGCAGTTTATTATTTCTTTTGATAATCGTATTCAAATGGAAGATTTAATAAATAAATTGTCAAAATAACCAGGCCACAAAAACAAAAAAAACACCGGCAAATGCCGGTATTTTTTTATTAACAAAAGTTATATTATTTAACTGTTGTTGTTGCATTACGATTGTATTTCCAAACGTCTTCGCCGGTACCTTTGACCAATGGACGTTCTTTACCATAAGATATAGTGGAAATACGAGAAGCCGCTATGCCGTCATTAACCAAAACTGCTTTTGCAGCGTTTGCACGACGTGCACCCAAAGCCAAGTTGTATTCTGTTGAACCACGTTCGTCACAATTACCAGCAATTTGGATTTTTGTGTCTTCATGGTTTTTCATATACAAAGACTGACCCAACAAATTGTTTTCAGCTTCTTCGGAAATTTCTGCAGAATTAAACGCAAAGAAAACGCGTTGATCATTCAAATCAGAAGGTTCAACAACACTGGATTCACAGCAAGCAGCCAACAATCCAGCGACACCAGCTAATAAAGCAAAGTTTACTATTTTCATGAAAATACTCCCTTGAGTTTTTGTTGCTCGATGTATATTCTATAACAAGAATATCGAAAAATCAAGGAATAAAACATGAGAAATTATGTGTTGCAAGATTTAATCATGGCAGGTGTGCAGTGGGAACTGGCAGAAAACCCAACAAAGCCCGACGTAAAAAAGGCACCGGTTCAGCAAGCATTGCTTTCTGATAAAGAAAATTCCAGACCCATAATTGTTCCCCCGTCCGCCCCAATAACGTTGGATACAGTAAAATCTATGGTGGAACGACCAAACGATATCGATTCGTTGATTAGGATGGTTGCCGAATTTAATCACCCCTTGCGCAGTGGTGCGACAAATGTTGTTTTACCTAATATAGCAACAAAACCAAACGGGGTAGTTATAATAACCGATTTACCCAGTCCTGACGATGATGCGTCTGGGAAAATATTATCGGGTCCTGCCGGCGATTTAACAGATAAAATGCTGGCAGCGATTAACATGTCGCGCGAAAGCGTTTCTATTATTCCATTGTTATTTTGGCGCACACCAGGCGGTCGTACCCCAAACCGCGAAGAGATAGACCTGTCGTTGCCTTTTGTTAACAAAATTATCGATATGTTAAAACCAAAAGTTGTAATAACGTTTGGCACTTTAAGCACGACAGAGTTCGCAAAAATAAATTTGAGCGATTTTCATGGTGCAGAAATCACAACAGATAAAGGATACACGGTTATACCAATGTATCACCCAAATTATTTGATTCTTAAACCAAGTGCAAAGAAAGATGTTTGGAACGCCTTGCAAAATATGCAAAAATTGTTGAAAAACCCTTAAAAATATTTAATAATTGCCCTGTAAGTTAATAAAGGAGCACGACTATTAAACCTAATATGAACAACGGCAAGGCTCGCGATATGGGGCCACGCATGAATGAAAAAATATTTGCAAAATCTGTCCAGGTAATAAGCCAAGACGGTCAGAATCTTGGGATAATGGAAACACCAAATGCATTAAACATGGCATACGACATGGGTTTAGATTTGGTTGAAATAAATGCCAATGCAACGCCTGTATTGGTAAAAATCATGGATTATGGTAAATATAAATACGAACAGAAGAAACGCGCTAACGAAGCACGAAAAAAACAAAAAACTATCGAACTGAAAGAAGTTTGGGTGAAACCTTTCATTGAAGAAAATGATTTGAACATCAAACTTAAAAAAGTTTTTGAGTTTTTAGAAGAGGGCAACAAAGTAAAAATTGCAGTTATGACCAGGGGCGCAAAAAAAGTTTTAGCACGTGGGCGTGATGCGGTTCCACAATTGTTTGAACATATCGCTGAATTAATTGGCGACAAAGGCACGGTTGAATCAAAATCAAAGCCAGATGAAAGAACAAAATCAATCATAATTGCACCCACGAAATAAATTCCGCCCATTTGGGCGGTTTTTTTATACCTTTATTTGTTGCAAAGTGTGCTTTTATGCGGTATCTTTATCCCAAAGTAAAAGGATACTAATATGGAAGAAAACAAACTTTCTTTTGAAGAAGCATACAAACAATTAACCGAACTTGTCAAAAAAATGGAAAGCGGGGAAATGCCTTTGGCTGATTCTGTGGCTGCATACGAACAAGGAATTAAATTGAAAGCGTATTGCGAACAATTGTTGAAAGAAGCAGAATTGAAAATCGAAACTCTGAAAGTGACAAGTGCCGGTGAATAATATGGCAGAAAAAAACAAACTTTCGCCCGTGATGCAACAGTATGTAGATATGAAGTCTGAAAATCCAGACGCGCTTTTAATGTTCAGACTGGGCGATTTTTACGAGGCTTTTTTTGAGGATGCAAAAACAGTCAGCGAAACACTTAGTTTGGTTTTAACACATCGCGGGACAGATGGTTTCGGTGTTGATGTTCCAATGTGCGGTATTCCGTGGCACGCATCAGATAATTATTTTGGCCGCCTTGTAAAGGCAGGATATAAAGTTGCTCTTGTTGAACAAATGGAAACCCCACAACAAGCGAAACAACGCGGACACAAATTTATTGAACGCAAAGTTGTGCGTGTTTTAACCCCAGGAACATTAACAGATGAAAATTTATTAACACCAAAAAAATCTAATTTTTTAATTTCTATTGTTCCATTATCTAATGCTAAATTTGATTTGGCAGGCTGTGATATATCTACTGGTGAATTTTTTATTGGTGAAACAGATTGTATTATTGACGATATGATTCGCATCAATCCTGCAGAAATAATTTATCCAGAAAGCGATGCTGAAAATCAGATAGTAAAAAATTTGCGTGAAATATACAAGACAACACCTGTATATGAAAAATTATATCTGCGTTCAGATATCAATTTAATTGTATCACATGTATTCGGCGGGAATATTAAGTCAGAAACACAAGAAAATGTTTCGGCGTTGCGTTTACTGGCTGGTTATTTATTTAATACGCAGCGCGGTGCAAATATATCTTTTCGTGCGCCTTATTCTTTCAAATCAGGTCGTCAGTTGTTGATAGATTCATCAACTTGGAAAAGTTTGGAAATAGACGCACCAATTAACGATGGCGGAACATGTTTGTTGGATGTATTAGACCAAACAAAAACAGCATTTGGGGCGCGTAAACTGCGTTCTTATCTGCGAACATTGCCGGGGGACATTGATATAATCTTGCAACGCCAAGAACATATTGGGCATTTATTAATAAATCATTCTTTGATGGCAGAAATTACATCTGTTTTGACACGCGTACCAGATGTAAATCGTGCCCTGTCGCGTCTTTTGTCTGGCCGTGGTACACCGCGGGACTTAAAGAACATTTCTGAATTTTTATCAATTTTGGATATCGTGAAAAACACCGGAAAAAAACTTGATACAACATTGTCAGAAAAATTTGCCGGTATTAACACACATGACGATTTAGCAAATGAATTAAGTATTGCACTTAATGATGAATTGCCTACATTTTTCCGGGATGGCAATGTTATTAAACAAGGCTTTAATCCATCACTTGATAAAATGCGTTCATTATCAAATGGGGCAATAGAAACCATTGCCGCACTGCAGGCGCAATACATAAATCAGACAAACATAAATACATTAAAAATTAAATACAATAACATTCTTGGCTATTTCATAGAAGTACCATCCGCACGCGCAGATGCCCTTATGGCACCAGAATCTGGTTTTATCCATCGTCAAACAATGGCCGGAAACATGCGTTTCACAACACCACAATTGATTGATTTAGATAATGATATACGCAGTGCTTCTGAAAAAGCGTCTGCTATTGAAGCAGATGTGATAAATGAATTTATCGAAAAGATTCGCGATGTTTCTTCTGATTTGATGAATACGGCAGATTTAGTGGCAGATGTCGATGTTTGGTTATCGCTTGCTAATGTTGCAGACCTTTATTCTTGGGTACGCCCAACGATAACAAAAGGGAAAGAATTTGATATTGTTGGTGGACGACATCCTGTGATTGAATATGTTCTGCGCAAAAAAGGCGACAATTTCGTAAAAAATGATTGTGATTTGACGACCAAACCCGTTGCGCTTTTAACCGGGCCAAATATGGCCGGAAAATCGACATATCTGCGTCAAAATGCGATATTGGTTGTGCTGGCTCATTTAGGGTCTTTTGTTCCGGCAACTTCTGCCAAGATTGGAATTTGCGACCAATTATTTAGCCGCGTGGGGGCATCAGACAACCTGGCGGCAGGGCAGTCAACATTTATGGTTGAAATGGTTGAAACATCAAACATATTAAATCGCGCCACGGATAAATCTTTCATTATCTTTGATGAAATAGGGCGCGGAACATCAACTTTTGATGGCATGGCGATTGCCCAGGCAGTTTTAGAATACCTTAATGAATTGGGGGCGCGCACACTTTTTGCGACACATTATCATGAATTAACACGTCTGGTTATTGATGAAAAATTAAACAGTGTTGATTGTTTAACGATTGATGTTCGTGAACATAATAACGATATAATCTTTTTGCATAAAATCATTGCCGGGGTTGCAAACAGGTCATATGGTATTGCTGTTGCAAAGATGGCAGGAATGCCAAAGAAAATTGTTGAACGCGCAGAAGCCGTTTTGGAAAACCTTGAATCAGATGCACCAAATACAACACCGCACGCACACGAAAAAACTTCTGTAAAGCCGATTGTTGCAGAAAAAGAACCAGATTCACAATTATCACTTTTTGGATAAAAAATGGATGGAATTTTAATCTTGGACAAAGAAATTGGCGTTTTCAGCAGAACGGCTGGATATCGTGTTGCCAAAATGTTTGGTGAAAAAAAATTCGGACATATTGGGACTCTTGACCCGATGGCAAGTGGTGTTTTGCCAATAGCCATTGGAAACGCAACAAAAATGATACCTTTTATCGAAGAAGTATGCGAAAACAAAAAAGAATATTTATTCGGGCTTAAATTCGGCATAGATACAGATTCTTTGGACATAACTGGAAACACAAAAGAAACGAACGACATTATTCCAACCGATACGGACATTATATCTGCATGTAAAAAATTACAAAACAGCACAGAACAAATTCCGCCGGTTTTTTCTGCAATTCATGTAAACGGCCAACGCGCCTATGAATTGGCACGAAAGGGCGAAGATATCAAAATGAAAGCACGCCCAATCAAAATTTACGAATTAGAATATACCGGGAAAGGCCGGGAAAAAGAATATAATTTTCGCGTAGTTTGTTCGCGCGGAACTTATGTTCGTTCACTTGTTCGTGACATCGCAAAATTATGTGGTGCAATTGCTACAACGACCTATATCCGCCGGACATCAACAAATGGCTTTGACATAAAAAATGCAGTAAAACTTGATTTTTTGGAAAATCTGGTTAATAATGGTGGTCGCATTGAAGAATATTTGATGCAATCTGATTGTGCACTGGGGGACATTCCGGTAATCAATCTGAACAAAGAGGCAACCAAATTTTATAAAAATGGTGGCTTTGTTGAAACTGGCGAAAGCGATGGTTTATACCGCGTTTATTGCGACAAGACTTTTGTTGGAATAGGGCGCGTTGAAAACAAAATGCTGAAGCCCAAACGAACGATATAAAAAAAAGGATTAACAATGTCCGTAACAAAAGAAAAAAAGAGCGAATTAGTCGCTGCATATAAAAACAGTGAAAAAGATAATGGCGGTTCTGCAGCAGCTCAGGTTGCAATTTTGACAGAACGCATTCGCAATTTGACAGCACATATGAAAGCGAATCACAAAGACGAACATTCTAAACGTGGTTTGTTGTTGATGGTTAACCGCCGTAAAAAATTGTTGGCATACATCAAAAAACATAATGTTGCAGAATATGAAGACTTGATTAAGAAATTAGGTCTGCGTAAATAATCAATTTTCGATTGATAAAAAACGGTATCTTTTGATGCCGTTTTTTATTCGTATCTTAAGCTGTCTATTGGGTTTAGTTTGGCCGCTTTTATTGCAGGCATAACACCGGACGCCAGCCCCACAACAACCGCCACAGACACTGACAATATTACCGGCCAAATTGAAAACGGAACGTTATAGTGCAATATAAATCGCCCAACGCCCTGTGATAAACCAACGCCCAAGACCAAACCTATCATTGAACCAATAAAAGATATCATTACTGATTCTGATAAAAACTGAATTATTATCACACGTTCGCGCGCACCAATCGCCTTGCGAATACCGATTTCGCGTGTGCGTTCTGCCACAGATGTTAACATCATGTTCATAATGCCAATAGAACCAACCAAAAGCGATACCGCGGCAATCGCTATTAATAACAATTTCAGATAACCCGTCACTGTGTCCATTGTTTCCATGATTTGTTTCATATCTGTAATAATAAAATCGTCTTCATCCGTGTCTTTAAGGCGGTGCCGTTGTCGCAAAAGCGATGTTATCTGTTCAATAACAACATTATTATCAGAATCGTTATAGATTTTCAGCGCAATCATGGTAACCGCATCTGGAAACTTAGAACCCTGCAGGCGTTTTTTCAATGTTGTTATTGGAATTATAATCATGTCGTCTTGTGAACCAAAGGCAGAATCACCACGCGCCTTCATAACCCCAACTATGACAAAAGGCATGTTCTGGATACGAATTATTTCGCCAACAGGATTTTCTGGCAGTCCTAATTCAACCGCTGTATCCGGCCCAATAACAGCATAAGTCGATGCGTTTTTGACCGCGTTTTCATCAAAGAAAGTTCCATATTCTATATCAATATCTTGAATTGCGGCATAATCAGGCGACACCCCCAACACCATTGTTGCCCAGTTTTTGTTTCCATATATAACCTGACCATTTCCCATTTGTGCGGGCGATACGAAAGTGACATCGCTTAATCGCCTTATTTGTTCGCTGTCTGTTATGGTCAAAGTTTGTTTGTTTCCCATACGAACACCGCCACTGCGCGCGGCACTGGCACGAACCACTATAGTATTTGTGCCAAGAGATGAAAATTGGTCTGTGATAGATTTTTGGACAGTTTCGCCGACAGCAACCATTATAACAACCGCCATGACCCCAATAATAATGCCTAAAACCGTCAGAAAAGACCGAAGTTTATTTCCGCTTATTGATATCCAAGATTCTTTCAATATATCGCCCAGTGTCATTTTTTATGCCGTTTTTCAGAATTTAATAATATTGTTTCGCTTTTCGGAACAGGACCATCATATGTGACGTGCCCATCAAAGATATGAATTATTCGGCGTGCATATTGAGCAATCTCGAATTCATGAGTAATCATTATTATTGTTATACCCATATCTTTATTCAATTTTCCAAAAAACCTTAAAATCTCGTTTCCCATTTTGGAATCAAGAGAACCGGTTGGTTCGTCTGCCAATATCAATTTAGGATTGCCTGCTAATGCGCGCGCTATTGCAACACGTTGTTTCATACCCCCAGATAGTTGTGGTGGATAATAATCCTCGAATTTTTCAAGACCAACCAGGCGCAACATTTCACGCGCACGAATAATTCTGTCGTTTACAGATATTCCGCGATACATCAACGGCAACATTACGTTATCAAGAATAGTGCGTTTGGAAAGCAAATTGAAATTTTGGAAAACAAAGCCTATATATTCATTACGCACAGTTGCTAAATCATCGGCAGTCATTGTTGTTATGTCTTTGTTGTATAATTCGTATGTCCCAGATGTTGCGGTATCCAGCGCACCGATGATATTCATACATGTCGATTTTCCTGAACCAGATGGGCCCATAATCGCTACAAATTCGCCGGATTTAATTGTAAAAGTAATATCAAACAAAACCTGTTGATTTCCCCCAACCGCAAGTGGAAAGGTTTTATTTACTTTGTTTAAGACAATAATGTTCGTTTGATTTTTCATGAATTACATTCGTGGCCGCATTTTGTCGCCTTTGTTAGTTGTTTTTTGACCAGAAAAACCTATGATTATCTTGTCGCCAGGCTTTATTTCATCCGATACAATTTGCGTTTCTGTTGGTGTCGCAATTCCGCGTTTATACGGAATAAAAACTATATCTTTGTCGCGCATTATCGCCAGGTGCGTTTTAGGACTAATATCATTACTGACATTATCTATGATATTCTTATACGAACGAATTAAAAGACCTGAATTTTTTGTTTTCCATGTGTCTTTCGCACTGGCAACAACTGCCGTCACGAATGCCGTCATCCCCGGCATTAACTTCAAGTCGCTGTTATCTACATCTATGACAACAGTATAAACAACAACATTAGAAACGGTTGTTGGCGACAACCTTATTTGTTGAACATTTCCTTTGAACACCATGTTTGGATATGCATCAACAGTAAAACTGACCGGCATACCATTTTTTATCATACCTATATCAGCTTCGCTTACCGCGGTTTCAATTTGCATTTTTGATAAATCTTCGGCAATCTCAAAAAGGTCTGGTGTTTGGAAAGACGCTGCAACCGTTTGACCCTTGTCAACTTTGCGTGAAATAACCGTTCCATCAACCGGCGAAGTTATTGTTGCGTATCCCAAATTTGTGACTGCGCGTTCGTATGCATATTGCGCCTTGTTAACCGCCTGTTGAGCCTGTTCATATACGGTTTGTGATTTTTCCATTTCTGCCCGGGAAATAAAACCGTCCTTGTACAAAGATTGGTTACGATTATATTCGCTTTGCGCATATTTCAGTTCTGACTTCATAGAATCAAGTGTTGCCAACGCTTCGTCCACCGTAGATTGCAAAACAGATGGTTCTATGGTTAATAAAATATCACCTTTTTTTACATGAGAATTATAATCAACGAAAATGTTTTCTATGGTCCCAGAAACTTGTGAACCAACATTGATTGTGTTCACTGGTTGAATTTCACCCGTTGCTGTTACACTTTGTGTTATATCGCCCCGCGTTATATCCATCGTTATATATTCTTTTTTCTTGGAACCGGCAAACGGGCACAACCACCAACAAAGCAAGCCTGCAATTATAATTATTGCGCCCAACCACCATTTGTTGCGCCATATATAATTCCAAACCCGTTTTATAAAAGTCGGTTTTGTGTCAACAACATTTTCTTCTTTTTCCATTACTTGTTATCCTTTAGCCCGTTTTTTATATCGCCAATCGCCAATGCCACCGCAGCGCGTTTTATAAATAAATCATATTTAGCACTGTTATGTTGGTTGCGGGCATCTGCTAATTCTGACTGAACCGTCTGCCAGTCCAGCATCGTTGCACGCCCCACCTTGTACATACCAGATGTCACACGTTCGCTTTCTGTTGCAGATTTAAGAAGCGTTTCTGTTTGCTTTAATACAGTTTGCGCTGTTTTATAATTTTGGTACGCAGTAAAAACATCCATCATTGCATTATCTGCAACACTTTGTTCGGTGTATTTTACATTTTCATAATCTGAACTTGCGGATCGCGCATTATAGTAATTCAAGAACCCCGTAAATATAGGCATAGATGCAGAAAAACCAATACTGCCATGTGTTTTCATTGTCATATGCTCAAACATTCCGCCAACCGTATAATCATTTGTTTCAACAGATGCATTCACAGATATTGACGGTAAATTTTTCAAGAAAGCACTATTGCGCCGATGCCACGCTGCATTTGTTTGAGATTTTGCCCTTAATAAATCTGGTCTTTGTTTTTTTGCAACAGAAATCAGTTCATCAATATTTTTACTTTCTGCCGCGCTGCCAAATGTTGCGGGCATATCTTTGATTTTTATTGATTCATTGGCAGGGAAAGAAAGAATATTCAAAAGGTTGCCTTTGGCGATTTCTCGATTATTTTTTGCACGCTCTAATGCCAATTGCGATGACGCCAGTGTTGTATCAGCCTTGTAAACATCGGCACGCGCCACCGCCCCAGATTTATATTTTTTATCCGCGGTATCTTTTGCAGTCTGGGCAACCGTCAGGGCTGCTTTTGCAGAAACGACCGCCGCATCCATATTTAACAATTCATAATACGCGCCAACAACAGAATAAATAAAATTTTGCACTGTGTCATCATAGTCAAAACCGGCTGCCCGGTATGTGGCAAGGCTTTGCGCAAAATCAGATTCGCGTTTCCCAAAATCAAAAATCAAATAAGATGCAGACAAAGAACCACTGTAATCCCAATCATCGTGTTCTGTATGCGAACGATTTGCCCCAACATGACCAGAAACCGATGGCAGATAGTATGAATGTGCCGCATTTTTTTGATAACGTTGTGATTGCAACGCGGCATATGCCGCGGCAGTATGCGGATTCCGACAAAGCCCGATATCTACAACTTCTGCCAGGTTCATTTCAACATCTGGAACATGACGCATGGTTGCACAATCGTCCTTGGCAGCGGCACACAATGGCAAAAAAAGAAAAACAACACTAACGCGCTTCATAATATACAAAAGATAACTGTTTTTCAGCTTGAAAAATATCGGAACAAATTCATTTACTGGCGCACGTATTTTTATGTTGAAATATGTTTATTTTTTGCTTAATATGTCCTTACGCGAAAGGCCAGGTGGCAGAGTGGTTATGCAGAGGACTGCAAATCCTTGGATGCCGGTTCGATTCCGACCCTGGCCTCCATATATTAGAAATGATAAACCAGATTACTCTTACTAATTTCAGAAATCATATATCTTCGCGAATCACGATTGATAACGCAAAAAACATTATCATCACTGGTCTTAATGGTGCCGGCAAAACTGCTGTATTAGAGGCCGTATCGTTGCTCTGTGGGGAACGTGGCTTGCGCGGTGCAGAAATTCAGAATCTGGCACGATTTAACGGCGATGGTGGTTTTTCTGTATTTGCTACAACAGATGACGAAAGCGACGTATGCGTATTCTTGAATCCCGGCGATACAAATCGTCATGCAAAGATAGACAATGAAAATGTGGCGTTGGCTGAATTAGCAAAAAAACTGCGTATTATATGGCTGACCCCAAAAGAAGACAGAATTTTTATGGAATCTGCCAGTGATAGACGTGCTTTTTTTGACAGATTGGCGGCTTCTTTTGAGCCATCTCATATGGGACGCATCGCACGACTTAATAAGTTAATGTCAGAACGTGCAGGCGCAATAAAAAATGGGGCGGATAATAATTGGCTTAACGCGATTGATACACAAATTGCCGCGACATCTGTATCTGTTGCCGCAGGACGCATAAGATATGCGGGCGAAATAAACTATTTTTTTTCAAGCGGTGCAGTATCTGTCAATGGTTGCGTTGAAAAATTGGTTTTAGAAGAAAATGCAATGTATGCAGAAAAAAAATATCTTGAATATTTACAAAACAACCGTGAATTAATCGGGGACAAAATGGTTATTGATGGCGTACACAAATCTGATTTTGGTGTGTTTAATAAAAAACTAAATTTACCCGCACAAATAACATCCACCGGTCAGCAAAAGGCAATTTTAATTGATTTAATTTTGGCACATGCAAAGTTAGTTAATATCAAAACTGGTGTTGCGCCACTAATTTTGCTGGATGAAGCCGCAGCGCATCTGGATAATGAAGCGCGCGCAAAACTGTTTCATGATTTGAACGCATCTAATGCCCAGGTCTGGGCAACAGGCCTTGATGCAAATATATTCAGGAATATTCCAAATGCTTTATTTGTCACTTGCGTTGATGGCACAATAAATAATATAGTTATGACGGAGAATTAAAATGCCAAAGATAAACTATCAACAACTACTTGATAACGCATTAAAATCTGTTGTCAAAGAAGCACTTATTTATGCACAATATAATGGCCTTGGTGACGATGCCGGTTTTTTTATAACATTCAAGACGCGCGCACCGGGTGTGGTATTACCAGATTTTCTTCGTATGCGTTATCCTGATACAATGACAATTGTTTTACAATATTCCTATAATAACCTTAATGTTTCCGATACAGAATTTGGTGTTCAATTAACATTTGACGGTCGCCCGTTTTTTATACGTGTCCCGTTTTCTGCACTGGTCGAATTCAAGGACCCAACAACTGAATTTATGTTGTCTTTTCAGACACGACAACAGGCCACAGAACAAAAAATTGACAACATGGAATTACCACTGGAAGAAAAACCAGACACCGTTCCTGATGACAAACGCGTGGTTTCATTGGACGAATTTAGAAAGAAAAGAAATTTATAAAAACACCGGCAAATGCCGGTATTTTTTTATTCTTTATCGTCTTCTGATTCTTCCGTTTTTTGATTCGCCAAAAAGGTTTCCAGCCAATGATTATCTGTTTTCAATTGGCGCACATCAGATGATTCCAAAAGTTTCTTTTGCAGCGGAATCGTTGTCTTGATTCCTTCAATAACGAATTCGTCCAGCGCACGTTGCGCACGCATAATACACGCAGGCCGCGATGGCGCATGCACAACTAATTTCGCAATCATTGAATCATATGTTGGCGGAATTGTATATCCAGTGTATGCCGCACTGTCCACACGCACCCCAAGCCCCCCAGACGGCGCATACAATGTTATTTTTCCAGGATTCGGAACGAACGTTTCAGGGTCTTCGGCATTGATACGAAATTCAATCGCATGACCGTTTGCGACAAGATTTGATTGTGTATAACCTAATTTTTCACCCGCGGCGATACGAATTTGTTCGCGCACCAAATCAACACCATAAACCATTTCTGTCACCGGGTGTTCAACCTGCAGACGCGTATTCATTTCAAGAAAATAAAACTTACCATTTTCATACATAAACTCGAAAGTTCCAGCATTAGTATATTTCATTTTCTTGGCAGCATTTTTGCAAACTTCAATCATATCATCGCGTTGCTTTTGGGTTAAAACAGCCGCCGGGCATTCTTCCATAACCTTTTGGTTTTTTCGTTGCAACGAACAATCGCGTTCACCAAAGATTACAACGTTTCCATGCTTATCCGCCAAGACTTGAAATTCAATATGACGCGGATGCAATAATAATTTTTCCATGTAAAGAGTATCATCACCAAAGGCAGATTTAGATTCAGCCTTTACAATAGGGAACGCTTCCCTTAATTCATTAGCATTATTTATCGCGCGCATACCACGACCACCGCCACCAGATGCCGCCTTTATCATCACGGGATATCCGATTTTTTCCGCCCAAACAAGTGCATCTTCAATATCACGTAACGCGCCATCACTGCCGGGGACAACGGGCAACCCGCATTTTACAGCCGTCTGTTTAGCATTAACTTTATCCCCCATCTTGCGAATCATATCGCTGTCTGGGCCAATCCATATAAGACCGTGTTGTTCAACTTTATCTACGAAATCTGCACGTTCTGACAAGAAACCGTATCCAGGATGAATCGCATCTGCATTTGTTAACAATGCCGCCGTTAATATTGCAGATTCGTTAAGATAAGATTCTGATGATTGCGCCGGCCCAATACATACAGATTCGTCTGCTAACTTAACATGCATCGCATCTTTATCTGCCACGGAATAAACCGCGACAGTACGTATTCCCATATCACGACACGCACGAATAACACGCAGTGCAATTTCACCGCGATTTGCAATTAAAACTTTCTTGATTTGTGGCATGATTCGCCCCGTTATTCTATGACAATAATCGGCGTATCAAATTCAACAGCCATACCGTCTGTGACCAAAATTTCTTTGACAACACCATCAACATCAGATTTGATTGGGTTGAAAGTTTTCATGGCTTCGACCAAAGCAACCGTATCACCAGCCTTTACTTCGCTGCCCACATTTACAAAAGGTTTTGCGCCTGGTTCTGGGGCAAGGTATGCCACGCCTACCATTGGCGATTTCAATACATGACCAGATATTTTTACATCTGTCTTGTTTTGTTGAACGAAACCGACCGGTGCAGCAGCGACTGCTTGTTGTTTAGATAAATGAATATGTTTGCGATACAAACCTAATAACAGTTGACGTTCTAAATCAAGTTCTGTTATGCCCATCTCGTCCATCAGTTTGGACATATTTTCTACCGTTGACCTAAAAGATGCCATAATTATAAATCCTTTTTGTTTACATATATCACTTGAATTTTACCATATTGATTTTTTAAGTCAAGGGACAGGATCATACCCGCATCCCCCACCGGGTCTGCAACGCGATATGCGCTTTATTCCCATCCATGTGCCACGAAATAAACCATATTTTTCAATTGCTTGTTTTGTATATTCGCTGCACGTTGGAATGAAACGACATGCCGCCCGCCCCCCAATAAACGGCGATATACATATTTGATAAAATCGGACAAGTTTGCACCCAAACCGGCTTAAGTAATCTGTTTTCATTTGGAAATTTTCTTTAATGCGTTCGCCAATTTTTTACGACCATCGCTGCGATTACAGTCAAAAATATGCATCCTGGCAATAAAAATATAATCTAGATTTGGCAACATCAGGTGTTCATTATACGCAATCCAATCACGCAACAAACGCTTTGCACGATTACGATGTACCGCCAATTTGAAAGTGCGTTTTGATACAATAATTCCATAGCGAGAATCTTTTCTTGCCGCGGGTTTTGCCTTGGTTATAAAAAAATGATTAAAAACCACCGGGTCATCTGGTGCGGTCAAAAAATCTTTATGATTTCGTATGGTTTTTCTTTTCATGCCAGCGATTATACCAGAATATCAAGAAAAGCAAATAAAAAAGCAAAATTTGCTGATGTGCACTTGATTTTTTCTGTGCCTGCTTTATAATGCGAAAAACAAAGCCAAGGGATTTATAGATGTATAATTGGTTATTAAAGTTTTTTTCTGCAGATATGGCGATTGATTTGGGAACAGCAAACACTTTGATTTATGTCAAGGGACGCGGTGTTGTTCTTAACGAACCATCTGTTGTCGCAGTCCAAGAAAATCGTTTGCAGGGACGCAAAGAGATATTGGCCGTTGGCGCAGAAGCAAAACAGATGTTCGGGCGCACCCCGGGCACAATAAGTGCTGTTCGTCCATTGCGCGATGGTGTTATTGCGGACTTTGAGGTTGCCGAAGAAATGATTAAATACTTCATACGCAAAGTTCATCAAAGAAATTTGTTAACCGCGCCACTTATCATTATTTGTGTACCGTCGTGCGCAACCCCGGTGGAAAGACGTGCTATCCAAGAAGCCGCTGACGCTGCAGGCGCGCGCCGTGTATATATTGTCGAAGAATCAACCGCCGCCGCGATTGGGGCAGGTCTGCCAATTGAAAAACCGTTGGGTTCTATGGTTTTGGACATTGGTGGTGGCACAACCGAGGTTGCTGTTATGTCACTTGGCGGAATTGTTTATTCTAACGCTGTCAGAACAGCCGGTGACCAAATGGATGAAGATATTATTGATTATGTCCGTAAAAATAAAAACCTTTTGATTGGCGAAAACACTGCCGAAGAAATTAAAAAGAAAATCGGCTCTGCGCTTATGCCAAAAGATAAAGCGAACGAATTGACAATGAAAATCAAAGGTCGTGATTTAATGAGCGGAACTCCGCGCGAAACCGTCATCACAGAATCGCAAATTGCAACCGCATTGTCTCAAACAGTTGCAAAAATCATAAGCACTGTTCATCTTGCACTTGAATCTACACCACCAGAATTGTCTGCGGATATCGCTGATTTAGGCATTGCGATGACGGGCGGTGGTTCACTTTTGCGTGGGCTTGATGCCGCTATTCGTGCTGCAACTGGGTTGCCTGCGTTCTTGGTTGATAACCCAATGGCTTGCGTTGCCGTAGGTAGCGGAAAAATGTTATCCAATATTGATAAAAGCAAACACATTTTGCAAACAATGTATTAAACTAATAAAAAAACACCGGCACAAGCCGGTTTTTTTATTGCAAATCGGTTTTTTACTGTTATAATTCACTCAGTTTTGGGTGGTTAGCTCAGTTGGCTAGAGCGTCACGTTGACATCGTGGAGGTCGTTGGTTCGAGCCCAATACCACCCACCACGAAATTCCAAAAGGCAACCAAAACGGTTGCTTTTTTTGTTCGAATCACAGAGGCACGCATGACAAAAAAATATCTTATTACTTCGGCACTTCCTTATGTAAACGGCGAATTACACTTGGGACATCTTGTTGGTTGTTATCTGCCAAGCGATGTATATGCCAGATTCTGTCGTGCACAGGGCCGCGATGTTTTGTTCGTTTGTGGTGCAGACGAACATGGCACACCTGCAATTATTGGTGCAGCCAAAGAAAATATGCCAGTTAAAGAATACAATGATAAATATTATGAAAAACATCTGCGCGCGGTCCAAGATTTCAATTTGTCCTTTGATTTGTATGGTCGCACTCATACAGAATTACAAGAAAAACTGATTCATGATTTGTTTACGCGCCTTGACGAACAGGGATTAATTGAAGAACGCGAAACAATTCAGCCATTTTCTGTTGATGACAATACTTTTTTGACAGACAGACAGTTGGTTGGAACATGCCCAAAATGTGGCTATGAGAAGGCACGCGGTGACCAATGCGACAAATGTGGTTCTATATACGAAGCGACAGAATTGTTAAACCCAAAATCTACGATTTCTGGTTCTGCGAATATTGAAATGCGTCCAACAAAGAATTTGTTTTTCTTGGCATCCAAGGTTGAAGGAACGTGGAAAAAATGGCTTGAAGCGCATGCGCCCAGATGGTCAAAAACTGCGGCGGCTATTGCAAAAGGTTGGGCAAACGAAGGGTTAAAAGATACTTCCATTACTCGTGATTTGTCTTGGGGAATATCTGTGAATAAACCTGGCTATGAACACAAAGTTTTCTATGTTTGGTTTGATGCACCATGGGGTTATGTTTCTATATCTCAGGCGGCAAATAAAGATTGGGCAACTTGGTGGAAAAATCCAGATTGTCATTATGCGCAGTTTATGGGCAAGGATAATGTGAAATTCCATTCTGTATTTTTCCCAGAACAACAATTGGCGATGAACGACAACTGGAAAACGGTTGATATGTTGAAATCTATGAATTTCCTTAATTATGATGGCGGAAAATTTTCTAAATCTGAACATCGTGGTATATTCCTTGATGAAGCAATAGATATTGCACCAAGCGATGCTTGGCGTTATGCATTGATGGCTTCTGCCCCTGAAACAGATGATAATGATTTCACTATCGCCCGTTTCGCTGATATTGTTAACAAAGATTTAAATGGTATGTTGGGTAATTTTGTATCACGCGTTTGCAAATTATCAAATAAAAACTTTGGTAACATTGTTCCAAAATCTGCAGGTCTTGACAAAGAATTAAAATCAAGAATTGATGAAAAATTGGGCGAATTAACAACCGCACTTGATGCCTGTGAATTTCGTGCAAGCATATTTGCACTGCGTGGTCTTTGGGCGATTGGCAATGAATATATGACCGAACGCGAACCATGGGCATTGGTAAAAAATGGTGATATGGACGCGGCACAACATGTATTAAACAACTGTTTTCAACTGATAGATTTTTATGCGCGTGTATCTGCACCTTTTATCCCAGATACCGCACAAAAAATGCAAAATATCTTTGCCGACAAACACGATTTGTCTTGGCCAACTGAATTTGATGCCCGTGTTAAGGACGGAACAGAATTTACAATTCCTGAAAATTTATTCGAAAAGATAGATGACGAAACGGTAAAGACTTTAACTGAAAAATATTCCGCCAAAAAAGACAAACCACAATTAAGCATTGTGAAAATCACAGATATTGAAAACCATCCACAACGCAAAGATTTGCATATTGTAACCATTAATGACGGAACAAGTAATTTTAAGGTTGTTTGTGGTGCACCTAATGTCAAAGAAGGCATGCTGGCTGTGTTTGCACCAATTGGCGCAATTATTCCACAAACTGGAAAACCTATAAAACCCCGTAATGTTGCCGGAATTGAATCGAACGGCATGTTATGCAGTGGCGCAGAATTGAAAGTTTCTGATGACGATTCTGGTATTTATGAAATAAAAGATGAATCAAAAATAGGGCAAAAATACCATGCATAAAGTTAATATATTTCATTTATACACTTCTTATCGGTTTCTTAATATTTCTTGTGAAAACTGCAAATTGCAATCACAATGTGATGGCATTTCTCATAAAAGCGAAGCATGTAAAGTTGTCAGCTATTCTGACAGATTATTAAGTTTTTTGGTTCGGGGACACATTTTGTCTTTTTCATCTGATGATTTTTACATACTTGCAGAAACCCCGAATGCAAAACAAAAACTTAAACGCGTATTGAAAAGCATCCAAAAAAAATATATGTCAGAACAACATGTCAGGGAATAAACTTATTTTGATGTCTTGTTGTGCACCATGTTCGTGTGGTGCGATTAAACAATTGGCAAACGGCGATATTGCCGGCATAGATGATTTTATAGTTATGTTCTTTAATCCTAATATTTTTCCAGAAACCGAATATCAAAAAAGATTAAATGAACAAATAAAATATTGTGAATCTTTGGGTGTAAAATATGTTGTTGGCGATTATAATCACGATAATTGGCGCGAACATATAAAAGGTTTAGAAACCGAACCTGAACGCGGCGCACGATGCAGCAAATGTTTTGCTTACCGTTTCTGTTATGCACGCGAATACGCCAAAAAACATGGGTTTAATGCGATTGCATCTGTATTTGGTGTGTCGCGCCACAAAAACCAATCTCAAGTTGATTCTGCAGCAGAAGAATCTTGTGGCGATATAAAATACTTACCAATAAAATGGAACGAAGAATTACGCAATCAAATCAATCGCGAATCTGATTTTTATCGCCAAAAATATTGTGGTTGTGAATTTTCTGTGCGCAAATGATAATAAGTTGATTTTTGCTTTTATTTTCCTATAATTTTAATAAATACAACAAAAGGTGCAAATATGTCATCTATATATGTTTTTCCGGGTCAGGGCGCGCAGACTGTCGGCATGGGCAAAGATTTATACGACACCAATACGGCGGCACGCGCCGTGTTTGACGAAATGGATGCGGTGCTGGGCGAAAAATTATCAGACATTATTTTTAATGGTCCGATTGAAACTTTGACACTGACCGCGAATGTTCAGCCTGCAATTTTAGCAACCTCTATCGCAATGTTTCGTGCGAACAATTATCCAAAACCAGATTATGTTGCAGGACACAGCCTTGGCGAATATACCGCACTTTGTGCAGTGGGGGCGTTATCTTTGTCTGATGCAATTAAATTGGTTCGTTTGCGCGGTGAATCTATGCAAAACGCAGTGCCGGCGGGTCAGGGCGCAATGGCTGTAATTTTAGGACTTGAATATAACGAATTGAAAAAAGTTTGTGAAAAAGCAGAATCAGAAACCGGCGCAGTATGTGATATCGCAAACGATAATTGCCCGGGGCAAATTGTTATATCTGGCGCAAACAGCGCAATAGAACGCGCCATGGAATTAGCCAAAGAAAACGGTGCAAAACGCGCTATGAAATTGGCATTATCTGTACCACCACATTCGCGTTTGATGGCACCGGTGGTTAATATTATGAAAAACGCTTTGGATGAAATTGAAATAAAAACACCACTTGTTCCTATTATTTCTAATAAAACATGTCAACCGATGACGGATGTTAATGAAATCAAAGAAGCGCTTCTTTATCAAATAACACATGGGGTTCGCTGGCGGGAAAGCGTTTTGGAAATGGAAAAACTTGGTATAGATGATATGACAGAAATCGGTCCAGGCGAAGCCTTGATTGGTATGACAAAACGCACAAGCGACAAAATAAATGCACATAAATAGGGGGAAAACATGTTCGAATTAAACAACAAAGTTGTTTTAATCACTGGTGCAACGGGTGGTATCGGTGGTGCAATCGCAGAACAAATGAAAAAAGCCGGTGCAACAGTTGTTGTGACAGGGCGCAATCTTGAAAAATTGTCATCATTTGATGATTCTTTTATAAAAATTCAGTCTGATTTATCAGCTGATGGCGCGGCAGAAAAATTGATTGCCGACACGATTGAAAAAGCAGGTCGCATTGATGTTTTAATCAATAATGCCGGAATCACTGCGGATACGTTGATGATGCGCATGAGCGACGAACAATTCGATAATGTTCTGAACACTAATCTGCGCGCAACATTCAAGATGTGTCGTGCTGCAATTATGCCTATGATGAAACAAAGATTTGGTCGTATTATAAACATGGCTTCTATCGTTGGCGTTGTTGGGGGGGCAGGTCAAACAAACTATGCAGCATCCAAAGGCGCAATTATCGCAATGACAAAATCTATTGCTGCAGAAGTTGGTGCGCGCGGAATTACCGCAAACTCTATCGCACCAGGTTTTATAAAAACACCTATGACGGATGTTTTACCAGACGAATTGAAAAAGAAATATTTGGAACAAATTCCTGCCGGTCGCTTTGGCGAACCAGTCGATATTGCGAACGCCTGTGTATTCTTGGCAAGCGATGAAGCATCTTATATTAACGGTCAAACAATTCATGTCAACGGCGGAATGGGGCGGTTTTAATTAAATGCAAAAATATGATGTGATTGTTATCGGTGGTGGACATGCCGGGGCGGAAGCCGCGGCAGCATCTGCACGACGTGGCGCAAAAACTTTGTTATTAACCATGCACAAAAGCGACATTGGCGCAATGTCTTGCAATCCGTCTATTGGCGGCCCCGGCAAATCACAAATGGTTGCAGAAATGGCGGTTTTTGGTGGTGTTATGCCGTTTGCCGCAGATAACGCTGGCATTCATTGGCGCACACTTAATGCAACACACGGTGCAGCAACCCAGGCACTGCGCGCACAAATAGACCGCAATTTTTATCACAATGCGGTTATGAATATTCTGGAAACAACACCAAATCTTGATATTGTTTTTGAGGCTGTTTCAAGTTTAGATTTAGAAACCAAAACGGTAAACGATAAATATTGTGCCACATCCATTGTTTTAACCACAGGAACGTTCCTTGGCGGGTTGGTCACACGTGGAACCGAAAAAATACCGTCAGGCCGATTGATGGACAATGGTGAATACCAAGAAAACGACACATATATATCTGGGGTTCTAAAAAAAGCAGGCTTTGATTTATTACGCCTTAAAACAGGAACCCCGGCACGCATTTATCGCGACAGTATTGATTTTTCCGTATGCGAAATTCAACCGGGCGATACACCACACGACTGGTTTGGGCTTGGCGATAAAAACAATACAATAAACGATATTTGCTTTATCACACATACGAACGAAGAAACACATCAAATTATTCGCGATAATATTGAAAATGCCCCAATGTATAATGGTGACATACGGGGGCTGGGACCACGATACTGTCCGTCTTTGGAAGATAAAGTTATGCGTTTCCCAGAACACAAAACGCATCATGTGTTCCTTGAACCAGAAGGTTTTAACAGCGATTTAATTTACCCAAACGGCATATCAACTTCATTTGGTGCAGATATCCAAGATAAATGGATACACACTATTCCGGGGCTTGAAAACGCACGTATAGCGCGGTATGGATACGCCATAGAATATGATGCGATTGATGCAAGGGCATTGAAAAATACTTTGGAATCAAAAGATATTGCCGGGTTGTTTTTTGCCGGTCAAATTAACGGGACCAGCGGATATGAAGAAGCAGCCGCCCAGGGCTTAATCGCAGGCGCAAACGCCGCCGCACACGCATTAAACATAGCCCATCTTGTTATCGACAGAACAAATTCTATGATAGGGGTTTTAATTGATGATATAACCACACTTGGTGTTGACGAACCATATCGTATGTTCACTTCGCGCGCAGAATACAGGCTTAATTTGCGTGCAGATAATGCAATATTGCGCCTTGGCGATTTATCCGAAAAACTGGGGTTGATATCGCACGAATTGCACGAACAAATAAAAAATATTCGTGAAAAAACAGCAATTGAAAACGATAAATTCTATGCTGGCTATATACAAAGAAACGAGCGTGAAATTGCGAATTATAAACGCGACAGCGAACTGAAGATACCAACAGATTTTAATTATAAAGATTTACCAGGACTGACAAACGAATTGGTTGAAAAACTTACCAAAACGAGACCAGAAAACATTGCGGCTTTGTCCCGCATTCCAGGTATGACACCCGCCGGAATAATGGTTGTTCTGCGAAAAATAAAATGTGGAAATAAATAAAAATATATATTAAGATAATCTCGCTTGCCGGAATAGCTCAGTTGGTAGAGCATCTCATTCGTAATGAGGGGGTCGCAAGTTCAAGTCTTGTTTCCGGCACCATGTTTATAAACAAAAAGTACCGGTATTTGCCGGTGTTTTTATAATTATCAATCACAATCAAAATCTTGCAATATTTGTTGGATTGTTTCGCTGGACATATTGCTTTCTGGCCCAGAATCTAAAGCGACGGGCCCAAGAAGTGTTTTTTCATTATCTGTGTTTTTATAAGAACGCACATCAATAAAAAGGTTTTCTTTTGCTTCTACATCTTCATACTTTTTTATAATATCTTGGGCATATAAATAAAAATTTTCTGTTTTTACGGCTCTCGCGTTCACTTCATCTGCACCGAAAACCATCTGAAAACCACCAACATTTAGTCCAACAATTGAGTTATCACGCAACAGTGGTGCCCCAGAATCACCACCAGCCCCATCACAATCTGTTTTCAACAATTTTCTATCTTGTTCATAGGTTCCTAAAATCTTGCAAGTCTGAACCTTGAAATTCCCCATATCGCCAAACAACTGTTTTTTATTCATTTTCTTCAATTTTTCATCAACATGCCTGTTTATACATTCTGCATAAACAGTATATTTTTGTTTTTGGCATTCTTCTTTGTATTCTTCCACTGTTTGTGAATATATTTCTTTAAGGAAAGGTATTTCATCATCTTCTATGACACGCAATACACCATATCCACCACGCAGAACCTGACCAGGTGTAGATACTGGCGCAATATTTTTATAAAATTTCGTTTCTTTATCAGATACTAATATTCCCCAATCAGCCCCAGAGAATCCAGACGCTTTCGGAGCGAAAGAAGCGATTTTTACATTAGATTTTTCATATCCAGAACCATTCCAAAATTCCGCCACACATCCATTTTGACAAGACGGCAGACAGTGATTGTTTGTTAGTATCAAATTTTTAGATATAAAACCACCGGTACAACGAATACCGCGATCCATAGTTAATTTCACAACACTGTTATATTCTGGTTCTGACAATGCGCCATATCTACGATTATCATATTTACCAATATAACCACCGTATCCCGCAAAAGCGTTCAGTGAAAACAAAGACAATAAAAATACAAACAATAATTTTATCATAATTCACTTATCGCTTTTTCACACGCTTCTGATGCGCGCAAATTGTTATTGATAGATTTCAATGTCGTTGCATTAAATACTGTTGAAACGCCCGATGCAACCGCAGATGTCCCAGCCAACACATTTGCCGCCGTATTCATGTTTTTTGTTTTTCTGTCATATTTATTATGATTAGCCAATGCAGATGTTATTACCCCCGCCGTACCTGTTCCAATATTAACCCCAGAAACTATTGTTGAAACTTTGTTATGTTTTGATACTTTTTCCATATTTTCAGTACTTAACATCTTGCATTCTAATACGGCTTTTTTTAGTTTTTCATATTGATTACGACCGCAATCAATCATAGATTGTCCGATTTTTTGTTCGTTTACTTTTATTGTATCAAGGCATATCTCTATCATATCCTTGATTGAATCAGAATCTTTTTTGTTTTTATTGGAAATAATCGTTCCTGCCACAGCAGTTGCGGTATTTCCAACCATTAAACCTGTACGAATATTTCCTAATTTTTTTGATTTTGCCTCAAAATCATGTTTCATCTGACACATAGAATTATATTGTTCTTTCAATTCCTGATACCGCGCCATTTCTTTAAGAAACGCCACAAATTCCGCGTCAGACATATTTTCAATATTATCCATTTTCTTGGCTAATTCTTCGGCCTTTTTATCAATATCTTTCTTTTTTATCCCGGCGTATAATGCGCCACCTGCCGCAACGGTGCCAACGCCCGTCACAACAGTATCTGCAATTTCATACTTTTTTATATTTTGTAATTCAAGATTGATTCCAGTGCAATTCTGACGCAATTCTGCCACAACATTATCGTACTCACAGCCATCCACCCCGTATGCAACATCGGTCAAAAACAGCGGTAAAAAAAATAATAATTTTATTATTTTCATCACCACAATTATATCACAAAACAACCAAAAAATTATAGTTTTTTATCCGCACAATTGCACCATCCGACGACTGGACAATGTTCACAATCTGGGCGCAGCGCCTTACATGTATAACGTCCATGCAAAACCATTACATGATTTACAATCGCATGGTATTTTGCGGGAATTATTTTCAACAGTTTTTCTTCAACTTTTTCGGGTGTGTTTTCCGCACTGCCCACCCAACCATAACGGTGCGCATTACGGAAAACATGTGTATCGACCCCAATATTTGGCGCATTCCAAAGCACATTCATAATTACATTTGCGGTTTTTTGTCCGATACCAGACAACTTCATTAACTCATTGCGATTGTGATATTTTTGCGGAAATTTATAATGTAAATCGTTGCTATTTTTGTCTTTTAATTGCTGTGATAATTTTATGATATTGTCTGCTTTGTTATTAAAGAAAGAAATAACGCGTATGTGTTCTTTTAATCTGTCCAGACCAAGTTCTAACATTTTATCTGGGGTTGGCGCAACACGGAAAAGTTCAGGCGTGACTTCGTTCACTTTTTTATCTGTGGCCTGTGCCGACAAAATCACCGCCACCGCAAAAGTAAATTCATTTGTCGAATATAATTCAGACCGGATATTCATATTCAATGTGGGACACACATTGGTAAAATAAATATCCGGGGTAAGGGTTATTTTCGATTTAGCCATTTACTTTTTCAATATTAATTGCAAGATTGTAATCTTCAATTTGTTTGGTGAATTGGTCTGCATTTCCAGATTCCATTTCAACAATCAAAGCATCGTGCATTATCCGTTTTTTGTGTGCTTCCATTGCGTTAGATAGCGCGATATCTGCTGTATATACCAATTTTATACGATCAGAAACATCTAAATTCGCTGCTTTTCGTGAATCTTGGATAAAGCGCAACGCATCATTGACCAGTCCTTCTGCTATCAATTCGCCATTTATTTCTGTATTCAGCACAACAACCGCCGTATTATCATTTAATGCCGCACCTGTCACACCAGATTTCACGGTTAAACGATTCTCAAATTCGTCTGGCTGTAATATATATTCGCCAACAATCAGTTTGTCACCGTCAATACTGTAATCGCCACGTTTAACCGCAGGAATTATTTCTTTCAATGCACCACCAAGACGCGCGCCGATTTTCGGTGTAATCAAGTATATAAAACTGTCTGCGACAGCGCGAATATCATCTATGAATTTGACTTCTTTTACATTTAATTCGTCTGCAATAATATCTGCATATTCGCCCATATTTACACCAGCGATTGTAGCATCGTTCAGTGGCAAACGATTACGCAATTTATATTGTTCGCGCAATTGTTTTCCACTTGATACAATCATTTGAACACGGCGCATGTCTTCCAAGATTTTTGTGTCTGTTGTTTTTGCAATTGGCCAATCTTGTAAATGCACAGATTCATTACCCGTCAAATTTTTATAAATATATTCGCTGATAAACGGTGCAAAAGGTGCAAGGCATTTTGCAAATGTTTTCAACACATAATGCAATGTTTCAAATGCACTTACATCTTCGTCCCAGAATCTGTCGCGATTACGGCGGATATACCAGTTGTTTAATATATCAAGGAATCGAACAAATTCTTTGACCGCAATATCTGGCTTGTATTCGTCCAGCGCACTTGTGGTTGTTTTAACAAGTTCGTTTAATTCAGCAAGGATATATTTATCCAACAAATTGTCTGAATCAGGTTCACGCTCTACGGTGATATTCCCAGCGTTCGCATAAAGAGTAAAGAAATGATACGCGTTCCAAAGCGGTGTCAAAATCGTCTTGATTGAATCATTAAAGACAAGACCTTCTTTGTCAACACCGACACCTTCGGCTTTCATAAAATTACTGCCTTGGATAAACAAACGAATTGCATCTGCACCGTATGTTTCCAACTGTTCAGATGGATCAACATAGTTATGCAAAGATTTGGAAAACTTGCGTTTTTGGTCATCCAAAATCATGCCATTCGCAGATACAGTCTTAAACGCAGGTTTATCAAACAATGCAACCGCCATAACCATTAACGAATAAAACCAACCACGCGTTTGGTCTTGACCTTCGATAATATAATCAGCCGGAAAATTCTTTTCGAATTTATCTTTGTTTTCAAATGGGTAATGCAGTTGTGCAAATGGCATAGAACCGCTTTCGAACCAACAATCAAGAACATCGCTGATTCTGTGCCAACCATCTTTGGTAAGTGCATCCAGTGTTGGACGATGTAAATCATCGATTTTTACACCAAAGAATTCTTCCATTTCTTTAATTGAACCAAAGATTTTATATTCGCCGTTCTTTTCCCAAATTGGCAATGGAACACCCCAGAATCTGTTTCGTGATATTCCCCATGGGCGTGCGTTTTCTATCCATGCCATGAAACGATTTCCTGCAGATGTCCATGTCGTTTCGTTTTTGGTGATTTCAACAAGGCGGTCTCGAATTTTTGGAACATCAATATACCATGCGTCCGTTGCACGATAGATTAATTTTTCTTTGCTTCGTGGGCCAAAAGGATAACTGTGTTTGTGTTGGTCTTTCTTAACCAAAATACCGTTTTGTTTCAACCAATCGATAATTTTTGGGTTGGCATCAAATATATTCATGCCCGCCCAATCTTTAACGCTTGAATCAAAATTACCATAATCATCCACATTTAAGATTACTGGGAATTTTGCATCCAGTGCTTTTGCCGCCAGATAGTCGTCTTCGCCGTATGCAGGCGCAATATGAACAATACCGGTCCCATCGCCATCACTTACATAATCGGCGGCAATTATTTGATGTAATAACGGATCAGTATTTTCATAATAATTAAATATTGGTTTATAATGCAGACCCACCAAATCTTTGCCCTTTACAGTTCCCAAATTTTCAGATTCTGCAAAAACTTTTTCATAAGCCTTAAGGCGTGATGCAGCCAAAATATAAACATGACCGTCACTGTGGCGCATACGAACATATTCCATATCTGGATTTACCGCCAATGCGGAATTTGCCGGCAATGTCCATGGTGTTGTTGTCCATGCAATAGCCCTGTCGCCGTTTTCTAATTGAAACCATACGGTCACAGTATCGTCAACAACGTCTTGATATTCACTTGATGCTTCACTGTTTGATAAAACAGTCCCTAATTTCCAATCAAATGGGTTAACCTTGAAATCTTTGTAAAGCAAACCTTTGTCATATAATTGTTTTAATGCCCAAATCACAGATTCCATATAATTTTTATCCATGGTGCGATAACCAAAATTATCCCCACCATCAACCCAACGACCAATTCTTTCTATAAAACGCAACCATTCGTTTGTATATTGTACGACATCTGCCCGGCACATATCGCAAAATGCAGCAATTCCGTCGCTTGCAACAATATCTTTGGCAGATTTTCCTTGCTTTTTTTCAACGCTGTTTTCGGCAGGCAACCCGTGACAATCCCACCCCAGTTCGCGAACGACATGTTTCCCGCGCATTGTTTGATAACGCGAAACCATATCTTTAATCGCCGACACACCTAAATGCCCCCAATGTGGCAAGCCATTTCCAAAAGGCGGCCCGTCATAGAAATTAAATGGTTCACCCATTTTTGTTTTATTCAGCGATTTGTGGAAAGTGTCATCGCTTCGCCAAAAATCGAGAACACTGTGTTCTATTTCTGAAAAGTTTGCCTTTGGTTCTGTCTTTTTATAAGTCATTGTGTTGCCTTTTTTTGCATTAAAAAATGGCGCTATATGCGCCCCAGCCACCGCCAAAGCGCAGTGCCGATTATTTAATAATAATTATTGTGCTTGTTTTCATCCCTTTATTTATACAATGAATTTATATAAAAATCAAGTTTTTGATATTTTTTTACATCAAATTTTATCAATCAAATAAAAAAGCCGGTAAACACCGGCTTTTTTTGTTGTTATGCACGTAATCTTGCACCGCACTTATTTTCTATATTTTTTATAACTTTATCTTGAATTTCCAATAATTCTTTATCGTCCATATTATGGTCCGGATAAATTGTTATTGTAAATGCAATTGATTTTTGACCATTGCCCATATCAAATGCATCAAAGATTGTTGCGTTTGCGATATTTGCATCTGAAGCAACCGCGGTTGCGATGATTTTTTCAGCCGCAAAATCTTTATCAACAACAAACGCAAAATCACGTGTTATCGGCATAAAGTCTGTTGTTGGCGTTTTTTTATACTTTGGTTTTTTTGGCAAATCTTCGATATTTTCTATCAATGCCACAAAAACTTTTGTCTTTATGTGCAACTGTTTCGCAATACTTGGGTGCAATTGCCCAAATTCGCCAAGGACTTTTTTACCTTGAACAATTTTTCCATAAACATAAGGATGCGCCCAACGCGGTGCGTTCGTTGTATCAACAGTATATTTTTGTGCACCAAGTAAAGATACTAAATCAGCCTTTACATCAAAAACATCTCTATTACGATTGCGTTTTTGCCAGTGTTTTGGTGATGTTTCGCCCGCGCGCACAATGCAAAGACTGTTATGTTGTTCGCCAGGCTTGTCGCCATCAAACACAGTTCCTAATTCGAACATATTCAAATCTGAAAATCCGCGTTTTTCATTGTTAGATATTGCAATCAATAAATTTTCCAACAAATTGTTACGCATTGTATTCATATCAACAACAATAGGATTTGCAACACGTACAATTGGTTTGTCGGTCAACAACGTTTCAATCTTGGAATTTCCAAAACCAAATGAAATGTTTTCATTTAATCCACGATTTACCAGTTTCTGTTTTAATTCAAGATTCATTTCATTATGAACAACATGCATGCTGTTTTGTGGCAAATCTGTTAGCCCGATTTTTTCATATCCATATATACGAATTAATTCAGAAACAATGTTTTCTGGTATTACCACATCCGTTCTTTGTGGATTTGGTGTGATAACCCAATTTTTGCCATCTGCTTTGACATCAAAATGTAATTTTTTCAGAATATCTTTTTGTGTTTTTTCATCCAAAGATATGCCTGTCTTTTTTTCAACCAAAGCCGGGTTATAAACCACGGATTCCGGCGTATAGGACGAACGACCCGATACAGAAACATTAACTATTTCGCCCCCACACGCATCCATTATTATTTTGGCTGCTAACGACAGCGCCGCCAATGTTCCGTCTGGATTGATACCGCGTTCATAACGATACGAAGAATCTGTGGACAAACCGATTCTTTTTGACGATTTACGAACAGATACCGGATTAAAATATGCTGATTCCAGAATAATATTCTGCGTTTTGTCTGTTGTCATGCCACGCGCGCCACCAACAACCCCAGCCAACGCCAATATACCCGCATCGTCAGTTATAACCAAATCTTTTTCACACAATTCGTGTTCATTACCAAATAAATCTGTAAATTTTTCGCCTTGTTTTGCCATACGCACAGTTATATCACCAACAATTTCATCTGCATCAAAACAATGCATAGGTTGCGCCAAATCATAACAAATATAATTAGTTGCATCAATTGGTGCATTTTTTGGATTTATTCCCGCAGATAACAAACGTGCTTGAATCTTTTTGTTTGATGGTGCGTTTTTGATTCCGCGAATTTCACAAAAACGATATGTCGGGCATGCATCCGGTGCTAATAAATTGACTTTTCTTTCGCCTTTGACAGGTTTTAACAAATCAATTTTGTTTTCAATGTATTCACCAGCATCTGCTGCACTTAAATCTAATGCGATACCACGAACAGACAAATAATCTGGACGATTTGGGGTAATAGATGTATCAAAAACAGCCGAAGAACGTCCTGATAGTGCAGAAATAGGTTGCCCAATTGTTTCATGCGCTTCATCTAATTCTATGATTCCATCGTGATCGTTATTGATGCCCAGTTCTTTGCCGCTGCACATCATACCATCAGACAAAACACCGCGAATTTTACCTGATTCAATCACAAAATCGCCAATTTTACATCCAGGCACTGCCAGCGCAGACACCAAGCCAACACGAACATTTGGTGCCCCACAAACAACCTGACGCAGTTTACCAGAACCATCATCAACTTTTAACACATGCAGGTGGTCTGAATTTTCGTGGGCCTTGCATTCAACTATTTTTGCCGCAATTGGCAAAACAGGCACATATAAATCTTCAACTTCCAACCCCAGGCCGTTTAATTTATCTGCGATTTGTTCCGGGGTTAAATCTGTTTTCAAGTATTGTTTTAACCATTCATAAGACCATTTCATTTTTTACCCCTTTATTAGAACCCATTATTTTTTAACCATCTGATATCGCCATCATAAATTGGTCGTATATCGTCCAAGTTATATTTTAACATCGCCATACGATCCCATCCAAAACCAAATGCAAAGCCTTGATATTCATCTGGGTTTACATTACAATTTTTCAACACATTTGGATGCACCATACCAGCACCTGCGATTTCCAGCCATTTACCGTTATCCCATTTCATATCAAATTCAACAGAAGGTTCTGTAAACGGGAAATAAGACGGACGAATACGAATTTCAATATCGCGTTCAAAGAATCGCGAAAGCAGGGCGCGCATCGTCGCAATCAAATCGGACATCGTCACATTTTTATCGACATATAAACCTTCCATTTGACCGAACATTGGCGCATGTGTTGCATCCCATTCTTTGCGGTAAGTTGAACCAATCGCAAACATTTTAATTGGCACACCAACTTTTTCCATCGCACGAATTTGAATTGATGAAGTCTGGGTGCGAACAACATTACCATTTTCAACAAAGAAAGAATCTTGCATGTCACGGGCCGGATGATATTCCGGGGTATTCAGCGCAGTAAAATTATGCCAATCATCCTCTATTTCAGGTCCTGTCCAAAGTGTAAAACCAAAAGATTCCATAATTGCAGATAACTCTTTCAGACTTTGTGTTAATGGATGCAATGTTCCGCGTTGCTCTGGTTCACAATCCAATGTCACATCAACATATTCTGTTGCTAATTTAGCGTTTAATGCGGCATTTTCTAATTCTGATTGCTTATCCTTGAACAACTGACGCAATTCTGTATTTTCAGCGTTTACTTTTGCGCGTTCTTCATTAGAAAGTGTTGCCATGGTTTTCAACTTTGCAGTCATTGTGCCGTTTTTACCGAAAGTTTCAGTATATAAAGCCTGTAATTCTTCAAGTGACTTTGCTTTTTCAATTTTATTTTTCATTTTTTCCCCGTTTATAAAAAGAACAAGACCGTATCTCTACGGCCTTATTGTGACAAAACAAAACCTTGCCGTAAAGCGTTATTTCGCAGATTCGGCAATAAATCGTTTTGCAGTATCAATCAATGTATTGAAGTTCTTGTCGGCATCGTATGCCATTTGGGCCAAAACTTTACGATCCAAATTAACACCTGCCTTTTTCAATCCATTCATGAACTGGCTGTATGTCAAACCATTGGCACGCACAGCAGCATTGATACGAACAATCCAAAGAGAACGAAAATCACGTTTCTTTTGACGGCGATCGCGATATGCATATTGTCCTGCTTTTTCGGTTTTTTCACGTGCAGCACGATAGGTTGAATGATGACGTCCCAAATAACCTTTGGCACGATCAAGTATTTTATTGTGTTTTTGTTTAACGGTGGTTCCGCGTTTTACTCTTGCCATAATACACCCCCTTATTTCAAGCCATATGGAGCCAAGATTTTAGCCTGACCCACCATGTTTTCGTTCAAGTACTGTGGCTTTGCCCCGGCCTTGTTAGCACGTTTGGACTTATGCAACAGACATTTGTGATGAGAGTTTCTGGCAACACGGATTTTACCGCTTGCTGTCATAGACGCACGTTTTTTCAAGTACGATTTTGTTTTCATTTTTGGCATTTTTTATCCTTTTATTTGTATGCCTCGTGGCAATGCCTTGCCATGTCGGTTGGCTTTATTTTGCCATATAAAAAAGAAAAATCAAGTTTTTATTGAATATTGATTTTTTTACGGTTAAAGTTGCACTATGACCAAAGATAAAAAGTCTTATAAATTGGTACAAATCATAAAGTCCGCACTTGCGGCGGCGGCGGTTCCTGTTTTTATCATATATGTAATGATTGCAAAACCAGATTATACGATTATGAATGGTCTGGGTCATATTGTTTTACCGGTTGCCCATGGAATTGGTTCTGTTATTACATGGCCGATTCACGCAATCGGACAAAGTGCGACATGGGTAAAGGAAACAGCACAACTGCGCTCGGAAAACAAGCGATTGCGCGCTAAATTGGACGAAGCATTGGCAAATAAGTATGCTTGCGATATTGCAATAGCAGAAAACAAAAAACTAGAAAAAGAAATCAATATAAAACGGGCTTCGCCTTATAAAACAGTTATTGCAGATATTCAATTTGATGATTCCGTATTTCACCACAATAATTTCTTAATCAACCGCGGAAAAAAAGACGGTCTGGACAAGGGTATGATTGTTGTTTCTTTTGATAATCGTATGGTTGGAACAATAACCGATTGCGGTTCACAATTTTGTCGTGTTCGCGCCCTGTCTGATGCAGATACAAATATTGCGGTTCGTATATCTGGGTCTGATGTTTCTGGTTTTTTACAGGGAAATGGCAAATCACGCGCATCTATCGGTTTTTTCAATGATACCCAGTTTGTTGGGCGCAAAGGTCTTAAAGTAATGACCAGTAATATTAGTGGTGTTTTACCATCTGGAATTTATGTTGGGGATATGTTGGATGAAAAAAATGTTGATATTTTGCGTCCTAATAATATCTCTCGGGTTATGGTGTTGCAATATGATGATATAGGTTCTTATAAGTAATGTATAGATTAACCGCTATTTTGAAACAATGTATGCCATTTTTGATAACTCTGTTTTTATGGCGTTTATCTGTATATTTTTGGAATCCTGCTGGGATATTATGTTTGATACCTGTGTTTTATTACACTTTTGTTCGTCCGATAAAGGGTTTTGCTGTATTCGGCATTATTTTCTGTTTTTTGATTGATTATCGTTGTGATTTGGCACTTTTTTGGACATCTCTTTACTGTCTGATTTATGCCATAACTGGCTTCCAAAAATATATAGATTTTCAGAACACAAACGATAATGCGATGTATATATTTATGGCTTTTATTGGTATTGGTTTTTTTCTTTTGACAATTTATGGTTTTTCGTGGACAAATCTTGTTAATAATTTATGGTTGTTTGTATGGATGAGTGTTTTATACACACCGATAACCGCCATTGATAATTGGGCAAAAGCATGATAGATACCGAAGTAGCACGCACTTTCGACAGACGCAGCGCACTGTTTTTGACAGGGGGTGCAATTTTGACTTCTGTTTTGGTGTTGCGTATGCTTCAAATGCAGGTTTTTGAGCACAAAGAATACTTACGCAAAAGTGAAAATAATTCTTTTCGTATTCAGGTAAACATGCCTAAACGTGGAAATATTTTGTCTGAATCTGGGACAATAATTTCACGGGATACGCCAATATATCGCATATACCTTATTCCAGAAGAGGCAGATGATATAGATTCTGTTGTTGAAACGGTGACCAAAGAATTAAATTTACGCAAAAAGACTGTGGACAGAATTTGGCGCACCATAAAAAAGCAACAGAAATTTCAACCTGTTTTAATCACAGAAAACACTAATTGGAATGTTCTTGCTGGACTTTCTGCAAAGAATATCCCTGGCATTCATATTGGAAACGGTTTTTCGCGCGTTTACGAAATGGGCCCCGCAGGTGCACAGGTTTTCGGTTATGTTGGCGCACCTAATAAGCCCGTGCCAAACAACCCTTTTTTTACCAGCGGTATTAACGGTCTTGAAAAAAGGTTTAATGATGACATGGCGGGTATTCCAGGTCAGACCGTATTGGTGACAAATGCCGTGGGGCGCATAACAGGCGAAGATAAAACACAATTTGTTGCACCAATTGTCGGCAAAGATATAAAAACCACCATACGCGAAAATGCACAAAAAGTTTTGTATGATGCCTTGGCGATGAACAGGGCAGGTTGTGGTGTTGCATTGGATATAGAAAACGGGAACATTCTGGCAATGGCGTCCACGCCCAGTTTTGATGCAAACAATTTCAAGACTGATGATGGCGAAGAATACATATCATCCCTGCTTAGTGATGTTGCAAAACCATTTATGAATAAAACAATCGAAGGGCTTTATCCGCCGGGTTCTACATTCAAAATTATTGTGGCATTGGCGGCACTGGAAAGTGGTGCAATATCACCCAAAGAAAAAGTATTTTGTCCCGGATACTGGGAATATGGCGATCATAAATATCATTGTTGGGAAAAACATGGGCACGGTTATGTTGATATGTATGGCGCATTAAAACACTCTTGCGATATTTATTTTTATCAACTTGCTCTGAAAATTGGCATTGATGCCATTAAACACATGGCGTTGAAATTAGGGCTTAATCAAAAATATATGGAAGATGTTCTATCTCATGAAATGCCTGGAATTATACCGGACAGACGATGGAAAGAAAAAAATGTAGGCGCACAATGGGTTCATGGCGATACAATTATTTCTGGCATTGGTCAGGGCTTTATTTTAACAAATTGCCTGCAACTGGCAATAATGATGGCGCGTGTTGCCTCTAATAAACAGGTTGTGCCACGTATTATTTATTCTGAAAAGAAACCAGTTTTCAAGAGTCTTGATTTACAAGAAAAGAATATAAGGCATGTTTTAACTGGTCTGGAACAAGTGACACAAAAGGGTGGAACTGCATTTGGCAGTGCGATAAATGTAAATGGGAAAAAGATGGGTGGAAAAACAGGGACTTCCCAGGTACGCAGTATTTCCAAAGCCGAACGCCAAAGCGGTGTTTTAACTAACGAACAATTAAAATGGAATTTGCGCAATCATGGTCTTTTTGTTGGTTATGCCCCAACGGACAAGCCAAAATATGCCGTATGCGTAATTATGGAACACGCCGGTGGTTCTGGTCCCGCGGCACGCGCAACCGCTGCAGTAATGAAGGAATTATTGAAATAAAATGTCAACAACACGTGTATCTAATGCAAATATGATGACTTTGGGCGAAAAACTGTCGCGTTTTTCGTGGGCATTGTTTATACCAATGTGTGTTGTTTTGTTGTTTTCTGTCGTCGTATTATTCAGCGCAGGTAATGGTTCATGGCAACCTTTCGCCTTATCACAACTATTGAAAATATGCGTTGGTATGTGTATTTTCTTTGTTGCCGCATTTTCCAACATAAAAATTTGGATAAAATCGGCATATTTTATATACGCGATTGCGTTAATTTTAGTGTTATTAGTGACCTTTGTTGGCGATGTCGGTATGGGCGCGCAAAGGTGGCTTTCATTAGGTCCAATAAATATTCAGCCATCAGAATTTATAAAAATCGCCCTTGTTTTGGCGTTGGCGCGGTATTTTGCTTGGGCTAATAGTGTAGAAATCTCTCAATTCAAGAATTATTTAATTCCTGTATTGATGCTGTTGGTACCATTTATTCTTATTTGCGCGCAACCAGACCTTGGAACAGGAATATCGCTTGGTTTAATAACTGTCGGTATGTTTTATATTGTTGGGGCAAATAAAAAATGGTTTTTGATTGCTGGTATATTGGGTTTATTGTCATTGCCTGTGGTTTGGTATGGTGGTATGCACGATTATCAGCGTGCACGCATTATAACATTTATAAATCCTGAAATGGATGCGCGTGGGGCAGGTTATCAAATAAACCAGGCAAAAATAGCGTTTGGGTCCGGTGGTATTATTGGCAAAGGCTATATGTCTGGGACACAATCACAACAATCTTTCTTGCCAGAAAAACAAACTGACTTTATTTTCACCATGCTGGGTGAAGAATTTGGTTTTTTGGGGGCATTTATGCTGTTATCAATATATACTTTTATTGTAATTATGCTTTTTTGGGCGGCAAAAACCTGCAGAAATCGGTTTGGTCAATTGGTTTGTTTTGGTTTTATGTTGAACTTTTTCATTTATTATTTTATAAATATCTCTATGGTACTTGGGATATTACCAACCGTTGGTGTTCCATTACCTTTAATGTCTTTTGGTGGCAGCAGTTTGATATCTTTACTTTTCGGGTTTGGATTATGTCAAAATGCTCATATCCACAAAGACCAACAACTATCGTCCAAAGGGTTTTAGAAAATGAATTTATTAATCGTAGAATCTCCATCAAAAGCAAAAACTATTGAAAAATACCTTGGAAAGGGTTGGCGCGTTATTGCGTCTGTTGGTCATGTGCGCGATTTAGTTCCAGAATCTGGCAGTGTGGATACCGAACATGATTTTGAACCAAAATGGCAGATTATGCCTGGCAAAGAAAAACAATTAAAACTGATTATTGATGAATTGAAAAAAGTCGATAATGTCTATCTTGCATCAGATCCTGACCGCGAAGGGGAAGCCATTGCATGGCATATCAACGATATTTTAACCGCGCGCAATGTATTGAAAGGAAAAAATGTTTATCGTGTCGCATTCCATGAAATTACTAAAAACGCGATTGTTGAAGCATTAAAACACCCACGTGAAATTGATAATAATTTAGTAGATGCGTATCTTGTTCGCAGAATACTTGATTATTTAATAGGTTTTGGAATATCGCCCTTGCTTTGGAAAAGAAACCTGGGCAAATCTGCGGGGCGTGTTCAATCTGTGGCGGTGCGCCTTGTTGTTGATCGCGAAAAAGAAATTGAAAGTTTCAAACCTGTTGAATTTTGGAGTATAAGCGCAAATTGTAATTTTGATAAAACTGATTTTGATGCGAACTTAATTAAGCATAATGGTAAAAAGATAGAAAAAATGACCTTGGAAAACAAATCTATGGTCGATGAAATTGTTGATTCTGTGCAAACACCATTATCTGGGGTTGTGTCTAATATTGAAAAGAAAAAAGTACAAAGACGCGCATCTGCGCCGTTTACAACATCTACCCTGCAACAAGAAGCAGCGCGTAAACTTCACTTTTCATCAAAGCGCACTATGTCAACAGCGCAAAAATTATATGAACAAGGTTTTATTACTTATATGCGAACAGATGCAACAAATCTTTCTAATGAAGCGGTTGCTGAAATACGCGAATATATCAAAAATGAATATGGCGATAAATTCTTGCCAAAAGCACCAAATATTTATGTGACTAAATCTAAAAACGCCCAAGAAGCCCACGAAGCAATTCGTCCAACACATTTTATAAGTCAAAAAACAGATTTATCTGGCGATGAATTGAAACTTTATAATTTGATTTGGAAAAGAACTGTTGCTTGTCAAATGAGCAATGCGGAATTTGATTCTGTGTCTGTTGATATAGATGTTGAAAAATCTGTTTTCCATTGTGTTGGCACTTCGCGAATTTTTGATGGCTTTATGAAGGTTTATATTGAAGATACGGACGACGAAAAAGAAAGTGATGATGTTAAATTGCCTGTATTAAATGTTGGTGATAAAATAAAAATTAAATCATTAAAAACAGAACAACATTTTACACAACCTCCGGCAAGATTTACCGAAGCATCACTGGTTAAAAAATTGGAAGAATTGGGCATAGGTCGTCCATCAACATATGCAACGATTATGTCAACTATTGTTGACCGTAAATATGTTGAACAAGACAAACAACATCGTTTTCATCCAACAATTTCAGGGTGGGTTTTGATTTCTTATTTATCTAAATATTTCACAGATTTAGTTGATGTTAATTTTACTGCCAAGACAGAAGATACTTTGGATGATGTTTCAAACGGAGAAAAAGACAAATTATCTTCTTTGCGTGCTTTTTGGGAACCAACAGATAAAACCATAGAATCTGTGCGTGGTATTAAAACAACCGATATAATAAATAATATAAACGAATTTATGAATTTTCACTTGTTTCATAAAACAGGCGATAAATGTCCAGAATGCGGTGGAAAACTTGGAATAAAGTTATCTAAATTTGGACCTTTTATCGGTTGCAGTAATTATCCAAAATGTAATTATACTATGAAATTATCTGATGATAATGTGTCAGAAATTTCACCTGAAAACAATGCAGCAAAAGAAAAAGATTTAGGCGAAAATATAACATTCAAGATTGGAAAATATGGTCCATATGTGACAGATGGTGTAAAAAATGTATCTGCAAAAAAATATACAGCTGACACAATTACTCTGGACGCAGCACGTGAATTATTAAACGGCGATAAAAAGAAAATTGAACCGGTTATAATCGGTACAAATCCGGCAACAGATAAACCTATATATTATTATTCTGATGGTCGTTATGGTCCTTATATTTCATCTAATCGTGTAAATGTTTCAGTCAAAGAACAACCAAGTTTAGATGCTGCAATTGATTTAATTAATAACAAAAAAAACAAAGAGTAAAAAATGAATACAAATAAAAAATTTGATTTATATAAAAGTTTTCTAAAAACAAAACCTGTTCGTGTTGTCCGCAAAGATAACAAAGAAAATCATATTTGTCATATAGAAATGGAATATAAAATCGATAATCAACACTTGTTTGTTAATACTTTTATAAACGAAGATAAATCGTACGGCGCAACAATAAATAATTACAAAGGACAAAAACTCGCAAAGTTTAATAATCCATTTATTGCGAAAACATTGTATGAACACGGACAAAGACATTTATAAAATTGGCTAAATTTGATAATTCTTTTACTGATGAATTAAGACAAAGATTATCTTTGGTTGATGTGATTTCGCGTCGCGTACCACTTACTAAAAAGGGTCAAAATTATTGGGGCTGTTGTCCGTTTCATAATGAAAAAACACCGTCATTTTCTGTAAATGAAGAAAAAGGGTTTTATCACTGTTTTGGATGTGGTGAACATGGCGATATAATTTCTTTTACCATGAAATCTGAAAATATTGATTTCAAGGATGCTATTAAAGAATTAGCAGATATGGCAGGACTTAAAATGCCTGAATACAAGAAAAAATCTGCAGCGCAAATTGAAAATGAAGAAAATTATATAAAAATAACTGAACGCGCAACACAAATTTACCAAGACTTATTGTACAGTGATATAGGACAACACGCGCTTCTATACATCAGAAACCGTGGCTTTGACGATGAAATGATAAAAAAATATCGTATAGGTTATGCACCAAAAAATAATGTCATTTCATCTAAATTTAACGATGTTAAACGTGATAAATTAACATCAACTGGTTTGGTCAGAATAGGTGATTATGGTCCATATGATTTCTTTCGCGATAAATTGATGTTTCCTATATTCAACGCACACGGTCAGATTGTTGCTTTTTCTGGACGTTCATTGGATGGAAGTGAACCAAAATATATAAACACAACAGATACAGAATTATTCCATAAACGGCAAACTATATTTGGTTTTAATTTTGCACGCGACAGCATACACCGTGCAAACCGCAGTATAGTGGTCGAAGGACAAATAGATGCAATTCAAATGCAAGTACACGGATTTGGTGAAACAGTTGCACCACTTGGGACCGCGTTAACAGAAGACCATATTGCGATTTTATGTAAATCTAATCGAAATATTACATTTTGTTTTGATGGTGATAATGCAGGGCAAAAGGCGGCTATACGTGCGTGTACGCTGTTTTTGCCGTTTTTGCGTGATACTTCTGATGTGCGGTTTGCGTTTGTTACTGGTGGAAAAGATCCAGACGAAATATTGAAAAATTCTGGTGAATCTGCAATGCGCAAAATCATAGATAATGCGACACCATTGATTGATTTTTTATGGGAAAGTGTAAATAAAAATTACCTTGTAAATACGCCGGGGGGTCGCGCCCAGGCTGAAAAATACCTAAAAGACTGCACATCCAAGATAACAGATAAAATTTTCCAAAACGAAATAGAACAAGAATTTAATCAACGTAAATTCAATCAATGGCATAAATGGAAACAACAAAAACATATAAAAACTGTTGAAGTACCTGATATAGATACTATGACAATAAATCTTATTAAATCTATTGTGCAGACGTATCCTGAATTGGCGGAAAAATACACAGACTTTTTTGTTTCATTAAATATATCTTTTGATGGTGATGTACAAAAAACAGAACTTTCGTTAAAAGAAGCAGAAAAATTTGTTGTTTCTTTCAAATTACAAAGATATATAAAATTTTTGAATGATGAAAAATTACAACTCTTATCAAATATACCGGAAAATGCCGGTGATGATTATAGAAACAAATTGAAAGAAATTGATGAAAATATTATAAAAGCAAATGAAAAATTAGAATTATTACTTGATATGAACAAATAAAAAATTCCCGGCTTTTTTGATAAAAAAACACAAAAAGACCGGGATTTTATTTATTTTTTATTTTTTATAAAAATACCGGCTTTTGCCGGTATTTTCATTATTTTTTATATGTTTTATACATTAAACAAGAAATGACAAATATCGCCTTCTTGCATAACATATTCTTTGCCAACAAGTCGCATTTTGCCGGCTTCTTTGACGGCAACTTCACCACCATATTGTAAATAATCGCTTGGTGAAATTATTTCAGCCCTAATAAACCCGCGTTCAAAATCAGTGTGTATTTTTCCGGCAGCCTGTGGCGCAGTCATGCCTTTATTTATAGTCCATGCATGTGCTTCCTTTGGACCAACCGTATAAAATGTTTGCAGACCAAGAGTGTCATATCCAGTATGTATTACTTGGTCAAGACCTGATTCTTTCAATCCTAATTCATCAAGAAACATCTTTCGTTCATCAATATCAACAATTTGTGCAATTTCCATTTCTATTTTTGATGAAATTATCAATACTGGTGCTTTGCCTGAAAATTTTTTGCGAACCATATCTGAATATTTATTACCAGTGCTTGCAGCACTTTCTTCAACATTACAGACATAAATAACAGGCTTGCTTGTTAACAAATTGAAAGGTTTTGCATCTATATCTGTATCACGCGCCGGTACAGATTTTTCAAGACCAGATTTTATAGCATTTGCATCCGCTAATAATTTAGCAGCATTTTTGTCCAATCCATGAACTTTCTTTTCAAGTTTTTTTATTTGATTATCCAAACTTTCCATATCAGCCAGCATCAATTCTGTTTCAATGGTTTCAATATCTGATAATGGATCTATTTTTCCGTTTACATGCACAATATCATCATTCTCGAAACATCTGACCACATGAATAATTGCGTCTGTTTCCAGAATATTAGATAAAAACTTATTCCCAAGCCCTTCACCAGCAGATGCCCCCTTGACGAGTCCTGCGATATCAACTATTTCAAGTTGGGTTGGTATAATGCGTTCTGCGCCCGCCATTTTTGCTAAATCATGTAATGTTTTATCAGGTACAACAACACGGCCAGTATTTGGTTCAATCGTACAAAATGGATAATTTTGTGCATCAGCCGCCGCGCTTTGTGTTAATGCGTTAAACAAGGTAGATTTTCCTACATTAGGTAAACCAACAATTCCACAATTAAATCCCATATCTTTTCACCAATTAAAGTTGTTTTTTATTTATAATTCTTTTATTATGTTAATATAATAAGTTGGTTATAAATATGTCATACCTTTGGCAAGAATTCAATATAAAAACTTTTCCAGCAGAAACATTAGTTTTCCGCGATGGTGTTTTTTGTGAAGATTTATCAGAATATGAAAGTGTTAAATTTAATAAACAAGAAAATTTAATATCTGTTGATAAAACACCAAACTTGCCTGTTCATATTATATATATAGGTGAAGCTAGCGGCAATATAGACTTTTATATCAATATAAATGCAGAAAATACAAATATTGTCCTTGATTGGAAAACAACTAATAAAAAGCCGGTTTTTTTCAATTTGTTTATAAAAAATTTTGGAAAAAACAGTGTATTGAATGGTCAAATCATAGATAAAAACTATGATAAATTGAAAATAAATGTAAAAGCCCAACATTTAACCGAAAATACCGGTATTTTTGTGAAAACACGTGTTGTTGCATATAAAAATACATCGACAGACCTGCAAGGCAGCGCGATAATAGAAAAAAATGCAACAGACTGTGATTCTGATATATCTTTTTCGGTAATGGCTGATGAAAGTGCAAAGATTATATTAAAACCAACACAATATATAAATTCTGCACCTAAAAAGGCTTCACACACTGCTTCACTTTATAAACCAAATGAAAATCAGATAAAATATCTGCGAACATCTGGTTTGGGCACTATCGAAATAAAACAAGTTATGGAAGAGGCTTTCCTTAATTAAAAAAAATACCCGGAAAACCAGGTATAAAAACATCATCCAATAAATACATGGATATATTATTTTTTCTTGAAGCCCTGTTTAGCCTTTAATTTAGGATTAGAAGGGTCAATCAATATAACTTGTTTTCCACGGCGAATTTGTTTAATGTTTCCGCGTTTTTTCCAAGCCTTTAATGAACTTAAAAATTTCATGTCAAAATCCTTTTTACAGGGCGATTATATAACAGATTTCTAAAAAATCAAATAATTTATTATATTTATGTTATTGTTTTTATTTGGGCTGTTTATTTTATTAAAAACTTTTATTGACTTTTTATTAACAGTTTTTCAACAAAAAAACCGGCTTTTTCCGGTGTTTTTATAAAAAATGTTGAAAAATAGCACAAAAAATAAACATGTTGAAAAAACCGGTGTTTTTAATATTTTCAACAATTTTTATGAATTTTACTTTTATGCTTGTTGAAAAATGTTGAAATTGTTATAATTGAATCATCAAGAGGAGAGATTTTGAGGCAAAAGGTCCTGAAAGCTTTGGCAAACCCGGCGCGCATATTTTATGTGCCTTATACTCTTGCTATCTTGAATTTCTTGATTTGGTTTATGGTATTTGTGATTGCTATTATATTATTTACAGTTTTACCACCTAATAATATACCAATGTGGTTACCGTTAGTTTTTTTGGGTATATTAGCACTTACACACAGTATATTGGCGTTTTATTCCAAAAAAGACCCACAGATATCACAACTTATATTTTCAAGTGTAAAAATAATAAAAAACAGAATACCAAGAAGACTAGTAGTATAAAAAATGGAAAAATTATTTGATTATTTTGCTGGAAATTTAGATTCTATGACGATGACTTTGGTTATAATATCAATGTCTGTGATAGTTGTGTTTTTGATATTGTTGGCATATATCCCGACAATAACAAAAAAAGTTTTTCCAAAATTTGGGTATGCAAAATATTCTGATTATTTGCCTTTTAATAATGTTTATAGTGATGACAGTTTATCTGTAGATGATGGTTCTTTGGTTCGTGTTTACAGAATAAAAGGTATACAGACCAGTATGATGAGCGATGAAAATCGTGAAAAAATGCTAGATTTAAGGGCTCAATTATTCAACCAAATAGAAGACCCAGATGTTTATCTTCGATTTTTCACAATTCGTGATTTCATAGACCAGAAAACAGATTATGAATTTGATCAGCCTGTTTTACAGAAAATATATGATAAGTGGAATAATCAAGGGTTGAAAATCTATTCTAATAATTATTATGTTGTTGTGTCTGTCCATGGTCAAAATAATCGTGAAAAGTTAAATCAATGTTGTAATTATATTGAATCAATGTTGGCTGCATATAAACCGACACTGTTAAGAAATAACACTACAGATAACATGGCAACATTTTTTGGTCGTATTTTATCGCCTGTATCAAAACCAGTGATAAAAAAATGTGATGAAAATATTTCAAGACTGGTAAGTGTTGATAATGTTGAATTCTTGAAAAATGGTGTTATTGCATATACCAGTGGTGATAAAACTTATTATGCTGCTGCACTTTCTTTCAAAATATCGCCTGATTATATGGATGAAGAATTTTTTGATGCTGTTGCAACAATTCAGTGTGAAATGATAAATATGAATGCTCTGCATATTCTGCAATCAAGTGATATAGAAGTTTTAATGCGTCAACATCGTTCAACAATCACTGATGAAACAGAAGAATCTACATTAGAACAAATAAGTGAAGCACAATCTTCGATGGATGAAAATAAAACTGGAAATCAGACATTGGTTGATTATTATCCGTTGTTTATGTTGTTTGCATCAAATATGGAAGAATTAGACGAATATGTTGATGAATTTAAGAAAATAGCCGCATCTTTTGGTATATCACCGGTTGTTGAAAATTTTGCATCCAAAGTTTCATTTTTTGCACAATTACCGGGGTTTGATGTGTTCCCAAGAACATTTAAGATGTTATCAAAAACAGCGGCGACAAGTATTCCTTTGTCATCTATGCCAACAGGTGTTGAAAACAGTGATTGGGGTCCGGGACCGTTGGTTGTTTTCCCAACAGCCCAAGGAACACCATATCAATTTCAATTTCATGTTTCTGATAAACCAGCAGCGGTTGGACACACTCTTACTATTGGTCCAACTGGTGGTGGTAAGACAACTTTGTTCTCGTTTCTTATTTCTCAATCATTACGTCATCAAAAATTGAAAGCATTTTTCTTTGACAGAAACAAAGGCGCAGAAATATTTACATTGGCAGTTGGTGGTAAATATATCACGATGAATAGTAAAGAAAAAGATGCGGATAAAGATGCCTTTTTAACACACTTGAACCCATTAAAAATGCCGGATAGCAGCAGTAATCGTGCGTTTTTACGTCGTTGGTTTTCAATGATAACTAATGTTAATGATGCGGAATCAATGGACGAAATTGCACGTGCTGTATCTGTTAATTTTGATTATTTACAAGATAAAGACAGATTATTGAAAAATCTTTATGAAAGTTGTTTTTCATCCAGTGGTAAAATGCGTCAGGAATTGAAAAAATGGATAGACCCATTGCAATATGGTGATATATTTAATGAAGAAAGTGATACTCTTGATTTAGGTGCACGTTTAACAACATTTGATTTTACTGAAATATTGCAAGATGAAGTTTTAGCACCTGCGGTAATATCTTATATTTTGCATCGTATTAATAATGTGACTGTATCTGGTGGAAATCCTTCGCTTATCATGATTGATGAAACTGCGCCAATGTTAGAAAATAAAATGTTCCGTGATAATTTTATTGCAGGACTTCAAGAAGGTCGTAAAAATCGTCAGGCGTATATGGTGGCATTCCAACGCGCAAATGTTCTTGATAAACTTGGGATAGGTGATGTTGTTCGTGGTCAGGCACAAACAGTATTATTCTTCCGTAACCCAGCAGCAGATGTAAGCGATTATGAAAAATGGAATCTGAACCCACTTGAAATGGCATTTATCAAGGGTCAGGCATATCCAAACCTTAAACGTGCGGTATTGTTATCAAGACCTGTTAATGGGGAATCTGTGATTCTTAATACTGAATTAGGTGGTTTGGGTAATATGTTGAAATTGTTCGAATCTGGTCGTTCATCTGTTTTACTGGCAGAAGAGTTATATAAAACATATGGAAATAATTTTGTTGCAGAATATCTAAAAAAGCAAACAATATAGTATATGTTTAAGAATATAATCTTTTTATCAGTATTGTTTTTACCAAATGTTTTATTTGCGTATGATTGTTCGCGATATCAATATGATGTTGATATAGATATAAAATTTAATATAAAAGATATTGAAACAAAAAAATCAGATGAAGAATTGGTTGGAAAGTTAGGTTATACAGAACCAATAATATCATATACTGCGATGGCAAGTACTGTGATAATACCTGTACACGGTGGATTTTGTGTGTCTTTGCGTGGCATAGATATAGAAATAAATGAAGATTTTAATGTTATTATTGATAAAAGATTGAAAGAAAATTCTTGTGCTTATGACATAGTGTTTAGACACGAACAAGACCATGTTGATGTTTATAAAACTGTTATAAAAGACAGTTTAGATGAAATACAAAAATCAATTAAAAAAGGTGCAAAAAGTCTGAAACCTGTGTTTATAAAAAGCGACAAAGAAATACCTGATTTTTCTGAAAAGATTAACAACAGCGATTTTGTCGCTGAAATAAAAGAAAAAATTAAAGAAAAACTTAAAACAGAAAATGAAAAGATAGATGAACGTGGCGACAGTTTTTATATCTGGAAATGTGATGATTTTTATAAAGAAATGAAAAATTCTGGTATAGTAATAGACTAATATGAAGCGTATTATTTTTGTGTTTTTATCGTTTTTTATTTCTGGTGCATTTGCATCAGATGATTGTATTGATTATAAATTAACACCAAATATCACAATAAAATCGCCAGTTTGGACAAAAAGCGTTGTTCAACCATTAAAAAAAATGGATGTTTTACACGGAAATGTTGCTGCGACACTGATTGATGAGTTTGAGATAACAGCAGATATTACTTCCATAGAAGACGGTTTTTGTGTTGCACTTAAAAATGTAGATGCAACGATAGGATATTCAGATTTTTTGGTACAAATAGATATATCACACAAACCAAACACGTGTTCTTATAATGCAATTTTACAGCATGAAGATGAACATATTCGGGCCTATTTATCAGTCATAGAAGACAATAAAGACTTATTCGCAAAATCTATAAAAAATGCGGCAGATTCAATAGTTCCTGTATTTATCAAAAACGAAAAAGATATAGAATCTGCAATTGATAAATTAAATAATGAATTACAAAACCACCCAGATATTGTATTACTTAAACAGCAAATTCGTACAGACGAAGAAATTCGTAATAAATATGTGGATATTAATGATACCGGGGAAACACTGAAAAGGTGTTTTGATTAAACAGGTTGCTTGATTTTTCGGGAATTTATTAGTATAGTGCGCATAAAATATATAGTATGTTTATATAAAAGGACTTTTTTATGCCACGCGTATCTGTTTTAACACCTATTTATAATACAAAACCACAATATTTGCGCGAATGTATAGAAAGCATACTTAACCAAACTTTCAAGGACTTTGAGTTTTTAATTCTTAATGATAGTCCAGATAATAAAGAAATTGAAAAAATAGTTAAAGATTATGCTTACAAAGATAAACGCATAAAATATTACAAAAATGATAAAAATATAGGAATCGCTAAATCTAGAAATAAACTGTTAGATTTGGCATCTGGTGAATATATCGCTGTTTTTGACCATGATGATATTTCATTGCCAACGCGTTTAGAACAAGAAGTAAAAATATTAGATGAAAACCCAAAAATTGGGGCGGTGAGTGGTTTTTTAAGGCTTTTTGATTGTAAAAAAACAGGTTCGTTGCATACATGTCCGGAACATGATTTTGAAATAAAATGTACTATGACATCAGGATGTTGGTTTCCGCATACTGCATCCATGCTTCGTAAATCTGTATTAGATGAAAACAATATAAGATATGAAGAATATTTTACACCCTGTGAAGATTACCAATTATGGAATCGTTTAATGGATGTGACTAAATTTTATTGTATTCAATCTGTATTGGTTGATTACCGCAATTTTGACGGTAACACAACACACAAAACAAAAAATCAGATGGATATGTTGCATACTGTGATAAAAGCAGATATTTCAGGGCGGTATCCAGAATATGCAACATGGTTCAAAAGATATACAGACAATGCTGGAACTTTATTTCGCTTGCGTTTATTCGAATTTATCCCATTGTTAAAAATCAAAAATAATAAAATTTATTTATTTGAGTTTATACCAGTAATTAAAATAAGGTGGAAATAATGCCAAAGGCACTTGTTGTAATTCATTTTTATTATGCTGAACAAGTAGATACAATATTAAATTTGTTGAAAAACATATCTGTTGAATATGATTTATATTGTTCGATAAGTAATAAAGATAAATATGAATATATTAAACAAAAAGTATTAAATTATAAACCAAATGCCCATATAGTTAATGTGGCAAATGTTGGTTATGATGTTTGGCCATTCTGTTATGTAATAAATAATGTAAATTTAGCAGACTATGATTACATAATAAAATTACATACAAAGCGTGATACACCAGGTGATTTACCGACTCCTTTGGGAAATGGTTATTTTGTTGGACCTGGATGCAGATGGCGTGAAAATTTATACGCTTTTATTGCAAGCAAAGAAAACTTTAATAAATGTTTAGATGCATTGAAAAATCCAAAAATTGGTATGTGTGCAAGATTTAATCTGATTCATGGTATGGCAAATCATTGTGGTGTAATTAGTGCAGCAAAGAAAAAGTATCCCAAATATATTCTTAAATTACGTGATTTTAGTTTTGTTGCAGGAACAATGTTTATTGCCAAGGCTGCGCCTTTCCAAATTTTGAAAGATATGCAAATAAGTGAACAATTATTTGAAAAACCAAACCAGAAACACGATATGCAATTTGCACATGTTATTGAAAGAACTATTGGTGAAATTATTTATAAATCTGGTATGAAAATTGTTGATCCTTTTACTCCGAAAAAATATGTTAAAGAAGTAAGAAAACAAGAAAAAAAATTAGTTTTTCTAAAACGGGCAATAAATTATCTGGTTTTTCTTATACCTGTTCCATATATAAGACGAAAATCGCGTATATTTCTTATGGATAAATTTTTTATACCACATGTTCATATTGTTATAGATACAGACAAAAGGTTTTAATATGCCAAAAGTTAGTGTAATTATACCTGTTTATAATACGGAAAAATATCTCTCTAGGTGTTTGGATAGTATTGTAAATCAAACATACAAAGATTTAGAGATAATTTGTATAAATGATGGCAGTACAGATGATTCGCTAAAAATATTGAAAGAATATGCCAAAAAAGACAAACGCATAAAGATTATAACACAAAAGAACCAAGGTCTTTCTGTGACACGTAATGTTGGTTTGGAAAATATTACTGGTCAATATATAAGTTTTATAGATTCTGATGATTATGTTGATTTAGATTATTATGAATGTTTAGTAAATTTAATGGAAAAAAACAATGCAGATGTTGTAATGTGCGGGATGAGAATTGTCGATAATGATGTTGTATCAAAAAACACAACACCGAATATGACGACAAATAATTTTATCAAAAAAATACAAAACCTTCCAAATGGTAGCACCTGCGATAAATTGTTCAAGGCAGATTTGTTTAAGAATCTAACGTTTCCTGTGGGAAAATATTATGAAGATAATATTGTTTTGTTGAAAACGATGTTTTATTCTGATGTGGTGGTATTTACTAACAAGGTATCATACTATTATTTTATGAATTATTCTGGAATATGTCGAACAACAGATGAAAATATTATAAAAAGACGAAAAGAAGACAGATTGTATGCAGCTAAAATAATGATGAGTTTTGCAAAAGAACACGGTTTTGACAAATCAAAACAAGTAAAAGATTTTATAGTCAGAACCGTTGCAAGTGATTTTATCACAGAAGAATCTCCTTATTATAGAGAAATTAAAAATATCTTAGGAAAACGATATGTATTAAAGCACAATGGAAAAAATTTAACTGCGAAAATAAAAAAATTTTTACTCAGAATTTTGTGTTTGTTTATTCCGGTAAGAACTTGGCGACATAAAATAAAAGATTTTTTCAACTAAAAAGGATGTGTTATGAAAAAAACACCACGTATTTCAGTTATAATGCCGGCATATAATTCTGAAAAATATATTGGCGAAGCCATTGAATCTATATTAAATCAAACATTCAAAGATTTCGAATTGATTATTATTAACGATGGCTCAACAGACAATACTGCAAAAATAGTTAAAGAATATGCAAAAAAAGACAAAAGAATTAATTTTGTAGATAATAAAAAAAATCAAGGATTGATTTCAGTATTAAATCAAGGTATTGATTTGTGTCGTGGGGAATATATTGCGCGTATGGACAGTGATGATATATCTTTGCCAACACGGTTTGCAAAACAAATTGAATATATGGATGCGCATCATGAATGTGGTGTTTTGGGAACATGGTTTCAATGTTTTGGTAATTCTACCGCAAAGGTTCGACATCCAGAACGTATAAAAATATTAAACATATTGCATGATCAACATGTTGGGCATCCGACTGTTATGGTGCGAAAATCTGTTATGGACAATTATGGTTTTTATTATGATGCAAATTATAAACATGCCGAAGATTTTGAATTGTGGTCACGAATGGTTTTTGTCACAGAAATTCGTAATTTGCCAGAAATTTTATTAAAATATAGGTGGGGCAATACAAATGTCAGTGTATTGCACGCAACAGAACAACTTGATGCAGCAAATCATGTTAAACAAAATATTTTGGATAAACTAACAGATGATTCTGTTAAACAACAAATGATTTTAAATGAAAATAAACCTGGATTTTTATTGCCAAAGTGGTTAGGTCGTATTTGTTGTTTGTTTATATTTAAACGCGAAAATCGTCATAATTTTCGCGATAGATATGTAAGGGATTAAATGATGAATTTTTTTAAGAAAATATATGATAAATTTTTTCCTGGTCAAGAAGCGATCAGTTTAGAACGAATAAATTTAGATGATTCGCAATTATTAAATTGTCTGCGTGAATTGGGTGAGTTTTCTTATATGCCGAACAGTGGTAATATTGGCGATATGTTGATTGCATCTGCGACATTACAATGGTTTGATGCAAACGGTATAAAGTATAAACGGACATCAGAAAACGAAACACCAAATATATTTGTTTATGGTGGCGGTGGCGCATGGACACGCGATTATATTCAATGGATGGGACCGTTGATGGACAAGATGAAACAAGCGAAAAAGGTTGTTATTTTACCATCGTCTTTTAATGATGTGCCGGAATTTATAAAGATACTGGACGAACGTTTTATAGTCTTTTGTCGAGAAAAGAAATCATACGATTATCTGAAATCTCAAAAAACCAAGGCTACAATATTATTGGATCACGATATGGCTTTGCGGCTAAGCTGTGTTCCAGATGGCAAAAAAATTCCGAAAAAATATAAAAAACAATACAAGAAAATGAACAAGGCATTGCAAAAATTACCTAAAACCGCAGATTTATTCAGAACAGATGTTGAATCACATGGGCATTATAAATCTGATTTTGATATTTCAGATGCGTTTGGGTGGTTTTCGCCATATGAAAAACGCGAAATAATAGATTTTGCCGCAAGAACTATGTTGAAAATGGTTAATAAATTCGATAAAGTCAAAACAGACAGATTGCATGTTGGTATTGCATCAATGTTTGTTGGTGCAGATGTCGAATTATATGATAATTCATACGGCAAAATCAGCGGTGTTTATGAAAATTCACTTAGTAAATTGAAAAATGTTATCTTGAAATATAAAAAGGACTAAGAAATGATCAAAAATAATAAGACTGATAAAATTGTAAAATTTTTAGATTGTTATATTCCTGTTAAAACTTGTAATTTTAGATGCAATTATTGTTATATCACACAAAATAAATGGTGGGGTGAAAAATTACCAAAGTTCAAGTATTCCCCGGAACATATTGCAAAAGCTTTATCAAAAAAACGTATGGGTGGGACTTGTTTGGTCAATATGTGTGGCGGTGGCGAAACAATGTTACCACCAGAAATTGTTGATATCACACGTTGTTTGTTGGAAGAAGGTCATTATGTTATGATTGTGACAAACGGGACAATTTCTAAAAGGTTTGACGAGATATTGTCACTTGATAAAAATTTGTTGAAGCATTTGTTCTTTAAGTTCTCTTTTCAATATTTAGAATTAAAAAGAACAAATTTAATGAAAATATTTTTTGATAATGTTCGCAAGGTTAAAGAAAGCCCTGCATCATTTACTGTTGAATTAACAACAGTTGATGAATTGATACCTCATATTGACGATATCAAAAAAACATGTATGCGTGAATTGGGTGCTTTATGTCATTTGACCATCGCGCGTGATGAAACAAAGCCGTCTATTCCACGCTTGTCCAATCTTACAGAAGAACAAGCACGCGAAGTATGGGGACAGTTTGATTCTGCGATGTTTGATTTCAAATTGCCTTTGTTTGAAAAAAAGCGTAAAGAATTTTGTTATGCAGGTAAATGGTCTTATTGTGTTGATTTTGGTACTGGAAATATGATCCAATGTTATGGTTGTGGTTTGGTCCAAAATATCTTTGAAGATTTAGAATCACCGATAAAATCTTGTCCAGTTGGCAAACATTGTCCAAATCCGCATTGTTGGAATAATCATGCGTTTTTATGTTTTGGTGATATTCCTGGTTTTACGGCACCAAGATTTTCTGAAATCAGAGATAGAATTTGTAAAGACGGTTCGCATTGGTTGAAACCAGAATTTATGAATATCTTTAATCAAAGATTGGATGAAAATAATGTTCATTTTACAGAAAAAGAAATTGATAAAATAGAAAGAAAACTTAATCAAAAACCATTCAAATATTATAGATATTTGGTTTTAAGATTGCTTACATTTGGAAAATTAAAACAAAAATATACAAAAAAAATTGGAAAAATGGAGTAATAAATGTGGCAAAAATTAAAACATGCATTTAAACGATTCTATATCAAAAACTCTGTAAAAAGAAACAAAAAACAAGCAATCGTTATGATTGATGGTGGTATTTGTTCGTAAATCCATCAATGGCGCATTGGGGAAGCGTTACGTGCAAAAGGTGTCGATGTCGAATATGATATTTCTTGGTTTGAAGAATATGGCAAAGATATTAATGGTAAATTTGTTAGAAATTTTGATTTGTTAAAAGCTTTCCCACAAATAAATTTTAGAAAGGCAGACAGTGAAAAAATAAGATATTTCAAAAAACATTTTTCGTATAATGAAAATATTGATGGGGTGCGCTTTATAAAGGCAAAATTACCAAAATATTTTGGTTGGTATTATCCATCATATTACCAAGATTTATTGCCGTTTAAGTATACTATTCCTTTATCAGTATTGGACAGCGAAAGTAAAAAAATCGCAAAACAAATAAAATCAGAAAAACATCCTGTTGGTGTTCATGTTCGGCGTGGCGATATGGCTGTTACACAACATAATTGGGTTGTGTGCCCACCTGAATATTTTGTAAATGCAGTTAAGTTTTTTATGAAGAAATATTCTAATGCTTCGTTTTATTTCTTTTCTGATGAACCTGATTGGATTCAGGATAATATATTGCCATTATTAAGCAATATAAAAAATCCAATACATCTGGTTTCGCATAATGGTTCGGACAAAGGTTATATGGATTTAGCTTTGTTGTCTTATTGTGAACATTTTGTTCAATCTCAGGGCAGTATGGCCAGATATGCAAACATGTTAAATCATAATAAAAATAAAATTTTGATTGCACCAGAAAAACCAGGCTCCGCAGAAATCAAAGTTTTACATAATTTATCTGATGTTATACCAAATCAAGTTATTAAATAATAAAGGGGCGTTTGCCCCTTCTTTATGCTTTTGGATATTTTTCTTTAATTTCAGTAATTTTTTCTATCCATAAATTTGTATTATTTACTTTGTCCCAATAAATCATATCTAATTGATCGGGAATTGATGGATATTCAGTTAATCTTTTTTCTGCATAAGTTTTTTCTGGTTCTGCTGGCGCATAACCTTTTTCGTACCAATTTCCGTTCCATGCTTGTTCAACATCCATTTTAACCATACCGATTGATTTATAAAAATCAGTATTTGTTCCGATTCCAACTGAACATTCTTTTGTTTCTGGGTTTATAATTTTAGCGTATTTTTTCATATTAAACTCCTTTCTTTGGGATAAAATAGGCAGATTTGCTATATCCAGATGATAAACTGCAGGTCAATACTTCATCTTTTTGGACGGCAAACATAGCAGCCTGTCTTCCGTTACCAGTTGCAGGCTGATAAATTGAATATATGTTGTTTACATAGGTTGCCAAAGAAGATTGATAAGCAAGATATGCAGATGCTGTATTAGAATACAAAGATAAGAACAAATATCCATCTTTTGGGCATGTATATGTGCCATTAACTGTTGTTGTTATCGCAACTGTAGCGCTGTTATCTGGTTGTGATAATGCAACAATATTAGTTTTACCTGTTGCTGATATGTTATTCACATCTGTATTGGTTTTGGATGTGCCGAGTGTGGATATGTCTGTTGTATGCGTGCCGACTGTGCTTGTCAAAGTGTCCAAAGAATTAGTTAAATTGGTTATAGATGTCCCAAGATTAGTTATATTTGTGCGTATTGTTGTTATATCGCCTAAATCTTCGATTTGCCCTGTCACAGTATCTATTTCGTCCATAACAGCATTGATGCGTTCCAACAAATTTTGTGCGGTTGGCGCATCTGTAAATTCGGCATAAGTTTGGGTAAAATCTGATAAATTAGCCTTGATATCTTTCAACAACTCAAAGAAATAATTCATATCTTGATTAACTGTTGTTGGATCAAGCGCGACAGTTGGTTGATAATCGATAAGACGATTAAGTTGTAATTTACGTTCTATGGTTACGATGTCTGTCGATTTAGGTGCGCTTGCAAAATGTATATGTCCACCAGTGAATGGAAAATCATTGTTATTTGTTCCTGGAATACAAAAAATACCGTAGCCGGTCGCAGCTGTGCCGTTTATTTTGACGACAATATCTGCTTTGGAAAAAAACGGAAATGTAAAATAAAAGTCTTTGTTCCGCCCGTTTCCTATAAATGTATATTTGTTCATAGTTTATCCTTTTTGTTATAACAAAAAAGCCGCTGCAAAATTGCAACGGCAAATAAAAAAACGACAGGAAAACCTGTCGAATCTGTGGTGCATTATATCATATTTTTAACAAAAAAGCAATAAAACAAAAACCGCCCTTATGGACGGTTTTGGAAATCTTGGTTGCGGGAGATGGAATTCGCGAAAATACAATTTTCGCGGCAACTGCGGATTTTTGCCGTTGGCAAACCGGCATACTACCGTCTGCCTAATCCTTGTTGTGAACCACCTTGTCTAGTTGATTCAAATCTCAAAATAAATTAAACAAAAAATACACCACTGGGGTGTATTTTTTATTTAACTGGTTGCGGGAGATGGATTTGAACCACCGACCTTCAGGTTATGAGCCTGACGAGCTACCGGGCTGCTCTATCCCGCGATAAGCATGATTATTATATATCTTTAATCCTGTGTGTCAAACAAAAAACGCATTTAGTCTTATTTTTGTGGTGCTTGCATTGTGATTTTTTTACTGCTAGAATTTTCTGAAAGGTACATAGGATGAAAAAAGCACTTAAAAAAAGATTAAGACGTTTTTTTAGATTCTTTTATGGATGGGGCGTGATTCAATGGATTTTGGCCGTCGTTTATTATGTCCTTATATGGTTTGTGTATTTTACATCAAAAAAAGATATTAAAGGTTTGGAAATTTTACGCAAATATGCACAAAAACCCGCTATTTTTGTGTTTTGGCATGGGCGAACAATGATGCTGTCCCCGGTAATCGCGCTAAATCGTGTGCATGGGTATGCTATTGCAGACAGCAAAAAAGACGGTCGTGCGATTGCTAAAATGGAGAAATTGTTTGGTCTTCGGACTATTTATGGTTCGTCTGATGGGGGCGGTGTAAATGTTCTGAAACGCGGTATAAGCGTTCTGAATAAAGGTAAATATTGTTTGGCTTTGTCGCCGGATGGCCCAAATGGTCCGTCTATGCGGTTTCATGATGGGGCGCTGTATTTTGCCAAGATGACTGGTGCGCCTATTATTCCGGTTTGTTATTCGTCTTCGCGTCCTTGGTTCCAAAACCGATGGGACAGATATTTATTGACTAAACCTTTTTCGATTATTGCAGGGACAGTTGGCGAACCTATATTTATTGATCGCCGCACAAAAACAGAAGATTTCGAGAAAATTCGTAAAAACCTGGAAGATATTATGGTTAAACAGGCTTATGATTTGGACAAAAGGTTTACTGATTTTAGGGTAGAGCAAGACTTAACACCTGAAAATTTCAAGCAGTAAGGGCATTTCATGAAAACACCAAAATGGTTCTTGAAAAGAAATGTTATAGCGTGGGCTTTGACGCCGCTGTCGTTGTTTTACCTGATGGGCAGCAAATTTGTTTTCAATATGCGCAAAAAGCGTGAATATATATCGCGCCGCCCGATAATTTGTTTCGGAAATATTTTGTCTGGTGGCGTTGGCAAAACACCAATAGTTCGTAATGTCGCAAAATACTTTGATGCGCCGGTGGTTATGCGCGGATATAAAAAGTCAAAAGAAACAGCAGGTATAGGGGACGAAGCAAAGATGTTGTCAAATGATAATATCTTGGTGCATGTTGGAAATCGGAAAAGCAATTTGATTTTATTAAACAAACAAAAATCAAATACACCGATTATAATGGATGACGGTTTTCAGAATTCCGCTATAAAAAAAGATATATCTGTGTTGGTGTTCGATGAAGCCATTGGTTTTGGAAATGGTTTTTTGTTGCCGGCTGGACCTTTGCGCGAGAAAAAAAATGCGCTATTGCGCGCTGATGCAATAATAGTTATTAAAAGAAAACACGCACAACCTGATTTTTCTTTGCCTATAAATATACCGGTGTTTTATGCAAAAAATACTGAAGTGTGTCCGTATGATAAAAATACATCAGTGATTGCTTTCGCTGGTATCGGGTATCCTGAAAAGTTCTTTGATAATGTCCCGTGCAAAATAGTTGAAAAGATTCCTTTCCCAGACCATTATCAATATGGCGATGAAGATATAAAAAAACTTATAGATTTGGCAAAAAAGAAAAACGCAAAATTGTTAACAACTGAAAAAGATTGGGTGCGTTTGCCAAAATGGGCACAGAAAGAAATAAAGTTTTCTGCATTGCAAACAGAAATAGAAAGTAAGTTTTATGATTGGTTAAAAGGAAAGGTAAATGAAATCAATAGCAAAAAAAATTAAATTATCTGGGGTCGGAATTCATTCTGGATTGCCAGTGAATATGGTTGTAAAACCATCAAGCAAGCCTGGTATTTTCTTTAGAAGAACAGATATTAAAAATTCAGATTTAATACCTGCGCATTTTGATAATGTTGGCGAAACGCTGATGCGTAATACCACAATCGGTGATAAAAATGGCGCACATGTGCAGACCATTGAACATTTGATGGCTGCGCTGTTTGTGTCGGGTATAGATTCTGCGGTTATAGAAATAGATGGCGCAGAAACCCCAATCTTGGACGGTAGTGCATATGATTTTATAAACGCTTTTGCAGATATCGCAACAAACCAATCTGGGATAAAAAAGATAATTGTTAAAAAGCCGATAGTTGCATATCGCAATGAATTAGTTAAAACAATGCCTTTTTGGAAAAGATTGAAAACAATAATTCTTAATCATACAATTTGGCGGCATGGTAACGGTTATGTAAAATTATCGCCAAACGAAAACGGTTTGTTAATAGATGCAACATTAGTTTACAAGGATAAAATTATTGGAACTCAATCATATTCTTGTTTGCTGGACGGAAGTAAAAAATCTGTTGATAAATTCATCAAAGATATTTCCAAATCGCGCACTTTTGGAAAATATTCTGAATGGGAATATCTAAAAGCCCATGGTATGGGGCGCGGTGCAAATGAAAATAATGTAATTGCATTAAACGATACAGGGGATGGAACTCTTAATAAATTATATTGTCCAGATGAATTTGTGCGCCATAAAATCATAGATGCCGTCGGAGATATGTTTACAAGTGGTGGTTTTATATATGGGCATTTGGAATCTTACAAAGGATCGCATGCGTTGAATAACTTGGTGTTGCGAAAATTATTTAGTGATGAATCTAATTATGAAATTGTTGAAAAATAAAGGGGGAAGTTATGAAAAAATTTTTAACATGGTCTTTTTTGTTTGTGTTGGCATCGTGTGCAACATCCACTGATGCAGGAACAGGCTTAATCAGATTAGACAATGAACCAAAAAATTGTGAATTTTTATATACTATGAATTCCAGCGCAACCAGTTATAAATTAGCAGATGCTTATAATTATCTTGAAAAAACCATATTGGAACAAGAAAAAATAGGCGATTCTTATTACGTAGTAAGCCAAAACACTGTTGAAAATCCTGATGCTGTTTTTGGCCCGAAAAACACATTTAAGTTCAAGGTAAAAGTTTATAATTGCCAAAAATAATAAAAAGTCGTTTTTTACGACTTTTTTAGTATAAATTTCGGCTTTATTTTTTCAAGGCATTTGTGCTATAATGCTTACAAAGAGAGAGAATTGATAAAACAAGTAATAACTGTTCGTCATAAAAAATTTGCAACAGGACTGTTTTGGCAGCCCATGGGTGTTGGTAGCAATGCACGCAATTCTGCAAAACAGTTGGTAAAAACTTCAGATAAAAAATACGATTTCTTCACAGAGTATCGGTCAATGGTTGGTTTGGCATCTGCGCGGGATGGGGCGCATTCTGGAATGCCAAGTGCTGCGGCTCAGATTGTAGATTATTTGTCTGAATTTATATCGTTTTTGGCTGTATTTAGTGTTGATGGATATTTTTATTTGGTTGCGGTAAGAAATGGAATAATTATTCGCGATATTTTGATTGAAAATGAAGAAGAAGCGCGAAAAGCTTTCACAGAACTGTCATCTATACCAGATTGGGGTGTTTTGATTGCGCCTTCGTCATGGGGAATACCAAAATCTCAAGAAAAAAGTATTTATGATTTGGTTGGAAACACTAATGTTGCGAAATTGCGACAAATAGGTTTGACGAAAAGTTTATTGCCTGCGATTTTAGGTGCAATTTTATTTATTTTGTTCGGTATGTATGTTTTGACCAGTCCTGTAAAAACAACATCTAATCGTGGCGCAAAGTTGAATACAGAATTGGCAAACGAATACAGAAGACAAATTGAATTGAAAAAACAGGAGGCCTTAGAAAAAAGATTGGCACAAGCATCTGCAGAGCAGTCTTTCCGATATCCTTATGATAATTTGCCGGGTGTTTATGAACGTGCAAATTTGTGTTATAAAGCAATTGCTTTCGTAATGCAACCTATTGCAGGGTGGAATCAAACTTTGGCTAAATGTGATGGGGAATATGTGTCTGCAACATTTAGACGCGATTTTGGAACGCTGAACGATTTTTATGAAATTGGGGGCGAATTGATGCCGGGTGCGATTGTGCAGCAAACATCAGAAGACGAAGTTATTGTTCGTGTTAAATTGCCAGCATTAGAAACGCACTCTTCATTGGATGAACGCGATTCTGCAACTGTTGCGCGTGATGTCGCCAGTATTTTTCAGCAAATAAATACACGGGCGGATATAAACAATGTTACGGATACAATTATGAACAACGGTGTTGCAGAAACAATAAATGTCACAGAAGTTGCTGTGTCTTCTAAACTGATGCCGGCAGAGTTTATGTATGCTTTCAATGATTTCCAAGGTGTTTATATGTCATCTGTATCGTGGCGCGCAAATACAAGACTTTGGAATTATGAAGTTCTTATTTATACAAAATAAAAGGGCGAAAAAATGTTGAAAAAATTAAATGTAATGATGTTTCTTTCTTTGTTTGTAATCGGTATGAGTATGAATGCATACGCATATGATGATTTCGATGTCGAAGAAGAAGTTGTTGTAGAAGAAAGTGTATCCGATGCGGATTTGGCAGATCAAATGTCTGCAAATGCATTGTTAAGTTATAATGAAAGTGGTTCTTTGTTCGAAAAGATAACCGTGTTGGAACAAGAAAAAGTTGTCGCCCAACTTGAAAAAGAACGCGCGCAACTTGATTTAGATTTGGAAAGATTAAATGCAGAAAAAATTAAATTGCAAATGGAACTTGATACGCTTTCCGGGCGCGCAGAACAACAACAACATGAATTGGAAGCGGCCAAGGCACAACTTGATATCCAAACCGAAAAGTTAAAACGTCAAATGGACAGTCTTGATGCGCAACCGGCAACAACAGTGGTAAAAGAACCGCAAAAACAAGAAGAAAGCGATGTAAGCAAAAAATATAAACTTATAAATGTTGTTGGAATCGGAAATCAATTACAGGCAACTTTGGAAGAAGTTGCGACCGGTCAAAATAAACGCATTGCGGTTGGTAAAGAACTTGATGGATATATCGTTAAATCTATATCTTTGAATGACGGTATTGTGTTTGAGAAAGACGGAGAAACAGAAAGTTTGAATATCGGAAAGTAATAATGGCAAATTCTGACAATATTTTATCTGTGCCAAGTGGTTTAGAAAATGCAAACAGCAAAGATATACTTGATTATTTGTTTGCTAATAATAATCGCTTGTTAACCGCGTATGCGGCGGAATTTGCGTTACCCAAAGATACACAGAGTTTGGTTGCATATTTTTCTGGGGGTGAAATTATAATATCGCGAACGCATCGTTATGATGGGCGTGTGTTGTCTTTCCTTGATTTGTTGCATAAAAAAAATCGTGTTGTCAAAGAACCTTTTTATTCTGATTTAGGACTGATATCTAATATATATAAAACTAATGACGAAATGCTGGGCAGTAATGTTCGTTCGCGTGTTGATTATGACAATCAGATGCAAAAAGATTTTGTTGATATAATTGCACGTGCTGCGGCACAAAAAGTTTCTGATATCCATATCGAAGTTGCGGACCAAACAACAATCTATTTCCGTATAGATGGCAGTATGCAACCAGTGTTCGAATATAATTCACAATGGGGTGAATCTTTTGTAAGGGCGGCATTCGCATCGGCTGATATTTCTAATTCCAGTTATGCACAAAATGAATATCAAACAGCCCAGAAAGATGGGCGCACCCCGTTGCGTGGCACCAAAGATTTATACCTGCCGGCTGGTATTTTGGGTATAAGAATGCAATTTAACCCAATCGCTTTTGGTTCACAATATGTTGTTATGCGTTTGCTTTATGATAACCCAAGCGAAGGTATCAAGACAGAACAAGAATTTAATGAATACGAACAAAAACTTTTGTTGCGTTTGCGTTCTGCGCCGACTGGTTTGGTTATTGTTGCGGGGCCTACATCATCTGGTAAATCAACAACGTTGGTTCGCAATATGGCGTTGATGTTAAAGGAAAGAAGATATGAAATAAATCTTATTACAGTGGAAGACCCTGCGGAACAAAAGATTTTTGGTGCACATCAAATGCCTGTTGTTAACGCAGTTAATGAAGAACAAAGGGAAGAAAAATTTACAGAAGCCCTTGCTGCTGCGTTGCGAAGCGACCCTGATACATTGATGGTTGGGGAAATAAGAACACTTTCTGCAGCACAATTAACTGTAAAGGGTGCGTTGTCTGGTCATAATGTTTGGACGACATTGCATGCAAACTCTGCGATGGGTGCATTGACGCGTTTGTTGGATATGGGCGTGGAATCTTTCAAGTTGAAAGACGAAACAATGATGCGTGGTCTGGTGTCTATGCGCTTGTTCAAGAAACTGTGTCCATATTGTCGCGAAAGATTGGCAGACCATCATGATCATAGTGCATATAATCGTGTAAAAGAGGCCCTGGGTGATTTGGGATTAAATCAAACTTTTATTCGTGGCGCGGGATGTGAGCAATGTAATGGGTCTGGGACAATCGGTCGTATCAAGGCCGGTGAAATCATTATGACGAATAGTGAGTTTTTAAGTCTTGCACTTTCTGGCGATACCGAAGGTGCAGTGAAATATTGGTTGGAAAAAATGAACGGGCGCACACTGAAAGAAGCGGCGACAGAATTGATGTTGCGCGGAATAATCGGTGTTGATGAACTGGAACGCTGGGTTGGTTTACTGGACAGACCATGGGTGTATTAAAACGATGAATAAACTTGAATTGCTTTATGCAAAATTGGTTTTCAAGACAGATACAGAAAAGCGCATGGCAATATCGCGCAAGATTGCATCGCTTTTGCGTAATAATTTTACATTGATGGACGCGTTGCATCGTATTGAAATGATAGAATCTCATAATGGGCGTAAACCAAATGAACCATTTGCAATTGCAATGCGTGAAATTCAGAAAAATCTTGAACGCGGTATGACTTTTGCCCAGGCGACATCTGGTTGGGTGCCAAGTGAAGAAACCTTGTTATTAACATCTGGGAATGTAAGCAGTCTGTTAATATCGTTGGAAAATATTGGTCGTGTTGTAAATGGTATAAATCGTATAAAGCGTGCGATGTTGACTGCGGTTGCGTATCCTTTGTTTTTGCTGGCTTTGACGGTTGCCATAATTGTTATGGTTGGAATTTATCTGGTCCCCCCGTTGGCAGAGGCTGCCGGCAGTGATGTTATTTGGCGTGGGACGGCTGCATCACTGGTTTGGGTGTCTGGTTTCGCAAATAAGTATTGGCTTTCTGTGGCGGTCGTTTTTATGGTATTGGTTGCATTTGTTTGGGTGTCAATGCCAATATGGACTGGGAAAATCAGAACGTTTTTTGACAGATTCCCACCATATAACACATATAAATTGCAGGTTTCAGTAAGTTGGTTGATGTCGTTGGCGGCAATGGTGTCTGCCGGTGTGTCTGTGCCAGACGCAATGCGTTTGTTGGCTGATTCTGGGAACAAATATTTATCTGATACCTTGGAAGAAGCCTTACACTATATCGCAAATGGTGAAAATTTGGGAAGTGCGCTGGCGCTTACTGGTAGAAATTTCCCGAATGAAGAAATCATTGGCGATTTAATGATTTATTCTGATATGAACGATTTTGACAAGAACCTTAATCAGATAGCCCAAGATTATATGGAAGAATCTGTGCGTAAAATGGAAAGCATTTCAAGCGTTCTTAACAGTGTTGGAATTATATTGGTTTCTATCATAATCGGATGGGTAGTACTTGGAACATTCCAGATGCAGGAACAAATTACATCTGTGTTTATGTAAAAATTAAATATATTTATCCATCTGCTTGTTGTCGGCGCGTTTATGCAGGTTTACTGCACCGCACTTGCCAACAACCGCGCATCTGAACAATTCTATTTAATTTTTTAAACGGCGCAGATGCGCCGTTCTAATTTATTTTTTTGATGTTTGGTTATTTTTCTCTTTTTTTTAATGTCAATGTTTGATAGAATTTAGATGTCAGCAAGATTTTTGCTGATGGGGCTTCGAAACCTCTTAATACACAGTGTCCAAAAAGGACAATATCTCCAACTAAATTGGGTTGGAGGGGGCGATATATTATGAATAAGCCCGCTATTTTCTGTGTATTATAGTTTCGAACCTCCAACCGCTTGAATTTCATGCGGTTAATTTGTTTATAAACAAAAAGAAAGAGAGGAAACAATATGAAATCGAAAATAATAATGACCTCTATGGTCGGTTTGGCGTTTGCGATGCCGGCATTCGCGGCGCCAAGTAAAACTTCCGAGACTTTTCCACAAAACGGTCAGATGCAGGAAGACACTAAATACATAGGTCAGGCAACACAAACGAACCTGCACTCATACGAAGGACCGGTGACAGCAACCGCAAATTATACGGACACACCTTATACCGTAACGGCGGGAAATTATTTACCAATGTCATCGGAAACGGTTGCACAATGTACCAGCGGTAATTATTGTCCGGGAATAAGTGGCACAGTAAATTACAGCACGTCAGCGAATCAAGGTTTAACCGCATGTCCAAATGGATATGGCGCATCAGATTTGGGCGCAAGTGAAGATACACAATGTTATCGTTCGTGCAACAGTGCATATATAGGTAGCACTATCACCAGCACACCTGGTATAGCCCATGCAGACGGTATGGCAGGGAATGATTATTATGGTACTGGCACCGACACTTGTTATCCAACATCATGTGTTGCCGGCTGGCATTTGCGTACAGGGAATTTCCTGCAAGATACAATCGGCCGCTCACATAACGTAAACTCGAGCTATGCTTATCAAAATGGCACTGGCGATGCTGGTTTTAACCAAAACACATACGGAATAACGCAGAATAATGAATTTGTGGTAGATTTTGGCGAAAAAGGTAAAATACACGGATATGCCAAATGTAGCAATGTGGAAGGAACGAATAATAATGGGACATGGACAAATCCAACGATATTAACAAACGCCCAAATAGGTACAGAAGCTGGTCGATACTGTTATTGTCATCTTGATAGTTATACCCCCGCTGGTAATGACCAAACAATGCAGAGCTTGTCTTTGCCGTGGGTGTTCCACGTCGACAGGGGTGGCGCGGACGCTTGCGCGAGCGACTGTGCGTACAGATGTGTGTTTTCAATTGATGAAACTAATGGCAGTTCTGATAGACTTTTTGCCTTCCGTGAAGCAGTTTTTGGTTTGTTTGATAGGTCTGGCTCAACATGTGATGCGAATGTTATTTCTATTACATGGGATGGAGCGGACCAAACCGATATTGATGCGAATAATGCGGGACAATGCACATACGGTGGCGATATTAACACACCGAAAAAGGCTGTTCATGTTCCTGGAAAAACATTTGTCGGTTGGACATTCGACACACCAAGTGGAAACTAACAACCCACGCACAACAAAAACCGCCCATCCGGGCGGTTGTTTTAACCTCCCTCCCGGTCTGGCGACCGTACTCCCCCCAAGGGGAGAATTCTCCCTCTGCGAGGGAGGGGACCCGCAAGGGTGAGGGAGGGCGCATTCCAGAAAGCGCAAGTAATCTTGGAATACCTCCCTCCCGTCCTGACGGACGTACTCCCCCCAAGGGGAGAATTGAAAGTTCTCCTCCTGCGGAGGAGTACCCGCAGGGGGAGGTGGTCTTTTATAAAAAACTGCTCAAGCCACCCATCCCAAGAGGGGGAATTACACCGCCCATCCGGGCGGTGTTTTTTTACACAATAAACGGCAGGTTTTCCAGTGTTCCTTCGGTGACACGAACATTTACATCAATTAGCATAAATACAGAATCTGGTGTTTTTTGTGCGTCACAAGGCAAGATATTTGGCGACAGCAAATGGCTGGTGTTAACTGTTAATTTAGTCACCAAATGGTCATCGTCTAACAGTGTATAAATCGGTCCAATATCACGTGGTGTGTTTTGTCCGATTTCGTGTTCGTTTTGTGGGCATCGCAAACCATCAAGAATAGTTTTAACGCGGTTATCTATATCAGAATGGGGAACGCCCACGATTTCGGGGTGCATCAACAAAATATCCAATTCTGCTATCATTTTCAAGTTAGGACTTATAATTGGATTCCAGTCTATGCCACCAATGTGACGTGTAATAATGGGGCTTTTTTTAGCATCTGGCAGCATAAATTTAGTTAAATTGTTCCATGGTTGCAATGTTACCAGTTTTTTCAACTGGGGATGAAATTGCATCCGTATATCAGCAATATGTTGCGCGCGTTTTTTCGGGTTTGTTAATATGTCGCCATAATATAATAACTTGAATTTCATTGTTTTTCCTTTTCTTTATTCAGATATTCTTGGAAAATGTCCAGTCCCATCGGGTGAACGCGGGGCGTTTTTGATTTGTATTGTATAACAACGGGAGCAGGGTGGCCGTTTACCATAATTTTTGCCTTCGCTAATTGCATTTTTTTCATGGTTTTTTCGGCAAGTTCGGTGCTAACTTTGAATTTTGTCGCTAAAAAACGTTTTGTCAAAAAATCGTCCTTGGTAAAAACAATTGGTTCCCCGGATGATCCGACCCGTTTCATGGTGCTTTTTCTTTCGTCTGTCAAATTAACTACGGCTAACATTTTTTATCCTTTTTTATACCTTTTTCCTTGCTAATTATATCATAAATTGCTATGTTTTACCTAGCAAAAAGAAAGGATTTTTAGATGGCTGTTAATAATGAATATACTGGTGATTCAATTAAAGTTTTGAAGGGTCTGGAAGCGGTTAAAAAAAGACCCGGTATGTATATCGGTGACGTTGGCGAAGGCGGTGATGGTCTGCACCACATGATTTATGAAGTTGTTAATAACTCTATTGACGAAGCGATGGCTGGTTATGCTGATACAGTGTTTGTGTCGCTTAATGCTGATGGGTCGGCAACAATACGCGATAATGGTCGTGGTATGCCGTTTGATATAAACCACGAAACAGGGCGGTCTGCGCTGGAATTAATTATGTGCGAATTGCACGCAGGTGGTAAGTTCGATAACGAAGGAAATGGTGCGTATAAAGTATCCGGTGGTTTGCATGGTGTTGGTGTTTCTGTGGTTAATGCTTTGTCCACTTGGTTGGAAGTGCGCGTGTGGCGCGGCGACAAAGAAGCCCGTATGAGTTTTGCAGACGGTGTACCTACATCTGATTTAACAATTGTGAAAAATGAATCTGGGCATGAACATGGAACGGAAGTCACTTTCTTGCCATCGCCAAATACTTTTACTGGGACAAGATTTGATTTTGATACATTGGAAGTTTGGTTGCGTGAACAGTCTTATCTTAATGCAAATGTTCGTATAATTTTGGAAGATTTGCGTGGTTCTGAAAAAGTGGAACGCAGTTTTCATTCTGCAGATGGGCTAAAAGGTTTTGCAACATATCTTGATAAATCAAAAGAATTGTTAAACAGTGAACCTATCCAGATGATTAAGACAATTGATGATTCTTATATTGAAATTGTTTTACAATGGACAACTGCTTATACAGAAACATCATTGTGCTTTACTAACAATATTCCAAACCGCGATGGCGGAACACATTTGGCGGGTTTTCGTGCCGGTTTAACACGTGCGTTGAATAAGTATATTTCTGAACAAAATCTGAAAAAAGATGTCAATTTGTCCGGCGAAGATTTCCGCGAAGGTTTAACCAGTATTATCAGCGTCAAAATACCAGACCCAAAGTTTGGTTCGCAGACCAAAGATAAATTGGTTTCCAGTGAAGTAAGACCTTTGGTTGAAAATACTGTGAACGATTTATTGTATGAATATTTGGAAGAAAATCCTGCGATTGCAAAAATGATAATTGATAAAATTGTCGAAGCGGCAACTGCACGTGAAGCGGCGCGAAAAGCGCGCGAATTATCGCGTAAAAAGACCGGACCTGAATTGGGCAGTTTGCCTGGTAAATTGGCAAATTGTTCTGAAAAAGACCCGGCAAAATGCGAATTGTTTATTGTGGAAGGAGATTCTGCTGGCGGTACCGCGAAGCAAGGGCGTGACAGAAAGACACAAGCAATATTGCCTTTGCGCGGAAAGATTTTGAATGTCGAACGTGTGCGCTTTGATAAAATGTTGGGGTCAGATACTATTGGTGCTTTGATTACAACGCTGGGTGCCGGTATCGGTAAAGATGATTTTGATATTGAAAAGTTCCGCTATCACAAAGTTATTATCATGACTGATGCTGATGTGGACGGACAACATATTCAAACTTTGCTTATGACTTTCTTTTATCGTCATATGCCAGAAGCAATTGAACGCGGATATATCTATGTTGCAAAACCGCCTCTTTATGGTGTAACGCGTGGTAAACAACAAATCTATATCCAAAATGAACGCGAAATGGATGATTATTTGCTGGACCAGTTGGCAAGCGATGGTATGATTGAAACAAGTGATGGTCAACAACTTGCCGGGGCTGATTTCAAGCGCTTGTTGGAATTGGTTGATGATATGAAAAATAATTTACAAGCACTGAATCATGTCATGCCGTTGCGATTCATAGAAGCACTGGCGTTGAATAAAGTGTTCGAAGAAGAAAGCGTGGCGAATTTTGCTGCGGCTGAAAATATGCTGGATAATGAAGAACTGGAATTTGAACGCGGATGGAAAATATCCAGTGATGCGGAAGGTATCAAAATCACAAGAACTTTGCGCAGTGTTACTGAAACACATGTCTTAAGCCGTGAAAAAATCAATTCGCCTGAAATTCGTTCTTGGCAAAGAATGGCAGGCCGTCAAGAATTGATAGATACATTTTCTAAACCAACAATTTTGCGCGTAAAATCTAAATCACAAAAGATTTGGGGTGCGTTCGCGTTGTTGAATACTGCATTTGAATATGCGAAAAACGGATTGAAGATTCAACGTTATAAAGGTCTTGGTGAAATGAATGCAGAACAATTATGGGAAACAACTATGGATCCAAACCATCGTTCGCTGTTCCAAGTCAAAGTCACAGATGCATCCCAGGCTGATGAAGTTATTTCTATGTTGATGGGGGATGTTGTTGAACCGCGTCGTGATTTTATCGTGGAAAATGCGCTTAATGCAAATCTGGATGTGTAAAATGTAAAAAAGGGGTGCGATGCCGGACGATTTTATAAAAAATCATCATGGTATAAATATAAAATATCCGACATCGGACCAGGATAAAAATGCGCAAAAAATTAAAGATGATTTTAATAAAGCAAAACAAGCAATAATACGAAAAATAATTCAATCTGATAATTCGGATGACAGGACCGCTGTTCGTGCAGTGATGGCCCAATTCAGAAAAACAAATGAATAAAATTTTTTCAGCATCTTGGTTAGACAATTTAGATACGCGTTTGCGTGAAATGGGTTTGGACAGTGATGATAAATCTTTTGATGAAATTCGTGAAATCTTGTCTTGTCCGCCGCGATTGTCGCCAGATGAATTTGCCAGCAGTGTTTCTTATGTAATTTTGGCAAGTGGTTTTTCACAAAAAACAGCAAAAAAAATCCATAAAATAATAATGCAAAAAATGCCGGCAAACCCCGGCGATTTATTGAAAGTTTTTAATAATAAAAACAAGATAAACGCAATCTGTAAAGTTTGGAACAACAGACAAGATTTTTGTGATGGTTATTATAAGTGTGTGTCTTTGAATGATAAACTAGATTATCTGCAAAAGTTGCCACATATTGGAAAAATAACTGTAAATCATCTGGCACGAAATCTGGGCGAAAATGTTGTAAAGTATGATATTTGGATACAAAGACTTGGCGTGCTATACGGTGGAAACAGGGCTTTAGAGAAGAAAATAGATAATGGAAAACTGGATGCAGATGTAAAAAAATGCTGTGATGAAATGTTTAATCATTTGGCGCATGAAACAGGTTTGCCGATTGGGTACATTGATGTCGTTTTATGGAAATCTTGTCAAAACGGTTTAATAAAGGAATTGAAAAATGGATGTGAAAATTGAACCTTCTTGGAAAGATGCATTGAAAGACGAATTCGAAAAAGATTATTTTATAAAACTTACCGAATTTGTGCGCAGTGAATATTTGTCTGGGAAAACAATTTATCCAGAGGCAAAAAATATTTTTAATGCGTTTAATTTGTGCCCGCTTTCTAATGTAAAGGTTGTTATTATCGGACAAGACCCTTATCATGAACCACATCAAGCGCATGGGCTTTGTTTTTCTGTGGAAAACGGGACTGATTTTCCACCATCTTTGATAAATATATACAAAGAAATTGAATCTGATTTAGGGCATAAAAGTATTACAAATGGTGATTTGTCGGCATGGGCAAAGCAGGGCGTTTTATTGCTTAATTCTACTTTGACTGTGCGGGCACATATCGCGGCTTCGCATTCTGGAAAAGGATGGGAACAATTTACCGATGCGGTTATAAGGGCTGTAAACGAAACCCAAAAAAATGTTGTTTATATGTTGTGGGGTTCTTTTGCACAAAAGAAAGCAGAGTTTGTTGATAATCAAAATAATCTGATTCTTAAAAGCGCGCATCCATCACCGCTTTCTGCATATAGGGGCTTTTTTGGAAATCATCATTTTTCACGTGCTAATGAATATTTGGTTGAAAATGGTAAAACACCAATAGATTGGTAGTTTAATAATTATATGTAAATCCCAGACCATAAAAAGCATAAGAATTGTTTTCTTCGGCTGTATTAGCATTAGAAAAGTGTTGTATAAAGAATTCGGCAGACCATTGTTTGTTGATGTGGTATCCAAGCATTACCTTGAACTGAAATAATAACTTTGCCCCAAGGCGTTCGTTTTCTTGTGCTTGCAACCCAGCGCCAGCACCCATTGCGCCATAAATAATGTCGTTATCAAATAATAATATGTCTTCGGTTAAATAAATCATAGGAATAGTATAATCTTGCCATTTCCAACCGTATTTTTCGTGAAAGCCCAATGTTTCAGATATATTTATAGAACGACGGGCAGGGACACGAAAGAATTTTGTAGGTTGAGAATATGTAAATGTTGCGATATAAAATGGAACAGGGCGGGTTGGTGGTGGCAAAAGCCAACCCGTGTCAAAACCCTGACCGATACCAAAAGCCACTTGGTTTTGGTAATCCCCCATGAAAGTTTTATTTTCTGGCAATATGCTTTCATCTGCGATTGCAGGCACAACCACACACAAAGCAAATAAAAGAGAAAGCAATTTTTTCATAGAGTATATTTTATCATAAAACGCGGAACAAAACAAACCCAAAAAAAATCGGGACAAGCCCGATTTAATTTTTGGTAGCAGCACAAGGGATTGTTTCGCTGTGCTTCACTCCCTTGCAAAATTTGCCTGGCGGCAAACCGGCGTTATTCCGCCTTTTTGCTGCGGGTCGGACCCCTGTGCCGGTGTCCAAATCCCAGATGTCAAAATAAAAAATGACCACAAGGGTCATTTATTATTTTGGTAGCGGCGAAGGGATTCGGACCCCTGACCAAAGGATTATGATTCCTCTGCTCTACCACTGAGCTACGCCGCCAGTGCAACGAATTATAACAGAGTTTTTTCTATTTGCAACTAATTTATATGTATTAAATCTGTGGTTTTTTGTTATAATTGGTGTATCACAAAGGAGTTTGCTGTGTCCAGAATATGCCAAAGTTGTGCGATGCCAATAGATGATGAAAAATTGTGGGGAACAAATAAAGATGGTTCCATGAATTCTGATTATTGTATCTATTGTTATAAGAATGGTGAATTTATAGATAAGGTGTCTATGCAAGAATATATTGAAAAAATGATTCCTTTTTCAGATCAGGCTGGCATGACCCCAGAACAGATGCGCCAATTTTGTGAAAATGTATATCCAACACTTAAAAGATGGAAAAAATAATTAAGTGTTGATTTTTATCCCTTTACAGTTATAATTACTGGCAGTTGCCCTAATAGTCTAGTGGTAAAACACGTCCTTGGTAAGGACGAGTCGCAAGTCCGATTCTTGCTTAGGGCACCAGAAATGCATTATCTATTTTGCGTTTGTTCGTTTTTGTTCAGGTCATGTATGTTTTATACACTCCTATCACAAAAACATCACAATCTGCAATATCTAATACATTTCTGATGCCTTACGGGCAGTTATATATTTTGTGTTTTATTAAATATGTTGATGCGACTGACAACCGCGGAGTATTTATGAAACAAAATAAAGTAAAAAAAGCAGGGTGGCACCGCGCGAAAAAATCTTAGCGCCCCTGTATTTAAGATTTGAATTGGTGCCGCAATACCAGGAATTTTATCGCGACACTGAAACAAAAGGGTGTAAAAATGCTTTCGTTAAAATCAAAGTACAGAACGCATACCTGTGGCGAATTAACCGAAAAAAATGTTGGTGAAACAGTTACGCTTTCAGGATGGGTTCATCGTAAACGTGATCATGGGTCTTTGTTGTTCGTTGATTTGCGTGATAATTATGGAATTACGCAGTGTGTATTTGATGGCGGGGATGAAAATTTGGAAAAAATTCGTCCTGAATCCGTTGTTAAAATTACCGGTAAAGTTGTTGCGCGCGACAGTGATGCCATTAACGATAAAATACCAACGGGACATATTGAAATAAAATCTGAAAGTTGGGAAGTTTTGACAAATGCGGACGTTTTGCCGTTCCAAGTGTTTGGCGATGAAGACACAAGCGAAGAATTGCGTTATAAATATCGTTTCCTTGATTTGCGTCGTGAAAAATTGCATCACAATATTTTGATGCGCAACAAGATGATGAAGTGGTTGCGGGATAAAATGTGGGATATGGGCTTTAGCGAATTCCAAACACCGTTATTAACGGCTGATTCACCAGAGGGCGCACGTTGTTTCTTGGTCCCAAGCCGTTTGCATCATGGAAAGTTTTATGCGTTGCCTCAGGCACCACAGATGTTCAAGCAGTTGTTGCAAGTGTCTGGATTTGATAGATATTTCCAAATAGCACCTTGTTTTCGTGATGAAGATTTGCGTGCAGATAGATTGTTGGAGTTTTACCAATTAGATATCGAAATGTCTTTTGTTGACCAAGGCGATATACAGGCTGTTGGGGAAAAACTGATGCCGGAATTTGTAAAAACTTTTGCGCCGGATGCAAATGTATATCCTGAAATTCCGCATATTTCATTTGATGACGCAATGTTGAAATATGGTTGTGATAAACCCGATCTTCGCAACCCGATTTTAATCAGCGATGTGACAGAAATATTCCGTGGTTCTGATTTTGGAATTTTTGCAAACGCTATAGAAAATGGCGCGGTTGTTCGTGCGGTGCCTGCACCAAAATCATCAGATAAACCGCGTTCTTGGTTTGATAAACTGGGCGATTATGCGGTAAAAGAATTAGGACTTGGCGGGCTGGGCTATATTGTGTTTGCCGAAGAAGCCAAAGGACCTGTTGCTAAAAAACTTGATTCAGACAGAATTGCAAAATTGCACGAAATTGCTGGCGATAATTCTTCGTTGTTCTTTATTTGCGATGAAGAAGAAAAAGCCGCAAAAGCAGCTGGTAAATTGCGTAATAAATTGGGTGCTGATTTAGGTTTGGTCAATCCGCGTGATTTTGCGTTTTGTTGGGTCGATAATTTCCCGTTCTTTGAACCAGACGAAGAACGTGGCGGTGCGCCAAAGTTTACGCACAATCCGTTCTCTTACCCAATTGCGACATTGGAAGAATTGTCAACTAAAGATCCGTTTTCTATCAAGGCGGCACAATTCGATATGGTGTTAAATGGTATTGAAATTTGCAGTGGCGGACTTCGTAATTTCAACCCAGAAGTTATGAAAAAATGTTTTGATATTGCAGGTTATCCAATTGAAGCCGTAGAACAAAACTTTAATGCGCTTTATACTGCGTTCCAATATGGTGCGCCACCACACGGTGGATGTGCATTTGGTATCGAAAGGTTGGTGTCTGAAATCTTGGGCGATGGTGAAAGCGTCCGTGAAATAGTTGCTTTCCCTGCGAATCAGCGCGGACAAGATTTGTTGATGGGGTCGCCAAATGAAGTGACAGAACAACAATTGCGTGATGTACATATCCAAGTACGCAAACGTGGTTAATGTTGCTTGTGATAAATGCACCCCGGTTTTATTCGGGGTGTTTTTTTATTAAAACTGATTGTGTATTTTTACAAATTCACGCATGTATTCTGGATCAAAATGCAACATGATTTCTGAAAGAGAAAAATCACGTGAATCATTAGGATATATTATTAAATCTATTGGTTCAGGATCGGTAGATGCGCCGCGCAAAATCAATTTCAATTTTGCTATCATTTCATTGTTTTCGATTTGTAATATACCTGTTGCATCTGTGTGTGGCATGGATAATGTAAATGGTTCATCTGTTTTTATGTCGCCGTTTTTATAAGTCCCGACAATATGCATTTTCTTTACAGGCGTGATGCCACCGGTTAATGCCTTGTACAGAGCGTATTCGCCACTTAAGATTGTTAGTTTTGGCGCAGATGCATAAAATTCTGCAAGCCCAAGGCCATAAAGTTTTCCGCCATCAAACGATACATCAAAAGTTCCACTTAAATTGCTGATGATATCGTGTGCTATTTTTCCATATGTTTTCAATTTTATTTCAGCAGTAATTGCTGTATCAGAAATATTCAACGGCATGTTTTCTGGTAATATTTTTTCATTAAACATGAATTTGTTCAATTGAATATTTGTGTTATATTTTGTGTTGTCTTTATTTATTGTTGCTAATAAATTTCCACGATTGGAATCAGATATAGAAAATGTTTGGATATTATCACGAAGTGAATATACAAAATTATTATATTCTGCATCTTTGTAAATTATTCTGTTCGCAGATAAGGCGACATTTATATTTGATTCAAATGGTAATAATATTGGATGGTTTGTAAAGAACGATAATTCTTCAAATTTTTCCAAAAAAGATTGATTTATAAATGGTGTGATATTTAACACGTCTGTTTTTAACGTGATAGATTTTCCAAATAACATTCCGGTAAGTTTATGACCTGCAATTTCAACCGTGAAATCAGAGATGTTCCCATTCTTGTAATTCCCAGACAAAACATATGGCAGGTTGTTGAAAGATTGTAAATCTAGTTTGCGAGTTAATTGCTTGAAGTTTTCGCCACGCAATATAAAGAAATCTGAACTTTTAGACAATTGCCATTGTTTGGAATTTGGTGTAAAAATCATAGTCCCACTGATCCATACAAAATCACCAGATTCGTCTTTCATAAATTCCGGTAAGAATTTTGGGTTAATTTTTGCCTGATTTAGAGATTTGTTATCAAGGTGCGTGTAATCGACGGTATAATCATTTTTACGCAGATGCAACGTTCCTGCCATGTCGGGATAATAAAATCTTACTTCGCCACTGGATGCCAGCTTTCGTATTGTCACAACGAATGGTTTCATGTCTTCATAGATTTCGGTCGAATAAACATCTGCGTTAATTACATCGTTGGTCACAGAAAAGACAGATGTGATATTGTTCCCATGAGAGAATTCTTTGCAAGACCAACTTTTTGGCGTACCGTTGAAAAGACATGTTGTGTGAAGTCCAGATAATGGACCAGCGACATTGACATCGTGTGCCCCATCTTTATCAACATATCCACCAAAAATATGTATGTTATCGGCGGTAATATTGTTTATTATTATTTTATTATCAACACAGACCGTATCTAGTTTCAGGTAGTTTATTCTTTGTTTCATAAATGTCATGTCGCCATAAAAATCTAAATCAAAAGATGCGTTCTGCAATATCATCGGGTCCTGCATAAAAAACGACATATCATAGTTTATATTATTTGATTTTAATTTTACGATTCTGTACCCATCGTCCTTGAATTCGATACTGCCATAGATGCCGTTGGCGGATATATCTGTAAAACTTACGCCATATCCACCATCCCAGGTAAAGTTTGCGTTTATTGGAAATCGTCCTACTATGCGGGGTGTGTGAAAGTTAAACCATCGGTTAACGTCTTGGGCTATTATGCTTATGTGTCCGCGCGCGCCACCGTCTTTCAATAATTCCCCAGTTAGAATTAAATCATTGTTTTTGTTTTTTATTACAAATTTATTGTTTGTGCTTTTTATTTCGTATTTGTGTTGGTCCGTGCGAACAAGTACATCAATGTTTTCTTTGGAAAAGTTCCCGTTAATAATATAGTATTCTTTGTTAAGGAATGTTATTTTGGAATCATTAACCAAAACATCGTTTTTTGATACAAAAGGAATAAGTTTTTCAATATAGATGTTTGCGCCATTTACCTGTATGTCGCCAGATATATTAGCGCGTTTGATATTGAATATTTCAATCAGTGGGAAATGAAATTCAATGGAAGACACTGTGCCGTTGGGAATGCTTACATTGTGTGCAACAATTGATGCCTTGCCCATCAGAGAAAAATTAACATCGCCATGAATTTTTGCTTTGATACCTGTTTTAGAGAAAATGGTGTTTTCTATGGTCGGTTTAAGACTGTTAAGTGTTATCTGGGGCGGGACAACAATTACCGCCAATGATAAAAGTCCAACAAGTGCCAATAAAAATAGCAATATTTTATTTTTGTATTTTGGTTCTGTAGACATTATTCTCTTTCCTTGTATTTTTATTATAATGAATTATATTAAGGTATGTGAACAAAAAAATGAAAAAAGTTGAAAGTATTTTTTCAATGGTTTCTGACTTTGCGCCGATGGGGGATCAGCCAACGGCGATATCCGAATTGGTCGCGGGGGTGAAAGATGGCCGGAAATCTCAGGTTTTGCTGGGGGTGACGGGTTCTGGTAAGACTTTTACAATGGCAAATGTGATAAAAGAATTGGGTCGCCCAACAATGATAATGGCACCAAATAAAATTTTGGCAGCGCAGTTATATACAGAAATGAAGGCTTTTTTTCCGCACAATCATGTTGAATATTTCGTGTCTTTTTATGATTACTATCAACCAGAAGCCTATGTCCCAACCACAGATACTTATATTGACAAAGATGCGTCTATAAATGACCAACTTGACCGGATGCGCCATTCTGCAACGCGTGCCATGTTGGAAGAAAGGGACGTTATTGTTGTTTCGTCGGTTTCGTCTATTTATGGTATCGGTTCGCCAGAGCAGTATTCTGAAATGAAACTGGTATTAAAAGTTGGCGATAAAATATCAGAAAAAGATGTTATGCGCGCCCTTGTTGATATTCAATATAAAAGAAACGATGTGGGGTTTGCGCGTGGTGATTTTCGTGCGCGTGGTGATACACTTGATATATTTCCATCACATTCTCAAGACAGGGCGTGGAAATTATCTTTCTTTGGTGATGAAATTGACGAGATTTGGGAAATCGATACCCTAACCGGTGGTAAATTGCATAAACTGGACAGGATAGTTGTTTACCCAAATACACACTATGCAACACCTATGCCGTCTGTATTACAGGCAATCGGGCAAATCAGACAAGATTTAGAAGAACGCTTGAAATATTTTCATGACAATATGAAATATGTCGAAGAGCAAAGATTGCGCGAACGTGTGAATTTTGATATTGAAATGATGGAATCTACAGGAACGTGTCGCGGCATTGAAAATTATTCAAGGTATTTGACAGGGCGTCTTCCGGGTCAACCACCACCAACGTTGTTTGAGTATTTGCCAAAAGACGCACTGTTGTTCTTGGATGAAAGCCATGTGACTGTTCCGCAAATCGGGGCAATGTCACGCGGGGATAGGGCGCGCAAGGAAACTTTGGCGCAATATGGTTTTAGATTGCCGTCATGTGTTGATAACAGGCCGCTTACTTTTGATGAATGGGACGCTTTGCGCCCACAGACTATATTTGTTTCTGCAACACCTGCCGCGTGGGAATTGGAACAATCAAATGGTATAGTTTCTGAACAGGTTATTCGTCCAACTGGTTTGTTAGATCCGATATGCGAAGTAAGACCCACAGAACACCAGGTTGATGATTTGCTTTATGAAGTGAAAAAAACCAAGGGGCGCGTAATTGTTACCACGTTAACAAAAAAAATGGCAGAACAACTAACAGATTATTTCGTTGAAAATGGTGTGCGTGCGCGGTATTTGCATTCTGATATTGAAACATTGGAACGTATAGATTTGTTGCGCGATTTGCGCCTTGGGAAATATGACGTGTTGGTTGGAATCAACCTTTTGCGCGAAGGTCTTGATGTTCCGGAATGTGAATTAGTTGCAATTATGGATGCAGATAAGGAAGGTTTTTTGCGTTCAACGCGTTCACTTATTCAGACTATTGGGCGCGCTGCACGTAATGCAAATGGACGTGTGATTTTATATGGGGATACAATAACGGAATCTATGCGCGCGGCGTTGGATGAAACATCACGCAGGCGCGAAAAACAACAAAAATATAACATTGAACACAACATAACACCAAAGACCATATCAAAGTCTGTGTTTGATGAAGTTAAAGAAAAAGAAGAAAAAACTGACAAAACACGAAAGTTTGTTTATAATAAAGATGGTGGTGTAATGGATGCAGAATCTTTGCAAAAGGAAATAAAAAAACTTACCAAAGAAATGCAAAAGCACGCTGAAAATCTGGAGTTTGAACAAGCCGCACAAATTCGCGATTTGATTCATGCAATGGAAGACGATTTATTATTGGTGGAATAAAAAGGAAAAGCTTATGAATCTAAAAAAAGAAGAAGTTGTTCGTACAGATGGTGTGTACAGGTCGCAATTATATTCAAATTGGTTCGCTGCACAGATAATAGTTAGACGTGGTGATTCTTATTTTAGAATAAGGTATCCGTATAATTCAGAAGAAAAAGCAAAACAAGCAATAGATTTTTTTAATAATAAAATACTGGTTTTGCCGCAAATAGATTATAAAGCAATAATTCATCAATGTGACAGGAACGGACATGTTAGATAAAAAAGAATATTTATTGAAGAATGTTAACGAAACTCGTGCATGGGCGCGCGATTTTGCAAAGACTTTGCATGCCCCGGTAACCGTTGCATTGCATGGTGATTTGGGTATGGGAAAAAGTGAAATAGCGCGTGAAATAATAAAGACTTTGCGTGGCGCTGATACAGTTGTGCCAAGTCCGACATTTACACTGGTGCAAAATTATGATGGGATATCTCATTTTGATTTGTACAGAATAGGCGATGCGTCTGAATTGGAAGAAATTGGTCTGCAATATGCGATTGATAATGACATTACACTGATTGAATGGCCGGATGTTGCAAAGGACAAATTACCTGAAAACACAATTCATGTTTATATAACACAACAAGGTGATGGGCGCAAATTAGTGCTTCAATAAACTTTGTACCGCCAATGGAAAGTCCGGTGATTGTGCAAGGTATGAACCACTGACCAACAGGTCTGCACCTGCGTTCCAACAAAGTTTTGCCGTATCTTGATTGATTCCGCCATCAACACTTATCAAATATTTAAGGCCGTGTTTTTTGCGTGTGTAATTTAATGTTTTAATTTTCTTTATTATTTCTTGGTTAAATTCTTGTCCTGCAGCCCCTGGTTTTACAGCCATCACCATAACTTCATCAATTTGTTTTAATATTGGTACAAGTATTTCAACATTAGATTCAGGATTTAATGCAATTCCAACACGTTTCCCAGCATTTTTTACAATCTGTATTGCGTTTTTTACCCCTGATGTATTTGTTGAGATTATGACCGTATCTGCACCAGCGTTAATCGCATCGCGCGCCCAAACAGATGGACTTTCTGTCATTAAATGCACATGCAAGTGTGCTTTGGTTTTGGAACGTATGTTTGCTAATTCTTGTATTCCGCCGGCAATTTTATCAACATAGAAACCGTCCATTATATCAACGTGAATCATCGATATTCCTGCACTGGCAAACATGGTGTATGTTGACATGTCATCCATATTAAAGCAAAGCGTGCTGGGTAATATCGGAATAAATTTTTGTTTTTTTGTTTTTTTCTTCGGCGTGAAGAAATGTGTTATTTTATTGAAAATATTTTGTATTTTTTCTTGCTTTTGTATGTATGCGTTTCTTTCGGGTAAGTGTGTATCCCAGATGTATTCTGATAAGGCGTTTAGTGTCGCGCTGTCCCCCATATTATCAACTGGCAATTTGAATACATGTTCGAAAACGGTGTCGATATTGCTTGTTGTTGCGCCACCACCAGTAAGAATTATTTTTTCTGGTTTATATTGATTTATATATTTGATTGATTGTTCATATATTTCTGATATCAATTCTTTCAGTGTTGGAACAAAGATATCGTTTATATCTGCGCGTGAAAAAGATGCAAATTTTTCTGATGCAGATGCAGGGGTAAATCTGTCCATTTCATTAGGCATTGCATTTGCCACAGATATTTTTAATGTGTCTGCATCGTTGGGGCTGATTTTTAGTCCATCTGCGATTGCTTTTGTTATATTACGTCCACCGAATTTTATTTTATTAAAATATAACGGACCACGCATTGTCCAAATAGATATGGTTGTAAATTCGTTGCCCAAATCTATGAAAAAGATTTTTTCGTTTGGTTTGCGATAAATTGAGTTTTGTAAAAATGATGGGTCTAAGAATCCGCTTGATTGAATATAAGAGTGTCGCAACATATCGGACAAATATCGTGTTCTTTCGTTTTCATAAGAAATTACACTGAATATAGATTTTAACCATGTATCAATGTGTCCAATCGGTGAATTGTGTATGTTTTTTATGTGTTCTGTACCATAAAATACAGGAATAATATGCATCGCGTAAAAATTTTCCGGGGCACTTATTTTTGCAATTTGATGACGTAAATCAAGTTCGCTTATTTTGTGTTCGCCACCCCAAGATATTATGTCAGATATTGTCTTGAAATCAGCATTCCCAAAATTTCCAGTGATAAAAGCCGAATCAAAATGAGTGTTCAATTGTTGACCCAATTCATCAATAACACTTTGGAGTGCAAAGACAGTATTTGTGTTTTTTACAGAGTGCATTGCAGACTGAACAATTTTTGCGTCCCTTACACAATGTGCCAATCCCCGAACACCGTATGTTCCAATGTCCAAGCATAAAAAAGACGAATTAGCTAATTTCATTTTCTTGTTTTTACCAAAATTCTTGCGTTGTCGCGCATGTCAATAATTTCAATATCGCGGGATAATATTTTGTGCGTGTTGTCAAGGCGTTTTATTTTGCTGATTGCTGTGGCTGGTTCGTCTTCGGGCAGATATATAAGCGTGCCGTTTTTAGTATAGATGTTCCAGCGACGTGATTCAACCATGTACATATAGTCTATGTGTTCAGATAGACCAGATACAACATTGATGATTTCTGTAAAATTTTCAGGAACAGTGCCACGAAAAACGATGGTATTTTTGTCGCGTTCTGTCGAAGGTGTTTCGATTCTTGTCCCGTCTTCGGACAGCGGATAATAATATACGCCATCGCTTAATTGAGCGGCAACTTTGTGTTGTTCTGTTTTTATGATTATGTCACCGTTTGCCAGGCGGCGCACGGAAGATTTTTTTATTCCCGGAACCTTGGAAACACGGTGATTTATTTGATACAAATCTGCTGATTTTATATTTGTTCCGCCGGTTATGCCAGTCGCCAAGCGTATCGGTTCAAGGTCTGCATTTTTAGAATCGCTTAATATGGATATGTGTTTTACCTCTGATACAGGTCCGCGCCCCATAATACTGGTTATAATGCGGACAGAAAAATACACCGCCAATATAATTGACGCAACAAAATACAGCCAAAAGAAAATGGTTTTCTTCATAACAGGGTCTATTATATCACATTTTTAGAAAATAGCCAAACAAACAAGTGCTTTATTGTGCGCGTAACAAATAACCGCGTCTTAACATGCACTTACGATAATATCCAACCGTTCTTGATGCTTTGTTTGGTGGTACAGAAAGCAGTGCACGTTGCCCAACATCTTTGTATTCATTTGACTGAAACGTCACCCAAAGGCCATCCCAATCAGGCATTTGTGCGCTTTGATTTGGTGAAAGCAGTTTAGCGATACGCGAACGCGGGACATAATTATTGTCTTTTATACCAAGGCATGATTTATGGTCACGAACAAATTGTTCGGTGGTTACAGCATCATTTTCCCAATTTAATATTGTCGCGTTATCTATCGACCCGCGATTGGCAGATGCGCAGGCTGTTAAAGCCAATAATAAAAATAAATATTTTGTTTTCATCTTTTATATTATAATTTAATTGCGTTTGTGTGGCAATAGTTTTTATAATGTAAAAAAATAAACCAGAGGAAAGGCAATGGCAATAAGTGTACAAAATTATATAAAGTTGGCTAATTTTTTCAATGAAATGTCACGCGTTTTGTCTGCGATTTGTGTAGAAAAAGGCGGAATTGCGTTGGAAAATTATGTTGGTCGATTTTTTGCTGCAGATGTTTTGGAATATATTGTAGAATATGGAAACAGACTTAAAAAATCAGGCGCGCAAATTGATGCAAATGTTCTTGATGCGATGAATTTATTTGAAAAACAATTGGAAAAAGTGAAACATTTAGTGACTCCTAATCAAAAACCAATATATGAAATGTCGCTGGAAGAGTTTGAAAAAATTATGAATATATAGTAATGTCATAAAATAAAGAAAGCAAAAGGAAGAAAAATGGCACAAAATAAAATCTTGAAAACATTTGTTTTATGGGGTGCGGTATGTGCAATAATGGTTGCTGGTTGTGTGCAAAGACAACAAGAAGCACAGCTTTATGACACAATAAATGTTGTAGAAAATACGGTAATAGATGAAACATCTGTGCCAATCTTTCCAAAAAAAGCCGCGCTTACAACTGATACGGCACGGCGATTTGCACTAGATTTGCCGAAAAGGTGTACTGTTGATTGGAATAACCAAAGTGTGGTAACTGTTGTTCCCGAAGAAAAAATTGAAATAGTGCGCCTTAATACCGGTGATGAATTGCCAGATTTGAAAGTGTCTGATTATGAGTTTAAGAAGATGTATGTAAAAGATGCGTTGGAAAAACTGTTAGAAGATACTGATATATCTGTTGTTGAAGATCAGGCAACTTTCGAGAAAATTTCTGGGACAATTTCAACCAGTTCTTTGACAGATGCGGTTGAATTGATGGCAAAGTTAGGGCGTGTGTACTATTCGTATGATGCTGAATTTGGCGAAATTCATTTAACTGGTAATGGTAAATGGATGATAAAAATGCCAAAAGATGAAACGATGATAATGGCTATTTTAGACGCAATGCGCGGCGCAGATGTCTTGAATTTGCTGGTTAATTGGCAAGATAAAACAGTCGTTTTTGAAGGGAATTATCAAACAGAACGCGAAGTGTCAAAAATAATCGCAGATGTTTCGTCAAAAAAATATGTTTTGGCGTGGGATATAGATGTTTATCGGGTCTATCCAAAAACAGATAACCCGATTATATGGATGAATATGTTGCCTGCATTTGGGGAAAAGAATATTCGTATGTCTATACCTGGTGTTGTTGGACGCGCGTTGGTGGTAAGTCCGGAAATTAACACGAAAACATTACAAGAATTTATTGCGAGCCAAGCAAATATGGTTTTGGTTTCTCAGGGGACTTTTGCAATTCCAAATGGTTGGCAATCAAGATTTGATATCGGTCAATGTGGCAAAGAAGAAAGACTTGAAACAGATTTGATAATCAGCGCAACTGGAAAATATGGCAATTATGGTGGATATAAAAAAATAGATGCAAAAATAGTGTTGTCCACGACAAATGGGGAATTATCATCATTTAAAATACCGTCTAATGTTGGGGATAATTATGTGATTGTTGGTATCCCAACGCATGCATTTGTGACAACTCCGGAAACGCTTATTTCTCCATTCGCAGAATTGGTTGTGTTTATGTCGCCACGTTTAATATCAATTGTTGATGCGGACGCTGCCGGTAAGATGCTGTCTGGGGACGAATTGCGTGAATTCTTGAATCAATAAGGGGATGAAAATGTTGTTTAGTGCGCTGGAAAAAAAGATTGCTTTCAGATATTTGCGCGCAAAAAAACGCGGTTTTGGGTCTGTCGTTTCGTGGGTGTCGTTGATAGGAATTACATTGGGTGTGGCAACTTTGATTGTTGTTATGTCTGTGATGGGCGGTTTCCACGATACTTTGCTGTCGCGTATTATTGGTATGAATGGACATGTTGTTGTTTATCATCAAAATGGAACGATTTCTGATTATGATTTCTTGATAGATAAAATGCGCCAAAATAAAGTGGTGGAAAAATATGCAACTTCCATCGTTCCTATTGCAGAGGGGCAAATTATGGCATCTGCTAATGGGAACAATTCCGGGGCGATTGTCCGTGGTATTCGTATGCCTGATTTGATTTCCAAGACAAATTCTGGAACACGTATTTATGGCAAAAGTTTGGATAAAGTCAAAGACGGTGAATTGATAATAGGTTCTTCGTTATCGCGCAGTTTACGTGTGACATCTGGGGATAAAGTGTCGCTTATATCTGCAAATGGTGGAACGGCAACACCTTTTGGAACAATGCCGCGTATAATGGCGTATCCTGTGGTTTCTTCCTTTTTTGTCGGTATGTATGAATATGATAGTGGTTATATATTTATGCCGCTTTCAACAGCACAAAAATATTTGGGTATTGAAAATTCTGTAACACACATAGATTTATTTTTAACAGATGCAGAACAGAGTGAAACTGTTGTAAAAGCATTGGATGCTTTGCTGCCAGATGGCTTTGTTATTCGCGATTGGCGTGATTTGAATCGTGGTTTTGTTGGTGCGCTTCAGGTGGAATCAAGTGTGATGTTCCTTATCTTGTTATTAATAGTGATTGTTGCAGCATTTAATATTATTTCTTCGCTTGTTATGTTGGTCAAAGATAAAAATAAAGATATTGCGGTGTTGCGTACATTTGGTGTGTCGCGTAAATCTATGATGAAGATATTTATATTATCAGGAACATCCATAGGTGTTATTGGTGCGGCGTTTGGAACGTTGCTTGGGGTTCTGGTTGCTGTATATATCGAACCAATAAGAAAGTTTTTCCAATTTGTTACGGGACGCGATTTGTTTCCTGCACAGTTATATTCTTTGTCTGAATTGCCATCAAAATTAGTTCCGTCAACGGTTATAAGTATTGCGTTGATTGCGGTTGCGTTATCGTTTCTGGCAACGCTTTATCCGGCATGGCGTGCGGCGAATACAGACCCAGTAGAAACTTTGCGTAACGAATAGGTGGTATGAAATGGCAAGCATATTAAATTCTTTATCCAGAATATCGAAAAAAGATATAGTAATGTCTGTGCGTGATATTAAAAAGACGTTTATTGAAGGGGGGCAGCCATTAAATATCTTGCGTGGTGGCGGATTTGATTTGTATCGTGGTGAAATAATTGCACTGGTCGGGCAAAGTGGTTCTGGAAAATCTACATTATTACAATGTGTTGGGTTGCTTGATAAGCCAACAGGTGGCGATGTTTTTATAAACGGTCATCCAATTGATAAAATTAGTGAAGAAACGCGTACAACATTGCGTCGGCAAAAGATTGGTTTTGTTTATCAAAAGCATAATTTGTTGTCTGATTTTACTGCGCTTGAAAATGTTGTTATGCCGATGATGGCAGAATGCGTTGATGAAAGCACTGCGAATGCGCGTGCAATGAAGTTGTTAAAGTTGGTAAATGTGGCACACAGGGCTTCGCATTTTCCAAATGAAATGTCAGGCGGAGAACAACAGCGTGTTGCGATTGCGCGTGCAATTGCAAATAATCCTGAAATATTGTTGGCGGATGAACCAACGGGAAGTTTGGACCCAAATCATGCAAGTGTGGTTTTTGATTTGTTGCTGAATTTGGTAAAAAAGTCCAAGATGTCTATGTTGTTTGTGACGCATGACATGAATTTAGCAAAACGTGCCGATAGAATAATTACTATCAAAGATGGTATTGTAAAATAAAAATAAAAAAAGGAGAGAGAAAAATGAAAAATCAATATAATGAATCTAAAAAATATCGTGTATACGGCGTGATTGGCATGGTTGGGGTGTTTTTGATAGGTGCACTTGTAGGATTTATATTGAATGGCACAGACCGTCCAAACAATTCAATTATGACAAAGGAACAGTGTGAATTTTTGACACAAAAAATGTCTGATGCTATTAATTATGACCGTTATGAAGAAATAGGACAATTAAATAAAATTTATTCTGAAAATTGTTTGGGCAGAAATTTTGAGCAACCACAACAAAAAGTTGAAGAACAAAAATTACAAAAAACAACGTGTGAAAAAATAGAATCTTTGTTGGTTGAACGTTTATTACCGGTAGATGCATCAGATTCTGAATCGCATGTTGAAAACGCAAAAATTTTTGCGACTTTGTCTGAAAAGGGATGCCCAGAAAATACTGAAGATTATAAAACATTGGCAAAACAAGAATTAGAAATTGCACGTGCATTGAATGATGACAGTTTGGATGATAAACAAGAATCAGTCGAAATAGTTGAAACTTATAAACGTTTGCAAATGCAGGCAGAGGCAGAACGTATGATTGAAAAAGCAAAAAAGTTGACCAATCCAGCAATAGATTTTATAATACAATTGGAAAAAATAATTGAAGAATAGGGTGGAAAATTATGAAGACAAAAGTTATGAAAAAAACTGCAAAAGAAAACACAAAGTGCCATAAGTGGTTATGGCTTGCTTTGGCGTTTGTGTTGGGATGTTGCGTTGGTGGCACAACATATTATTTGGTGACAAATTGGAATAATTTCTTTGTGATGTGTCCTGATGGCGTGCGCCCAGATAAAAACGGATGTTGTGCTGGTGAAGTTTATACTGATGCAGGAAACGGTTGGATGGTTTGTTGCCCGGATGGTGGCGATAATTGTTTTCCGCCAATGAAATAAATATGTTGAAAAAACACCGGTGTTTACCGGTGTTTTTTGATGTTGATATTTCTTTGGTGGTAGAATATAATCATAATGTGTCAAAAAAAGGAGTTGCACATGTTAACACTTATATTTGTTATTCTGAAATTGACCAACACGGTTAATTGGTCTTGGTGGTGGATATTGTTGGCTTTGGCTTTGGACGGTGGGGTGTTTGGCCGTATTTTGTAATATCCATGAAATGCAAACTTTTCCAAGGGTGGCTTTTGCCACCTTTGTTTTTTGTTATTGCGCAAATTTTGTAAAATTCCTATAATGAAGACATCATGAATAACCCGAAAGTATCAATTATTGTTCCAAACCATAATTATTCAGATTTTATATCTGATGCGATTCTTTCAATCAAAGCACAGACATATCCTAATTGGGAATGTATAATCATAGATGATGCTAGTACAGATAATTCTGTTGGTGTGATAAAAAATTCAATTCGTGGGGATGACAGATTTAAGTTGGTTGTTAATCCTGAATCTGTTGGGGTTTCTGCCACGCGGAATATTGGTTTGGATATGGCAACAGGCGAATATATTGCGTTTTTAGATTCCGATGATTGTTATATGGAATATTTTTTAGAAATGTTGGTTGGTTTGGCGCAAAGAACAAATGCAAGTATTGTCGGGGCAAGAACGGCTTTTGCAGGTTCTCGTTTCAAATTCAAGCCGTCTAATATAAAATGGAATATGAACGATTATGTGGTTTATGATAACCCGATGGATATGGAAAAAGCACCACAAAATCGCAAATGGATTTGGATATGGCGCCGTATATATAAGCGCGATTTGTTGCAACAGGTTCGCTTTCATAATGAAATGAAGATAAATGGTGATGATATTACATTTATGCTTGATTTATTGTACCGGGTTCCGAATGTGGTAGAATCAAATATTGCAGGGATTTATCATCGTGTTCATCCTTTGTCTATTACATCAAGTTATCAAAAATTCAATTTCGAACGTGTAAAAATGTTTCCGCGATTGTTTGAGCATATGCGGAAAAATCTTTTGGATAAATACGATAAACCGTTTCTGAAATTATTATACAAGAATTTGTTTGGTTATATGTTGTCGGAATGTTTGGTTAAATATAGCGCAACATTAACAGAACAGAACAAGCAAGATTTGCGTGAATTGTTGTCGGAAGCATGCAATTTAATTGTAAAAGAATATTTGCCACGCGACCAACGATTGCTGTGCGAATATTTGGCGGGTATAAAATATGAATAATGTAAATGTGTTATTTTGTTTTGATTCTAAGTTCTGGCGCATGGCGGCGGTGTCCATGGAATCATTGTTGTCAAAATGTAATGATACAACGCGTGTCAAAATATATTGTATGGTTGCCCCGGGGACAGAAGGTCATGAAGAGATTGAAAAAATAGTAAAATCACATAAGACTGGGATTGGGTTAGTGTGGCGTGAAATCAAAGAAGAAGAAAACCCGTTCCAAAATTATGAGTTTTCCAGATGGAGTCCTGTGATATTTTATCGGTGTATCGCACATCGCATTTTCAAGGACATAGATAAAATATTATATTTGGACAGTGATATTTTGGTTTGTCGTGATATATCTGAATTGTTTAATACAGACATAAGTGATTATGTTTTGGGTGGGGTGCGTGATATGGCGCCTGTGAACGACAAATATCATCCCCAGGGAATATTGATAAGGAATTTTTCTGAAAAATATCTGAACAATGGCCCGTATATTAACAGTGGGGTTTTGCTTATAAACTTAAAGAAGATTGCAGAATACGAAAACCTTTTGTTTGAAACAAAAGTGCCACTTTATTACCCAGACCAAGATTTATTAAATGCGGCATTTGTAGGTAAAATAAAAATATTGCCATTGAAATATAATTTAGCACCTGGGATACCTGTGCCGACAATATTCAAACCAGATGAAGTACACGAAGCAATGTTGGGTGGACATGTGATAATACATTGTTATTCTGTGAAGCCTTTTGATTATGAACATGCCCCGGAACAACTTTATAAAATATTTTCAGAACACGCCACAAATATCGGCATGGATCCAAAGATGTTCTTGGAACAGGAAAAGCAACATGAGGCTAAACGAATAAAGGATACTTTTATTCCGAATGTAAAAATACAAAATAACATGATACTTTTTTATCATGATGGCGAAGAAATAAAAATTAAAATATAACGTTTGGACAAAAGCACTTGCATTAGATACCGGTGTGTGATAAAATATTCGCAAAGGAGAAAGGAATGGAAAAAAATTTTTTGTTAACCAGTATGGTGGCGTTGGGTTTTGCAATGCCTGCATTTGCTGAAACTTTTCCGGCTGATGGATTGATGGGTGAAAACAAAACCTATGAAAATGCTGCAATCTATGACAATATGGGCGTGTATGACGGCACTGTTAATGCAGAGGCAGAATTTGTAGATGATGCGATTGCGCTTTCGCCGGGGGAATATTTGGCTGGGGGTTCAGACTCTGCTACGGCGACGGTGTGTTCAGCGGGTTATTATTGCCCTGGTTCTGTTGATTCTGTTGTTAATGACGGTACTGACCACGGTATGATTCAATGTCCAACTGATTATACTTCTGATTCTGGTGCAAGTTCGATTCTTCAGTGTTATCAAACCTGCAATCTTGCTGATTTTCCGCATGCTTCTGCGGTGTCTGGCGGTTATTATGCTTTTGGTGCGGAATCATGTGCGGCAACATCGTGTGATTCTGGCTGGCATTTAGCAGATGTTGCATCCGTTGATAGTTCTTATGGTTGTGGTGTTAACAGTGAGGTTTCTCCTTATATTAGTATGAGTTCAGAAGCGTGGGCCTGTTCACCTAGTGTTAGTTCTGGCACCGATTCCAGTGTCGATTCTGGAACAAGTGTAAATTCTAGCGTTCCGTCTTCTGTTGGTTCCGGGACGATTCCGGGCAGATGGTCGGTTGGTTATAGTAATTATGCGCTTCGTGGTATGGCGCGCCTTAGCAGTACGTCTGGGTACGAAGCTACTCTTTCTAGCGACCCAAGCACGACATCGACATCGAATTTGGGGGTTGAAGGCGGTGGTGGCCATTGTTGGTGCAATATAGTGGGATACAGAAGCGCTGACAGCCAGTGGTATGCGGTGGCTTCTTCTCCTTGGACATACGCGGGCAGTGTCGACACTGACAGCAACGCGCTTGGGAGTTGTGCAGCCCTTTGTGTCAACTTCATGGGCAATACTGGCGAGAAGGCGATAAGATTCCGTCGCACGATAAGAGGAGATGGGAGTGTTGTTAAAAGAATTTGTTCGCCAAATAAAATCACAATTAATTGGAGTAATGCAAGTCTAAGTCGGAGTGTGGTTGATTATAACGGCGATATTAAAACACCGGCCTCTGCAAAAGACATCCCGCTGGGAAAGAAGTTCAAGGGGTGGAAATTCAGCACAGCAAATTAGTGCGCACTTTCAACAAAAGGCCATCCAAATGGATGGCTTTTTGTTTTTTTTATAATAAAGGAAATTTGTTGCTAAACAAAAAAATATATTTGCAATCGATATATCAAATGTGTTAGACTTCTTAGAAAGAGGAAAGAAATGGACAAAAAACCACTGTTAACAAGTATGATTGCGCTGGGATTTGCGGTGCCTGCGTTCGCGGAAACTTTTCCGGCAGACAAATTAATGGGCGAAAACAAAGTCTATGAAAACGCCGCAATCTATGACAATATGGGCGTGTACGAAGGTGTTGTGTATGCAAACGCGGTGTACACAGACGCCGCATATAGTGTTTCGTTCGGTGAATATTTGCCTATGAATTCTGCAGATGTTGCAGGGTGTTTGAATGGGTATTATTGCCCTGGGTTTGTGGAACCTGTTAATTTTAGTTCATCAAATGACCAAGGCTTAACAAAATGTCCAACCGGATATACCTCTGATAGTGGTGCAAGTTCGGTTCTTCAGTGTTATAAAACCTGCGATGTTGCTGATTTTCCGCATGCTTTGGCGGTGTCTAATGGTTATTATGCTTTTGGTGCGGAATCATGTGCGGCAACATCGTGTGATTCTGGCTGGCATTTAGCAGATGTTGCATCCGTTGATAGTTCTTCTGGTTGTGGTGTTAACAGTGAGGTTTATCCTTATTTTGCGGTGAGTTCAGAAGCGTGGGCCTGTTCACATAGTGTTAATTCTGGCACCGATTCCAGTGTTAGTTCTGGAACAAGTGTAAATTCTAGCGTTCAGGCTTCTCTTGGTGACGGGGCGATTCCGGGTATGTGGTCGGTTGGTTATAGTGATTATGCGCTTCGTGGTATGGCGCGCCTTAGCAGTACGCGTGGGTACGAAGCTACTCTTTCTAGCGACCCAAGCACGGCAACGACATCGTATTTGGGGGTTGAAGGTGGTGGTGAACATTGTTGGTGCAATATAGTGGGATACAGAAGCGCGGCAAGCCAGTGGTATGCGGTGGCTTCTTCTCCTTGGACATACGCGGGCAGTATCAGCGATGACAGCAACGCGCTTGGGCGTTGTACGACCCTTTGTGCCAACTTCATGGGCAATACTAGCGAGAAGGCGCTAAGATTCCGTCGCACGATAAGAGGAGATGGGAGTGTTGTTAAAAGAATTTGTTCGCCAAATAGAATCACAATTCATTGGAATGGAACAACCTCGCAATACGTTAATGCGAATAATGCGGGAACCGCCCAATACGAAGGTGATGTTCGGACACCTGTTATGGCAACACCGCGTCCAGGAAAGATATTCCAAGGGTGGCAATTCAGCAGGACTGCTCTGTCGGAATAATATTTATTCTTACAATAAAAAGCCACCCAAAAGGGCGGTTTTTTTATTGCTTGTTTCGCTTTATTAATAAAATAAAAAATTAAGTATATTATTTATAATAAAACCCTTGTGTTAATTTTTTATTTTTTCTAAGATAAATACATAAAGGGAAAAGGAAATAGGACGTTGATGTCATAAAAAGCCCAGAAAACAGCGATTTTTACATAAAAAAAGGAAGGGAAAAATGAACAAAAAATTAATATTAACAAGTATGCTGGCACTTTGTGCAGTGGGACCAGCGATGGCTATCACCAATGTGCAACTGGCAGACTATCCAGAAGACGGTATCGTAAAAGAAGACAAACGTTATCTTCAGGCGGCAACAAAAGACAAATTGGACGGGGTATATGAAGATGTTGTTTATGCGATTGCAGAATATGGTCCAATGGCTATTGCGGTGCCTGCCGGTGAATATTTGCCAAGAAGTCAAATTGACACAGTGGCATGTTTAGCAGGATATTATTGCCCAGGATCCGTAGGTTCTGTTGCATATAGCGAAACCGAAGATCAGTTGCTGACCGCGTGTCCTGCCGATTATACTTCCGATGCCGGTGCCGAATCAAAAGCACAGTGTTATACGAATTCTGGTTGTGCAACCGTTAGAGGTGCATCAGGGATGACTGGGCACAATTATTGGGGGACCGCGTTCGATACATGTGAACCAACTGCGTGTGAACAGGGTTGGACTAAAACAGCCCATACCGATGGTATAAGTGGTTCTGAATTGTATAAATTAGCAGGTAGTAACGGTTCTGATATTGTGTCTGCAACAGCAACAGCAGGTTCGCTTCCAGCAAACGCAATCAATTTCTATTCGGGATTTGAAGCCGGTGGTTGGGGAATGAATTTTTCTGTTGATCAACAAGGCAGAATATTATCTGTATATGGTTCGTCATATTGTTCTTATGATACAAGGGGTACAACCAACTATCAATCTGAAGCACCATATACGCTGACACAATCAGAAATCGAATCCTCGGGTCCTGGTAATGCGTGTTTCTGTAAATTGAGCGCATATAAAGACAGTGCGAACGGCAATACATGGACAAATTTGTATTCTAATTGGTTGTATGCGGAACAATTTGGTTCAGGTTCTTGTGATTCTTCTTGTTCTGCAAAATGTGCAGAAGTTGTAAGACTTGCCAAAGATTCAAGCTATGTTAATTGGAGTAATGCATTGTTTAATGCGGCATCTGGGACAGTGTTGGCGCGTTGCGATGCTAATGTTATCAAGGTTAAATGGTATGGCACAACGCTTGCAAATGTCACAACAAATGAAGCAGGCACTGTCACATATGGTGGCAATATCAATACGCCTGTTGCGGCAGATGCATCACAAACACCGCGTGGAAAAGTGTTCCGTGGATGGAAATTCAGCAAAACTGTGCCATCAGATATACCGCAAGGTGTGCAACTGGCAAACCCAGACTAATTATTTGGTCTGTGTTTCAATATGCAAATGCAACAAAAAAATCACCCAAGCGGGTGGTTTTTTTGTGTAAAAGATTTGTTATAAGACCCTTTTTGTGATAAAATAGTGTATACAAAGAGATTTTGCAGGAAGGGATGATAAACAGAAAATCATTATTTACCAGTGTGTTTGCGTTGGGCTTGGTTTGCCCGGCGCTTGCGGTGGTACCAGAAGACCACAGGGTTGCTTTTCCGGCTAATAAACTTATGCTGGAAAATTATGAATATATCAATGCCGCCGTGCGCGATAATATGGACGGCGTATATGAAAACAATGATACAGTGTATGCTATCGCGCAATACGAAAAAATATTGTATGATGTTTTGGCTGGGAAATATTTGCCCGCTGGCGCAACAGAAGCGGCAGATTGTACAGATGGTAATTATTGCCCCGGAATCGCAGATGGTGCTATGTATGATGAAACCAATAATCAGGGCTTGGAAAGTTGTCCTGATGGATATGCGCATTCTGATACGGGCGCAAATGCAAATACCCAATGTTATCGTTCTTGTAATATCGCAAATATGGGAACCGGTGGTTCTGTTGCAAATATTGAACACGCAACCGCATTAACTGGTAATGATTATTATGGCGGTATGGGCGATGGTTATGATACATGTGAACCATCAGAATGTGTCGAAGGTTGGCATTTGAAAACGCGCTCTGGTGTTTCTGAAATAACCAGTCAGTCATCTGTTACTGGTGTGAATAGCGCGATTATGCCCGATGGCGAATACAGTTTTCGGGAATATACTGGTGGTTCAGCATCCACGCATGATGCAACGTATTATGGTTTAACCGAAGGAACATGGGCGGTAGAATTTTCCAATGCCAGCACTGGTCGTGCCGCGATTGTGCGTGGAACTGCGCGTCTTAGCAAGGTAAATGGTTCGGTTAATGGCAGCACAAGAACAACCTTGACACAACTGGGGGCCGGTGGCGGAAATAATTGTTATTGTAAATTGACTGCATATCAAGAAATAGGTTCTTGGCATAATGTATCTTCTCCATGGGTGTATTTAGGATATGGCAACACTGCGGAAGAATGTTTCCAGTATTGTGCAAATAGTGTTCGTGAGGTCGCTTCAAGTGATTTCAAGACCGCGTTGTTTAATGCCGCCTTTACACCAGCGAGTTGCGAAGCAAATGTGATTAAAGTTAAATGGTATGGTACAACTTTGACAGATGTTACAACAAATAATGCAGGCACTGTCACATATGGTGGCGATATCAATACGCCTGTGAAAGCCACAGTGCCACGCGGTCAGGTGTTCCGCGGATGGCGCTTCAGCAAGACGCAACCGGCAACAGGGACACCCGCAAATCCAGATTAGTAAAACCGACCATAAAGGTCGGTTTTCGTTTTGGTCGGAGCGGGTATGTTCCTTGATAAACAATAATCAAACCTAAATGCAAAAACTCTATTAAAAATATCCGTTTTTGCAGGTTTACTAATTGTTTATCTGCGTATTCACCATGCATATCTTGTTGGCTGTCGCCAACGAAAACTGTCGTTTTCAAACGGCACTTGCTGTGCCGTTGATATTCTGGTGTATCCACCCACTCCCTTTTTAACAAAATAAAAAATGACCCTTTGGGGTCATTTTCTATTTTGGTGGGAGTGGGTGGATTCGAACCACCTCAGTCTTAAGACAACAGATTTACAGTCTGCCCCGGCTCTCCAACTCCGGCGCACGCCCGAAACCACAAGAACCTTGTTCTTGGTGCGAGCAGAGGGAATCGAACCCTCATTTCAAGCTTGGAAGGCTTGCATTCTAGCCTTTGAACTATGCTCGCAACGATTTCATAAGCCCGTTCATTATATCTTATTTTTTTATAAACGCAAGCATTTATTCAAGGACTTCAACTGCATCAATATATTTGCGTGAGACCTTTTCCAATTTCACAGGTTCAAATTCTTCATTTGTGACGATTTCTGGTTCTTCGCTGGCATAAATTTGTATCGGTGCATCTGCCATGGTTTCTGCCGTTTCGGATACATAATTTGCACCGATTGTTTTTGTTTTGTATTGTGATTTACGCCGTAATGTTTCTGGAATCGTGATATAATCACCAGGATTAATTCCGCGTGTTCGTAATTCTTTTTCTGGGACAGGTGTCAAATCAGATGTGTTTATGCTATAGATTTGTGTCAAAAAGTTTGTTGGTGAATCTTTTAATGTTGTTGCTTCACCACTGCCATTTAATTCCATTATGCGTAATGCGCGTTCTGATTCGCCCGATGGCTGAATTCTGAAAATACCAGTTGTGCCAATGTATCCACTTGGGTCAAACAAATATGCTTCTGTATTTGGTTGCGCATAAAGCATGCCAAGTGATAAATTGGCCGCATCATATCCAAACGCAGATAAATAGTCAGGGGTTTCACCGGCTACCATGTTGTAAAGAGAAACAAAATTATCAGTGATTTTTGGCAGTGTTGCGTATTTTGCACCACTTAATGAAAAATCAGATGCGATATCAGAACCGTTCCAAAGTGTCGTTCCATAAAATGCTGCATCGCGATTGCCAAGACCATAATAACGCAGGAAAGAAGCAAGCGTTTTCGTGTCTTCGCCAGAACCAAGGAATAATATCGAATCATATGGTAATGCACCGAGTGTTTCTGTGCGTGATATCTTTTCAAGTTGATGACGCAAGTTTGAACGTGTTGCGGCATCCAAAGATTCTTTGTTTATTATATCAGACAAAATTTCACGAGCGCGTGTGTTTGCGCTGCTGCGTGCGTTGTACATTGATGCGCGCATTGCAACATCTTTGATTGATTCTGAATTTCCAGATTTATAATAAAATAAACCGTTGATTGGTATGTTATAGGCATCAGAAACTTTTGTCGCGGTTGCCGCCATAAGTTTTCCTGAATTATCATCTGGGGCCAGAACCAGCATATTTTTTGCACCGTCTTTTTGCATTTGTTTTACGATTGTTTCAATGCTTTGTGTTGGAATCAGATTCATTGTGAAAATGTTGTTGCCCAACGCATTTACATCAGATGTGAACGACAGTACCGGCGTTTTTGATGGTTTTATATTACGTAATGTAATTGCATCTTCGGCAAAAAGTGGACCAATAATAATATCTGGGTTAGTGTTAATCGCATCTTTTATAACCAAATCACGATGTGATTTTTCGCCTGATAAATCATAGAAAGAAACATTTATGTTTCCCATAGGTTTTCGTAAAAAAGCCGTTTCAATGGATGTTTTGATGTTGTTGCCGACTGATTTAGCAGGGCCGCTCATTGGTAATAATACTGCAATATTTGCGTTTGGACCTGCGTCATCATAACCATAAAGCGACGAAGAAGAAAATCCGTTCTGAATATCTGTTGGTCCAGATGTAGCAACAGATACGGGTTTAACGACATGATTCGTGCCGCAAGATGCCAGCAAAACCGATAAAAAAATTAAAAATTTATTCATATACATTGAAAATCCTACTTTTTATATGTTATTATTCTACTATAAAAGGATTAAAAATGCAATCGGGGCTTTATATTGTTGGAACACCTATTGGAAATTTATCAGATATGTCGCCACGCGCAATCGAAGTTTTGCAGTCTGTCGATTTAATTGCAGCAGAAGATACGCGCGTATTTGCTAAATTGGCACACCATTTTGATATTAAAACAAAATCTGTTTCGTGTCATGAACATAATGAACGCGAGGTTGTAGATTCTTTGGTTGAAAAAATGTTAAATGGCATGGCAATCGCAACGGTTAGTGATGCAGGTATGCCGGGTATAAGCGACCCAGGATTTCGCCTTATACGTGCGGCACGCGCGGCACGTGTTCCTGTGTTCGTTGTGCCTGGGGCAACGGCGGCGATATCTGCGCTGGTGTTATCTGGGTTTCCGACAGACAGATTTACTTTCTGTGGTTTCTTTGATGAAAAAAAAGTGCGCGAAGACAATAAAATTCGCCATACAATTATCTATTACGAAAGTCCTAATCGTGTTATGGATACAATTAAAACTTTGGCAACGGTTATGCCAGAGCGACAGATTGCGATAGTTCGCGAAATTACCAAAATTCATGAAGAAACAATTATCGGCTATCCTGCTGATTTGGTGAATATAGATGCACCACGTGGGGAAATAGTGATTGTTGTTGCGCCCGCGCCAGATAAAAAAATGAGCGATGATGAAATAAGTGAAATTGTTAACGATATTGTGTCAAGTTCTACTAAATCTGCGGCAGCACAGTTGGCCGCGCGTGCGGGAATATCAAAAAAAGAAGCATATAAAAAATTGGTGAATAAATAATGATTAGATTTGTTGGCTCTTTCGAAACAGTTAAATCTTTGCCAAATACGCAATTCGCAGAATATGCATTTGTCGGGCGCAGTAATGTTGGGAAATCTTCACTTATAAATGCCGTGTTGGGCGAAAAGGTCGCGCGTACTTCTAATACACCAGGACGCACGCAAAGTCTGAATTTGTTTAATATGGATGACAAATCAATGATTGTTGATTTGCCAGGATATGGTTATGCGCGTGTGTCAAAGGCTGATGCAATGCGTTGGTTGGAAAGATTGGAAGAATATCTGTTAAATCGTTCGCAGTTGCGCAGGCTGTTTGTGTTGATAGATTCGCGTATCGGACCAAAAGATTCTGATTTAGATTTAATGGACTTTTGTGATAAAAATGGAATCTGTTATCAAATTGTTTATACAAAAAAAGACAAAAAGATTCGTGAAAGCGAACAATTGAAATTATCACATGAAAATCATCCTGCGATGGTGGAAAAAGTTTTGGAAACTTCTGCAGAAAAGAAATTTGGACTTGATGAACTAAGAGATATTATCGGTGTCAAATAACAACGTTTTCAATGTTTCATGTCCGATGCATATGCTTGATGCGCTGTGGGGACAAATTGCACAATATAGTGATGATTTTTCGCGTGTTTTGGTTTTTTTACCTTCGCGCCGTGCAATCAGAAGTGTTGAAAGGTTTATAGTTGAAAAAATTGGACATGCTGTTATTTTGCCCGAACTTGTTCCGCTTGGCGAAGGTGCGGAAGATGAAGAAGAATCTTGTCCTGATACAATATCTAATCGTGAAAGAGTTATTGTCTTGGCACACCTTTTATCGATGGATGCAAATGTGAAAAATATAGCAACTGCATTACCGTTGGCGCAAGATTTTATCCGTATGCAAGATTATATGGAAAACGAAGGTGTGCAGATTACAGATATAGATTGGACAGAAATAATAGATGATAAATATGCAACCCATTTTCAGAACAAGGCGCAAATACTGAATATATTAAAACAATTGCCAAATGACAGATTGACGACAACACAAAAAAGAAATCGTGATATTCGTGCGTGGAAAAAACACCTTGATAAATACGGTTGTGTTGTGGTGTGTGGCTCTACTGCATCTGTGCCTGCCACGGCGGATTTAATGGAACATGTCGCAGGCTTGCCAAATGGAAAAATAATTTTGTCTGGAAAAATATCTGGCGCAAAAGAAGATTTGGAATTAGATACAAATCCTTATCATAGTGAATATTTGTTTTTACAAAGATTAGGTCTTGATGTTGATGATGTGCAAACAATTGATGTTGGAAAAAGTGCAATTGATATAATGAACATTGCGTTTGGAAATACTGGTGTGCATACAGACGAAAAATTAACTAATTGCAAATTGATAGAGTGTGCGCGTGAAAGCGAAGAAGCAAATGTTGCAACAGAAATAGCACGCCTGGCAATAAAAGAAAATAAGTCTGTTTTGATAATTACGCCTGATGCTGCGGCAAACACAAGAATAAAATCAGAAATGATGCGTATGAATATCGATGCCGATTTTTCATCTGGTTTGTCGGGAACGATGACTGATTTAGGGCGCGCGATATTAAATTTATTTGATTGGTGGGCTGAAAATAAAAACAGCGAATATGAAAAACTTTATAAGCAAAGCGGTTATAATCTATTTAATATGCTGGTGTCGTTTGTTGATTCTGAAAACGGTTATGATTTTCAGCCAGACTTTACGATTGAAAACGAAAGTGATATTCCAATTTGGAATGCGATAAAAGAAACTGCAGATATTTTGTGCGCAAATGATATTGTGTTAAGTATATTTGATGCGCGCAGTTTTGTCGCAGACGCAATCAGCAGTGTGTCAATTCGCCCAACAAAAACAGAAGATTGCAAAGTTTGTGTCCTTGGGACAATGGAATCACGTATGCAAACTGCGGATGTTATTATATTAACTGGGCTTAACGAAGGGATGTTCCCGTCAACAGGATATGAAAATGCATGGTTGCCACGCAGTGTCGCAAAACAGATAGGATTGCCTTCGCCAAATCGCAAGGTGTCTTTGATGGCGCTCGATTTTATGAATTTGTCTTGTGGCAAGGAAGTTTATTGGTTGCGCAGTAAACAATCAGGAGGAACTTTAACGACAGAATCAAGGTTCTTGTCGCGTGTTCGTGTAACGGTTGGTGATATTGAAAAAGATGATGTTATTCTTGAATCAGTGCGCGCCGAAGATGATGTGCCATATAAGCCACTTGATTATTCTGCACCAACACCACCGATTGATAAAACTGATGTTTTTGTTACGGAAATAGAATTGTTAATTCACAACCCTTATGCTTTTTATGTTAAACATATTTTAAGATTAAAACGAAAAGACGATTATTGGGTTTTGCCAGATGCACGTAATTTCGGAATCTTGGTTCATGACGTAATTGAAAATGCAAAAGATTTTAACGCGCAAAAACTAATTGATGAAATGGATGCGCGTGCAAAGCAGGTGTTGCCAGATAATTCGATATTGTTTTATTTTTGGCACAAAAGATTCTGTGAAATTGCACCATTTGTTGAAAGTTTTTTCAAGAATAAACCAATTGAATATAAAGAAATATTAGGCAGTGTGAATATCGCGGGACGCAATGTTCGGGCGCGCGCTGATATTATATGGGATGGCGTTGTTATGGATATAAAAACAGGAAGCGCCCCAACAAAAAAACAATTATTGGATGGCACAATGCCACAGTTACCATTAGAAGCATTTATAATGCAAAATAATGGTTTCCCAATAAAAATGCGCGATGTTTCAATTACACCGGTATTGCAATTTTTACAGTTGAAAAATGGAATGCCTGATTTAATAGAATATGCTGACGATGTTGCGCAATCTATGATAGATAACTCTGTACAAAAAGTTCGTGAATTATTTGGACAGTACAGTACTGATAAAGTTGCATCATACGAATACCGCGAAAGCGTGGGGGCTAAATATCATGAATTTGATGATTTGGCACGCGTTGATGATTAGTCTTTGATTTCCAACATTAAACCACAATGGTCAGTTGGCTTGTCGGCCAATCTGGGGTCTTTATCTATTTCGCAATTTTTAACCATTTTGATTGCTGTTTTATTGCAAAGGAAATAGTCAAGGCGCAGACCTTGTTTATTGCCAACTGTATCGCGACCACGATATCCATACCATGTATAATCTATTGTGTCGGGGTGTTGCGCGCGCCATGCATCAACCCAACCTGTATCCAGCCATTCTTGCATAATGTCACGTGCCGCCGGTGCAGAAATAGACGAACCAACATAATTTTTCGGGTTCCAGATATCTCTATCTTCTATTGCGACATTAAAATCACCCGCGATAATGACAGGTTCTTCGCTGTCGATATATTGCGATATATAGTCTGTGAAAGCACGCATCCATTCTAACTTATATGGGAACTTTGGTGATTCTATGCAATCTCCATTTGGCATATATACATTTATCAGTCGAACGCGACCGTCAATTACTGTTTCCAGAAAGCGCGAATTTATATCAGGGTAGGTCGGCATGCCCATTGTGATATCTTCAATAGAGTATTTGGAAAATGTTGCAACCCCGTTCCAAGATTTTTGCCCAAAAACTTTTATATTATACCCATATGCATCAAATAAATTATGTGGAAAATTAGCGTTTTCGACCTTTAATTCTTGGACAAGAATAGTGTCATATTCGTTTTTGCGTAAAATATCCATAAAACTTTCAATGTGTGCACGAATTGAATTGATATTTAGTGTAAGTATTTTCATGTTTGCAATCTTTATTTTCTGGTACTATAATACACGATGTCCAATATAAAAACAACAAGGATTTTATGTTATGAATATGTATCAAGTGTTCAAGCAGGTGGCGAAAGAATCGCCAAATGCTCTGTTTTTGGTACGCGAAAAAATCACATTTAAGATGGCTTTGGAATTGATTCATGCACGTGCAACGACATTGCGTAATGCCGGCGTGAAGAAAGGCGATGTAGTAGGGCTTTTGTCGCATAATATTCCGGAATTCCCATTAACTCTTTTCGCGATATGGTATTTAGGTTGTACGGTTCTTTTATTGGATACAAATTTAACCCCGTTTGAATATGATAATATGACCAAAACGGTTGGGTGTAAATTTGTATGTGCTGAAAAATCGTTCTTTTACAAGGCCAAAGGCTTTAAGTTTTTCGATATACAAACCCCAGACGAAAAGCCTGATGCAAAGTTGAAAGCGGCAGATTTGAAGTCTGATGATATTGCAACGTTGTCCTTTACATCGGGGTCAACCGGAAATCCAAAGGTTGTGCCGTTAACGCATGGCAATTTGAAATATTCTTCTGATTGTTATGCTGATATGGGTAATTGGATTCATAAAAACGAAATCATGTATGGATTTTTACCGCTGTATCACATATTTGGTTTTGCGGCTGGTATTTTGGCACCAATGCATTTCCATATGGGAATATTGTTGCAACCAACGGTTAATCCGCGCAATATTTTGGAAGATTTCAAGGTTTATAAACCACATTGTATTCCGGCTGTGCCGCGTCTTTACGAAGTCTTTCGTAACAAGATTGTCCAAGGCGTCAAAGAAAAACATATGTGGTGGTTTGTGTCTTTTGTGTTGCGTCGTCAAAAATTCTTGCGTGCAATCGGGTTGGGTAAACTGGTTAAAAAAGTTCAAAAACCTTTGCGTGATATCTTTGGTGGACGCGTGAATTTAATGATTGCCGGTGGGGCAGCAACAAAACCAGAGGTTGAAAAATTCTATGAATCGCTTGGTATCACATTTATTCAAGGATATGGAATGACAGAAACCGTTGGGCCATTTTGCTGTTCACGTCCATCAAAGCATCGTGTGCCATTTGCTTTTGGAACACCTATTGGTTGTTCTGAATGTACAATTCGTGATGCCGATGATAAAGGTGTTGGAACTTTGTGGGTTCGTGGTCCCAATATTTTCAAGGGGTATCTGAATAACAAAAATGCTAATGAAGAATCTTTTGACAAAGACGGTTGGTTCAACACTGGCGATTTAGTCTATATGGATAAATACAAACAGTACCATTTTGCAGGTCGTAAAAAACAAGTAATTGTTTTGGACAGCGGTAAAAATGTTTATCCTGATGAATTGGAAGCCTTGTTCATGGAAATAGACGGTGTTAAAAATGTTGCTGTATTTGAACACAAAGTCAAAGACAAGACAGTGACTTATGCTGTATTCCAAGTTGAAAAAGGAACAAGTTTCTTGAAATTGGCAGCGCAGGTTGCGTTGGCTAATCGAAAAGTTGCGCCGTATAAATGGGTAACGCATTTTGCAATGACAACAGATGATTTGCCTATGACCAGTACTCAAAAGGTAAAACATCACGAAGTGCGCCAAAATTTGATTGACGGTAAATATCCAGAAAATACGAATAAAATACGGGAGCGTTTATAATGAATATGTATCAATTACTTGAGAAAAATGTGAAAAGAAATCCAGAAACGTTGTTTTTGGTTCGTGAAAATGTGACTTATGCAGAATTTCCAAAATTAGTTCAAGCACGTGCAACGACATTGCGTGATATGGGGGTAAAACCTGGTGATGTTGTGGGGCTTTTGTCTCATAATTTGCCACAGTTTCCAATAACCTTGTTTGCAATATGGTATTTGGGCGGAACTGTTTTGTTGTTGGATACAAATTTAACACCTGTTGAATACGACAATATGACTAAATTGACAGGGTGTAAATTTGTTTGTGCAGAAAAATCTTTCTTTTATGATGCAAAAGACTTTAAGTTTTTCGATATAGAAACGAAAGATAAAAAAACAGATGAAACACTAAAACCATACCCATTAAAAGATGAAGATATTGCGACATTGTCATTTACTTCTGGTTCAACAGGAACCCCAAAGATTGTGCCGTTGACACACTTTAATTTGGTTTCGTGTTCTGATAATTTGGAATATCTGAATCAATGGTTAAGACCCGGCGAAATGTTCTATGCATTTTTGCCACTTTATCATGTGTTTGGTTTTGCGGTTGGTTTTTTAGCACCACTTCATTTCGGTATGGGGATATTGTTGCAATCGACTATTAACCCAAATGCGATAATGGCTGATTTTGCGCAATATAAACCACAGGTAATACCTGCGGTGCCAAAGTTGTGGGAAATATTCCGTAAAAAGATTATTGAAGGCGTTAAGGCTAAAAAGAAATGGTGGTTGGTATCGTTTATTATGAATAACCAGAAATTATTGCGCACGATGGGGATGGGTAAGTTGGTCAATAAAGTCTTGAATCAAATTCGTTCTGTATTTGGTGGTCGCGCAAGATTATTGGTTGCTGGCGGTGCTGCTACAAAACCAGAAGTAGAAAAATTCTATACTCAATTAGGTATGGCGTTTGTTCAAGGATATGGTATGACAGAAACTGTTGGACCAATCTGTTGTTCAAGACCATTGAAAAAACGTGTTGCGTATGCGTTTGGTGCGCCTATGGGCGATACAGAAATACAAATTCGCAACCAAGATGAAGATGGTATCGGAATGCTTTGGGTTCGCGGAAACCAAATCTTTGGCGGATATTTGAATAACGAAGAAGCCAACAAAGAATCTTTTGATAAAGAAGGTTGGTTCTGTACAGGCGATTTGGTCTGGCAAGATAAAAATGGCGAATTGCATTTCGCAGGACGAAAAAAACAAGTGATTGTTTTGGACAGTGGTAAAAATGTCTATCCTGATGAATTAGAAGGACTGTTCATTGAAATTGAAGGTGTTAAAAGTGTTGCAGTATTCGAACATGAAATAGGGGGCAAAACAGTCGCCTATGGCGTGTTCAGTGTTGAACCAGATATGACAATGGAAAAGTTGGCAGCCGCCGTTGCAAATGCTAACAAGAAAGTTGCATCATATAAATGGGTGACGCATTTTGCAATGACAACAGATGATTTGCCTGTGACAAGTACTCAAAAAATTAAACATCATGTTGTGCGTCAATGGTTAATTGATGGCAAATATACAGACAGACATGAATAAAGGTAGGTGTAAAATGAATATGTATCAAAAATTAGAAAATGCTGTGAATCAATGGCCAGAAAATCTGTTCTTGGTTCGTGAAAATGTCACGTATTCACAGTTCTTGGAACAGGTGCGCGCACGTGCTGCGACACTTAATAAGCAGGGAATTAAACATGGCGATGTTGTCGGTGTGTTATCACATAATTTGCCACAATTTCCGTTAACTTTGTTCGCAGTATGGTATTTGGGCGGAACAGTTTTGTTATTGGATACAAATTTAACACCGCTTGAATATGATAAAATGTGCGAAATCGCAGGCTGTAAATTTGTTTGTGCAGAACCTTCGTTCTTTTATAAAACAGGCAAATTCAAGTTTTACGATATAACCAAGAAAGATGGTGATATTGATTATGATTTGCGTCCATATCCATCAGAATCAACTGATGTTGCAACACTGTCCTTTACATCGGGTTCAACAGGAACACCAAAGGTTGTGCCGTTAACACACTTCAATTTGACGGAATGCGCAAATTCTTTGGAAGATATGTCCGATTATTTCCATTCTGGTGATGTGATGTATGGGTTTTTGCCGCTTTATCATATATTTGGTTTTGCCATTGGTATTTTGGCAACAATTCACTATGGGGCATCCCTTGTTTTACAACCTACGGTTAATCCAAAATATATCTTGGACGATTTCAAGAAGTTTCAACCGCATGTTATACCGGCTGTGCCACGTGTGTGGGAATTGTTCCGTAACAAGATTGTTAATACAATGAAAGAACAAGGTAAATGGAGGGTCGCATCGTTCATTTTAAGAAACCAAAAAACACTGAAAGATATGGGACTTGATTTCTTTGTGCGCAAAGTTCAAGAACCTATTTTGGAAGTCTTTGGTGGACGTGCAAAATTGTTAATTGCCGGTGGTGCAGCGACCAAACCAGAAGTTGAAAATTTCTATGAATCTTTGGGTATGGCTTTTATTCAAGGTTATGGTTTAACAGAAACCGTTGGGCCAATCTGTATTTCCAAACCAACCAGCAAAAGATTGGCTTATTCGGTCGGCGCACCAACATCTAATAACGAATGCGAAATTCGTGATAAAGACGAAAACGGTGTCGGTGTTTTATGGTTGCGTGGTCATCAAGTGTTTAATGGATATTTGAATAATGATGAAGTTAATGCAACCGTGTTTGACCAAGATGGTTGGTTTAATACTGGTGATATGATGTACATGGATAAAAATGGCGAATTACATTTTGCCGGACGTAAAAAACAAGTGATTGTTTTGGACAGCGGTAAAAATGTTTATCCTGATGAATTGGAAGCCTTGTTCATGGAAATAGACGGTGTTAAAAATGTCGCGGTATTCGAACACAAGGTCGGCGATAAAACAGTTGCATACGGCGTGTTCAGTGTCGATAAAGATATGACACTGGATAAATTGGCAAAATGTATCGCAGAGCAAAATAAAAAAGTCGCATCATATAAATGGGTGACACATTTTGCAATGACAACTGAAGATTTGCCAATGACCAGCACTCAAAAAATTAAACATCACGAAGTGCGTAAGAATTTGATTGCGGGTCAATATCCGGACAGAAAAGAATAAAAAAAACCGGCGTTTGCCGGTTTTTTATTTCCCCAAACACAATCTTGAAAATGTGGCATCGGCAATTTCGTTAGTTGTTATTACTCCAAGTATTTTACCAATGCTATCTGCAGCACGTCGGACATGTTCTGCAAATATATCATAGTTGCCATCGTATTTAGTTGTTGCATTTTCCAATTCTCTGACAGTATCGTTCAACAATTCGTGCGTGCGTTCGTTGATTGCCAAACGCGATTCTGAACCGCCCATAAGGTAATGCATTTTTGTTTTGATAGATTCAAGTAATTTATCGAAACCTTCACCGTTTTTGACGGATGTATAGATTATATTTTTTGCGTTTTTTGTTTTCAATAAATCACTTTTGTTTATAACGGTGATTTCATTTTCGTTTATTGTTTTTGGAACAGAATTATATACATGTATAACTAAATCTGCATTTCTTGTTTCTTCGTGAGTGCGTTCGATTCCTATCCTTTCAATAGTGTCTGTCGCGTTGCGAATGCCCGCGGTATCAGACAGATTAACCAAGTATCCGTCAATGTCAATTTGCATTGATACAACATCACGAGTGGTCCCGGCAATATCAGAAACAATAGCACGATTAGAACCGACCAATTTATTGAATATTGATGATTTACCAACATTTGTTTCGCCAATCAATGCAATATTAAATCCGTTCTGAATCGCGCGTGATGCACGATAGCCAGCCATTGATTCTTTGATTTCTTTTAATAACTCTTTTGTTTGAGATAATATTTTTTTGTCGATATCTTTGGGCAAATCATCAGAATCATAATCAAGTATTGCGGCAGAATACGCAGATATTTCTATCATTTTTTCACGCCAATTTTTGTAAATAGTTGAATCTTTGCCGGTTAATGATTTTAATGCGTTTTGTCTTTGTTTGTCTGTTTGTGCATCAAGCAGCGCAACAAGTCCGTCAATATCGGATAAATCCATTTTGTTGTTATAAAATGCACGTCTTGAAAATTCACCGCGTGTTGCGATGCGGCAATTATGTTCGCGCAAGAAATCAAAGATTTTATTTATAACCGCAGGTGCACCATGAGAATAGATTTCTATAACATCTTCACCAGTAAAAGAATAGGGTGCATTGAAAAATATTGCAATACATTGGTCTATTAAATCGGTATTGTCGTCACGAAAGTTTGTAAAATATGCGTGTCTTGGTTCAAATTCTTGTTTGTTTATAATGCGTTCGAATAAAGAAGATAAATTATCACCACTTATGCGAACAACAGCAACGCCTGATTTTCCGTGCGCGCTTGACAATGCAAATATTGTATCGTTATTCATGTTTTTTATTTTCCACTTATTTCTTTCAATGCCATTGGAACAAGTTTGGATATATCTGCACCCTGATTATTAGACACCAATTTTTGTGCCATGTCGATAATATCCATGCGGCGATAGCCCAAAGATTCCAATGCCGCCAGTAAATCGGGTAAAACACCGCCCGCATCGGTTCCGCCAAAATCGAACGATGCGCCACCCATTTTATTCTTTAATTCAACAATGATTTTTTCTGCGACTTTTTTACCAACACCCGGTGCGGTTGCGATTGTTTTTGCATCCCCCGTCGCGATAGCCGATATAAGCGTGTCTGTTTTTATTGTTCCCATAATTGCCATGGCAACTTTCGGTCCAACACCAGATACAGTTGTTAATTGATTAAACAGGTTTTGACCGGCAAGGCTGCTGAAGCCAAATAACCTTATTGAATCTTCGCGGACAATAGTTTCTATCCAAAGTACGACAGTTGACTTTAATGTCAAGATTTCCGGTGTATAAACCTTGTAACCAACGCCGCCTGTCATTAAAATAATGAAATCATCACCGATATAGTCAATTACACCTTGCAATTTTCCAATCATTTGTTATCCTTTTGATGTAATTTTAATATAATTAAATCAAAAGGTCAAATATGAGTGGACACAGTAAATGGCACAACATCCAGCATAAAAAAGGATTAGTTGATGCAGCGCGCAGTGGTTTGTTTACTAAACTGGCACGTGAAATAACTATGGCGGCAAAATTGGGTGATAAAAATCCTGATAATAACCCAAGGTTGCGTTTGGCAATTTTGCAGGCACGTAAAGCGTCTATGCCTAATGATAACATCAAGCGTGCTATTGAAAAAGCATCGGGCAATAATACTGATAACTTTGTTGCGGTGCGTTATGAAGGATATGGCCCAAACGCCGTCCCTGTTATAGTAGAGGCTTTGACCGATAACCCGCGCCGTACAGTGCCAGAAGTGCGTAATATCTTTGCTAAAAATGGCGGAAATATGGGTGAAGAAGGGTCTGTTGTTTTTATGTTTTCACATGTTGGGCAGATTATGTATCCTGCATCCATCGGCAAAACAGAAGACGAAATGATGGAATTGGTTATGGAAGTTGATGCAGATAACCTGGAATCAAGCGAAGAAGGTTTTATTATTACAACAAAACCTGATAATTTCATGAATATACAAAAGGCTTTGGCTGATAAACTGGGTGAACCAGAAAACGCAGAAATCACATGGGTTCCAAATATGCCAATGGATTTGGATGATGAAGCCTATGCTAAAATCGAAAGACTGGTTGATGCGCTGGATGCGAATGATGATGTGCAGAAAGTCTTCACAGCCGCAGCGTAAACGAATTGAAACGGTGCACCTGCTTGTTGTTACCGCGTTCATGTAACTGGTTGTACACTTCACTTGGTAACAACGGCGCATCTGCGCCGTTTTAATTCGTTTCATTTTTATTAAAAAAACACCGGCATTTGCCGGTGTTTTTAATTACTGATTTGCAGGTTTTTGTTCTGCAGATTGTTTCTGTCTTTGTTCGTAAAGATCTGCAAAATCAACCAATGGCATAGAAAGTGGAGGAAAACCAGATTCCGCCGTTAATCTTGTCACCATTGCACGAACATATGGGAACAAAAGTGTTGGAACATCAATCAACAATGTTTTCTTTTTGGTTTCTTCGTCTTTTTCTTCGTATTGAACCATACCGGTATATGTAGATTCAATCATAAATACTGTTTTGTCGTCTTTTTCCAATTTAGAATGAACACGTGTAATCAAATCGACCATGAAAAGATTATTTTCTGCGCCTTTGATATTTATGTCTATGTTTATTTCCATTTTTGCAGAACCAGAGTCCTGTTTGAAGAATAATTCAGGCACATTTGGGCTTTCGAAAGAGATGTCTTTCAAGAATTGAGATATAATATTAAACTTTGGCATACGATTGCTCCTTTTTTTATCCATCGTTTTATGATAATATAGCATTAAGAAATAATTTTTACAAGTGGGGGGATGATGAAAATGTCAATATTTAGCAATTTTATTCGTTTTGGCTTGGTCGCTGGCTTTGTTGCGTTGGTTTCGGGGTGTGATTTGTCGGCCCCGACACATCAAGGCGATGATTCCAAGGTGCCGTCGAATTTAACCGCCGTGTCTTATTCTGCTTTGCCCGGGTGGCGTGACGATGATGTGCGCTATGCACTGCAGGCATTCCGTAATACTTGCAAGGCAAAAATACAATACAAAGGTTCTGTTATACCAGACCCAGAATTATTGCGCGAAAAATGTAATATGTTGCCCAGCAGTACTGCCGATGTGAAGACAGTTCGTGCATGGTTTGAATCTAATTTCCAGCCGTATCAGGTTTATAATGAAAACGGTGGTAAAACAGGGACTTATACCGGGTATTATTCGCCTGTGATACCGGGATGTAGGACAAAAACCACACAATGTAATGAACCTATAATGGGCGTGCCTGTTGATGGGCGCAGTTATAAAGGAGTGCACAAGAAAGATATTGTAAATAAAAAAATTGGACGTATTTTGTATTGGGCGAATATGGTTGATGTACAAAACCTGCAGATTCAAGGTAGCGGTATGTTGAAATTAGAAGACGGAACAATGGTTAAACTGAATTTTGCAGCCGTTAACGATATGCCGTTTAAATCTATTGGTGCACAATTGCAAGAACGTGGTATTAAACCTGTGGGGGGGTATAGCGCGGATGCAGTCTGGACACATCTGAAACAAAACCCAAAATTAGCAAAAGAAGTTATTTACAATAATCCAAGATATGTGTATTTTTATGAAACACCGCAAAAAAGCGTGATTGGTAAGTTGGGAACACCGCTTTCTAAAATACGCAGTGTTGCGATGGATGACAGTTTGTATACATTGGGTTTGCCGGTGTATATAAACACAACACTGTCTGATGGGCGCGCGTTTAATCGTTTGATGATTGCGCAAGATACAGGTGGCGCAATAAAGGGGTGGATACGTGCAGATATATTCTTTGGTTCGGGGGACGAAGCGTACAGGGTTGCGCATGGTCAACATGCCCAAGGACAAATGTTTATACTGATGCCAAAAGAATACACTTATGTCAAACCAAGATAAAAAAATAAATTTGGATGTTCGTAAATCAAGACCGCAAACTTTGGCTGCGGCGTTTGGCGGGGTGCTTGAAATATTTGGTGTGCGAACCAGTGACGCAGATTTGGCGAGAAATTGGGAAAAAATCGTGGGTGGTGATATATCAAAGATATCTAATGTTGTTGCAATAAAACTGTCCCGTGATAAAAAATTTAATGTTGTGTTGCGCCCAATATCGCCTGCATTTGCGCTGGAATTATCTTATAAGATTGAAGAAATAAAAACAAAAATAGATAAATATTACGGGCGTGATGCGGTGGCAAAAATAACTATACGGAAATAAATTATGAAAAGAATTATTGGTATCGATCCTGGACTTTTACATACAGGTTGGGCAATAATAGATGTCGCCGGTTCAACGCGAAAGTATATTGCCAGCGGTGTCATTTTGCCACCGACTAAATTACCGTTTTCAGAAAGATTGGCTTTCATTTTTAATGGTGTGCAAAATCTTTGTGATGAATTTAATCCAACAGAATGTAGTATAGAAGTTATTTTTGTTAATAAAAATGGCAGAACCACATTGTTGTTGGGGCACGCGCGTGCTGCCGCCATAACAGCGGTTGCTGTAAAAGATATACCGGTGTTTGAATATGAGGCAAATAAAATAAAGAAAGCTTTGACCGGGGTGGGGCATGCGGACAAAGACCAGATATATAAAATGCTGTCTATATTATTGCCAACCGCGCACCCAAAAACAGCAGACGAAAGCGATGCAATAGCAATCGCTTTAACGCATGCAAATACATCAAGATTTGATAAGTAAAAAAATCGTTTGTAAAATATTTATTTGTGCTATATTTGAATCTAGGGAGAAAAAGTGAGAAGAGAAAAATATCTTTCCATAAGCAATAAAGTGACAGGTTTTTCTTTTGCAAATCTGGGATTGTTTACTGGTTTTGCGGGTGGTATTGTGCATGCGGTTTATTCGTTGGTGTTGCTTGGTATTTTCAAGATGTTTTTCAATGAAGAAATGGCATCTGCTGCGGTTGGTGTGTATGCGGCACTTTATGCGGCTTTTGCAGTAATTGTCGGCATTTTTTCTGCCCAGATTTTACGGTGGTTTACAAAAACAAGATTACTTTATATCACTATGGCTGCATTGGGTGCATGTTATTGCATGATGAGTTTTTCTGTAAAACCGTCAACTTTTATAATGCTTGATTATGTTGTATGTTTTGCATCCACAATGTTGGGGATATTGTTGCCGTTGTTTATGTCTGATTTTTCCAAGGGTATAGGAATGGAAAATCTTAATGCACGCAAACTTTTGTGGGAAAATGTTGGTGCGTTTATTGCGCCTATGTTTGCGATGTTCGTTGTTAACTATTTTGATGATAATTACAGAATGCCGTTGTTGGCGGCAGGTATAATATATTTTTCGGGGCTGTTGTTTTTCAAGCATTTTGGAATTGTTCAAGAAGACAAGGTTCTAAAGCCTGTTAATATGCGCCGAACGATGCGTGCTTTGCGTATAACTGCAAAATCTTTCTTTAAGAAATCTGGGATGCTTCGTGCGTATGTTGTTAATTTTGGTTTTTACGCGTTGCGTGCGATGCGCCTTTTGTATGTGCCAATTGTAGTTATTGAAAACGGTTTTTCTAATGAAACACTTGGTATAATGTTATCAATTGGTATTTTGCCATATATAATACTAGATTTATTTATGGGAAAAATGATAAAAAAACATGGCGTTAAATTGTGGTTAACAATTGGTTTTGTTTCGTTTGGTGTTTTTTCTTTGATGGCCACAGTGGCAACAGGATATACTTTGTTGGCACTGTTTGTGTTGTGGCAAATTTCTGGCGCTTTTATGGAAGCATGTCATGATTTGTTGTTCTTTAACGATATGCCAAAAACAGAACAGGCGCGTTTTTACGGCGTTTTCAGAACAAGCGTAAATTTCCCCAGCGTTATTGCACCATTGTTAGGTATGCTTTGTATAACAATATTTGGTACTACGTCTGCAGTGTGGATAATCACTGCGATAATGGCGTTTTTGTCAACAATAATTTTGTGGTCAAAACGATAATATAGCCCTTGCGTTAAGCCTTTTTTATTAGTATGATTTTGTTATAAAACGAAAGGGGTATTTTATGGCAAAAAAAGAAGTTGTTAAAGAATCTGCGCCGGCAAAAAATCCTGCACTGGAATCTGCGTTGGCGCAAATACAAAAACAGTTTGGCAAAGAAGCCATTATGAAAATGGGCGATGGTTCTCAACAGAACATAGAAGCGATTTCAACTGGTTCACTTGGGCTTGATATTGCGTTGGGGATTGGGGGGTATCCAAAGGGACGTATTGTTGAAATATATGGACCTGAAAGTTCGGGTAAAACAACATTGGCATTGCATGCGGTTGCTGAATCTCAAAAGAAAGGTGGCACATGTGCATACATTGATGCAGAAAATGCTTTGGACCCAAGTTATGCAAAAAAATTAGGCGTTGATGTTTCTAATTTAATTATCTCACAACCCGATTCCGGGGAACAAGCATTAGAAATCGCGGATACGTTAATTAAATCTGGCGCGGTTGATGTTGTGGTTGTTGATTCTGTTGCAGCATTGGTGCCAAAGGCTGAATTAGAAGGTAATATTGGTGATACTTACATGGGAACAACAGCGCGTTTGATGTCACAATCATTGAAAAAATTGGCTGGTTCTGTATCGCGCAGTAATACTTTGTTGATTTTCATAAATCAGATTCGTATGAAGATTGGTGTTATGTTTGGCAGCCCAGAAACAACATCAGGTGGTAATGCGTTGAAATTTTATGCGTCTGTTCGTCTTGATATCCGTCGTACGGGCGCTATCAAAGATAAAGAAAATGTTATTGGTAATGAAACGCGCGTAAAGGTTGTAAAGAATAAAGTTGCACCACCTTTCCGGACGGTTGATTTCAAGATTATGTATGGAGAAGGTATTTCCAGAATAAGTGAAATTTTGGATATGGGGGTTAAATATAACTTGATTGAAAAGGCCGGCTCTTTCTATTCTTATAATAATGAAAGAATAGGTCAAGGTGAAGCAAATGCACGTGCTTGGCTGAAAGATCATGAAGAAGCCCAAAAGGAATTGCTGGATAAAATTATGGCAAAGGCAAATGGTATTGCTGAAGAAATGACAACTGGGCCGATTGATGATGATGAAGCAGAATAATAATTTAATCTGCGGGCTTTTGTGCCCGCAGGTTTGTTTTATGTGTAAACGAAGGGGATAATATGAACATATCAAGATTTTTAGCAATGAGTGATGTCGTGTTACGTGGACATATATTAAATTGGTTGTGGCGTTCGCGTGCCCACAGACACCAAGTGCGCAGTGATGTTATTTCTGACGTTTTGCCACGATATTTCAAACGTTATTTGCCGGCTGCTGCTGCGATTCCAGAACGCAAAGTTGTAAAAGATGATAAAAATGAAAAAGTATGGACGCTTTGGTTGCAGGGCGAAGATAAAGCACCACCGTTGGTCAAAGCCTGTTTTCGTAGTGTTCGCCGTCATTTCAAGCAAGAATTAGTTGTATTAGATGAAAATACTGTTTTTGATTACATAACTTTGCCCCAAGAAATTGTTGATAAATACAAGGCTGGTAAAATAGGGCATGCTCATTTTGCAGATATTTGTCGTGTTGAATTGTTGTATGAACATGGTGGAATTTGGTTGGATGCAACGGGCTTTGTGACATCGCCGCTGCCAGATTGGATAGAAAAAGAAGATTTCTTTGTATTCTTGGCAGGGCAAAAAGTTGGCAGTCCATACAGTTTTATGCAAAATTGTTTTATTCGTGCGCGCAAAGGTGCTTATTTATTAGACGCTTGGCGGGCGATGATACTTGATTACTGGATGCATGAAAATCACAACTTTGATTATTTTATGCATCAGTTATTATTCAAGACATTGGTAACGAATGATGAACGTGCAAAAAAATATTTCGCCAAGATGCCACATGTTGATCAAGACCCCACTCATGCGCTTTGGTGGGCATATGGCGCAAAACCTTTTGATAAGAAGATTTTTGATGAAGTGACATCTGAAACTTTTTTCCAAAAGACAACTTATAACAGTCCTTGGGTAAAAAAAATAGTTCCTGGTACTTTTGCAGATGTTATGGTTAATAAAATGTAAAAAGGAAATTTTATGAAACCAAAAATATCTGTGATTATACCGATGTACAATGTTGAAAAATATCTGAAAAGATGTTTGGACAGTGTGCAAAATCAGACTTTCCAAGATTGGCAGGCAATTTGTGTTGATGATGGCAGCCCGGATAAATCTGGTGAAATTGCTGAAGAATACGCGTCGCGTGACAAAAGGTTTGTCGTTTTACACAAAAAAAATGGCGGTTTGTCTGATGCGCGTAATGCGGGTATGAAGAAAGTAAAATCTGAATATGTAATGTTTTTAGATAGTGATGATTTTATTCATCCTCAGACCATGGAATTTGCGTATGCCTTGGCGCAAAAAAATAATACCGATATTGTTTCGTGGTATAAAGATAAAATGTATCGCCCATGGTTGTTGATTCGTCATAAATTAGGACTGGATACAGAAAGGGTGCTGCCGCGCGGAATAAAAAAACATTTTGATTTGGACAAAGTGAAATATTTTGTGGCAGAAAATATATTTGATCATTCTACGGAATTATCGCGTGCGAAAACCAAGTGGGCGATAAAACATTGTTATGTTTGGCGACATTTAATAAAAACTGATTTTATTCGTGATATAGAATTTATCAAAGGTATTTTATTCGAAGATTTTCCATGGTGGTCAACAGTGATGTTGCGCCATCCAAGTGTGACAATAACTAATTTGCCATTTTATTATTATTATCCAAATCTGAATTCTATTGATATGGGTTCTAAGAAAGCAAAGAAAATAATTTCTTGGTTAACTGGATTAAAGGCATCTTTCGTTTTATACAAGGACACTGCGACCGATATCGATATGCAAAAATGGCAGGAAAATTATATGTGGCCTGTGATTGTTCGGCATATTGCACAAAAACTGAAAAACATAGATAATGAATCAGACAAAAAACAAATACAAAAAATGTTGCAAGATTTAGATAACCTTGGGGTGTTCGCAAAACCAATCGGTAAAAATATAAGCAAATATGTAAACTTGATTTATAATTTTATTGGGAAATAAAATATGAAAACAAAAATATCTGTGATTATACCTGTGTTTAATGGGGCAAAATATTTGCCAAGATGTTTAGATTCTTTGTTGAATCAGACTTTTCAAGATTGGGTGGCAATATGTATTGACGATGGCAGCACCGATAATACTGCGATTGTGTTGGATAAATATGCGACGCAAGATAAAAGGTTTATTGTTATTCATAAAAAAAATGCCGGGGTCAGCGCTGCGCGTAATGATGGTATAAAATTGGCAGAATCTGAATATATTCACTTTATGGATGCAGACGATATTTTGGATGCCGATTATTATGAAAAGATTATGAAAACGGCCAATCAGATTAAAGCAGATATTTACGGGACAGGTTTTGTTTCAGATAGTAGGTATTCATCAAATCTGGTTTATAAAAAAAGTCATGTTTTACAAACATTGTTTGCAAAATTGTTTTGGAGTCAGGCTTTGGTTAAGTCTTTCGTTTGGCGGTATGTTTTCAGAACAGATTTTATCAAAAAAAACGGGCTTTGTTTTGACACAAATTTGATTTCACAGGAAGATGCGTTGTTTGTTTTGAATTCCTTTGTGTTAGCAGACAAGGTCGTTATTGTTCCAAATGTAAATTATCATTATATTTTCAATGAAAATTCCGCGCTTAATAAAAAGGGCAAGGCACATCATGATAAATTAAAACAGCAATACAAAATAGGCAAACAATATAAAATAAAATATGCCAAAGATAATAATGTCTTGTTTTTATGGCAATGGCGCAAAATTATAAAATTATTTTTCTAAGATTTTTTTCAGATTATTTTTTGATTCATTATACATTTCTTGGGAAAGTTTATTCAGTCCTTGATACAGTTTTGTATAGTGATTATCAGTCATCAAAATAGCCTGTTCCATGGCATCTGTTAAATTGTTGCCTTGATAAACGATGGCATTTGTGTCATCAAAATCGTAAAAGTCCGCAAACTCTTTTTGGATAACAGGTATTTTATTAAAACCAAAAATTAATTGCGGTGAACCTGATATAAGATTCGTTCTGTATTTATCGTGGGTTGAATCATTTTTGTCCCAAAGGGTCAAGAAAAAGTCTGATTGTTCCATATATTGATACATGTTTTCTGAAATTTGACGGCCTGGTGTGATAATGAAAGGTTTTATTTTGTCATTTATAGCCGGCATTTTTCCTTCGCCTATGACAATCACTTTGAATTTATAACCACGTTCAACTAATTCTTGTACGGTTGATATCAGCATAGTATGATTTTTTATTTGTGGGTCAATGCGCCCAACTGTAATAAAAGTCACGGGTTTATGCCTTGTGTGGTTTTTGTGAACATTTCCAAATAAGTGCGGGTTTGTTGATGGATGTTTCCCCAGTTTCCTGCCCAGGCCCAATATATGGCTTTTATCAAAGTCTTTATATTCTCTGGCTATATCGGGCATGTTGTGTGCAATTACATACAGGTTCTTGAAACGATTAAGTTCCGGAAAGAATGTCAAAACAGATTGCCCGGTGGCTGTATTGATGGGGGTCATTATAAATATAGCCTTGTATTCATTCATGCGTTTCGATTGGAACATTTTTCGCATTACTGTTTGATGACAATGATAAACATTAATGTTTGACATGTCGTGACGTGTAAAATGTTTTTCTTTGTACACAAAATCATGCATTATTATATCTACATTGTATCCAAGGTCTGTAAAATATTGAAAATAAGCAGAAATTACTTCGCCATGGCACGCATTTGTTTCTATCAGTAATACAGATTTTTTACGAACAGGGCTTTTCTGAAATTTTCGTAGCATTGGAATATCAAAAAAACTAAATTCAGAAAGATACTGATAAACATGTTTTTTCTTTTTTTGGTTGAAAACAAAAGAAGAGATAATACTGGCACCTAAACGTCGTATGTGTTTCATATTATCGTGTTTCATGTTTTTACCTTTTTTTATATTCCAGATTTCTTGAATCGCCCAGGTATTTTTACAACAATTTTCAACCCGAACATTGCAGGCTTGCGCAGGGCGTATATTGGACGACAGTATGTCTGAAATATGCGCGCGATTTTCAACCACTTTTCAGATTTAGGTCTAGATTTTGTTATCGTGTTAATTGTTCCGTTGCCACGGCGTTGTAAGTGTTTCAGCCAATCTGGGCCGCGTTTTTTTGCTTTTTCTTCCAACATATTCATATCTATTGCGCCAAAATGCAAAAGATATAAATTTTTATCAATATGAAAATTGTGGTGGCGGATACTGTGGAAGCCACTGCCCCAGGTTATGGGTTCGTTTATAACAACAGGTTTGGTATAACGGGTTGAAAGCAGTGCGTATTCACGCTGTTCAAGAAATGGTGCAGTCGTATCAAGAATTGCTTCGTTATACAAATGTTGCCCAACATCAAGCCCCAGCCCGGAAAGCGTTGTGTGTATTTTTTTATTTGATAAATATTTAGTTAATGTTGTATGAAGTTTCGGGTCAACTATTAAAAATTCATCACTGTCACACCCGATAACTATATCATATGTTTTCAATAATTCTTGTGCCAGTTCAGACAGTTTTTTTATTCTGTATTTATCACCTGCCGCGCGGGATAATTGGTTGTGAGGCAATTTTGTTATGTGTGCATTGCCTGCATTTTCAGGTTTTTTTTGGTCGATGCCATCCAGCAAGATATACAAATTTTCTGTGCCAAGTTGTTTGCCGTAATACGCAATCCAACGCGACAAGAAAAATTCATCGTCACGTGCCATTGTAATTGCTGCGATTTTTTTAATTTTATTTGTCATATTCCACCGTTTTTTAGTTTGCTTATTCCATAAATTATGTTTCTGTATAATATCTTTAGTGGGTTAGATGTTAAAAACCATTTCATATACTGTTCGCCATAAAGACGGTATGCGGTTTTCATAATTGCATTTGATGCATCCTTGTCACAATGATTCAATATGAATTTTATTTGTTTACCCAGCGCGCCATAGTGTCGAACAAAAGATACTTTTTTTATAAATGGACAACCCTGACAAAATAAATATTTCGGCTGATTATATGTTTCACGCCCCCATACTGTGTAAAGAGCACCCCAAGAACAACCATTGTTTGTTATTAAATTGGTCAGCCCGTGTTCGTATTTTATCGTGATGTCTGCTTTGTCTTTTTCTTTTGTAATATTAAGCATGAAATTATAAAACCAATCAGATAAAAATATTTTCTGATTTAATCGAACAAACCACGATTCCATAAACACGTGTGTCTTGTGCTTTGACAAGATAATGCCTGCAGCATCATTTGGCACAGATTCTATTTTTTTTAATGTTTGTTCAATATCAATTGTTGGGCCAAATACAGAATCATTAACCAAATACAAGTAATCATATTTTTTCAACAATTTTTTATCGTGCGCATATTGATAGGCGCGTTTATAGGAACCAAAATCGTATTCACCATGTTTTTTTGCAATCGTATGAATTGTATATTTTTTGATTTTATCAATTTCAGATTTCTGACAATCAGAATCTATACATAAAATAATATCGCCGTATTTAGAAAGTTTTTTTACATAATAAATCAGTGCATCGTCAATAATGCTTTTTGGGTCATATCCCGCAAATAAAAATAATCGATCAGGCATAGCAAAATATCTTTAATATAACTATACTCGCTTTATATTCAATTTGCAACAGTCTTTACCAAAGTCCTGTTTGTTTCGCGTGTTCCCACCACAATTCATGAAAAATAGGGCGTTTTTTCTTTTCATGCCATGGTTTCATCCAATTAGAAAAGTGCAACACCACCAGATGATATTGTATGTCTTGAATTTCCCAAGGTGCATGACATTTGAATATGTTTGCGCCATCCATCGGTTGAAAATTGTATTTTAATGGCAGGTATAAAATGCGTCCCTGACAAGTGTAATTAAGTAAATCTTGGTCTGGGTTAGGATATTTTTCGCGTTGTGAAATTTCTATCCATTTTTTATAAAGTTTATCTTTGCGAATTTGTTTAAGGTTCATTATCAGAAAGCCAGAGTTTATATAACCATCTGCAAAAGTTTTTACCCCGGCGATATAATTGTCGCCCATGTCAAAATTATAGGCTTCAATCAAATCATTGCAGAATATTACATCAATATCTGCATAAATTATTTTATCTACTTTTGGCAAAAGGTCGGGCAACATTGTTCGATAATATATTGCCTTGGTCCAATGGCGTAAATAAGATTTATCAAAATCTTTGTTTGGTTTTAGAAAAGTTATGGTCGAAGATGTATCTTTGACTAAATCGGATAAAGATTTTTTTTCTTTTGGGCTGACATCTTCGTCTATGACACAATATATGTTATAATCGCATTTGCCGTATGATACATTTAACAAAGATTTTATTGTGACAGCAGCCAAATTGATTCCGCGTTTATCTGAACAAAAAGCAACATTAATCTTTTCTTTGCTTTTTGCAGGGCGAGATGGTTTTACAACATTTGGAACATTGACTTCTTTGATAAAATCATAAAACATCAAATTGTCACGAATTTGTCGTCTGCGTGTCCTTGTAGAACCAGTTAGTGCTAAAAGATTACAGAGAAATTTTTTTAATTTCCAATTCATATAAAATCCTATTTTTTGTGCATCTTTATTGTACTAAATAGGATTGTTTTCTGCAAGGGAATAAAAAACACCGCCAAGGTAGGCGGTCTTTTTTTAGTCTGTTTCGGCAAAGCGGTATGCTTTTTTACGTTTGCCACTGTCCAATTCTTTTTTGCGAAGTCGTATTGTTGCCGGTGTCACTTCGACCAATTCATCGTCTTGGATATAAGATAGGGCTTCTTCCAATGACATCTTTCTTGGTGGGGCAAGGAACAATTTTTCGTCTGCTGTAACACTGCGAACATTTGTTAATTGTTTGCCGCGAACAGGATTAACTTCGATATCGTTTTCTTTGCTGTGTTCGCCAACAATCATGCCAGAATAGACTTCTGTTTGTGGGCCAACAAACAACACTCCGCGTGGCTCTAAATTGTGCAGGGCGTATGTTGTTGTGCTGCCCGCTTCCATAGAAACTAAAACGCCAGGACGATATTGTGTAATTGGACCACGATACAAATCGTATTTATCAAATACGCGGTTCATAATGCCTGTACCACGGGTATCAGTGCGAAATTCAGATAAATATCCGATTAAACCACGTGAAGGCGCAGAAAACACAATACGTGTTTTACCAATTCCTGACGGTTTCATTTCGGTTATGGTTGCTTTGCGCTTGGTCATCTTTTCAATAACAACACCGCTGAATTCATCGTCTACATCAATAACAACTTCTTCGATTGGTTCCAGTTTTTCGCCGTTTTCGTCTGTCTTCATAACAACGCGTGGACGCGATACAGATAATTCAAAGCCTTCGCGGCGCATTGTTTCAATTAAAATACCAAGTTGTAATTCGCCACGCCCAGAAACTTCAAATGCTTCATTATTTGCACTTTGAGAAACTTTCAATGCGATGTTTGTTTCGGCTTCGCGGAACAATCGTTCGCCAATCATACGGGAAGTTAATTTTTTTCCGCTTTGTCCTGCGAGAGGGGATGTGTTTACAAAGAAAGTCATAGTCAAGGTTGGTGGGTCAATTGGCATCGCCGGAATAGGTTCGTTAACACTTGGGTCGCAAAGTGTATCTGCCACGGTTGCTTTGGAAAAACCTGCAACAACCACAATGTCCCCGGCGGAAGCAGTTTCGCGTGAAACTTTGTTAACCCCTTGATGTTCGATGATTTTTGTGATTTTTGCGTTTTCAATAAATTCGCCTTTCATATTTATTGCTTTGACAGATTGGCCAACCTTTACAGTTCCAGATTCAATTTTTCCTGTCAAAATACGACCGACGTATGGGTCGGCTTCCAATGTAGTTGCCAGCATGGTAAAAGGTGCATCCAGTTGGCATCTTGTTCCATTACAATCAGGTGCAGGTACATGGTCGACAATCAATTGAAATAGTGGTGTTAAATCTTTGTTTGGGTTATCAATGTCTTTCAAATCACGAATTGCCCATCCGTCACGTCCGCAAGCATAAAGATAAGGAAAATCAAGTTGAGAATCTGTTGCGCCAAGTTTATCAAACAAATCAAAAGTTTCTGTTAAAACTTCGTCTGGTCTTGCATCACCACGGTCGATTTTGTTGATACAAACGATAGGGCGCAGGTTCAATTTCAACGCTTTTGATAATACAAATTTAGTTTGTGGAAGAGGGCCTTCGGCACTGTCCACCAGTAAAACGACCCCATCAACCATAGATAAGATACGTTCCACTTCGCCACCAAAGTCAGCGTGTCCCGGGGTGTCCACAATATTAATTTTATATTCGCCCCATTGAATTGATGTAGGCTTTGCAGATATAGTAATTCCGCGTTCGCGTTCAATATCGCCACTGTCCATAACACGGTCTTCAACGTGTTCATTTTCGCGGAAAGTTCCAGCCTGTTTTAACATATTATCAACCAAGGTTGTTTTTCCGTGGTCAACGTGTGCTATGATAGCAATGTTTCTTATTTTCATATTGATTCTTCTTTGTTTTTTGCAAGGTTGTATATTATACCATATTTTTCAGATTTCAACAAATATATAAAAAAAACGCCCGGTTGGGCGTTATTTTAATGTTTCCCGCCAATCTTGGTTCGTCCGCCCATATATGGCTGTAAAGCCTTTGGTATATTTACAGAACCGTCAGGGTTTTGGTGATTTTCAATGATTGGAACCAGTGCACGCGGCAGGGCAATCGCAGTGTTATTTAATGTTGCGACATATTTTACTTCGCCAGTTGCATTTTCACGATATCTGGTATTTGTTCTGCGTGCTTGGAATTGACCAATGGACGAACAAGACCCCAATTCACGATATGCGTTTTCAGATGGGAACCATGCTTCAACATCGTTCATTTTTACTTTGTTAAATCCCATGTCGCCAGTCGAATTAGCAATAACACGATAAGGTAATTCAAATGCTTCCATAAACTCACAAAGATTATTTAATATGTGTTCGTGCATTTCATCACTTTGTTCTGGTTTGCAAAACACATATTGTTCAACCTTGTTAAATTGATGTACACGAACGATTCCGCGGGTGTCACGTCCTGCTGCGCCTGCTTCTTTTCTGAAACATGGTGAATAACCAGCGTATTTCATTGGCAAATCGTTTTCGTTCAATATTTCGTCAGCATGCAAGGAATTGATAATAATTTCTGCTGTGCCCGCTAAACATCTGTCGGTGTCTGTCAACATAAACACGTCATTGTTCATTATTGACAGGTCTGACCCCATAAAATGACCAGCGTTAAATATAGTTTGTGGTTTTGTGATTGATGGGCATTCAATATATTTGAAACCTTTTGATATAAGATTTTGCACCACAAATGTTTGGACCGCCAATGCGAGTTCTGCCAATTCACCACAAAGCGCATAAACGCGTGTTCCGCAAATGCCCGCGATTTTTTCTGGCATCCACCAGCCGTTCATTTCAAGCAATTCCCATTGTGGACGTGGGGTAAAGTCAAATTTCCTGGGTGTGCCAACGCGTTTAATTTCTATGTTCGCAGATTCATCCGCGCCAACCGGGGCAGATGCGTCTGGAATTTGCGGAACGCGATGCATTAAATCGTTAAGCAAGGCTTCTTTTTCGGCAAGTTCTGCCATGTCATTTGCGATTTCTTCGCTGATTTGTTTCGATTTTGCAATCAAACTTGCTTTGTCAGTTGCGGTTGGTATTTCGCGTGAGATTTTATTTTTTTCGGCGGTTTTTGTTTGGGTGATTGTTTTCAATTCACGAACGCGAACATCCAAGTCCAGGATATCATCAACGACATCTGGAAAGTTCTTAACCACACAGGCATTTTTTACAATATCTTTATTTTCACGAATAAATTTTATATCTAACATTTTTTATTCCTTTGAATTTAAGTAAGCAATGGCAGACATTCCGGCACTGCATCCTGTGCCAACCGCAGTTGCGATTTGCATCTTTATATTGCTGTGGACATCGCCAGCAACAAACATGCCGTTTGGCAAAGATTCTGGTGATATGCGTCCCATATTGTCGCGCTTGATAGATTCAGAGAGATAATCTGTATTTGCTTCGTGTCCAATCGCAACAAATATCCCATCAGTTTCGATTTGTGTACCATCCGTTGTTGTCGCAATCAATTTTTCAGAATCGTCTTTTTGCGCGATAGATTTCAATTCTGTATTGAACATGCATTTTATGTTTGCTTTTTCATTTATGCGGTCGCGCAAGATGCTTTCTGCACGAAAGAATTCTGATTTGCGATAAACGATTGTCACATTTTTTGCAATATCTGATAAATACAGCGCATCATTCAATGCAGCATTTCCACCGCCAATAACCAATACATCACGACCAGAATAAAAGAAGCCATCGCATGTTGCACAATACGAAACCCCACGACCAAAGAATTCGCGTGCGCCAGATATTTCCAAGCGGCGTGCCTGGGCCCCGGTGGCAAGTATAACTGTTTTTGTATCAATGGTTTTTCCGTTATCGCATACAACAGAAAATGTGCCGTTTGTATTAAATTTAATATCTGTCGCAGAAGTAAATTCAATCTTGGCACCAAAAGATTTTGCCTGTTTGGTCATGAATTGAATTAATTCCATCCCCGAACCAGCCCAGCCGGGATAATTTTCCAATTTTGCGATTTCACCGGTTTGTCCACCCAATGATGGCCCCGCCAAAACAAGGGTAGATTTGTTTGCGCGACCTGTATAAATCGCAGCGGTTAACCCGGCAGGTCCAGAACCTAAAATAACAACATCTTGCATTTTTTATCCATTCGTTTCGTTTGCAAAAGCATAGCATAAAAAGCATCACTTGCAAATATAAAAATAGCCGAAATCAGATTTATTTCTTGAAGTATTTTTTAAGTGTTTCGTATGCGGTATTTATGCGTGTAAATTCATCTGTGGATGATTTGTGTCCCGCAGTGTCCGGGTGGTATTTTTTTGCAAGTGCACGATATTTTGTTCCAACTTCGCGCCATGTGGCTGTTATTGGCAACCCAAATACTGCAAAAGCAGATGTGATTTGTGAAGACAGTGTCTTTTTGACCGGCATTTTGTCAAATGTGTTGCGTCCAGTCAAAAAGTCGTTTATAAAGTTCACATAATCGGCTTCATCGCGATTAACTTTTTCTTTGTCTTTGTCGGCGATTCCAAATGTTTCGCGTTCCCATTCTGCATCGATTTCATCAGGTGTCATATTGGCATAATAATTCCAATTTTTATTATATTCTGCCGCATGTTCTTTACAGAACCACCAATATTCTTTCAAATCGCGCGTTTTGGGCGCGCGGCAAGTGCCGGCTTTTGTGCATCCTGGATGATCGCATTTCGTTATCATGGTTATATGTCCTTAATCTTATTATGAGCCAATGGGTGCGCTTTTTCAACTGTGTCGCGTAATTTTTCTGGCAATACATGTGTATAAATTTGGGTTGTAGAAATATCTTCGTGCCCCAACATTGTTTGTATAACGCGCAAATTTGCACCACCCGCCAACAAGTGCGATGCGAACGAATGCCGCAAAACATGAGGGCTGACGCGCTTGGGGTCTATGCCCGCCAAAACAGCGCATTTTTTTAGAATCTTGAAAAAACCATCGCGTGTAATGTGTCCTGTTTGTGAATTTGTTGGAAATATGTATTTGGAATCAATCGGACCACGTACGTTCAGCCATTTGTGCAAGGCATCTTGTGCGCCTTCGTGCATGGGCACCAGTCTTTCTTTCGCCCCTTTGCCATGTATTAACAATTTGTCACCAAGGTTTGCAGAAAGCGGTAATTCGCATAATTCGCTTACGCGAAGGCCTGATGCATAAAGCAATTCTATCATGCAACGCAGACGAATTGATGTTTTGATATCGCCTGCTGAAGATATTAAAAGTTCAATTTCGTCCATTGATAAATATTTGGGCAAAGCGCGATTGCGCTTGGGTAATTCCAGATTTGTTGTTGGGTTTGTTGTTATTATTTTTTCCAACATTAAAAATTTGTAGAAACTGCGCAGGGCACTGGCTTTGCGGGCTATAGATGACGCTTTGTCGGGCAGGTGCGATAAATATTCTTGGATATCTTGGTTTGTTGCGTTTAACAAATTTCCAATAGATTCTTGGGCGTGTTGCAAATCAGAAGAATATGCAGCAAGTGTCTTTTGACTGCGACCTTTTTCTGCTGAAAGTGCTTCCAAAAAAATATCAATATAATTCATGGATAAAGCACAACTTCTGTAAATACTGGGGTGTTAGAAAAAGATACAATCATGCCAAGCAACAATAAAACCAATATTGCCCAGATGATATATTTCTTTTTGTTTTTATTTTTTCTGTAAATTGGCATTTTTTTGATTCCTATATCGTGTCAAAACTGGTTATAAAAGTGCATGCGCCTGTGATAATTATTATTTGTGGCGCGACAATTGCAATAATCGGTGGTAATGTGCCGGTGTTCCCCAATGCATTAAAAACGTTAACTATGAAATAAAGTCCAAAGCACGTCACAATACCAAGGCTGAATTTTACCCCAAAGTTATAATTTCTGCGTTGTTTGGTTTGTGAAAATGCGATACCAAGAACAGTCATTGCTATAAGCGTTAATGGTAAAAACAACAGTGTCCAGAACTGAACCAGATGTCCGCGCGTGGAAACACCAATTGCATTCATCTTGTGAATAAATGCGGGCAATTTCCAAAATGAAATCTGGTCTGGTTGTAAATATCTGTCCAATACCGTTTGTGGTGTTAGTTTTGTGTCAATGTGGCGTTCCCCCTGGCGAGAGATGCCACTCTCGTCAATTATGTCGGCGTGTTCGATATTAATACCGTGCCCTGACAATGTTGCTTTTTTTGCAGATATGCGTTCTTTTAATTTGAAATTTTGGTCTTGGACCAATATGGTTATGTCATCAAAGATGATATCTTTGTTTTTTGATATGTTCATGCCGGTTGCCCGGGCGGTCAAATAACCTTCGTCAGAAGATTCGCGTAACCATATCGCGTTGTCTATCATTTTCAACTGATGGTTCGTAAGATTGCGTGTTGTTAAATTCACGGAATATGGGTTAACAACCGTTGCCGCAAAAATTCCAACCAAAAAAGCACCGATTAAAAAAGGTTTAGCAATTTGAAAAGGGGACATCCCTGCGCCAGATATAATTATTAATTCTGAAGATTTTGTCAGATTATAAAACGCAACCAATGTTCCCATGAATACCGCCAAAGGTAAAAACATCGGCACATATTCCAGTAATCTTACCCATGCATCCATCAATGTTGTTAATGCATTTGGGTTGGAAGACAGTCTTTCTACAAACGTCACAGCATATATAATTCCACAGGTCGTCAGCATAATCAGCAAAAAACTGACAAAAAATCGCCGCATCAGGAATAAAGTCAAAACATTTGGTTTCATTTTATACATAATATATATAGTATAATAGATTGAATTGAATTGCAAAATTAAATTTTATGTTATATTGTTATATCTAAAATTAAGGATGTATCATGGAAAAAAAGCCGATTTCACGACAGGGTTTTGATGCCTTGTTGGCAGAATTGAAAGATTTGAAAGAAAACCAAAGACCAGAAATATTAAAGGTTGTTCAATGGGCGCGTTCCCTCGGTGATTTGTCTGAAAATGCAGATTACAGTGCCGCCAAAGAAAAACAACGTCAAATTGATAAACGTATTCAATTTATTGAAAATACTATTGAAAATGCCCAGGTTATTGATATAGATAGTTTGTCTGGGAATCGTGTTGTCTTTGGTGCCAAGGTTGTGACCGAAGACGAAGATGGTAATAAAATGGAATGTCGTATTTTGTCTGATATTGAATCAGATGGTCGGCTTGTGATATCTTGTACTTCGCCGGTTGGGCGTGCGTTAATCGGACATTGTGTGGGTGATACATGCACTGTGCGGTTGCCAAGCGGTGAAAAAGAATTCGAGATTGTGGATGTAAAATTCAAGGATTAAAATGTCCGTTCGTGTTTTACCTGATTTTTTGGTTAACCAAATCGCCGCTGGTGAAGTGGTCGAAAGACCGGCAAGTGTTGTTAAGGAATTGGTGGAAAATGCGCTGGATGCGGGGGCGGACCAAATTATTATCGATGTTGTTGATGGTGGGCGCACACTTATTTCTGTTATTGATAATGGAAAGGGTATGCCAAAGGAAGACCTGGCAAATTCCATATTGCGTCATGCGACTTCTAAATTGCCGGACGATGATTTGTTGAATATTAGTTATATGGGCTTTCGTGGTGAAGCGTTGCCGTCAATTGCGTCTGTGTCTGATATGAGTATTGATACTTTTTATCATGGGGAATTGAACGGGTGGCAACTGGATGCGACAAGTGGCGAAATAAAACCGTCAAGTTGGGAAAACGGAACGCGGATAAGGGTTGCGAATCTGTTTGCTAAAACGCCGGCGCGCCTGAAATTCCTTAACAGTGATAAATCAGAAATGTTGGCAATCTTGGATGTGGTCAAAAGGTTGGCAATGGCGCGCGTGGATGTCGGTTTTGTTCTGAACGACAAATGGCGTTTTCCGAAAAATCAAGATTTGTTGGAACGCATAATTTCTGTTATGGGCGAAGATGTTAGGGGGCAAATGTTGGCGGTTGATGCAAAATCTTCTTCGGGCGAAATGCGTATTCATGGGTATATTTCGCATCCGACCCTGCGACGTGCATCAAGTGTTGACCAGTTCCTGTTTGTGAACGGACGACCGGTAAAAGATAAGGTTTTGGTTGCGGCATTGCGTGCGTCCTATATGGATGTTATGCATGCGCGTGAATTTCCACTTTGTGCGCTTTATCTTGAATTGCCATCGCGTAATGTTGATGTGAATGTGTCGCCCGCAAAAACAGAAGTGCATTTCTTGGAACCAACACATGTTCGGGCGTTTATTATCAAGACTTTAAGGGACGTTTTATCAAATACATTAAATGAAAATGTTCGCCAATCACAAGTGGTTAATTCGCAAAATTCAGAATTTAGATTAGGTTTGGCACAAACAGTTTTTCGGGCGGCACAAAACAATTCTTTTGCGCGAAGTTTTGTTGCGGAACCAACATTTAATCGTGGTGAAATTCGTGCACCGGACAAGGTTGAAACAGTGTTCGAAACTGATGCGTTCGATTTGCCGCTGGGTCGTGTTATTGGTCAATTAAATAATAAGTATATATTGGCAGAAAACAAAGATGGCTTTGTCATAATAGACCAGCATGCCGCGCATGAACGCATTACTTATGAAAAATTAAGAACACATACAATCAAGACGCAGCCGCTTTTGGCACCAATAGTGATTAAATTGAAAGCGGAAGATGCTGAATCTGTTTTGACAATCAAAGACGAATTGAAACAATGTGGTTTGCAGATTGATTCTTTTGGTGATGAAGCGATTGCTGTTTTCGAGAAACCATCAGATTGGGAACTTGATTGGCAAAAATGTTTCCAAGAAATCGCAGATGAAGTTCGCGCATACGGGCATTCTTCGCGCATACAAGAAAAATTACATCTGAAATTGGCGAATTATGCGTGTCATCATTCTGTGCGCGCGGGTCGCAAATTAAACATGGCGGAAATGGATGCGCTTTTGCGCGATATCGAACGGACAGAGCGGGGCAGTGAATGCAATCATGGCCGCCCGGTTTATAAAGTTATTCCGATATCTGAATTAGACGAAATGTTTGAAAGGATTTAAAAACCACCTAATTGGGTGGTTTTTGTTTTTACTTTGACTTTTGTTCTTTCATAAGTGTGTTTTTTTCAATGTGTTATTCTGATTTTAATTTTGTGTTGATTAACAAAATTTGGTGCTTTACTTATCGTTCTTTTTTTACTAGTATTCCCATATAAAAAAGGAGATTTTTCATGAATGAAACGGTTGAAGTTGTAAATCAAACGGCGCAAACACTGCCAAATGCCCAAGCGCAAGGCGGTATGTGGGGTATGATTCTTTATTGCATTATTATTATGGCTATACTTTATTTCTTTATGATACGTCCAAATAAAAAACGTATGGCGGAATATCAAAAAATGCTTGATTCTATCAAGGTTGGTAATCGTGTTCTTGCAGCCGGTATTTATGGGACTGTGAAAAAAGTAAACGAAAGAACTATCGAAATGGAAATTGCAAAGGGCGTTGTTGTTGAAGTGAACAAAAACGCTGTTGCGGCAATTGAATAATTTTTCAGGGGTATATAAATGTTTAAGAAGTTAGTGATTGTATTTATTTCTTTGTTCGGAATACTGTTGGCTGTGCCAACATTGTCACCAAAATTAGCACCTTATTTTCCTTCGTGGATTCGACCAATTCCGTTGGGACTTGATTTGAAAGGCGGTGCTCAACTTTTGTTGGAAGTTGATACAGATGTTATGTTAAAGGAAAAATCTGCACAACTTTATGACGAAGTGCGCAGTGCCCTTATTGACAGAAGCAAGGGTGTTATTCGTTTTTCTGATTTGCGAAATACTGGGAATTCAGTGACGCTGGTTGTGCGTGAAAGTGATGAAGTGTCAAAAGCCAAAGGACGTTTACGCAGTGTCTTGGGCAATGCGGTTGATGTTGCGTCAAGTGGTAAAAACCTGACGATTACTTATACAGCCAAAGCACGCGAAGAAATGGTGCAAGATGCGATGTCGCGCAGTATTGAAATTGTTCGCCGCCGTATCGATGCGTTGGGAACAAAAGAGCCTTCAATTCAATCACAGGGTGGTAAATATATCTTGGTACAATTGCCGGGTGTTGATAACCCAGAACATATCAAAGAATTAATTGGTAAGACTGCCAAGATGACGTTCCATTTGGTTAATGAAAATATAACAAGTGAACAATTGGCATCGGGGCATGCGCCAAGTGGTACATTGTTCTTGGAATACATGGAAAACCCAGGACAAAAGATTCCTGTGTATGCCCATGTTGAAGTGTCCGGTGACAGTCTGAAAAATTCCGAGGCTTCGTTTGATCAAAATAATATGCCGGTTGTGACAACTGAATTTGATACATCGGGTGCACGCCGTTTTGCAAAATTAACCACAGAACATGTGAACGAAAGATTTGCAATTGTTTTGGACGACAAAGTTTTGTCTGCACCAACAATTCGTGAACCCATACCAGGTGGACGTGGTCAGATTTCTGGTAATTTCACACTGCAAAGCGCGAAAGATTTGGCTGTGCTGTTGCGTTCTGGTGCGTTGCCGGCACCATTGGAAGTTATCGAAGAAAGAACAGTTGGGGCAGGTTTGGGGGCTGATACAATCGCAACCGGTAAAATTGGTTCGGTGGTTGGTGTCTTGTTTATCTTGGTCTTTATGGCAATGTTGTATGGAATATTTGGTTTGTTTGCAGATATTGTTTTAATCGTCAACCTTTTGATGATTATCGGGGTGTCCGCATTGTTTGGGGCAACTTTAACACTGCCTGGAATCGCCGGTATCGTGTTGACGTTGGGGATGGCGGTTGACGCTAATATTTTGCCTTTTGAGCGAATTCGTGATGAAGTGCGCAGCGGTGTTCCAACATTGCGTGCGGTCGATTATGGCTTTACGCGTTCCACGAAAACAGTGTTGGATGGTGAATTAACTAATTTAATCTGTGCCTTGATTTTGTTCCAATTCGGCGCGGGTCCAATTCGTGGTTTTGCGGTTACATTATCAATCGGTGTGGCAACAACTTTGTTTACTTGTTTGTTGTTGACCCGTGTGTTTGTTGATTGGTATATGAACGGCAAAAGCAAAAAAATCGGCTATATCAGAAATAAATAAAAAGAAAGTGCAATTATAAAATAGGGGAAAATGATGAAACTGCATTTTATGAAATATCGTAAATTATCGTATTGGATTTCTGCAATTTGTGTTGCGCTTTCCATTATTTCAATCGTGTTCAAAGGCTTTAATTATGGTATTGACTTTTCCGGGGGAATTTCAATGGAAGTACAACCGGTCAGTGCTGATTATACTGTGGATAAAATGCGTCATGATTTGGCACAATTCAAGCCTGAATTGCAGGCGGTTGATGGAAATTCCGTCTTGATTCGTGTTGGTTTGCCAAAGGGGTCTACCGATGAAGAACAAAATGTTCGTGTCGCAGAAATTAAAAATATTTTGGGTAATCGTGTGACTTATTCTCAGATTCAGGTTGTTGGTCCAAAAATTGGTGGCGAATTGATTCGTGGTGGTATTTTGGCAATATTGGTTTCTTTCGTTATGATGGCGGTCTATATTTGGGTGCGTTATCGCGGTGGGTATGCCGTTGGTTCGTTCGTGTCGCTGATATTTGATTTAATTTTGATGTTCGGATTCTTTTCTGCGGTAGGTCTTGAATTTAACCAAACGGCGATTGCTGTTATTTTGATGGGGGTCGGTTATTCTGTGAATGACAAGGTTGTGAATTATGACCGAATTGATGAAAATATAAAAAAGTATCATAAAATGCCAATTTCTGATATAATCGATTTGTCGGTTAATGAAATGCTTTATCGTACAATTATGACCAGTGTGTCCACAATTTTGGCGATGGTTGGTATTTATATGTTCGGTGGACAAATGTTGCGCGAATTTGCTGTCGCGATGACATTTTCTATCGTCAGCGGAACATTGACCAGTATTTATATCTCTAATGTTATTTTGTATCACTTTAATTTAAGGGAAACAGAATATTAAAAACTTTGTACCCGGGGGAAAGGAGAATATTATGAAAATAACAAATTTGTTTTTATTGATAAGTTTTATCTTTTGTCCCAGGGTGCTTTGTGCGGCTGATTTGTTCCATGACGATATAAAATTTCAAGATGGCATAGATGTTCATGCCGTTTCAGATGTGTTCGCAGATATTTATGAAAAATTAGATGGTGTTAACTGGGCTGGCAAAAATATAGATGTTGCGATAGAATCTTTGGAAAAGATAAATTCTAATGCTCATATTGCCGCAACAGGCGAAAGGGCTGTTTTGGTTTGGGGCGATGAATTAATTGCTAATTATCCATATCCGGAAAGTAAAGATTGGAAGTCTTATGGTGAAATTACTACGGCTTTGCTTCTGAAGATGCGTGAAAAAGACGAACAATTGCGTTCTTTGCCAGCGTCCGCGCTATATCAAGTTGTTGTTAATGCACTGCTTTCCAGCATAGACCAAAATGGAACCTATATTTATTCGCGTGATGCAATAAATGATGCAGATAAACGAATACTGACCAGTATAGGTTTTGATGGTGGGCGTGATTTCAAGTCTAATTTCAGAATAACCGGTGTATACAAAGATTCGCCAGCAGATATGGCAGGAATTCACGAAGGAGATATTATTTCAGAAGTTAATGGTAAACGCGTATCCGAAATGTCCGATGCAGATATGGGGGCGGTGTTATCTGGATATAATTCTGGGACTGTAAAAATCAAATTGTTAACCCCGTTTGGAAATCGAAATGTGACACTTCGCCGTGCAACAGTCGTTTTGGCAGATGCTGATATAATTCATCGTGCAAAAAACGCCACAACTGATGGTATTTTGGAAATAGTTGTTCATAAAATATCTGATGGTGCAGTAGATATAATTAATGAAGCGTTAAATAAGTATAGTGATGTGGGTGGAATTATTCTAGATTTAAGAACTGCCAAGGGTGATGATGAAAAGGCGGCTGCTAAATTAGCAGGCTTGTTTATGGGGGGCGTGCCGGTAATGAGAATACGTGAAACAGCAGTTGATGAATTAGAGATTGTCCCAGGGGGAGATGCTATAACAAAAGCCCCTGTTGTCGTTTTGATTTCTGATAACACTAGTGGGACAAGTGAAGCAATTGCCGCGGCTTTTTATGAAAACAAACGTGGTGTTTTGATAGGAACACCAACGGCTGGTCGTTCCAGAATCGCTAGCCATATTGACTTGAAAAATGGCGGGGTGCTGGAATTATTAAACAAGTCTGTAAAAACAGGGCAAGGAAATATAATTGATGGTCGTGGGGTATTTCCGTTGGTCTGCCTTTCTAATATCCGTAATGCACAACAAAGGGATGCTTTCTTTCTTAATATAATAAATGGCGAATTTAATGCGCATGATTATAACCAAGATAAAAATGTTGATATAAAGGCTTTGCGTAGGGCGTGTCCTAACATTGTAAATGGTGAAGATGAAGATAGCATGGCAACCGCAATCAGTGCAAAAGTTTTGACTGACAAAACAATATATAAAGAATTAATGGATTTGTAAGATGTTTATACGAAAAGATAATACGCTAAAATGGAATTGGATAATCATTGGGTTGTTGATAACCTTGATGTTAATTGTGTCAGGAGTGTTGTTTTTTGATAAACCTTTGTTTGGTTTGGTAAACAACCCTTCGTGTAATGTTGATATTCCTGATGCTACAAATGGTTTGTGTGTTGTTGCGTTATTATTGGGAAAAATATTTGCATGGAAGGTTTTGTTGGGTTTTGCAGCCATATCTGTTTTTGTCTTCTTTGTATATAAAGCAATTACAAATGAATACGATTTCAGATATGCTTTTGTGAAAATTAAAAACAGTTATGTTTTTTATATTTTGTTATCAATCGTTTTTGCGTGTGGTTTGGTAAAACCGTTAAAGATGATAATTGGTCGCGCGCGTCCAATATTTGCAGACCCAATGTTGTTCAATATGTTTTCTGATTCAAATGCTTTTCAGTCTATGCCGTCTGGGCATACGACAGTTAGTTTTGCAGCGCTTGTCATGTTGGGTATGTTGTTCCCGCGTATAAAATGGGCAACATGGTCTTTGGCAATAATAATAGGTGTGTCGCGTATTTATGTTGGTGCGCATTGGCCAAGTGATGTTATCTTTGGTGCTTTTGTCGGTATGTTGTGCGCAGATTTTGCAAAAGCCTTGTTAAAGAAAGTTAATTCTAAATAGATTTTTTGCACTTTGTCTTAATTTGTGATAAAATGTCCAGGTATGAATAAAAACTCAAAGTTTTTGCCAACCAGCATTTCAGAAATGTTGCGCAAGTTATCTGTGCGCGCAACAGGGATATTGTTTTGTTTGTTTGCTGTGTGGTTGGTATTTATTTTGTTTTTTCAGAATCCTTATTTGTCCGGTTTTGCAGCCCAGGGAACTTTCGGGGTTCGTGGTATAATTGGGAATTTTGTTGTCTTGGTTCGATATGTGGTTGGTTTTATACCTGCGTTGTTTTTATTTTTATGTTTGGGGCGCTTTGGGCTAAGTTTATTTGTCGGTTGGGACGAAGAAAGGGCACCAGAATATAATTTGCTGCGTGGTTTTGTGACATTGTGCCTGGGAAGTATTGCGTTGGGTCTGATGTGGCCAAGTAAAAGTTTTGGTGGAATGATGGGGGCAATAGTCGGTGCTGATATAGCACCAATGTTGGGGCTTGCATCGTTATTTATTGGTATTGTGTTGTTTTTGCTGTTTTTGGTTATGTCTGGCATTTTGTTGCATATAAAGTGGGCGCATGTAAAGATGGCAGCGATGTCAACAATCAAGATAACAAGATGGATGTTATCTGTGTTCCATATTATTGCACCAGTAGAACCAGAAGAAGATACCGAAGAATATGAGGAAGAGG
>JAFWJF010000001.1 GCA_017511715.1 Alphaproteobacteria bacterium
CGGGTTTGAACGTTTTACGTATTGTTAACGAACCAACCGCCGCGGCATTGGCATATGGTCTTGATAAAAACAAAGACGGAACAATTGCTGTGTATGACCTGGGGGGTGGAACATTTGATGTTTCTATTTTGGAAATTGTTGATGGTGTATTCGAAGTAAAATCTACAAATGGCGACACAGAATTAGGTGGTTCGGACTTTGATGCACGTGTTCTGAAATATTTGATGGACGAATTCAAGGCGCAAACCGGAATAGATTTGTCTAATGATAAATTGGCGTTGCAAAGATTGAAAGAAGCCGCAGAAAAAGCAAAAATCGAATTGTCGTCAAAGACTTCTACGGAAATCAATCTGCCTTATTTGACGGCGGACGCCACAGGTCCAAAACACTTCAATACAACACTTACCCGTGCAAAATTGGAATCTTTGGTTGCAGATTTGATTGAAAAAACAATCGAACCTTGCAAGAAAGCGCTGAAAGACGCAGGACTTACAACATCACAAATCAACGAAGTTATCTTGGTCGGTGGTCAAACACGTATGCCAAAGGTTGTTGAAACCGTGAAAGAATTCTTTGGCAAAGAACCTCACAAAGGCGTTAACCCAGACGAAGTGGTTGCGCTTGGTGCTGCAATTCAGGGCGGTGTTCTTAAAGGTGAAGTCAAAGATGTCTTGTTGTTGGATGTGACACCATTGTCATTGGGTATTGAAACTTTGGGTGGTGTGTTTACGCGTTTGATTGACAGAAACACTACAATTCCAACCAAGAAATCACAAATCTTTTCAACTGCTGAAGACAATCAATCTGCTGTGACTATTCGTGTGTTCCAGGGTGAACGTGATATGGCGGCGGATAATAAATTGTTGGGACAATTTAATTTGGAAGGTATTGCACCTGCCCCACGTGGTATGCCACAAATCGAAGTGTCTTTTGATATTGATGCAAACGGTATCGTTCATGTGTCTGCCAAGGATAAAGGTACCGGCAAAGAACAAGCGATTTCGATTAAATCTGACGGCGGTTTGTCCGAAGATGAAATCAAACGCATGGTTGATGAAGCGGCTGCTAATGCCGAAGCAGATAAAAAGAAAAAAGAATTAGCCGAAGCAAAAAATACCGCAGAAACCGCAGTGTTCAGTATCGAAAAATCACTGAAAGAACACGGCGACAAAATCAGTGCCGAAGAACGTGAAGCAATCGAAAATGCTAAAAAAGAATTGTCTGATGAATTGGCAAAAGCCGATGCAACGGTTGAATCTCTTAAGGCAAAAACAGATGCTTTGACTGAAAAGGCTATGAAGTTGGGCGAAGCGGTTTATAAAGCCGCCCAAGAAGCACAAAAATCAGAAGAAAATAAATCTGAATCTGGCGAAAATAAAGATGCCAAAGATGCAGATTTTTCTGAAAAATAATATTTATTGTTTTGTCTTCCTTCTGAAAGAAAAACCGGACGTTTGTCCGGTTTTTTTATTTCTTTTTTTCGCCGATATAAATTCCAGAATCTGTGGCAATGTGTAAAAGTGTATCGTCTGATTCTACATAAGAATTAGACGTTTGCATGCCGATAATATGTGGGTCTTTTTCGTGTTTCCCAGCAGCAAAGAAATCGTTTAATGATACTGTTTTATATTCCCCATTTTGTAGTACTGTCATAACATAAGTTTCATTGTTTTCGATTGCTTTTAATGCAGTGTCCGCAAAGCCGGCAGCTAAAATTCTGTCGGTTGCGACAGTGTCGCCTGCCCTTTGAATGTGTTCTGGAAACGCTGTGCGGTTTGGTATGTTTGCAGTGTTTAATGCCCGCGAAATCATGTCTGCCGGTTTGCCAGAATGTCCACGAATAGAAATTCCTTCGGATACCAAGATAATACCGTAATCACGATGCGATTGTTTTATGTGTTTTATCAGGTTGTTTGTGTCAAATTTTATTTCTGGAATCAGTATGGCGTCCGCTGCGATGGCAACGCCTGCATTTAATGCCAGTTTACCACAATCACGCCCCATTGTTTGGACAATGAACCAGCGATGATGGCTGCGTGCGGTTAATAATAATTGGTCGCAGTATGAAACCAGTTGTTGTACTGCGGTATCAAAACCGATGGTTTTATCGGTTAAAGGGACATCCATATCTATTGTTTTAGGAATACAAACTAATGATAAATCGCTATATATTTCGCGATATGTATGCGCCAAAGACAAACTGCCGTTGCCACCAATCAATATAAGTGCATCAAGTTTTAATTCTTTCAATGATTTTTTGAGTTTTTTATTAAATGCATTTAATTTTCCGGCGTGTGCGGCTGATATAAAATTTTCTGCCCCGGCATGCCCGTTTGATAAAATGCTGCCCGCCAGATGAGACGAAACGAAACGGAAGTTTTCATCTGTTAAATTAACGGTTTTTGCCGGTGTACAACAAAGACCATCTGTGCCGTCTTGGATACCAATAACAGCCCATTTGCGCTGTATACATCCGTCAACTATGCGTTGAATCGCAGTGTTCAATCCAGAACAATCGCCACCTGTTGTCATAATGCCAATTTTTTTGTATGCCAATTTTTTTCTCCTGTTGTTTTTTTCATGGGGTATTATACCACAAAAGGCTTGACAAACAAACGAGTTTTGCAATAATTTTGTCAAAGAAAATAAACTTAGGAGTATGATGATGGCAACTACTAACATTGGAAAAACAAAACGCAGCACAGATGAATTGATAAATGATGCAGTTAACCGGCAACAATCGTGGCTGGAACGTCGTCGCGCTTTTACACGTAAATTCCTGCAAAGGTTCAAGGTGTTTAAGAAACCAGAATCTAAACCTGTGGTTGTTAATCAAACATCAGAACAACACACAAGAAATAAAAAGATTGTGCGCGCTTATTGGTTTCCGATTGTTTGTGCGTTGATAGTTATTTTGATTGCTATCTTGGTCATGCTTTTCAAGATTAACGCACCGGTAAAGGTTATAGCACCATCTGTTCCAGAACCTATTGTTCGTTCTGTAAGGAATAACGAAAAACACACTACGCCCTCTTTCGATTTGGTGCGTATTGAAAAATCAGGAAATATTATTGTGGCAGGACGCAATATTCGTGAATCTAATATTTCTATTGTTATAAATAAAAAAGTCGTTGCCACGGCGCATACTAACAAAGACGGTGAATTTGTATATGCACCAAACGAAGCCTTAAAACCAGGCAATTATGTAATTTCTTTGATTGATACAGATAAAAACATCAAGTCGGCAGATTCTGTATTTGTGTACATTTCTGAACAAGGATATAAAAATTCTGTATCGTTATTGATGACAAAAAATGGCAGTAAAATTATGCAGGCACCTGTGTTGGCAGATGGCGATTTGGTCGTTTCCAAAATAGATTATATGAATAATGGTCGTATGGTCGTGACTGGCAAGGCGTTGCCAAGATTGCGCGTGTCGCTATCTTTGGATGATAAGTATATTGGTTTTTCGCGTGTGTCTGATTATAAAAATTTTGGTTTGGGTGCCGATGTGGGCAAATTAGAAAGCGGTAAAGAATACAAATTAAATATTCGTTTGCATGATGGCGAAGGTACCACAATCGCAAATATAGAACATCAATTTATTATGCCAGAAATGACTGGTGATGATGATACTTTTTATACAGTGCGCCGTGGTGATTGTTTATGGATAATTGCGCGTAATTTTTTGCGCCGTGGTGTTTTGTTCACCATGATTGCAGAACGTAATAATATCAAAAATCCAGATTTGATTTTCCCTGAACAATTATTGCAAATACCTGTTAAATAAAATAGAGTATTACAATGAAGTTTTATTCAGAAAACTGGTTTGAGGCAACATCTAAATTTGCACATCGCGCAATGGATGTCGGCGTGTTTTCTGCATATAAAACACCCGATATGCAATACGAAATAACTTGTGTCACGATTGGTAGTGGTGATAATAAAATTGTTATAAATTCAGGTGTGCATGGTATCGAAGGGTATTTTGGCAGTGCTGCACAGAACATGTTCTTGGCAAATATGGTGTCAAAAATATCAGAACCTGCATTGGATAAATTCTCAATAGTTTTGATTCATGTAATCAATGGTTGGGGTATGCAAAACCGTATGCGCGAAGTGTTTGATAAAAAAAACGGTGGCTTAATAGATTTGAACAGAAATTTTGGTATAGATTTCTCCAAACCAGAGCAATTACCAATCAACCCTAAATATGCGATTGCGCATCCTGTGCTGTTATCCACACCAGATAAAATTATAAAGAAAGAAGCAATAAAAAAATTTAGGCAAGAACATCTTAAAGACGGTGTTTGGGCGGCGATAAGCCATGGTCAATATTATGAACCATATGGCTTGTTTTATGGTGGTTGTGAAAGATTGCCGGAAAACGTTGCAACCATGCGTATATATGATGATATTATGGGCAAAAATGCAAAGTCTTTGATATCCATTGGTTTGCATACTGGACTCGGTCGTTTTTATCGCAAAAAAGCTGATGTCACCAGTTCTTTGTTAGTGTCCCATCCGGAAACACACAAAAATACTTTGTTTTTCAAGGAAAAATTAGCACCAAATGTGCCGATAACGCCAGACAACAACGCGATAAGTGGCCCTACTCTTTTGGGGGACTTGGTAGATTGCCTTGAAAACCGATACAAATCTAGAAATATACCTGTCTATACCGCCGATTTTGAAATCGGTACGGGTGAATTTCCGATAATGTCGCCTGTGTATAAGCGGATGGATATGGGGGATGCGCGTTATGATTTGTTGCACTATGGCAAGATAAATAACGAAACATGGGCAAATTTAACGGAAAGTTGGTACCCATCAGATGTGCGGTGGAAGAACGCCGCTTTGCGCCGGGTTGAAATATTGTTTAATGATATTATATATTATATGAATAGTATCTCAAAATAGTCCAAAGGGGGCAAATATGAATGAAGAAAAACATTTTGATTATGCAAGTGTAATAGATGCCACTGATTTGAGCATGCAGGTGCAGTCTTTTATCAATAAACACAAAACAATCAAGCCTGGCGATTGGATTGTGTTGAACAGATTGGTAAAACAACTTAATAAACAAAAGTACAGTGAATCTCGTAAAGTTTTGCGCAGTATGCGAAACAGATTTGAAGCAATTCAGAATAAATACCAAAGAGAGCGTTAAAATGGTAAAAACCAGACTTCATATACGCCCAAAGTTTGATTGCGATCGCAGCACTGGGGGTGTGCCACCGCGTTCAAATTGCGATTCTATTATTGAAAAAATAAAACATTTGTTTTATTTGTATGGCGAAGATATGTCTTTGACGGAAAAACAACAATTATTAGATATATTAACGCAAATAGAAAAAAACAAAAAATGTATAGATACTCAGTTGAAAAGTGAAATGCATAAAATTGTTGAGTTAATAAAAAGAAAATATCTCGCAAGAGATAAAATGTATGAAATGCGCAGGGTTGTGAAGAGAAAGCTACGCTAACAGTATACGCAAGATAAAAAATAAATCGCCCAAAAGGCGATTATCTTTTGGTGCGGGCAAAGGGAATCACTCGACACTTCGTGTCTGTGTGGCAATCGTGACGATTTTGGTGCGTTACACTTCCAAAATCTACTGCTTGTCGAACCCTTCGTTGCTGATGCAACTCTGGTCGGGTTCGCTTCCCTGCCCTTGGTAAAAAAATAAATCGCCCAAAAGGCGATTATTTTTTGGTGCGGGCAAAGGGAATCGAACCCTCGTCTAAAGCTTGGGAAGCTTTCGTTCTGCCATTATACCATGCCCGCAGAAACCGACCCAGTGATGATATATCTTTTTGTTTGAAATGTCCAGTGATTTTAATGCGCAAATGCAATTTTCTGCCTTTATTTATATATTGTGTGTATGCAATAATCAGTCTGTTAGATGTTTTTTGGTTGTATAAAAGGTGTTCGTATGACTAATAATGAAATTAAAGATACACTTAAGCAGGCAAGTCGCTTGGTTAATACGATGGACAAAGAACATATAAAAAATTTATTAAGGGTATTTGTTGACGCGCAGTTTGAGAAAAACTGTGCGTCTTTCTTTTATATAGATATAAAAAAGACACTTAAAAAATTGTTAAGTGATTTGGTTAAAACAGAGCATGTGAACGGGGTTTTGAATCGTAAACAAATGAAGCAGGTTTTTGAGATAATGGGTGATTATGGCTTTCGCCCTATATGCAAATTGTGTGGCAAACCAATAGAAATTAATTCCGTCAACCAAAGACATAAAGACCAGTTGAAAAATATGGCTTTCTCGTGGGATCATCAGGTGCCAAAGTCAAAGGGTGGCAGTTATGATTTATCTAATTTGCAACCAACACATAAATTATGTAATAATAGACGCGGAACAAAGCCATTATACAGCAGACACTATAAAATCAAGTTAAACATTGAACTTTCTGTAGAGTTAGAAGAACAAGGAACACGATATCGTCCTGCCAGCTTCGGTTTGCGAAAACAAGATTCTTGGTGTCATAAACAATGTTGCCAACGGCAAAGATAATGTCTAACAAATATTTGACTTTTGATAAAATTTGATACATAATTACTGCGCAAATCCCAAAGATTGCCATTGTAAACGACCCTGTGTGCGGTATGCACAAGGAACATCAACCGGCGAGTTTTCGCTCTTGATGCGCGTTTTTGTGTGGCTTTTTTGGGAAAAATAACAAAAAACAGGAGTAAAATAAAATGGCAACAGTTATCAGATTGGCACGTTATGGTGCAAAAAAACGCCCCTATTATCATATTGTAGTCACAGATTCTCGTAATGCGCGTAATTCTGGGGCGATTTTGGAAACAGTTGGTAAATATAACCCAATGTTAGCAAAAGACGATGCAAAACGCGTTGTTTTAGAAATTGAAAAAGTAAAAGCATGGATGGCAAAAGGTGCAAAAGCATCTGACCGTGTTTACAAATTCTTGGTAAATGCTGGCTTGGTTGCTGCAAAACCAGTTCCAACACAAACCAAGAAAAACCAACCTTCAGAAAAAACTCAAATGAAGGCAAAAGATAAAGCTGAAAAATTGGCTAAAATAGCAGAAGAAAAAGCCGCTGCAGAAGCAGCCGCAAAAGCCGCTGCGGAAGCACCGACAGAAACACCAGCAGAAGAACCTGCTGCTGAAGCTGTTGCTGAATAATATCTTTTTGTTTTTTGATTACTTGGCGGGCATCCGCCAAGTGAATTGTTTTTAAGAAAGGTACAAAAATGAAAAAAATGTATGTCATCCCAAATATAGAGATTGTGCGTTTGGTGGGGACTGGTTTTTTTGCAATAAGCACAGAAGAACACACAATAAAAAAGGTTTTTTGTTCGGAAACACGTTGCCCGTTTAATAACGAATGGTGTGTGGATAAACAAAAACGATTGGATGCTTGGCATAAGGCTGTAAACTATTTTGCAAAAAATCGTTCTAATGTTAGTTTTTCTACATCTGCAAATATGTTTGATGGTTGTCCTAATGGATATAAGTTTTTGTGCGGAGCATACAAACAAAAACAATGGTAAGACATGGATAGCAACAATAAAATCTTGGTTGGAAAAATTGTTGCCCCCCAAGGTATTCGGGGTGAATTTCGCGTGCAATCTTTTGCCGAAAAACCAGAAGATTTCAAGGGCTTTCGTATTGTTTGCGACAGATTTGATGCCGAAAAATTTCATTTTGTTCGTGTGTTAAAACAAAATGTTATTATCGCAAAAATTGATGGTGTTGATGACAGAAACACCGCAGAATCTTTGCGTGGAACAGAATTGTTCGTTTTTCGTGATGATTTGCCAAAATTAAAAGAAAACGAATATTATCAATCTGATTTAATAGGCTTTGATGTTGTTCGTGATGGTAAAAAAATTGGGGTCGCAGATTGTTTCCAAAATTTTGGTGGTGGCGACATTATTGAACTTGATAATGGCGAAATGGTTTCTTTTGTTGGGGCCAATGTTGATTTTGATAATCAAGTTATAAATGTGAAATAAGAAGGTTAAATATGAGATTCATTTATGTAAATCACAGATGTATAAATATTGGTGTAGATTGCGGTTTCTTCCCAATAACAAAATGTTCTGTTCAGGTTTGGGCTGCCAAAAATAATATGCCATGCAGAAAGATTGCACATGGTCTTTTTGACCGTGAAATTCGGTTGCAGGCAGAACACGCCCAAGAACAAACTATTGCAAAACAAATACAAGAAATTTGCGACAATTGTAAATACGATTATATAAAACAAAAAACACGGTAAAAGATGCATTTCAATATATTGACTGTTTTTCCAGAAATGTTCCCAGGAACCCTTGATAAAGGGGTAGTTGGGCGTGCTTTGGATAAGGGTATATGGTCGTATAAAACAATCAATATTCGTGATTTTGCGATAAACAACTATGGCAGTGTTGATGATGAACAGTTTGGTGGTGGTGCCGGTATGGTTATGCGCCCTGATGTTCTGGGAAATGCCATAGATTCCATAGAAAACAAAGGCAAAATCATATTCTTTTCACCACGTGGCAAACAATTAAATCAAAAATTAGTGCATGATTTTGCAAAATATGATACAATGACCCTGCTCTGTGGTCGGTATGAAGGTATTGACCAACGGGTTATTGATGAATATGACATTGAAGAGGTGTCAATCGGAGATTATGTTTTATCTGGCGGCGAAATAGCAGCGCAAGTTTTTGTTGACACTGCCGTTCGCGTGTTGGATAATGTACTTGGTGGCGGTGATGAAGCCGTCCAAAACGAAAGTTTCGAAATCGGCGGGCTTGAATGGCCATTATATACCCGTCCGTCAGTATGGCGTGGACATAAAGTCCCAGAAGTCCTGCTGTCCGGTCACCATGGCAATATCAAACGGTGGCGGAAACAACAATCGGACGAAATAACAAAGATACGTCGTCCGGATTTAATAAAGGAAAATGAAAATGAGCATAATTAAAAAAATTGAACAAGAACAAGTTGCTAAATTGAAAGGCGATAAAGTTATCCCTGCTTTCAAGGCTGGTGACACAGTTAAAGTTCATGTAAAAATCAAAGATGGTGATAAATTCCGTATCCAAATGTTTGAAGGCGTAGTTATTGCGCGTGATGGTGGTACTGGAAACAATGCGTCTTTCACAGTGCGCCGTGAATCTTATGGCGTTGGTGTAGAACGCAAATTCCCATTGTATAGTCCAGCAATCGAAAAGATTGAAAAAGTTCGTGTCGGTAAAGTTCGCCGTTCGAAATTGTTCTTCTTGCGTGGTTTGTCTGGCAAGAAAGCTCGTATCGTTGAAGATTTGTCTGCAAAGGCTAAAAACGCCGGCGAAGATAAATAATTATCAAAACAAAGGGGGTGCAGAGATGAACATTACAAAAATATTGTCTTGTTTGTTTATTGTGCCCCTGTTTTTATTGTCAAATTCCCCTGCTTTTGCATATGTTGAAAAAAATACTGCCGTACTTCGTGTAATGAATAAGGCCGCCGGAAAAACACAAATTGTTCCTGTTGCTGTTGGCAGTACAAAAAAGTATGATGGCTTAAATATAATCGTCAGAAATTGCAAACAAAGCGATCCTTTCGATGCAGAAAACTTTTTTGTGTTTGTTGAAATATATACAAAAACAGATGAAAGAATTTTTAGCGGTTGGATGAACCGTAATGAACCAGGACAAAATCCGTTGCAAAATGATACGTATGATGTTTGGGTTGAAAAATGCGAGTAAACAATGTCTCAAAATACTAGAATACAAAAGATAAAACTGTTTATAAAGATTTCTATCATTGTTGGTATATTGATTACATTTGTTGTGTTGGGGTTGTTTGTGCGCCCGATTACGACCTTTGAGAATGCACATATGAAAAAATGGTTGGTGCTGAACGATGTGCAACGTATAAAAACTGTTGAACGCGTTGTTAAAACTCAAGAACATCAAGATTTGCTTATTAGATGTGTTGACAAGATTGCGAACTTGCCAAATTCTAATGAAATGTTGATAAGTGATGCCGTGGCGATATGTTATGGCGGAATTCAACAGAATGCACAAAATGCACAGTCTGATGAAGAATAATTTATTTTTATTATCATTTTTACTTTTTGGGTGTGCAACAGAAACACATCAATATTATATTGGCGAACGTTATCTTGGGACAAAATATGTTTCTGACCCGTTGGGCGAAAAAAAATTTCCAGACCAAGACCCTTTAATTCGTTTTGATGCCTTTGATTGTACGACTTTTGTTGAAACGTCTTTAGCGGCAGGAAATGTAAAAAAATTAAATAAAATCAGATATAAAAACGGCGAAGTTGATTTTATTTATCGCAATCATTTTATTGAAAGCGATTGGTTGAAAAACAATAAAAATTTTTTGGAAAATGTAAGCAACTTGTATGGCAAAACAGCAGTAAGGCATGTTGTTATTGATAAAAAATCTTGGTTTAAGCACGTGCATAATATTGATACTGATTTTTCCAAACAGGCTGTTGATATTGAATATATACCGTATAAAAATTTATCAAAAATAGATATACAATCGCCATTAGTTGTGCTATTTATACATGACGGTGATGGTTTTTATGATAAAATCGGAACTGATTTAGCGGTTGTGCATATGGGATTTTTATTGCCAAATAACACACTGCGCCATGCATCCCGTAAACACGGAGTTGTCATGGATACAGATTTTTATGAATATGTCAACAAACGCAAACAAAATGAACATAACCTTGGTATAGCATTGGTGAAAATAAAATGAGTAAAGAAAATTTGATTATAACCGATATGGGAAAAAGCGAAAGCCACAAACATTCTGATAAACAGATTTTGTGTTTAGGCATAGAATCTTCGTGTGATGAAACCAGTGCTGCCATTGTGGACAGCGACAAGAATATTTTGTCGCATATCATTTATTCGCAAATTCCAGAACATCAAAAGTATGGGGGGGTTGTGCCTGAATTGGCGGCGCGCGCTCATATATTGGCAATTGACGAAGTTATTAAATTAACATTGGAACGTGCAGGAAAAGATATTAAAGATATTGACGTTGTTGCTGCAACCGCTGGTCCCGGTTTGATTGGCGGTGTTCTGGTTGGCTGGATGGCAGCAACCGGTATCGCTGACGCAACAAATAAGCCACTGGTTGCGGTAAATCATTTGGAAGGGCATGCGCTTGTGCCACGTCTTAAAGCCGCGTCAGCAAGCGATTCTGCAACAAATATAGATGTAGAATTCCCTTATTTATTAATGTTAGCATCTGGCGGGCATTGTCAGATATTGTTGGTTCGTGGTGTCGGTAAATACGAATTAATAGGTCAAACCTTGGATGACAGCGCCGGCGAAGCCTTTGATAAGATATCGAAAATGTTAGGGCTTGGGTATCCTGGCGGGCCTGTGGTTGACAAGCGCGCGCAAATGGGCGATAAAAAACGTTTTCATTTTCCTCGTCCGTTGTGTGATAAACCGGGATGTGATTTTTCGTTTTCTGGAATAAAAACGGCGGCGCGTATGCTGTTGGATAAAACCCCACAACCAGATATAGATGAACAATTTATAAATGATTTTTGTGCTTCTTTTCAGTCGGCTGTGGTTGATTGTATAACAAACAGACTGCACAATGCCCTGCATGACAGTCGTGTTATAGAGGCACAACCTAAAACTATGGTTGTTGCCGGGGGTGTGGCAAAAAACAGCGCGGTTCGCGCAGCAATGGAAGATTTGGCAAACAAATCAAATATGTTGTTCGCAGCACCACCAATGAATTTGTGTACCGATAATGGTGCGATGATTGCGTGGGCAGGCTTAGAAAATTATCGCATTGGTAATGTTGTGCGCGAACCTGTCGCGCCACGTCCGCGTTGGCCGTTGACTGAACTGTAAAATATGGTATAATAAAACCTATGGATGAAAAAGAAGAACTTTTTTATAAAAAAGCAACAGATAAATTGCTGGCGACCATTGAAAAAATGGGGATGGAAAAGATTCCACGTATGCGTGCAAAAAATTTAGCACTGTATTTTCGTGATTCTTTCAAGTTGGAAGATGTAAAATATCAAACTTTTGATAAAGAAAACGCAGATGCTTTTAGGTATTGTTCTGACGGTTTCTGTCGCGCTTCCAGTATTGATTTTGCGCTTATGATGGGTGGTGGCAAAGATTGGAAATTGATGTTCATCGACGATATGTGGGCGCATGGACCGCATCATTATTTGTTGCACGTTCCATCAAATACAATATTAGATTTAACATATGACCAATATGCACATTCTGGAATAACAATTCCTTATTTCTTGGGCAAGCCAACAAAACTCTATTTTGATGAAAATGAATCAGAGGGGCGTTTTGCCAAGGCATTAAATTTGATGCCTTTGCTGGCTGCGAACAAACAAAAAGAATAGTTGATGCTGCAAAAACCAGAACCATTTGTTAAACCAGATATGATATTCAGTGTTTCTGATGCATCAATGCTGTTGAAAAAAGTTGTAGAAACGGCTTTCCCTGAAATACGGATTCGTGGTGAATTGTCGCAAATTACACATGCTACATCGGGGCATTTGTATATGACAATCAAGGATGCCGGGGCGGCAATAAATGCGATTATTTGGCGCGGAACACCGGTTAATTTCAAGTTAGAAGAAGGCGCAGAAGTAATTATAACTGGGCGGTTTACCACCTATCCTGCGCGCAGCAATTATCAAGTAATAATTACGTCAATTGAAATGGCTGGCGTTGGCGCGATTCTTAAAATGTTGGAAGAAAGAAAGCATAAATTGGCTGCGGAAGGTTTGTTTGATGAATCACGCAAAAAACCTTTGCCACGTTTCCCGCAAACAATTGGCGTGGTAACCAGTCCGACAGGCGCAGCATTTCAAGATATCCAAAACAGATTGCGCGAAAGATTCCCAGTGCATGTGTTGCTTTATCCTGCAACAGTTCAAGGAGCAACAGCAGCAGAAGAAGTTGCCGCCGGTATTGAATATTTTAATCGCATGAATAATGTTGATGTTATTATTGTTGCGCGCGGTGGCGGGGCGTTGGAAGATTTGCTGCCTTTTTCTGAAGAAATTGTTGTGCGTGCTGCTGCAAATAGCCGTATCCCGCTGATTTCTGGTGTTGGACACGAACCGGATTGGATGTTGATAGATTTTGCCGCCGATGTACGTGCCCCAACCCCAACTGGTGCGGCAGAAACTGTCGTGCCAACAAAAATATCACTGATTCAAGAATTGGATAATTTATCACACAGATTAAACACTGCTTTTATAACGCATTTGGGAAATCTTAAGCGTGGCTTGGCAAATATAACGCCCAAAAGCCCGAAGCAAGTTCTTATGGAACAATCTCAAAGACTTGACGATTTGTCGCATACAATGGATATTGTAATCGATAAAAAACTGCAATATGTTCATCAGAAAATAGAATTAATGTCGCGCTTCCCTATGATTTTATCAAACAAATTGATAACACTAAATCAGTCTGTCCAACACATGGGTCAGATGTTAAATTCTTTGTCGTATAAAAATGTTTTGCAACGTGGATATGCGATTGTTCGTGATAAAGATAACAAAATTATAAGCACCTATTCTGCGGTTCCCGATTCCATTGAATTTGCAGACGGAATATTAAATTTATAATATGTGCCGGGTGTTGAATACAGCCTGCCAGAAAAATAATTGGAATTTAGTTTTTTTGTTGTATTCAACAAAATGCTTGGTAAAATGGTACTTCCGTATTATTTATATATGAGTGTAAAGACGCAAAAAAGGATAAAATATGCTAAAATGCCCAAAAAAACCAACATATGCAAGCAAATTACCAAATGAAGATCATCCTGTTGTTTGGGCTGATTTACCGTTCGCTATTGAAAAAATATTGTATATGGAAAACGTTACTGCACGCCGTAGCGGTGCCACCAAGGACTATGACCATATATTGATAGAAAAAACAGATGTTGATAAAACATCCGGACAAAAAAATAAAAAATTACTTTTCGAATTTATTGAAGACATAAAATCTGAACGCGGATGTATTTACACTGGCAACAATCAATTAATTTATGCCGGGCATTTTCTTTGTGAAGAAGATGGGATTGCTGATATCTTTAATCAGGTTTTCTTTACAGTGACAGCAAATCATACTAATTCCCTTTTGCGAGAAGCGAAAGAGCAGAAAAAAATGTGTCCTGCGACAGAACCAATATTTAATTATATTTTGCCGATATTGTACGAAGCTCGTACACGGTAAAATATTAAAGTAATATAAAAAACACCCGTCAGGGTGTTTTTAATGTTTAATCAAATTCTTTGCACTTGCCAGTGATTCTGGTGTAATTTCTGCACCACTGATTATGCGGGCGATTTCATTAAGTCTTTCTTCGCCGGTTATTTCATTAACAGAAGTTGTGGTGGTGTTTTGTTCGCTGTGTTTTGATATCTTAAAGTGTTTGTCGGCGAAACCGGCGACCTGGGCGGAATGGGTTATAACCAACAATTGTTCGTTTTTAGCAAGTTTATTTAACCTTTCACCAACAGCAGCGGCGGTTGCGCCACTTATCCCGGTGTCTAATTCATCAAAAACGATAGTCTTTTTATTTGTTGGGTTATTAAGAACGACACGCAGTGCCAACATAAAACGCGATAATTCGCCGCCTGATGCGATTTTGTTTAATGGGGCGAATGGTGTGCCTGGGTTTGTTTTTATCATAAAAGTAATGTCGTCAATGCCGTTTATGTTTGGGACAGTTGTTTTTATATCAACGTTGAAATCTGCCGAACCTAATTTCAGGTCTGGCAATTCGGTCAATATTTGTTTGCGCAGGTTTATTGCGACGTTTTTGCGCAAATCAGACAATTCTTTGGCGCATTTATTAAAAACAGCAGAATATTGACTTAGCGCGGTTTTGCATTTTTTCAATTCCGCATCACTGTTGTCGATTGCGTTTAACTGTTTTTCCATTTCGGCTAACTTTTTAGGCAAATCATCGGCGGCACAGCGGTGTTTCCTTGCTGCAGCACGAATTGCAAACAGCCTTTCTTCAACAGAATCTATGTCTTCAACATTGGTGTTTTCAGGATGTATTTGTTCGCTGATTTCTGCAACTGTTGACGCGACATCGTATAATTTATCTATGGTTTCAGAATACGGGTTGGGGTCGGTTTTTATCCGTTCCAAAATGTGCGCAACCGAACAGATTTGTTCATCCAGTGAATTACCGTTGTTTTTCAGAATGTCCAATGCGTCATTCAAAATACCAGAACTTTTTTCTGCATCCATCATCTTGGCGCGCACGGTTGCTAATTCTTCTTCTTCGCCAATTTGTGGGTTAAGGTTTCGCAGTTCGGTTACATTGTGTTCCAAGAAATCGCGTTCGGTTTCCGATTTTTCCAGAATTTCTGTCAGTTGTTTCAGTTGTTTTTGCGCGCTGGCTAAATTTTTGTACGCTTTTTGCGTATCGGATAAAATGTTTGTGAATTTGTTGTCTTGCAATTTTGCGTATTCATCCAAAGATGTTAAATGTGTGGAAGGGTCTAAAAGAGAATGATTATCAAATTGCCCATGAATTTCGACAATTTCATCGCCGATTTGTTTCAAGATTTTTACAGACACTGGTGTATCGTTAATCCATGCCCTGCTTTTTCCATCCAGAGATAATGTTCTGCGTAAAATTAAGCCATCGTCATAATCTATGCCGTTTTCATTTAATACTTCTTTGACTTTGTCGTTGACGGAATCAAATTCTGCCGTTACAGACGCATTGTCGCAACCTGCCCTTATTAAACCGATATCAGAACGCGCGCCCAGTGCCAAAGATAATGCATCCAATAAAATGCTTTTTCCCGCACCTGTTTCGCCGGTCATGATATTAAGCCCGTCGCCGAATTCCAAATTCAGTTTTTCAATCAAAACGATATTAGAAATATATAAACTTGTTAACATGCTTGAATTATAGTCAAAAAAATACCGAAAGTTCAATTAAATAATTTTATCCAGACTCCAATCTTGCAACCATAAAATATAGCCTTTGATTTTATAGTTTGGATACGCAGAACACAACAATTCTGCATATTCTTGTAATTGTTTTGTATATTTTTCGATAAAAGTATTTTTATTCGTATCTGTTTTATAGTCAATAAAATCTATCGTTTTTGCATCATGATTAATTAACATTCTGTCGATTCTGCGGCTTATGAAGTGCCCATGGATGATGCCGGCGATAGGTGCTTCTGTTTGCGCGGTTTTACTGAAAAACGGCAACAAATTTGGATGCTGTTTAATAGCATTAACAATATCTTTTTCGCCGATGACATAATCCGTGTCTATAATAACACGTTGTAAAATCGTGTGCGTGGCAGTACCTGTTTTGGTGGCAAAATTTTTATTTTTTGCACCAGTCAAAAATTGTGTCAAGTTTTGTGTCATTTGTAATCTTTATAGTATCTTCGTTAATAAATAATTCTGGGGCACGTCCAAAAACATTCCACAATTGTTTGTGCCAAACCATTTCAGGCGCACGATCCGTGTCGCATCCGTATATATATAATTCATCGCGTGTGCGTGTCATGGCAACATACAACAATCGGTAATATTCCGCTATTTGATCGGCTTTGTTTCTGTCAATAATGGGCTGCAGGTTTTCACTGGTTGCCGTTTTCCAAAGCCAAACATCAAAAGAATTATTATTATGCAAATAATTTACGTTTAATATGATATCTGGTTTTGGAAAAGTTAATGTATCGATTAAAAACACGACTGGTGATGCCAGACCTTTGCTGCCGTGGACTGTCATTATGCGCACGCCTTGGGATGCGTCCATGTCGCGTTTAATTTCGCTGTCGCCGGTGATGAACCACTTAAGGAAATGGTGTAATGTGCCCGGTTGGGTGCGCTCATACGCCAAACACATTGTTAAAAATTCTTCAATTGGGTCAATGACCTGGTTGCCAAGCGCGGCTATGAATTTTTTGCGTGTATCATTTTTATCTAAAACATAACTAAAAAATGAATATGGTGCTAATTTTGCAGATTTTTCGATAGTGTCAATCAAGTCTGTATAAATATCAAGATTTTGTTCGCTTAAATTATCAAAAACGGTCGTTTTCTTGTTTCTACACAGATTAAAAATATCTTGTTCTTTCAATCTGTAAATTGGGCTTTTTAATACACAACATAAACTATAATCGTCGGTTTGGTCTGTGCAAAATCTAATCAGATACAACAAGTCTTTTATTGCAGGAAAATCAGGTAATTTGATTCTGTCGTTGCCGGCAATTGCGATATTGCGTTTTTTTAACGCAGTGGACAACAAGTTAACAAACGCGCCACGTTTTTGTACAAGTATCATAATATCTTTTGGGTTGCGCCCGGCGCGAACAAATTGTTCTATTTTATCTGCCAACATGTTCGTGTAGAGTTTGTTCTTTTCTGTGCCGGTCTTTTCGCACTTGAAAACGTCATGAATTTCAACAAAACCCGGTGCTTTCGCCCGAAAGCATTTGTGCTGATTATTGTGAAAACCTGTTGTTTTAATGATTTCCGGACAATCAAAAAACGCATCGACTGTATCTAGTATTGGTTTTACAGAACGAAAACTTTGGTCCAGAGATACTTCCTTTATAGTTCGATAATTTTGTTGAATCTGTTCTGCAATTGCGTCGCGACTTAGCGCAAAAGCGCGCGGGTCTGCGTTTTGGAAGCCGTATATAGACTGCTTTGTGTCGCCGACAACGAATAAAGAACGATTGTTGGCAGTGTTGCCGTCCGTAAAGAAATCGCCGGCTAATGCACGCAAAATGTTCCATTGTTGTGGACTGGTGTCTTGGGCTTCGTCAACCAGTATGTGCGACAAGGATATGTCCAGTTGGGACAAAACCCAGCCCATGACATCTGGTTTTTCGAATAATTGTTGCGTGTATAAAATCAAGTCCTCGAAATCTAGCAGGTTGCGCTCTCTTTTTATTTGGCGGTAAGTGTCGGCAAAACCCATAGACAGGTCAAAAAGTGCGATTGTGTCTTTAAGAATCTTTGTGTTTATAAGGTTTTGTTGAACGGTGTATACTCGCGTGGCTTCGGTTGCCAGCAAATCGTACTTTAATGTATTTTTTATTATTGTGTTATCACTGGTTAGATATGCGGACTTGTATTTATCGAAATCTATAGTGTTATCAATATATTGTTTGGTCAGGTGTATTGTGTTTTGTATGTATTGTGCCGGCTTTTTTGATTCTTTTTCGGTTTTGTATGCAAAATCTAAGATTTTTTGCAGATAATCTGGCTTGAATTCTGGGTTTATACCATTGTTGATTTTTAGTATTTTTTGTGTTGTTTCAATAAAATATTCACGATATTTATAAATGTCTTTAACTTGAAAAAACGAGCGATATCTGGATAATAACAAACCACGCAATTCTTCCAAAAAGTATTCAGATTTGATTTCTGTTATTCGATTAAATGCCATCAATATATTTTGCATATTTGTTGTTTTGGTAAAAGATTTTGTTATCAAGGAATCAAATGCTTCTTGAAGTAAAACCGATTGGGCAGCACCAGACACCAAGGACCAAGATGGTGATATACCTGCCTCCAATGGAAAGCGGTGCAGAATCTCTTCGCAAAAACTGTGGATGGTTTTTATTTTAAGCATGTCGGGGTTGTCTATATACATATAAAAAACACGGCGAGCATATGCCAAATCTTTTTTTGTTGCAGGTTGATTTTCAGATATTCCATCCAAGAGCTCTGCTAATTCTGTATCGCTTGCGCGCGCCCAATTGCGCAGTTGGGCTAAGATTCTGTTGCGCATTTCGCCAGCGGCGGCGTTGGTATATGTCAAACAAAGAATGCCGGGGGCTATATCGTTATTAAATTCGCCATTCCTGAACAAAATTCGCAAAAGCCTTTGTACAAGGACAGTTGTTTTTCCTGTTCCTGCGTTGGCTTGAACCCAAATATTTTCAGATGGGTTTGATGCGATGTTTTGTGCATCTGAAAAATTTTCGTTTTGTGACATTTATGCTCTTGCTTTATTGAAAATATTTTAGTATAAATTTCCTTAAGTTTCAAGGATGTTATTTGTTAGGAGAAAGAGCATGAATCAAACTTTGTTAATTGTATTATTGTCCGTGGTTTCTTTGGTATTTGTTAATATGATTGCGATATTTTTTATTTCGCGCAAATCTCAACGCGTTATGGGGTCTTTGTTAGAAATTATGACAAATCCTGAACAGGCAAAAATACAAGATGCCGCCCGCGTTTTACAGACGATATTAAAGGACGAAATTACCAAAATTGATAATAATTTTCAGATGATGGCAGGCGCAATGATGAACCAAATTGCGCACACAGAAGAAATAAAAAAGGCGCTTTCAGAACAAAATGATAAATTGGTCGCGACAGCGGATGAAGCAACAAAAAAAATTGCGGTTATGTCACAAAGACTGGAAAACACGATTGAAGGATTGAATGGTATCGTTTCGTCAAAAGGCTGGTTAGATGTGCAACAAAGCACGGATAATTTTTCTGCTGTAACGGAAGGCTTGTTAAACAAAATAACAGAAGCGACCACTGCAACCACAGAAAATGCATCTAAGATTCAAGAACAAATAAATCAGAGCATTGAAACAGAACAGCAAATAAGCGAACAGTTGCAAACGCATTTTGCAAATAATACTAATAATATGCAAGAATTGTCTGCTGCGGGCGTCGCGTTGCAACAACAACTGACTGATTTAAGTACTAGCGTGACCTCCGGCTTTGATAATGTCACGACTTCATCAAAGAATTATGAAGAAACAATGCGTCAAAACGATAAATTATTAAGCGAATATTTAACCAAAATGTCAGAATTTACAAAACGTGCAGGCAAAGAATTGACGCGCCAAGTTAACACAATGACCGAAACAGCAAATGTTGTTGGTGCAAATGTTCGTATGGCGGAAACATCAATAGATAAACAGTTGCGCAAATTAGAATCTGCAATAGAATCGCTTAATGCGTCGACAACGAACACAACGGCATCTGTACGTGGAATAACAAACGAATTGGCAGGGCTTACGAATCGTTTTGACAGTGAAATTCATGACTTTTCAACTGGGGTTGTTCGTGAAATCAAAGATGTGTCTGGTGTTGCAAACGCAACATTAGAAAACACTAAATCTGCAGCAACTGAATTTGCAGATTCTGTAAAAAGTATGGGTATAGGCGTTCGTGAAACATTGATAGAAATGAACAAGGCACACACACAATTAGCCGGTCAGTCTGAAAACCTTATCAAAATGTCCACCGAAACCACGGAACAATTAAAACCTTTGTCTGAATTGATAGAAAAGTATTATGTCGCCCTGCCCGATTTGGCGGCTGGTTCGCGCGACATGAGCGAAAACTTAAATACGATAGTTAACACGTTGGTTGAAAAAATCAACACTATGAAAACTACAATATCAGAATCTTTGGAAAACATAAACAATTCGTCTGTGCAGTTGGGTAATGTCGCGGGTGAATCACGTCAGCAAATGATAGATTTGATGGCTGATTATGCCAAGGCTGTTGATGCGATGCAAAGCCTTAATAAACAAATGATGGTTGCGCGGGCTTCTGCACCGATGGATGCAATAAAGGTTGCGCCAAGTGCAAATTTTGCGCCGTTAAGCACGAAAGATTTTCTTAATAATGTAGATAAGTTATTTGATAAATTATATGAACAGGCGGTCGATTTGACACGCGCATCTAATGCTGAAATACCTGATGTGGTGTGGGACAAATACAACGATGGCGACAAAAAGATATTTGCAAAGTGGTTGGTAAAAATGTTTAATGCCACGAACAAGAAACAAATTCATGATTTGTTGAAATCTGACAAGATATTTAATTCACAGGCAACGCAATTTGTCCGTAATTTCGAGAAAGTATTAAACGGTGCGAACCAAACTAATGAAGCAGATAAATTAAAGGCGACATTGCTTAAAACAGATTTGGGCGTAATATATACCGCGATACATAAAAACATATAAACATAACGGCATAGAAAATATGCCGTTTGTTTTTTCTCTTTTATTTGGTGTTTTTTTCTGTTAAAATAACTCTGTCGGCAAGAGTTTTGCCGATGGGGTGTCAGAACCCGTTTCGATGCGCGTCCATGATGACGTTAAAACTCCAACCAAATTGGGTTGGAGGGCTGCAAAATATATTGAATATGCACACAATTTCGCATTGAATTGTTCTGAACCTCCAACCGCCTGAAATTTCATGCGGTTTTTTTGGTGTTTGTCCCTTTCGTTGGGGTGTTGTGTGGCGATACATACGCAAACATTTGCCACCGTCCCCCGAATAAAAGGGATAAAAAAGTTCTCCTCCGTTGGAGGAGTCCCCGCAGGGAGAGGTGGTCTTGAAAGGATGCCAGATATTTCAAATTCTTGAAAAAGACCACCCCGCCGTTCCGGCACCCCTCCGCAGGAGGGGAACTGGAAGCAGAGCGAATACAAAAAAAGGACAGAGAGAATACAAGCAAGGTTTTGGAAACGAAGTGCACCGAAACCGTTGCGGTATACACGCAGACACAAAGTGTCGAGTGAATACGAGAACAAATAATTAGAAAAATCTTAAAAAATCGAAGTTTACAAGATTTTTTTGATTTTAATTATTGTTTATCGAGGAGGAAAAAATGAAAAAGTTTTTGGTATTTATGTCGTTGGTGTTTGTGTGTGGTATTGCTTCCGCTGAAACAATAAATGTGAATTGGGTTGTTGATGGTGATACTTATGCGCAGACATCTTGCGAAACGGGTGGAAATTTTACTCTGCCAACAACGCCAACAAAATACGGGTATCATTTTGTTGGTTGGCAACAAGATGGTTCAATTGGTTATTGGGAACAATCGGGAACACCGACACCGGACAATCCAATCGAACCGATTTTCAGACAGTTTGGAAATACTGTTCTGCGTGCTGTGGGCAGTGGAAACAATTTAATTGCAGATAGTTATGATGTATCAACAGGAAAAATAACAAGAAGAATCGGGGTCAAGGTACTGGATGGAACGGAGACTTGGGCGACCGACCCGGTTGGAACAGGTGGACATATTAGATTTAATTATAGTTGGCCTGCTCCCTACAAAAAACCAGGGTTTGATATTTTGACAAATATGTTTCCTACTCAACCGGGCGTTGTTGGCCCAAACGCTACCAGTGCAGTGATAAGTGGGCACGACACTAACAGGAATATATACATTGCTTTCCCGGCAAACCTTTTAGATGGTGATTTAACCACTACTATAGGGCGCAGAACTGCCTTTAACAACTGGCTTTCTGCACAATACAACGCAGGTACACCTGTAATCATTTATTACCCATTGGCAACACCTGTTGAAGAAGCCTATAACGCACAATAAACATGAGAAAGATTGTTTTTGTTTTTATTGTTGTTTTTAATGCGCCCCTTGCATACGCTGATTTAATTACCGACAATACTTCTAATTATTGTGATTTTATAAGTATGCAGCCAAATTTATCGGCAGTATTTGAACCGAATGAATACACCTGTGCAAGCGGTTATTATTTACCTGTGAATCACGATGGGTGCGAACCATGCCCAAGTGAACACACATGCAATGGCGGAACTTTTACTTTTGATGAAAATGAATCACAGGGGATAACGTATGGCACAATAATAACATCTGGATATGATTACGGCTGTGACCCACATCTTGCTTTTGGTTTTTATACGGCGGTATTCGAACCAAATTCTCACGAATGTTCATCGGGTTATTATTTGCCGGCAAGCACCGACGAATGTATAATTTGTCCGCAAAATTCTTATTGTAGTGGTGGTGTGTTCTTTTTTAATGAAACAGAAAATCAGGGTATAAATACATGTGCGCCAGGTTTATTTTCGCCGTCTGGTTCGTCATCTGATTCACAGTGTGGACATAAATTACACGTTGGTAATGATGTTGTTTATCTGCGTAGTGTAAAAAAGACAGTGCCATCACTTCATGTGAAAATTGGCAATGATATTTATTATGGCAATATGACAAAGATACGAACAAAGATGAACACAGATTTAATGCGGTATTTTCGTATCGGTGATTATTATTTGTGTGATGATACAACGTGTCCAGAATAATAAAAAAAACGCCCATACAGGCGTTTTTGTCTTATTTGATACGTTGAGAAGCAGACTTAATAAATGTACGCAGGCGGTCATCAAATGCGATAGTTTGAGTGTTTGATACAACTATGTGGTCGATGTGTAAGCCTGATGCCCTAAAATCGCTTGCATTACATGTGTTTGTGCGCCGAACATCTATGTCGTTTGGCATGTTTTGTCGTTTTTGTATAATTTCCATGTTGTTTATCATAGGAACAAACCATGCAATACGAAATTTATAAATGTGCGCTGCATCGTGGCAGGAAAACCAGTCCATCATTTGACGAACATAACGCGGTTGAATCACATCGTAAGTAAAGTTTTCGCCCCAGTGCGCCGTTATTTCAGATTCTGGCACACCGTAAAGCCATTTTGGTTGACCCGGTTTCCAAAATTGTTCGTTCACAAACAGTTTGGTTGCGAATTTTTCTTTGTCAAAATAGTTTTCGTCCCTGAAATAGTATTCGCGACCGTCTTTTTCCCCATCGCGCATTGGGCGTGTTGTTGCAGATTTAAGATTATAAAATGCACCACGTGGTAAAATATTTTTTATGAAATACGATTTGCCGCTGCCAGATAAGCCCGTGCAAAATAATATTGTTGATTGTTTCTTCATTTTTTGTCCCATAAAAACCCGCAAGACGCGGGTTAGTTAAATTTAGTCTTCCAAGAAACTGCGTAATTTACGCGCACGTGTTGGGTGTTTCAATTTATTAAGAGCCTTTTGTTCAATCTGACGAATACGTTCGCGTGTTACACCGATGTATTCACCAACCTCTTCCAAAGTGCTGGTTTTATTGGTTGACATACCAAAACGTTGACGCAGAACAGTTTCTTCTTTTGGGTCAAGTTCAGATAAAATCTGGGTGACGATTTTACGCAGATTCTTTTGTGCTGCCGATGTGAACGGATTTTTCGCCGTTTCGTCAGCAATAATTTCAATGCGCGAACTGTCATCTTCGCTGCCAACAGGTGCTTCCAGGGACATAGGTTTAAGATTAACCTTTAATGCCTTGTGTATCTTGTCAACAGGCAGATAAATAATCTTTGATAATTCTTCGGCTGTTGGTTGACGACCGTATTTGTGCATAAATTGACGCGATGCACGTTGAATCTTGTGTATGTTGTCAATCATGTGTACCGGGATACGAATTGTACGCGCTTGGTCGGCAATACTGCGCGAAATACCCTGTTGTATCCAGTTGGTAGCATAAGTTGAAAACTTGTTGCCCAAACGATAATCAAATTTATCAACGGCTTTCATCAAACCGATGTTTCCATCTTGAACCAAATCAGAGAAGTCTAAACCAAGACCGCGATTGCTAGATTTCTTTGCAAATTTTATAACAAGGCGCAGGTTGGCTTCTATCATTTCGCGTTTTGCGCGAGCGGCTTCGGCTTGACCGCGACGAACCAGTTCGACAACTTTTTTGTATTCTGCGGTTGGTTGGCCTGTTTCTTTTGCAATCGCGGTTATGTCTTCTTGAATTTTCAAGACATCTTCTTTGTGGTTGATTGCAAAGTTTTGCCACGCTGCACTTTTGTTTCTTGCTAGTTTTTTAACCCAATTATGGTTTATTTCGTTACCTGTATATTCGGTCAAGAAGTCTTCACGTTTAACCTTGCACGCAAGCGCAAGACGCAACATTTTACCTTCCAACCCCATAAGCAATTGATCGCGCTGGGTTAATTTTTCCATTATTTCAGCGATTCTGTCATCGTTAAGACGAATTTTTCCGACATGCTCAAACAATTCTACGCGCAATTTGTTGTACTTTTTTTCCAGTGCTTCGTCTGGTGTTGATGATACCAACAAATTATCCAGGCGTTTCGATTGCAACTTTTGCATACTGGAAAATACGCGTTTTATTTTTGCAAATAAATCTGTAATCATCGGCATCAAAGCGTCTTCCATCACAGGAATTGGAACGCCAGACGAACTGCGTTGCCCATCTTCTTTTTTGCCGTCTTCGTCTTCATCAAGTTCTTCTTCGTCTTCATCGCTTTCATTAGATACAGAATCTTCCAATGCATCCAAATCTTCATCGTCTAAATCATCAACGCGGTCAACGCCTTTTGATTTCAATGTGTCAGCCAGTGCAGCCAATGATTTTTGTTCAGATTCACTGGAATACATAACTTCCAAATTTATGATATGACGCAAACGAATATTGCCATTTAACAATTGCTGATACCAATCAAGCATGGCTTGAATTGTCATAGGGCTTTCGCACAGACCGTAAACCATTAAACGCGAAGCGGCTTCAATTCTTTGTGCAATAGCGATTTCGCCTGCCGCGGTCAATAATTGAACTGTCCCAATTTGTTTCAGATATGATTGAACAGAATCTTGGATGCCCAAAACTAAATTGCCCGTAGAACTACGTTCCAATTGTTTTGCATAATGTTCGTAATCATCATCGTTAACATCGACTTGTTCTGCATCGGCATTTAATAAATCACGAGATTTATCGCGATTATAGTTTTCATCATCTTCTTCGTAATATTTTTCCATATCACGCGCAAAACTGTTGCTGTCTGTATCAAGGAATTCCAGTTCCAAGTCCTGCTTAAAGAACTCCAACACTTCGTCTTTTTCTTCGTCTGGGACTTCATCTGCCTGAATCGCAGAATCAAAATCTGTCTGGGACAAATAGCCGATTTCATTTGCAGACAGTGCCAATTCTTTCAAGTTCTCTGGCAAAGAATCAATTAATAACTTTGTCGCTTCATCCAGTTTTTTAGTCATAAAAAAACCTTTGATTTATTGATGTGAAACATAAAACTTATTTGCTGCTTTTTTTAGCCTTTGCAACTGCTTCGTGCAGTGCAGATTCAGAAACCAACCCCAACACGATTGGGCTTTGAATTTGAATCAAAGAATAAGATTTGTGTACCTTTTCGCGAATAGATTTTACAGTTGGGTTTGTGCTGCGCATAAGGCGTGCAATTTGTCCGTCCGTTAATTCAGGATAATTTTTCACAATCCATAAAATACCACCCAAGCGATTTTGACGATGTAATTTCGGAGTATAGCCAACGCCTCTCTTGTTTTGTTGCTTTTGTGCTTCAACAATGGCTTCGCGCAAAGTCAATCTTGCATTTGGATCTGCTTCGCATTTTTCGATATCTTCACGTGTGACCTGTCCGTTGATAATCGGGTTTAACCCTTGCATTTTATTAGATTCTGCATCAGCAATATTTTTAACTTCCAATTCGTGCAATCCGCAGAATTCAGCAATTTGTTCAAATGTTAGTGCAGTGTTTTCAATCAACCAAAGTGCGGTAGATTTAGGCATATATGGATAGTTCATGGATGTTCCCTTTGTTTAGACGCGTTCTAATATAGCACAAAATGCGCTATATTCAAGCAGTTTTTTTATTATTTTTTTACAGTTTTTTTACTAATTTGAAACCATCAACAGTATCCATCACTGTCCAGCCGCTTTTGTCAATTTGCGTGCGCAAAGCATCCGCGGTTGCAAAGTCGCGATTTTTCTTTGCCGCAAGGCGTTTTTGTGCCATTTCTTGAATTTCCGATGGGGCTGTTTCAGATTCTGCATCGTGTAATTTTTGTGCGTGTTCCATAAATTGCAACCCCAACAAATCATCGACAAATTGTACCAGTGCTAATTTAGTTGCGGTATTAACAGATTTGTCTTTCAGCAATTCTTGGAAAACAACCAGCGATTCTGCGGTTTTAAGGTTGTCCGAAACAGGTGCTAAAATTTTGTCGTGCCATTGTTGATACAAGGTTGTATCTGTATCGCCAGATTTGTCATTTAATAAATCTGCGATTTTACGAACGATGTTTTTATATCCTGATTCTGCGGCTTCCAAGGCTTCGAAAGAAAACGCTAATTGAGATTGATAATGACCCAATACTATCCAATAACGGTAAATAATAGGTTCAATATTGCGGGCGCGAACAGCGTTCATGCCCAAAAATTCGCCTTTTGATTTAGACATTTTGTCGCCACTTTTATCAACCAAGAAACTGAAATGCACCCAGTAATGCACCCACGGCTTTCCAACAATAGGCTCGCTTTGTGCGATTTCGTTTGTGTGATGAACACGCGATAAATCTTCGCCACCAGTATGAATATCAAAATGAGCCCCAAGTAATTTCATGCTCATAACACAGCATTCTGTATGCCAGCCCGGGAAACCAATTCCCCATGGACTGTCCCATTCCATTTGGCGTTTTACATCTTTGGGTGAATATTTCCACAGTGCAAAATCTGTTGGGTTGCGTTTCGCGTCATTGTATTCAACGCGCGCACCTGCACGCTGACCGGACAAAGACCCGCCTGTCAGAGCCCCATAATCTGCGAATTTAGATGTATCATAATATATTCCATCTCCTGGAATTTCGTATGTATATCCCAATTTTTCAAGTTGCTGAATCAATTCGATTTGTTCACGAATGTATTCTGTGGCGCGTGGCATGGTCGTCGGACGCATAATATTCAAATCGTCACTGTCGCGTAAAAATTCATCCAAATAAAATTGCGCAATATCCCACACAGATTTATGGTCGCGCGCAGCGCCCTTTTCCATTTTATCTTCGCCAGAATCATTGTCTTCATCGGTTAAATGTCCAACATCAGTGATGTTCATAACATGATTAACGTCAAAACCGTTTGCCAAAAACATGCGTTTAAGCAAATCGTTGTGAACCATTGTGCGCAGATTTCCCAAATGGGCATAATGATAAACTGTTGGGCCACAAGAATAAAAACCAACATGATTAGGGATAATTGGCTTAAAATCTTCGACTTTGCGTGTAAGGGTATTAAATAGTCTGATTTGCATAATGATTCCTTTTGATTTCAGTGCAGATGTTAATAAAAATAGAAAGATATTGCAAACATTATGTTTGCGAAAGAAAAAACATTAACGACAACAGTAAAAATTGATAAATAATATTGTCATGAAAGAAAGTTTAACAAATTTTTATAAAAAAATCAAAAGAAAAACTGCCATGTATGGCAGTTTTTTTATGCAAAATATTGTTTTTGTTTAAGACTTTTGTATTTCAACATTTTTTGATAATCTGAAACATTTTTTGCTATCGCGCTCCGGGCATCAAAAATTTCTTTTTTGCCAGATTTCCAGCCTTCAAGTTCTTTGATTGCGCGCATCACGCGTTCTAATTCATCAGGCGTTAAGTGTTTCAGTCTTTTCTGAAGGTTCAAGCCTGTCATATGCGACAATTTTTGTTGATATAATCTTGTGTTGTTATTGTCGCTTGGTGGGGCGTATTTATATATCGCCGCAGCGATTGTCAGGTTTGTGTATTTATCAGATTGCAACAAAGCCCGCAAAGCGTTCATACCGTGTTCTTCGGTTGGGAATACGGCGAATCCGCCTGCTGAACCGCAAGAACCATATTGACGCGAAATTTCACCAGGTCTTAATGCCCCCGGATTCATATTGCGCCATGTGCGCGAACCGCCCGTACGAATAAAGCCACTGCCGTCTTCTGATGTGTATTTTACCCATGATTTGCCCTGCCATGATATTGTATAAGAAACAGAGTCCTCTTGTTCGGTTTGTGCTTCAACAGAATCTGCACTTTGTGCAAATGATTTCGCAAATAGCGGTAAACAACTTGGCGGTAACCAATTACAAGAATCATTTTTTATATTATATAAAGCAGAATCTGGCTTTGTGTTATACGCCCCTGCCTTGCTTGTTTTTGGTGTTATGCCAACCAAAAAAGCATTCAAAACAAAGAGGGACGGCAATACGAATTTTTTCTTCATAATGATATCCTTTTGGTTTGATGTCAAACAGATAAAACGCAGAATACAAAATGCATATTATGCGTTATCTGTTCACAGTTTTTGTTTTTGATTGGTTCATCACAAAAGGAAGGTAAATTGTGATGTACATTCAGACATACTAAACAATCGTACGCCCCGACTTGTCTTTCTAGACAGCCCGCCCCGTCCGGGGAACCAAGATGATGTATATATAGCATATTTTGAGCATGCTGTCAATACAAAATCATAAAAAAATTTAATGAATTTTTATTTAGGCAAAAATTCACACTTGCATTTATAAAAGCATTTATATATAATAGTCCCCGTTCGGAGCGTTGGCAGAGTGGTAATGCAGCGGATTGCTAATCCGTGACCGTGTTATAGCGGTCCATAGGTTCGAGTCCTATACGCTCCGCCAGATTTAAACCACCCGCAAGGGTGGTTTTTTATACCTGTTTTTCTTCGGGTGTGTGCCCAGGTTGAAAGATTTCAACGTCGCGCGTCATCGCCAGGAATTTTTTTGCACGCGATTGCACCAATTCTTCAATTGGAATTTCTTTCAATTCCATCAATGCATCTGATACAGATTTTGCCAACAATTCCATTGTAGTTTGCCAATCTTTGTGTGCGCCGTCTGCCGGTTCGTCGATGATTTTATCAATCACATTTAATGATGCCATATCACGCGCAGTCAATTTTAATGCGGTTGCCGCCTGTGCCTTGAATTTGTTGTCTTTCCACAAAATACTGGCACAAGATTCGGGTGCAATAACTGAATAAATCGAATTTTCCAACATCATTACGCGGTCGCCTGTTCCAATCGCGATTGCACCGCCAGAGCCACCTTCGCCGACATTAACAGCAACATAAGGCGTTCTTGCCCGCAGTCCCATTGCGATTGTTGATGCCACCGCCTGAGATTGACCGCGTTCTTCCGCCGCGCCACCGGCAAATGCACCAGCAGTGTCAAACAGCGAAATAATCGGCAAATCAAATTTTTCAGCCAATTTCATCAAACGTTGTGCCTTTCTGTATCCTTCTGGATTAGGCATGCCGAATCTGTGTTTTTGGCGTGTTTCAATGGTGCGCCCTTTTTCTTGTCCAATAATAACAGCCGGCGTTCCATACCAATAACCTATTCCGCCACACATGGCTGCGTCTTCGCCAAAACACCTGTCCCCGGCAAGGTATGTCCATTTGTCCACAATGCCGTTCACATAGTCCAAAAAATGCGGTCTGTTTTCATTTCGTGCCAAAAGTACCTTGTCATATTCAGGCGTTTTGCCCGCATCACGCGATTTCTTTGGCGCGTCATATTTAGGTGTTTTTACATCAATAACTTTGGGTTCGGCAGGTTGTTTTGTTAATACAGTTAATACGCGTTCCAGTGTTTCTTTTAATTCTGAACGATTAACAACTATGTCTACCATACCATGTTCATACAAATAATCTGCAGTCTGGAAATTAGACGGCAATTTTTCGTGTATATTTTGTTCAATTATGCGACGACCAGCAAAGCCAATACGCGCGCCCTTTTCGGCAATATGGATATCGCCCAACATCGCAAACGAAGCCGTCACACCACCAAATGTTGGGTCTGTTAAAATAACTATGTACGGCAATTTATTTTCATGCAGTTTATTTACTGCGACAGTTGTGCGTGCCATTTGCATCAACGACAAAATGTTTTCTTGCATACGCGCGCCGCCACTGCATGTGACCATAACGAAAGGTTGCTTTAATTCAATCGCGTGTTCAATACTGGCAATAATCGCATCACCTGCAGCACGCCCCATAGACCCCATCATAAAGTCCCCGTTCATCACGCATACCGTCGAATTTATACCCCCTATTTTGCCATCGGCGGTTGATATAGAATCATTAGTTCCTGCATCTTCACGCGCTTCTTTTAATCTTTCTTTGTATGGTATTCTGTCGACAAAATTCAGCGGGTCATCTGTCACAATCGGTAAATCAAATTTTTGCCAATTCACATCATCAAACAATAAATCAAATCTTTGTTTGGGTGACATTATAAACGCACGTCCGCACTTTGGACAAACGTATTGATTGTTTTTATAGTCTTTATAAAACACTAAACGACCACACGCTTCGCATTTTATCCACATCAATTTGCGCACGCGTTCGTATTTGTCACGATTATGATTTGTAATACCCCTTGACATAATTTTATCCGTTCATTTTTTTAGTTAATTCACGACTTGGCTTGAACAAAATGGTTTTGTTCGCGCTTAAATGTATTCTTTCGCCAGTGCTTGGGTTAAAGCCTAGTTTGGTTGCACGCTTGCGTGGTTGAAAAGTGCCAAAACCACGTATTTCAATTCTGTTATCATTTGCAACAGCCGTTTTTATTTCATCAACAACACAATCAAGCATTGCCATCGCATCAGAAGTTCTCATGCGATTAAATTGAACTTTTATTGATCTTACCACGTCAGAACGTTTCATAATAAATCATCCTTTTTTCTATTATGATACCATATTTTACAAAAAATAAAGCAAATTATCAATTAAGAAAAGGCTCTTATCAAAAAACACTTATGCATATGGTAAAATCTGCATATCAGGGAGCAACTATGTACGAAGAAACATATGATGAAAATTGCGAACATTTGCCACTTATTGGTGATGTCGCGCCATATTTCAGTGCGAATACCACAACGGGACCAATAAATTTTCCAATTGATTTTCGCGGACGCTGGGTTGTGCTGTTTTCTCATCCGATGGATTTTACGCCGGTCTGCACAACAGAATTTTTGGCTTTTCAATCAATGTTGCACGAATTTCAAGAACTGGATACAGAATTAATCGGGCTGTCTGTTGGGGCAATATCTTCGCACTTGGCTTGGTTTCGTTCAATTTATGATGAAATAGATTTCAATAATTGGAAAAATGTAGATATTACTTTCCCTGTTATTGCAGATATAGATTTGCATGTATCAAAACTGTACGGGATGATTCATCCAAACACTTCAGATACAAAAACAGTGCGCGCAGTGTTTATAATTGACCCCAAAAGTATAATTCGCACTATTTTGTATTATCCGCAAACAACCGGTCGAAACATGAAAGAAATCAAACGCATATTAATTGCCCTGCAAACCAATGATGCATTCAAGGTATCTACGCCAGCAGACTGGACACCAGGACAGCCCGTTATTGCACCAAGTCCACAAAATATTCAAGATTTACAAAAAAGGCTTAATAATCACAACAAGAATATTGATGTGCAAAGTTGGTATTTGGCATTTCGCGATTTGCCTGAAAACAAGATTTACGAAAAAATTAAAAAGAAAAAATCTTAAAACTTTAATGGCAAATCACGTAAATCAATCGGAGCATTTTCAGATTCTGGAAGCCAACGATATTTCGCAACATCTATTTTCCCGTCTTTGGTAAAACCAACGCCTTCTGCGCGCAACATTTTACGTTGAACTGCCGCCCATTGACCATCCCACAAACGTCCATCAGAAAAAGTTACGCGATGCCATGGTCGATTATCAGTTTCACAAACAGCGTTCATCGCATACCCCACAAAACGTGCAGCACGTGGTCGCCCCAGCATTTTTGCAATATCGCCATAAGTGGCAACTCTTCCCTTTGGAATCTTTTCAACTATATCATAAACTTGTTCGTAAAAATTTTTCATTTTTTATAAAACCGGTATAAAAATTCAATCTATTCTCTACCTTGGTACACAGTGTTCGAATAACCAAAACTGTGTTTTAATTTTTCAACCAATTTATTATAGTCCGGTTTTTTTGTTAATTTTTCACGCCATGCATTATACTCTGCAGATAAACGGGTTGTGTGTTTGCGAAAACTATCAGATAAATTCTTGTCAAAATCTGCCATAGTATTTATCTTAGACAATCTCTTTAATTCATCTGTTGCCCTTTTTTGCCATTTTTTTGCTTCTTCGATTTCAGTATTTTTACGTGCTTCATCGGGAAAACGCCAAGAAGGTATTTCTTCCTCTAGTCTACGCGTAGCGTTTTCTAAATCAAATTGGGCATTTACCCTTTCTGCGGACACGAGTTCCATAAATTGTGTTTCATACAATTTCATGAAATCAATCGGCGTATTGTTCATAATGCTGCGTTTTATTTCTGAAACAAATATCTGGGGTAACCCAGACGGTGTAGAAATGCTATCAACCAAAGAGCCTATGGTTGCAGCATTCATTATGCCACCATCTTTTTTGGTTAAAGATTCACCTTTTAGATACATGTAAACGCATTCGGACAAATTATCCATCTGGCAGTATAACGAATAAGAATGTCCTTTGTTTGATGTGGCGCCTTTAATCCCCGCGGCAGTTGCGGCTTCGTATATAGCTACAACAGGTTCGCTGCCATCGCTGGTCGCAACTAATTCATGAAAATGCATCTTTTCCATCGCCATATGAACAACTGCATCGCGCAAAAAGTGTGACAAAATATCGAAACGACTTTCTTCAAACAGCCCACGCAAAAAAGCCTTTTTGTCTTTGGCAGAATCGTACATTTTCTTTACGCGTTCATCGAACCTAAATTCTTCTTCTACTTCATAATCTTTCAAATCACCGTTTTTGTATTTTTCATATGTTGCACGATCGCTATCGTTCAGCATCTTTAATATTGTTTCAACTTCCTCTTCGGTATAATTATCGCGTTTGTATGTTGCGCCATGTTCATCAATTTTGAACAGAACATCATTAGATGGGCGAATAACAAAAGTGCTTTTTGGCAAGACCAATCCACGCTCTGGATTTGTTGACCAGTATGTATCAACCGCGGCAATTTCTGCGGGATTACCGTTTTCTTTGACTATGTCTTTATAGGGGGACAAAATTACAATCGGCATATCATCCCAAGAACCCGATCCATGTGCTTTTACAACATGGTTTAATGTTGTATGAACAGTAGCACGCGGAAGGTCAAAATTCGTAGCCATTCCCGTTGATTGAATAAACATCAAACCGTCCGAATTTTTATGCGGCATATATTTTGTAGCATGAACGACACACCAATTATTCATATCAGACATATATTCTTCATCAGCATAATTTTTTTGTAATTTCTCTACTGCCTGTCTAAAAAGCTCTATTCTATTCATAAAAATCACCTTTCTTTGATAAGAATTATATCAAAAATCACGCAAAAAAGCAATCCGAATAACCGGTAAAAGAATTAACGCAAAAGCATTTGATTTTTTATCGAAAACAGTTATAATACCAACACACAGACGGAGATGTGGCAGAGCTGGTTGAATGCGCGTGACTCGAAATCACGTATACGGGCAACCGTATCGGGGGTTCGAACCCCTCCATCTCCGCCAGAAAAAAGGTTGTTTATGAACAAAAATTTGCACGATATTATTTTTTCAATATACGAATATTTTGGCAAGGATAGAGAAAAACTTGATGAGGCGCGGTCCGAATTTTACCGTATTGGCGAAGCCAACCCACGTGTAGCCCTTATGTTATATCGAGCATTATTGACAGATTATATAAACCAAAAAAAGAAAAAAATTGCTTTAGCCGATACAATGCGAATATATTTGATAGTTTCTACTAACGCAGACTTTTATCTGATACACCCTATTGATGCATTGTCCATGCCAGAAGCAGATAAGTTCTATGAAACATATCACATAAGATATCCGCGTTCATCAACCATATCAAAAATCTTAATTAACATGAACAGATTTGATTCTGACAAACCAAAAGGCAAACTAGATTTTAAGAACAAATTGCGCGTAAAATATACAGTAAAAGATTCAAACTATCCACACTCGTTCAATAAAAGGATGTTTTTACTGAATAAAAATCGCATCAGCAAAGATACCGTATATAAGAAATTAAGCGGATTAAACAAATTTTTCATAGCACAAGCCTATAAAAAATACTTGAAAAAACAAAAATCTTTGTAAAAAGAAATCACACATCAAAATCATATGAATTAACAGATTTTACAATCGCATCAACCAATTTGTTTTGATGAGAATCTGATTTTAATAATTTTTCTTCGTTTTTGTTGGACAAATGCCCCAGTTCTATCAATGCACCCGGTACAGTCGAACGCAATACTGGTCATTTTTTATTTATCGTGTATGGGTATGGGGTTAGACGCTACAACGAAGTTGTTGGGTTCGACAAGCAGTAGGTTTTGGAAGCAAGGCGCACCAAAACCGTTACGATTGCCCCGCAGGCGAAAGCCGAGGAAATCCTCCATCTCCGCCATAAATAAAAAAAGACACAAACCGGTCTTTTTTATCTGCTGTTGTCAGGAATTGTCTTGTCCTGTGTTTTTGTAGTTGTTTTTTTTAACAGTTTTTTTACTGCATTTTTCAATTTTTCTTTTTTGCTTTCCCCTTGCATTTTCAATTTCAGTTCGTTTGCGAAATCTTTAAACTTTTCATGCAAAACAATTGATACTTTGTGAGGTTCTGGTTTCACAAAAATATTATCACTCCATAAAAAATCACTCCCTATTCCTTTAACATTTGGCAGATTTATCGACTTTAAGTTTGTATTTTCAGTTAAAAATTCATCGCCAATATCTTCTACTTTCGGTAAACTTATTGATGTTAACATTTTATTGTAATACAAGAATCTATTACCAATTTTTTCAACTTTTGGCATGTTTATTGATGTTAATATTTCGTTATTTTCCAAGAAATAGTCGCCAATTCTTTTTACAGATGGCAAATCTATTGATGTCAATGCGTTATTAGAATTTAAGAAATGCATACCGATTTGTTCGACCTTTGGTAGCGCTATTGATGATAACATCTTGTTCTTCACTAAGAAATCACAACCAATTTTCTTAACATTTGGTAAATTTATTGTTGTTAAACTTTTGTTGTGTTCTAAAAAAACGTCTTTAATTTTTTCTGTTGTAGCTAAATCTAATTCTATAATCTGCCCTTTGAATATTACAATACGATTGCCGTCCAGTGTGGATAACGTCGTTTCTTTTGTTATTTTGTTATATGTTCTGGTAACTTTTTTCCCGTTAAATGCCAGATAAAAAACATCAAATGTTGTGCCGTAATCAATTGGTGAAGTTATTGTTTTATCTTTATCATTATAAATCATGCCATCAAACATGATTTCGCGGTCTTTGTTCAATCGTGTAATTGTGCCACCAGTAAAATAATAATCGTCACCGATGTAAATGTTGTCTCTTTCAAAACTGTACCAGACCAACTGGTCATTAACCCAAACATAGTTATTTGGCATTTTAATATCAGAAACATTGAATTCTACATCAAAGAATTTTCGCAATGAATTTGTAAGTCCCGGGATGATATTATCTGGGTTATTACCGAATGTTGCATCTGGATTGTTTACTGTATGGTTATAACGATTTTTAATAGATATAAATCCACCACCCTTTGCAATTTGAATTGATATAACAGATGTTCCGTATTCGTCTTCGCGTTCTGGATTTGCGGATGGTTTTATTTTGTCTGCGCCACGTTTTACCGCATGAATTATATAAAAGTTTTCATGCCTATTGGGGTCACTGAAAGTACATAATTCTTCGCCGGGGCGATAATATTTTTTTATTGAATCTTTTTGTTTTTTACTTTCAACTATAAACGCGTCATAGCCCGCTTCATCTAACAATTCTAACGGCTTTTTATCTGTGGTATATTGGGATGCAGACATTATTTTACATTTAGACCGGATTGTTGGTATCAATCTTTCTAGATCTTCTAATTGTGTAAATTCTAATATGTGTTCAATATTTGGAACATCCAGCAATTCGGCATTGCGAAGAATCTTGGCAAAACGTTCACCGCGATGCTTTTTAATATTTTTAAAAACTTCGGCTGTATCTATTTCTTTCATTTTGTTATTCTCTTTTTAAACGTCAAAATCATATGAATTAACAGATTTTACAATCGCATCAACCAATTTGTTTTGATGAGAATCTGATTTTAATAATTTTTCTTCGTTTTTGTTGGACAAATGCCCCAGTTCTATCAACGCACCCGGTACAGTCGAACGCAATACTGCAAATGGCGCATGACGGACAGATGGGCCTTTTTGTTGTTCTATGCTTGCGCGATTAAACGATTTAGCACATCCATTTGCGTATTCTTCGCTTAATTCTGCAACAGCACGTTGTTGCAGTGAAGACAAGGCAACACGAATATCTTTGGAAAATTGTTCAAATCCGTTAACATCTATTTTATCCGCAGCATTTTCTGAATCTGCCAATTTTTGCGCTTCTTCGTCTGATGCTTTTTCAGACAAAGTATAAATTGAAAAGCCCTTCATGTCACGACTTGGGTTTGCGTTTGCATGCAAAGAAATGAATAAATCGGCGTGTTTCTTTTCGGCAAATTCTGCGCGTTCTGCCAATTTAAGAAAAGTATCATTAGAACGAGTCAGGTATGTTTTGTATCCGTTTGCTTCCAGTTTGCTTTTCAGTTTTTTTGCGACAGACAAAACAACCGTTTTTTCTTGTGTGCCACCACGCCCTGTACATCCCGGGTCTTTGCCACCATGTCCAGGATCAATAACTATGACACGTTTCGCAGAATTATTATTTGTTGTTGATTTTGTTTCTGACTTTGTTGCTGTTTTTGCAGTCGTTGTTGATACGGGGGCTGATACGTCTATTCCGCGCCCTGTCCCGGCAGCAAAATCAATAACCAACCGATAATCGTTATCGCCATTTGGTTCCAGAATCATTATTTGTTTTTTATCAATCGCGTCTATAAGCCCAGATAATGCACACAACACCTGTAATTTCGTACCATCTTGAATTTGGGTGACGCGCTTTATCATTGTGTCGTTTGCCAGTTTTGGCTGTATACTGCTGCTGCCCGAAGTGTTTGACAGATTTACAATTAACTGTTTGTCACCATAAGATAAATCATATACTGGACGTGAAGAAGTTTCGATTACTAATCGTGTCTTGCCGCCTGGTTGCAGACCTGTTCTTATTGAACGCACCGCATTCGGTGCAGAAAAAGCAACACGTGGTGCAATCCCAACGACTAACGCACTGAAACTAACTGTCCTTAAAAGTTGTCTGCGACTTAATTTCATGAGAATCATTATATCAAAAAAAAGACATGGTTTCAAGAAAAGTTGCAATAAAAAAAACCGCCACTGTGGCGGTTTGATTTATCTGTTTATACAATTCGCAAACGATTGAGATATTATTGATGTTTCTGTTGGCGTCAATGTTTGGACTGGCACGACATAACACCGCGAACTGTCGCGAATAACAAAGACTTTTGTGCCCATTTTATATGCATTTTGCATATTTGTCATTTGTGCAGAACTTAAAAATGAATTTGGCGTTGTCAATGCGTTGTTAGAAAGTCCAGCGTTCACAACTTGCTGTGCGCTTGCATAATCATAGATTTCGGACATAGATGTTACTTCCATATATACCGACCAGTTTCCAGGTTTTTCAATTGACGGTTCTGTTGCCGCAGGAAATGCAACGTTTGCCATTATCGCAACAGCGTTTTGTAAGTTAGGTGTCGTATTTGTTGTGGTTGGGTGTGCCACCTGATTCAACTGTAAATTATCACCACACGCTAAATTCATACGATTTGTATAACTTGCCAAAACAGCATCGACAGCGGCCTCCCAATTTGCACCTTTGGAATTCAGGTCAAGGCTTACTATCTTTTCTGCCCAACCCCAAATGCTTGCCCCTACATTTCCAGCATTAGCAAAACGAGTCACCATTTCGGCCGAACCACCCGCGACACCCGCACCACAATAATCTGTTAATTGCGTTGTTAACATGCTGTTGGTTTCGTTTCCATATGCCAACGCCACAGAATGACATGCCATGGCGGCTTCTAATTCGCGTCTACGTTGTACACACAAATCAGAATGAGATTTTGTCAGTTTGTCCGCCATATTTGCCATTGACAAATAAGACATCAATTCTTGTTGGACATAAGACGGGCAAAGACGTGCCGCTGTATTCATCCCGCCAGAACCGTTTTTAGTGATAGTATTATATTGTGGCAACAAAATTGAAGTATCTTTCTGCAAACAGAGTAATGTATAGTTATATAATTCACTTTCTGTTGCATACATACAACGCCCAGAAGTTTTTCCCGGAACAATTGTTGTGTCCCCACAATAATCGGTTAAACAATTCATAATCTTTTGACGACATGCAGTATCAACATCAGGCTGGGTTATCATAAAATAAGTATTTCGTTGATTTTGTATGTATGCGTTAACCACACCATTTTGACCACGTGATCCGGCATTAGAATAACCAGTTGATGTAGTATAAATAGTGGCACGCCCACCATCGTTTGCAACCGTTCCTGCAGATATTGCCATTGCCGCGCCAGACATTAAAAATGCGCCAACACAACCAAATGTTAACAAGCTTTTTTTCATGAAAAATCCCTCTCTGTTGAAGATATTCTATCATATTTTACACCCCAACGCAATAAAACTTTCATGAAAAAATATAAAAAAGTTGATTTAAGCCAATAAACTGATATATTTTTACTGTTATGGTGATTAACAATGAAGTTTTAAATCAAATTGCCGACGACATTTCTGCCGTAAGGGGGTTTCTTTGACCCCGAAAAAATTCAATCTGAAATCAACAAATTAAACGATATTTCTAATAAGCCTGATTTATGGGACAAACCGGACGAAGCCCGCAGTGTTTTGCAGAAAAAATCAAATTTAGAAAAACAGTTGGCTGAATTAAATAGTTTAGAAAACGAATACAAAAATTTGGTTGATTTGTACGATTTGTCGCCAGGAGATCCAGATATCAACAAAGCAGTATCAGAATTGGCGCAATCTGCACACAAAGCAAAATTTATCACTCTATTTAGCGACCCAATGGACAACAACGGCGCGTTTTTATTTATTCAGTCCGGTGCGGGTGGTACCGAAGCGCAAGATTGGGCACAAATGTTGTCGCGCATGTACACGCGTTGGTGCGAAAGACATGGTTTTGCTATCGAAGTTGTCGAAGAACACCCCGGCGATGTCGCAGGTATAAAAAGTATTACGTTCAGAATATCTGGCGAGCGTGCATTTGGTTGGCTGAAAAACGAAATTGGCGTGCACAGGTTGGTTCGCATATCACCGTTTAACGCAAACGGAAAACGCCAAACCAGTTTTGCTTCGGTTGATGTATGGCCTGATGTTGACGATTCAATAGAAATTGAAATAAACGAAAAAGATTTGCGCATTGATACATATCGTGCCAGCGGCGCAGGCGGGCAGCATGTTAACAAGACAGATTCCGCGGTTCGCATAACTCATATTCCTACAAATACTGTGGTTACTTGTCAGAACGAACGCAGTCAAATTCAGAACAAAGATATGGCGATGAAAATGTTGCGTTCTAAATTGTACGAACTTGAAATGCAGAAACGTGCCGCAGAAGAGGATGCAGCAAAAGCCGCCCAAAAGAAAATTGAATGGGGCAGTCAAATAAGAAACTATGTCCTTTATCCATATCAGTTGGTCAAAGATGTGCGAACAAACGTGGAAAAGACAGATTCTGCCGCGGTTTTAGACGGTGATCTGGATGATTTTATGTTGGCAATGTTGCAACAAGAGTAAACACATGAAAAAACTATCTGAAGAATTTTGTTATAACGCGATAAGGGGAACATTTCCAGGCGCGAACAAAATAAGAATTCCGGCTGTTCCGGGGCATGTCGCAAAAGTTTTTATTTTTAAGATTAACAATGGTTCGCGCGTATGTCGTTTTAATGAAAAAACACTTGTTATGCGCAATCAAAAACTGACGAAAATGTTGGTTGATTATGGGGTTCCAATAAAAACAACTCAGGTTCACACTTTCCAAGGACAATATTTTGAATCTTATGAATACGACCCACACAAAACATTGGCAGAATGCGAAACTGAAATGTCTGATGATGAGATTATAAATGCGTATAAAAGTGCATTGCGCATTCAGGCGCATTTGGCATTATTTCCGTTGCAACAGTTTAATCAGATAGATAAATCTCACTTTATGGATGTGTATAAAATAACTATGACTAAATGTATAAACAACTATATGATGCAATATTTGTATCGCGCTGTTTATAAGCGTTTTTCTGTTGGCAAAAATATGTGTGTAGCACATACTGATTTGACACCCGCAAATATGTTGGTATCAGACAATCATAATGATATCGTACGACTTATTGATTTTGATGCTATTTCGATTTGCAATGAAAATATGGCTGTTTTCAGTGCGTTACGCTTATACCCATTATCTAGTGCAAAAGAACTTGTTGAATATTATCAAGACATATCAGGACACAAATTAAACTATCGCGAGATTATGTTTATGTTGAAACTGTTCAAAGGAACCCTGGACTTTCGCAAACGGCTAAATGACATTTCGTTCAGACAGCATTAGTTTCTTGCTTTTGTATGTTAAATATTTATAATTAGATTGATTTGCACCCATAGCACAACTGGATAATGCGTTGGCCTCCGAAGCCAAAGATTGCAGGTTCGAGTCCCGCTGGGTGCGCCATGAATAAAAAAAGACCCAGCAGGGTCTGTTTTTTATTCACTTATGAAGCACCGCGGGACAGGTCAGAGCGAAGCGCATGACCAATCCGCAGATAAACAATTAAGAAAATATTAAAAAATCGACGTTCACGAGATTTTTTTGATTTTATTTATTGTTTATCAAGGGCTGGGTGCGCCACAAATAAAAAGCCGGTCTTTTAATTATTTTTTTATATAAAAATGCGTCAAAAAGGCCGGCAACAAAAACAAACTGTTTTTTTAATTTTTTGCGTTATATCAATCAGAAATCGCATGTTATTAAAGCAAAAAATAAAACCGGTTGTTCAACCGGTTTTTATCTGCTTATTTTTGCACAAAGTGTACGCTGTATTGTGGTTTTTTGTCTGCCCCCAAACTGGCGCGCACGACTTTGTTTGATGCAACCTGAACTGCATGGACTAAATTATCACGATTTTTGCGTTCTGTTTTGGTTAATTTATCAATCGCATTTGTGATTTCGATTTGTATTTGGCGTTTCATAAAACCTGTGTCATCAGACTCAAAGATTCCTGCACTAGAAACTTCTGGCACACCTTTAAGGAAACCGCGCTTGTCCACCGGCAAAGTCACAAAGATTGCACCATTTGAAGCGATTTTTTTGCGTGTTTTATACACTGGGTCATTGGCACTGCGTTCTGTTTCGCCTTCCATAACGACAAAGCCCGTTGGGATAGATTCGCAAACATACGGTTCTGTGCCGTCTTTGAGCGCGATAACATCGCCATTATGGACAATCATCATATGTTTAGCCCCACCGCGTTCCATAGCCATTTTTCCGTTCAACATTTCAGAAATAAATTCCCCATGCATTGGAATTGACACTTGTGGGTGCACTAAATCATAGAATCTTTCCAATTCAGGACGCCCCGCATGGCCAGAAGCATGCAAATTATCTGTATCAAATATTGTGTAAGTTTTGATACCCATGCGCGCCAATTTGTTGTAAAGATAAGAAACGTCTTGTTCACGCCCAGGAATAATAATTGCGCTGAAAACCACAGTATCTGTCGGCATCAATTTCAATTCTTTTACGTGCCCATTACAAAGACGTGTTAACATAGCGAATTTTTCACCCTGGGAACCGGTCAAGAATATAGCCTGTTTTTCGGCTGGCAAATCTTTGATTTCATCAAAAGTATAAACGTCATCTTTGCCGATATAGCCGTATTCTATACCGATTTCGCGGAATTCTGGCAACCCGACATAAGGCACAGGATTTGGGTTGCTGCGTTCTTTGATACAGGCGACCCTGCCTGCGGCTTTTGCGGCTTCTGAAAACATTTTGATACGCGCAAGGCTGCGAGAATAGCCGGTAACCAGTACGCGTCCTGGTGCTTTTTTCATAATTTCTGTTAACGTTTCACGCACCTGAACTTCTGTAGTTTGTGGGGTTTGTCTTTCTGCCGATGTAGAATCACAAACGCACGCCAACAATTTTGGGTCGGACCCTATTTCTGCCAGGCGAGTATAATTTGTCTTTGGTTCGATTGGGTTGTCATCATTGAAAGTCCAATCGCCCGTATGCAAGATTTTTCCAGCCGGTGTCTTGATTATCAACATTTGTGCTTCTGGGATAGAGTGTGAAACATGGAAAGTTTCAACTATAAATGGGTCAAGATTAAGTTCTGCCCCGTTTGCATCAAATTCGATGATATCTTTTTCTGGGTTATAGTCCAATTCGATTCCATCAAATGTGCGGCGCAATATTTCGGCCGGGAAACGCGTGCAATAGATAGGTTTTCTAAACTTTGGCCAGATGTATTTCAGTGCGCCGATATGGTCTTCGTGTCCGTGAGTAATAACAAAACCCACGACATCTTTTTTGTGTTTTTCCAGCCATGTTGTATCACAGTATTGAACATCGCCTGCCCCGATTTCTTCTTCCAAGAAGCCCATACCGCAATCAACGATTAAATATTTACCTTTATATTTATATACATACATATTTTGACCGACGTGTTCCAAACCGCCAAGTGCCATAAAATATACTTTATCATCGTTTTTATTGCTTTCCGGTTTTTCTTTTACGGTGCTGGCGCGTGCTGGCGCGCTCTTTTTTGTCGTAGTTTTGGCTTTTTTTGCCAATTTTTCTTTAATTTTTTCTTTTATTTTCATCATTTAGTATCCTTTTTTAAGGTTTAACATTTTGCGCACCCACCAAATTCATTGTCAATAAAGACATATTTTCTTTATCAATAGTAAATCTGTGGGTGTGCGACTTGTGACAAAAGACATATTAAGAAAAATATGTCGTTGTTTTTATCATATTCTGTATAATATCGCAAAAAACACACAAAATCAAGGAATAATATTTATGCAGTGTGTTATTGGAAAAGCTGTCAAAACAAAAAATAAAAAAAATTACAACAAAAAGCGATTGACACATTACGGAATTTTTTTCTACACTGATAGACAAGAAAAGAAGGAAGTTTGTTCAGATGGCGGGAATCAAGCCTTTTTATAACATGTTAAAGCGTTTAATATTTGCAATATTCGTAGTGTTTACTGCAAATTCTGCATTTGCGGCGTGTGCTAGCAATCAAATTGATGTAAATGGTGATGGAACCAAATGTGAGGATGTGAAATTCACATTAGACCTTTCCAGAAGTTCAAACATAACGGTTTTCAATTTCTTTATGTCTGCCAAAGGAACATTTTATGTCGATTGCGGCAATGGCGGAACATTGACCAGCAATTCTGCCACTAATTACCCGGTATCGGGCAAAACAGTTAACCGTACCTATGGAACGGGTAATGTAAGGTACTCTTGTACATGGGCCAATGGCAGCAAGACACAAACAATTAGGTTTGGTGGGGTTGCAGAAGGATATAGCACCAATACAAGCACCGCCGCAATACGTTTTAATTATAATGCAACACAAGCGGCATATATAACATCAGTTTCTGGTAATTTGTCCGCTATGTTCCCGTATATTACAAACAATGCACAAAGTGGTGCACAACCAAGATTTTATATGACTTTTGATAAAGCGACAAACCTGAAAAGTATCCCCGATACATTGTTTGCAAATTACACAACACCGGCAACAAATATGTTTCATTCTACGTTTAACAATTCAGGATTGACATCAATACCTAGCAATTTGTTTTCCACCATATCTGGCGCAGCAGAAGGTCTGTTTTCTAGCACATTTAATGGATGTACCGGCTTAACATCAATACCTGGCAATTTGTTTTCCACCATATCTGGCGCAGCAAACAGCTTGTTCTATGGCACATTTCAGAATTGTACCGGCTTAACATCAATACCTAGCAATTTGTTTTCCGGGGTGTCTGGCGGGGCAAGTTCTATGTTTTTTTTCACGTTTAAAGGATGTACCGGCTTAACATCAATACCTGGCAATCTGTTTTCCACCATATCTGGCGCAGCAAACAGCTTGTTCTATGGCACATTTAGTGGATGTACCGGCTTGACATCAATACCTAGCAATTTGTTTTCCACCATATCTGGCGCAGCAGACGGTCTGTTTTCTAACACATTTAATGGATGTACCGGCTTAACATCAATACCTGGCAATCTGTTTTCCGGGGTGTCTGGCGGGGCAAGTTCTATGTTTTCTTACACGTTTAATGATTGCAGTTCGATATCTGCAATACCGGCAGGACTATTTTCCGGTGTAAACCAGGCGGCAACAGGTTTGTTCATGAATGCATTTTCTGGTTCTGGGGTAAGTGGTTATATACCACCGACCACATTTTCCGGGTTGATTTCGGCGGGCAGCCCACAAAGTTCAGATATGTGGCTAGATACATTTTCATACACGAATTTAACAGCGACTTGTCCACAGGGAACAACGCAGTATATGACAGGATACGAAGGTGGCACTAATGGTCCTACATGGAATGGGATGGTTTCTTGTACGCCAAATTCGACCACTGCAATTGCAGTAACTTTGGACAGTGCAGGCGCGACCACAAATGCCACACCTTCGACAATATATCTTCGATACGAGGATCGTTGGTACAGTAATTCTGCCCTTTCTGTTCAGATAAGTTCGCTTAACACCATTCCATCAAAAACGGGATATATGTTCGGCGGTTTTTACACTCAACCAAATGGTTCCGGAATACAAATTATCAATTCAAATGGTTACATCTTGCAAACCATGGAAGCAATCACGTTTACAACCACACCGACAACCGTGTATGCTTATTGGATAGAACCAAAGTTCACATTAACAACATCATCGACCAACAGTTTTCAATTTAAACTATCTGCCGCTGGTACATTCTATGTAGACTGCGGAAACGGTGGAACGTTAAGTGGAACCGGGGCGTCCGGAAACACAATTACGCGTGCCGACACAACCGAAGCGACATATACATGTTCATGGACCAACAGTGCAACACGAACAATCAGATTCAGCGGTGCCGCAACCGGGTATAATTCGTCTTATGGTGTTGCAGCAATAAAGTTTAATATGACAGATGCTGCCACTGATGCAAACGCAGCATTGTTAACGGGTATGTCTGGCACACTGGGGTCAATATTCGGAACAGTTGCCACCGCCAGCACAGGCTCTGTTCAACCAGCATTTAATAAGACATTTTATGGTGCATCAAACCTTAATGCGTCAATACCGTCAAACTTTTTTGCGGGCGTTCATGGTGCACCACGCGGGGGAATGTTTCAACAAACCTTTTCTGGATGCAGCAGTTTGACCGGCTCTATCCCAGAAACCCTATTCTGTGAAAACACGACCAATCCAAGTGCATCAAACTGTATCTATGGAGCACCAATTGGGGCAATGTTTGAACATACATTCCTTGGTTGTAGTGGTTTGACGGGTTCTATCCCAGAAAAACTGTTTGTGGGTATCCATGGCGCGCCTGCAAGTTATATGTTTTCTCAGACATTTAATGGATGTAGTGGTTTGACGGGTTCTATCCCAGAAAAACTATTCTGTCAAAACACAACCAGCCCATCTGCATCAAACTGTATCTATGGCGCACCGGCATCATCTATGTTTGCCTTGACATTTTATGGATGTAGTGGATTAACTGGCTCTATTCCAGAAAAACTGTTCGTTGGTATCCATGGTGCACCAGCAAATAATATGTTTCAACAAACATTCTATAATTGTAGTGGTTTAACTGGCTCTATTCCAGAAAAACTATTCTGTCAAAACACAACCAGTCCATCTACATCAAACTGTATCTATGGCGCGCCGGCAAGAGCTATGTTTTTTCACACTTTTTCTGGTTGTACAAATTTAACTGGTTTGATACCACAAAACCTTTTCAAAGGGATATACGGCGCGCCGGCAGAAAATATGTTTAATGGTACATTTAGGAATGACAACAAATTGACAGGAATAACCGACGGCACAACTACCACAACCTATGTTCCATCAACATTCCTTAGCGCGATTAACAACACAAGCGCAACAACACCAGCAACAGGAATGTTTACTGGTACGGGGCTTGCATCGTCTTGTCCGACGTGGGCAGCCGCCGCAACACCGGTATGGGCAACTGATGCTGGTAAGCCATGGTGCGAACCAGATATAAAATTCACATTAAACACATTAGCGACTAACAGTTTTCAATTTAAACTATCTGCCGCTGGTACATTCTATGTAGACTGCGGAAATGGCGGAAGGTTAAGTGTGGTAAACGGTAACGGAACAGTTTCTGGGAATACGATAACAAAAACAGGTACTTCGTGGGGGACATTTGAATGTTCTTGGGATGATACCGAACCACAAACACTTCGATTTGGTGGTGCAGCATCAGGGTACACTGCAAGCCAATCAGGCGGTGCAATAAGATTTAATGTTTCTGATACAAACCAAGATGATGATACAAACGCACCAAAGATCACCGGAATATCCGGGTCATTGGGTGCAATATTTGGAACCATAGATGGCACGGTTTCCCCAACAGGCGCGGAATCACAACCAAGATTCTATGGAACATTTTGGGCTGCATCCAACCTTGCTGGTTCAATACCAGACGAGCTTTTCTATGGCATACATGGCACACCAATATCATATATGTTTAACCGTACTTTCCGTGGTTGTAGCAGTTTAACTGGAAAAATACCTGAAACATTATTCTGTCAAAACACAAGCAACCCAAATGCATCAAACTGTATTTATGGCGCACCGACACAACAGATGTTTTACATGACTTTTCACGGATGTAGCGGTTTGACAGGAAATTCTTCAACCGGATATGCCATTCCTGCAAAATTATTTGCAGGTATTCGTGGTGATCCATCTTCAGCATCGAGTGTGTTTGGTTATACATTTTCCGGTTGTAGTGGTTTAAATGGGCAAATACCTGAAACATTATTCTGTCAAAACCCGAACAGCCCCAGTGCATCAAACTGTATCTATGGTGCGCCGGCATCAAATATGTTTTCATTTACATTCCAAGGATGCACTGGTTTGACAGGTGACGGTATACATGCCGTTCCAGTAAAGTTGTTTGCAGGTCTCCATGGCGCGCCGGCACCAAAAATGTTTCAATCTACTTTTACTGGCGACACAGGATTGACAGGGGAAATTCCACCTGCGCTATTCTGTGGTGGTAATACGAATAATCTGAGTAATCCATCTGCCTCAAACTGTATCTATGGCACCCCGGCAACAGAAATGTTTAATAGTACGTTTTATAATACTAGAATAACACATGTAGATAAAAATATGTTTGCGGGGATATCCGGTACTTCTGCGGAAAAGATGTTCTATCGTACATTTAAAAGTTGTAGTTCATTGTCGTACATAAATGATACCTTTAACACAAAAGCGACAACTTACATTCCGTCAGATTTCCTTGGTGGCATTACTGATGGATCCGTGACAAATGACGCAACAGAAATGTTCACAGGTACGGGACTCACATCACCTTGTCCGACGGGGACAGCCACCGCAACACCGGCGTGGGCAACGGATGCTGCCAAACCATGGTGTGCACCCAACACATATAGCATTACATATGATATGAATGGTGGAACAAACTATTCCGGCGCACCTACAACATATGTTTATGGGACAAGTACAACAATTAATGGCGCACCAACAAAATCAGGCTATATATTCAAAGGATGGACTGGTTCTAATGGTTCAACACCACAACCAACCGTGACGATTGGTGCAAGTGCCACCGGGGCAAAATCTTACACTGCGAACTGGGAAACGGCAAAATTCACATTAACCACATCAGGAATGAGCGATTTCAGCTTCAAGCTTTCGCCAAAGGGAACATTCTATGTCGATTGCGGAAATGGTGGAACGTTAAGTGGTCAAAGCGCGTCCGGCAGTACAGTTTCCGTCAACACAATCACACGTACAACCACAACCGCAACAACATATACTTGTAGCTGGGCCAGTAGTGCTGGAAACAAAACAATATCTTTTGGCGGGTCTGCCACAAATACCACAACAACATATAACTCAGATACGAACGTACCAGCAATACATTTTTTGGAAAGTAGTAATGCAGACTCAATCAAAAGCGTATCTGGTAATTTGTCCGCGATGTTCCCGTACATCACATCAAATGCACAAAGTGGTGCTCAACCAAGGTTTAACAGAACATTTTATGATGCAACACACTTGACCAGTGTTCCCGATACATTATTCGCAAATTATACCACACCCGCAACATATATGTTTAGTAATACATTTGCAAGTTCTGGGTTAACATCGATACCGGCGGGACTGTTTTCCCGCATAACCGGTGCAGCAACCGGTTTGTTCGAGGGTACATTTAGCGGTGCGCGCTTAACATCAGTGCCGGCGGGGCTATTTGCCGGGATATCTGGTGTGGCAGACAGTTTGTTTAATAGCACATTTACTGGCACACCAATAACATCTATACCAGAGAATTTGTTTGCCGGGGTATCGGGGTCTGCATCTGGCGTGTTTTCTTACGCTTTTTATCGTTGCGCTAGCCTGGCCACCATAACAAATGGGCAAACAAGTACGACCTATGTTCCGGGAACGTTCCTTAGTGATGTTACTGGCAATGACAATTACATTGGTGCCGACATGTTTGGCATGACAGACTTGGCTGACACCTGTCCATATGGTATGGGCGATACAACACCGGCATGGGCAAGTGATGCTGGTAAACCATGGTGTTCTCCCAATACATATACAATAACCTATTCTGCCGGTCAAGGTGGCGTTGGTGCAAACCAAACGGAAAACGTTGTGTTTGGCACCACATTTACCACAAAATCTGCAAATACGTTTAGTAAACCACACGCTACATTTACAGGCTGGGATACTCTTGAATACTCTTCAGCCTGGACACAACCAGATACAACATATACTTATGATTTGCCGTCAGATATTACGATTGCAGCACAATGGACATGTGATTCTGGATACACATTAAATAACAGCACCGGAAATTGCGATGCCAACAGTATCACATGTGATCCAGGTTTTTATCTGAAAGGCAACACTCTAACATGTACGGCATGTCCTGCTGGTAAATATTGCGCGGGTGGCACATACACTCATAACGGTACGGACTTAGGTATAACTGGCGATGTTACGGCGGGATATTTTGCTTCTGGTGGTGCAAAGGTCGCAGCCCCAACCAGCAACAGCGATTGCTTAAGCGGTAATACATGCGGTAAATGTACGACAGATTCTGCCACTGGTCGTCCTGCGTATTCAACAGCTGGAGCAGCAAGTTGTTCGGCATGCCCTGCAGTAACGGGCGATATGGCAAGTCGTGTTATCTCTTATGCAGGTTGGTGGAGCAACGATATACATAATGCGGTTACAGGATGCGCTGCCTGGTTCAATGATACAGATAATGATGCAACATTCAGAGTGTATTGCTATTATAACACTACAGATGGTGCCTATGGTGGTTCAAACAGCATTTGCCAAGTATGGCATCCGACTGCTTGTGCAGCAGGAAAATATGATACGATAGAATCAACAACGGAATGGCTTGCTTCTGCTAATTACACACGTGGGAAAGGTGTAGATTTCATGAATGGCAAGGTTTGTACAAACACAGATGCAGGTTATTACAGTGCCGAAGGTTCTTTGACACAAACCGCATGTGCAGCAGGCTCTTACAGCAGTGCGGGCGCAAGTACATGTACGGCATGTCCGGCGGGTAAGACAACCGCTGGCACTGGAACGGCTTTCAACACTAATGCAAACACTACATGTTCAACAAGTTGTTCGTCTATCGCAAACCTGAAAACTTGGAACAGTCAGACTTGGAACAGCGCAAATAATACAGTGACTAATTTGTGCACGGTTGCAACTTGTAATGCTGGGGCATATAAGTCTGGTAACACTTGTCCGGTTTGTGGTGCGAATTCTTGGTCAGATGATGGTGCAAGCAGCTGTACAGCATGTAACACGACCAATGGATACACGAACAGTGGAACAACAGCGGCGGCTCATGCTGGTCAGTACAGTTGTAAGACCACGTGTGCGGCAGGTAAACAAGTTGCAAGTCCTGGCGAGGCATGTTCTACCCCCGGTGGCAGTTGGTATTCTGTTCAACACACTGTAGGGGAAGGATCGACATCCGCTGTTCAGCTGATAAGTAATCCGAATGTATTTGATTGTTTAATTGGTGGCTATGCAACACCTGACACAACTATACAAACAGACCACGATGCAAGCACAGATTGTAGGATAACATGTTCTGCAGGAAGCAGAGTCACAACGCCTAATGGTATGTGTACAGCGATAACGAGTGGCAATGTATATATGCTTGAACATACTGTTGCCCAGGGATCTACATCACCAAAAGCAACATCATGCCCAACAAGTTATACAATCAGCGGTTCTACACAAGCAGACCACGATGCGAAGAACGATTGTAAGATAACATGTGGTGCTGGATATGTTGTTGACACAGAAGATGGTAATTGTATTGTGCCAGAAGAAGGTTTCCAGACAGGGATACATACAGTAAGCGCAGGAAGTGTGACACGAATAGATAAAGATCCAGGCATGAACGTACCCCGTGCAGGAATATGGTATGACTGTTTGACTAACTATAGTGCGACAGGCAAAAGCGCAATCAACCACGATCAAAGAAGTGATTGTAAAATAACATGTAATGCGGGAACACAGATTGCAACTAACAATGCAACTAGGTGCACGACACCGACAGGAAGTTGGTACACAGAACAACATACAGTAAGTGCAGGCAGCACGAGTAGTCCAACCAGTTGTGCGACAGGCTATGCAACAGCAAACACATCAACCGCAACAGACCACGATGCGCAAGCCGATTGTAAGATTGGGTGCAGTGCTGGATATTATATACCAACAGCAGGTGGTGGATGCAAGGCATGTCCTGCTGGTAAATACTGCACAGCAATAAGTGGTATTGCAGAAACTGCAACATCTGCCGCGACAGGAAACATAACGGCTGGGTATTTTGCTTCTGGTGGTGCAAAGGTCGCAACCCCAACAAGTAGCAGCGATTGCTTAAGCGGTAATACATGCGGCACATGCCAGGGACAGAATGGACCAAATGGTCGTCCACTTTATACTGATGCAACCGGCGGCGCAGCACAATGTTCTGAGTGTCCAGCAGTAGAAGCATCTTTAACAAGTCGTGTTGTCTCATATGGTTATTGGCCAGATACGCGTGACAGAGGGATACAAAATTGTTCTGCGAAATTCACTGATACAGATCCTGATGCTACGTTTACTACGGAATGTTATTATAGAGGCTCTAATTATCATGAATCCTTTAACTGTCAAACCGCCGCACCAACCGCTTGTGCTGCGGGTAAGTATGAAACTATCAGAACAACAGACAAATGGGGCACATATTACGCCATTGGTACTGGAGTAGATCATATGAACGGTAAGGTTTGTACGGATACAGATGCAGGTTATTACAGTGCCGAAGGTTCTTTGACACAAACCGCATGTGCAACGGGTTCATACAGCAGTGCTGGCGCAAGTACATGTACGGCATGTCCGGCGGGTAAGACAACCGCTGGCACCGGAACAGCTTTCAACACTAATGCAAACACTACATGTTCAACAAGTTGTTCGTCTATCACAAACCTAAAAACTTGGAACAGTCAGACATGGAACAGTTCAAATAATACAGTGACTAATTTGTGCACGGTTGCGACTTGTAATGCTGGGGCATATAAGTCTGGTAACACTTGTCCGGTTTGTGGGGCGAATTCTTGGTCAGATGCTGGTGCAAGCAGCTGTACAGCATGTCAAACAGATTATACCAACAGCGGAACAACAGCGACAAACCATGCAGGAAACGCATCTTGTAAGATAACTGTATCTGGCGGTCATTATATTGGCACACCCGGTCAAAACAGCACAAACTGGGGAACATGTGATGCAGGAACCTTTAAGGCGCAACATACCGTGGCATATGGCAGCACAAGTAGTTGTTCGAACTGCGAAGGCAGAACGAAGTACAGTGCGGCAGGTGCATCATCTTGTTCAACTGTAAGCAGTGGATATTACTCAACAGGATGTACATCTAATAATAACTGTACAGGACAATCACAGTGTACGGGTGCAACATACTGTGCAAGTGGTGTACAAAACAACTGTCCGACAGCAGAAAGCACATGGACACAGGGTACTGGTAATGGATGGACAGCTGTAACACAGTGCTTTGAGACCAAGAACGCAACAGATGTAAGCAGTTATTGCAGTGCTGGACAATTAAAGAAGAACGCTACGAACACCACGACCTGGGGCGACAGCACAATAAGCACAGCGTTGAAAGCAAAAGCGGGTTCTATTGTAAGCGGACAAACATGTACACAATGTACAGGTGCCACATTCTCGGCTGGTGATACTGCGACAAGTTGTAGTGCATGCCCGACTGGATATGATGCGAACACAGATGCTGGCAAGAGCACGAACACACAATGCCAGATAAGTGTGACGGGCGGTCATTATATTGGTACGAAGGGTCAGACAAGTTCTAACTGGGATACATGTGCGGCAGGTACATACAAGGCAGCACACACTGTGAACTATAACAGCACAAGTAGTTGTTCGAACTGCGAAGGCAGAACGAAGTACAGTGCGGCGGGTGCATCATCTTGTTCAACTGTCACCAGCGGATACTATTCAACCGGTTGTGACACATCGACAAACAATAACTGTACAGGACAATCAAAGTGTACTGGAAAAACATATTGCACAAATGGTGTACAGGAAGATTGTCCAGCCGCAGCTGATCACAAACGTACAACGTTCCCAGCAGCATATTATTCGCCAACAATTACAAGCACATCCATAATGAGTGCCAGTAGACGCAAGGCAATCACAGAATGTAAGGCTTCTTCGACAATGACTGGGGCACGCGGAACATTGATTGATCAAGCAACATATAACCCAACCACAGAAGAATACGACACCACAACATGGTATGGATATTATAATGTTAAACCGGGGTATTATTTGACCACCACGGGCAGTTGCGGAACATACGCATACTATCAAAATGCGGAAATTTGTCCAGATGGTGCTTATTGTCCGGGCAAGGCGGGGGTTAAGTGTGATTCTAGCAACGAAGCAACCGTTCATACGCCAACATTCGGTCTGGAAGAATGTTCAGCATTGAACAGCGAATATACAAAATCTGATAGTGGGCGCAATGCAGCAACCGATTGCTATCTGAACACGACAGCAACAAAATATGTTGCAACTGCTGGTGAAAACCAAGTTGATTGTATTGCAGACGGATATTGTCCGGGTAATGTAAAGATATATTATAACAGCATTGGTGGACGCACTGCGTGCCCTGCCACAGCACCATATAGTGGCGCGGGTATGTCAAGGCCCGAACAATGCGGACGCAAGTTGCATATTGGCGATAACGTAATGTATTTGCGTTCTGAAAAAGCAACGACACCTTCGCTGAACGTCAATTTTGGTGGCATGACATATTATGGAAATATGGCAGAAACCCAAGCAAACATTACAAGTTCTTCAACCAAAGAATTGAAGATTAAATACAAAAATAATAACAAATTGTACTACTTGTGTGATGACACAACCTGTCCAGAGGCAGACAACGATTAATAATTCTCGTTTGAGACAATCGTTGTCCTGGGCCTGTAAAATGTGCAAGCGCCCCACCCCGCAGCACATATCGCGATAGCGTCCCGCAAAGAATCAATAAAACACTTGATTTTCTAAATAAAACGGTATAAAATGTGCAACGCTGAATAACCAGAACTGATTAAACAATGGTGTCTTTTGGTCCCATTAGCGATAAGGATTCTGTGAAGTGTTCGGCACAAGAAAAACCAAAAACTAAAAGGAATATATTATGGCAAGAGCTGGTGCAAAACGTAGCACACGTAAACTTAAAATTGGCCGTTCTTTGGGTGTTAACCTTTGGGGTCAGGCTAAATCTCCATTTAATAAACGCAAATATAAACCAGGACAACATGGTCCAACTTCACGTGGATCTTCTTCGTCTGATTACGCAAAACAGATGCGCGCAAAACAGACATTAAAAGGTTATTATGGTAATATCGGCGAAAAGAAATTCCATGCTTATTATGCAGAAGCAGAAAATATGAAAGGTGACGCACCTGAAAACTTGATTGGTTTGTTGGAAAGACGTTTGGATGCTGTTGTTTACCGTTCCAAATTAGCACCAACAGTGTTTTCTGCACGTCAGTTGGTAAGCCACGGTCATATTTATGTTAACGGCAAACGCGTTAAAATTGCTTCTTATCGTGTGAACCCGGGCGATGTTATCACTGTCAGTGAAAAAGCAAAACAAATGCCTTTGGTCGTGTTGGCTTTGGAATCTGGTGAACGCAATTTCCCAGACTATATCACAGTGGACAGTGCAAATTTCACCGCAACATTTACACGCGTTCCAGCGTTTGAAGACGTTCCATATCCAGTGCAAATGCAACCAGAATTGGTCGTCGAATTCTATTCTCGTTAATAGAAATTAATTCTGTTGAAAAAGCCCCACGATTGTGGGGTTTTTGTTTTGATTTTTTTATATGTTTATGTTATCATTTGTTAAAAATAAAGGTCTTAGGTATGGATGATAAAATTGTTTTAACAGGTATTAAACCCACAGGTACACCACACATAGGGAATTATATTGGCGCACTGAAGCCCTTGATTGACATGTCGCAAAATCACAAAACGATTATGTTTATCGCAGATTTGCACGCACTTAACGCGGTACATGATGCAAAAGAAATTAAACAGCATACTTATGAAATTGCCGCATTGATGATTGTAATGGGGTTAAATTTGGAAAATACCGCTTTTTTCCGTCAGTCTGATATTGATGAAATATATAAATTGTCTGAATTTTTAATGAATGTGACACCAAAGGGACTGATGAACCGCGCCCATTCATACAAGGCGATGGTTGAAAAAAATACTGAAATTGGTACGGATGTCGATGCCGGCGTAAATATGGGGCTTTATACATACCCCGTGCTGATGGCGGCAGATATTTTGCTTTATAATTCTGATATTGTGCCGGTCGGCAAAGACCAAAAACAGCATGTTGAATTTGCACGCGATATTGCAGGATATTTTAATAATATCTATGGCGAAACTTTCAAATTACCAACACCTGTTATTGGCGAAGAAAGTGGATATCTGCCCGGGCTTGATGGTCGCAAGATGAGCAAATCTTATGATAATACTATTCCAATGTTCGCGCCAAGCAACGAATTAAAGAAAAAAATTATGCGTATTATCACAGATTCCAAGACCCCTGAAGAACCCAAAAACCCGGACGAATCAACAATATTCCAGATTTATAAATTCTTTGCAAATGAACAAGAAATCGCAAAATTCCGTAAAATGTTCCTTGATGGTGGCATGGGTTATGGCGATGCAAAAACAATACTATATGAAAAAATAGATTCTGTATTAAACGAACCACGCAAAGAATACGAAAGATTGATGGCAAATAAATCTGAAATTGATGCGATTTTAGATGAAGGGGCAAAACGCGCTAAATTTATTGCCGCAAAAACTATCGCAAAAGTAAAAAAGAAAATGTTGGGATAAAAAATATAGGAGAGAGAAAAAATGAAAAAATATATTATTTGGATTTTATCTGTTATTGGTGTTGCTGCCGTTGTGTCTTTGGCTTTTGATTTTATTAAAAAACCAGATGAAATTCGCAAAATAAATGTAAGTGGCGAATGTTTGACTTCTGTTCCAAAGGACAGAACCGCAATTACTCTGCGCGTGACAACGTTAGATAAAAACGCCGCAGTTTCTATGAAAATGGCGACTGAAAAAATGGCAGAAATCACAGATTATCTGAAAACTATTGATGTTAAAATGCAAACCACCGAATTCAATTCGTATGAAAAAACAGAATGGAATCATGTCGCACAAAAATCAGAAAACCTGGGCATAGAAACGCGTATCGCAATTGAAGTTTCTGCTAAAAATCCTGAAATCATAGAAGCCGTACTGAATAAGTATGCAGGGCAACAAGATGTATTCACCGAAAATTTGCGAATGTTCACAAGCACAGAAGCAATGAAGCCTGCACTTGATAAATGTTTATCTGTCGCAGTAGAGGATGCACGCAATCGCGCAAATGCATTGGTTGTCGCAGATAATCTTAAGGCTGGAAAATTGTTATCTGTATCTTATGACAATGTATCTTACAACGAAAGACCTGTTGCCAACTATCGTTTAATGGGTGCAAAAATGGCAACTATGGAATCTGCTGCGTTTGATGCCGGCGGAACTATCGTTGGCAAAGACACAGAAATTACAGTCACAGTATCTGCAACTTTCGAAATAAAATGAATGATATAATTGCTGAATTTGTTAACTATTTATTAAAAACAAAACACTATTCAACGCATACCGCAACGGCATACGAAACAGACGTTTGTGATTTTGTCCAATTCTTGAAGCGATTTAATAACGGTAATGCAGAATTATCCGATGTCGCAAATGCAGATACTTTCGCATTTCGTGGTTGGATGGCAGATCGTGCAAAACGCGAATTAACACACAAATCAACTGCGCGTGCACTGTCTGGTCTGCGCACATTTTACAAATGGTTATTGCGTTATAAAAACATCCAAAACGATGCCATAGATTTAATTTCTGCCCCAAAGGTTGAACGCAAATTATCAAAAGCAATAGAGGCAACAGATATATCAGATATGCATGCGGCAATACGTTCCCTTGATTTCGAAGAACCATGGATTGCAGCACGCGATTGGGCGTTGATAGTTTTGATATTCGGATGCGGTTTGCGAATAAGTGAGGCTTTGTCATTAAAAAATTCTGATGTAGCAAATAAACCAGATTCTTTGCGCATAATCGGCAAAGGGAATAAAGAACGTATCGTGCCGGTTTTGCCTGCCGTGCATGTCGCAATTGAAAAATATATGAAAATAAATCCGTTTGGCACACGAAGTGATGACGCCCTGTTCCGCAGTGTGCGCGGGCTTCCTATGTCGGCACGAATGGCAGAAAAAGTTGTGGAAAAACTGCGCCATTATTTACAATTACCAGATTATGTGACACCGCATGCGTTGCGTCATACCTTTGCAACGGCTTTGCTGGCCGGGGGCGCAGATTTACGAAGCCTGCAAGAATTATTGGGACATTCATCGCTTTCTACTACGCAACTGTACACAAAGGTAAACATGGCGGAAATTATGGATGCGTATAAACACGCCCACCCAATGGCAAATGAAAACAATTAAAAAATCAAATAGATTTTTGTTTTAATATACGAATGTATTTTTGTATTTCTGTTGTTGCTCCGTGGATTAAGAAAGCTTTTGGACATGCGCATCGTTTAGCATCGGTATCACATTTCATCAAAGAGCATAAATTACAATTCATTGTTTGCAAAGCAACACATGCGGGCATCATAGATACTATAGGTTCTTGATATTTGGTGTATAATTTAGAATATTCTTCTGGTTTGTTCTTTCTTAAATTCATCAAAAATAAATATACCGCACACACATTACGCGCAACACGAGCACATTGTCTACGTTTTCTTCTTGCTTCGTTGCTCGTCTTGCAGTGATCTTCTTTGTTTGCTTCGTAATATTTTTTGCGTCTTGTTTTTATTTTTGCACTGTTTTCTTGTCTATATTGTTTTTGTTGTGTCAATATGTCATTTTTGTTTTCTTTATAGTATTTTTTTCTTTTTATACTTCTTTCTTCTGCGTGTTCAGCATTATATTCTCTTTGATGTTGTAAAATTTTATCTTTGTTTTCTTCATAATATGCTTTGTGTTGAACCTGCCGTTTTGCCTTGTGTTTTTGATACATAGCAGCCAAATACACTTTATAAATATCTTTGCGTTCTTGATAGTCCGCTTTTTTTCTGGCTAATAATTCTGTTTTGTGTTCCTGATAGTATCTGGTCACTTTTTCGATAATTTTTTCCCTGTTCTTTTTATAATATTTTTTGTCTTTATTTCTTTTTTTTATTTTTATTTGTTCTGATTTTTCCAACAATATTTCTTTTATTTTATTTGCAACAGGTTTTGTTATCAAACGTGCGTTTTTGTTTGCTTTTCTGGTTGCCTCATTTAAATGCAACAAACGCTTCAATGTTATTGAAAAAGGTATTTTTAACCAAATTAAACTCACCATATCATTTTTTAGATATGCGGTCCCCGCAATCAAATCTATGAAATCAGATTCTGTGAAAATGTCTTCTATGCTTTCTGAAGTTAAAAAAGTTTTTATATCTTTTTCATGTTCGGAATCAAATAAATACCATTCTGTAACAACTTCTGCAAAAGAAGAAACGTGTTGCGCCACAGTATTTTTTGTTGCATATGTTATCGCATTTAAACCATCGGCAACACAAACTTTACCTGACAATTCTTGAAACAAAGATTCTATTTCAACACTATTTCGCATATTATTTACTTTATTTTAAACCATTAATTTTTACATAATAGTACATTTGTCAAATTTGTCAACAAGACATTCAAATAAAAAAATACCGCCTTATTTGGTGGTATTTTTTTTACAATATTTATATTTTTATTTTTTCCAAAATGCAAAACCACGTCTTTCCTTATGTTCTTCACGAGATTTGCGTTCTTCGCGTGCGCGCCTGCGTTCTGCGCGGCGTTCTTGAAATCTTTTTGCAGATTCTTCATCACGTTGTATCAATTTCAGAGTTGTCACAGATAATTTTCCATTACGAACTTCTTCATCAAATTCAACGATGTCATTTTCATTCAAGAAACGAATATCTGCTGCCTTTAATGCAGAAGAATGAACAAATACATCATCTGTATTTCCATCTTCATTTGGAGTGTCCGGGGCAATAAAACCAAAACATTTTTTGCCGTTATACCATTTTACCTTTCCTTGACGCATAATTGTATCCTTTTTATGCTTGGGTTAATGGTTGTTGCGAACCTTTTCAACAACCTGATTATATTTTACATTAAATGCCAAACAAAACGCAAGAAAAAACGCAGGGGATAAAATCTTATCCCCCGACACACTATTTCTTATAATAGCGTTGCAATTCTTTCATTATAAAGTTGAAAAACTTGCCCGACATAGTGTCTGTATTTACAGTCCAATTAGAATCTGAATACGGCATCGCAGATACCAAAATAAACTTTGCCATCCATCTAAATATTCGTATTTCTTGGTCGCGAGTCAATTTTGCAGGCGCGTTTTCAACATAAAACACTTCATTTTCAACCGCATTATCAACCTTTTCCATTATAATATCTGTGATTTTCTGTGGATAATATACGGTTGATATTCTGGGGAAGCCTTCAAATAATTTATCTTCGTTGCCGGCACTATATAAAATATTCCACCCTATTCTGTCAAACAAATCTTCGACACATTCACATATTATTGCATTGTATTTTTTTATGCCTTCTTGGTGTAAAATTTCTGTTTGAGTTTCAATTTGAGCCGCCGATTTGATTTTTCTGGTTTCGGCACGTCTTGATTTTTCATACGCCGCGTGGGTTTGATGTTCAAATTCGAAAAATGTACGAACCTGGCATATAATTTCCATTGGAATAACTTTGTCTGCCGTTCCAATATTCAATATCAATTTCGCATCACGATAGCCACGCGGGTTTGCGATATCAAAAAACTTGTCCCGCACAGCAATTATCTTGTCCGGCCACATGTTACAGATACGTTCAATAAATGTTCGCGCTTGGGGAACCAAATCAAACAAGCATTTTATGCGCCAAACATCTTCAAGTCTGGCGTATGGTGTACGAATCTGGTCAAGGGCGCGCACCAATTCAACCGATACTTGTTCATGCCCAGATCCTATTATCTTCAATACCTTTGCAGACGCATCTGTAATGAAAGATTTAGAAAAAGTTTCATGAATTTTATCCGATATCGCCCGCGCAGATGCTAATTTTTTTGTCCGCCCTATAACCATATATGCGGTTTGCGCAACTTCATTTACATAATCATTATAATATTTCCCAGTAATTTTATCCAATGTTCGCGCAACACTTTTTTGGGCCCCCACGATAACCGTCACAATTGACGACACCGCCAAATCTATTTTATGTCCACGTGTTGCCACAAAAAATTGATTACGCATTGGATCTTCGTCCAATCTGTGATTTACCAAATATGGTTCCAGAGGATTAATATCCGATATTGTTATTTTTTTGTTTACTGCTGAATCTGTTTCATAATCATATGCGTGAACAGCTGCCTTTGGCGCACCGAAACATTTACCGATATACAAGAAAACTTCACGAAAATTATTCATTGAATTGGAATACAAAGTTATCAAATATTCGCGTGTTGCGTTATCTATGCGGTCTTCTGAAAAGGCTTTTTCGATAAGTTCCAGATTTTTGTTGTCATGCGCTTTTGTCAATGCAAATATAACGCCATCTTCTGTGTCGGCAACCATAACAAATCCTTTTGTTATTTCATTATCGGAAAGAGTATAACATCACGCGCGGTCGGCTGATTAAACACAATCATCGCCAAACGGTCTATACCCATACCCACACCAGAAATCGGTGGAAAACCATGTTCCATTGCACGGACAAAGTCATTATCTGGGTTAAAGGCTTCTTCTTCACCACCTGCAATATTTTTTGCCTGCTCTTCAAATGCAGCCAGTTGCTGTATTGGGTTTACCAATTCAGAATAGCCCTTGCATAATTCGCCACCGGCGACCAACAATTGATACATATCAAGTCTGCGGTCATCTTCGTCATTGTGGCGTGCCAATGGCACCATATATGTCGGATAATTATAAAGGAATGTAGGTTGAACTATTTGATTCCTGATTTTACGTTTATAGACATAATCAACCAATGTTGGAATTGATTTCAAATCATCTAATTCGCCCGCAGGGAACATGCCCTGTTCCACCAATTGATTGCGCAGTTTGTCTACATCATCAAAATCAAGTATATTGCATCCGAACAATTCGTTCATTTTTGCAGTATAGTCCATCATTTCATATTTACTGAAATCTAACATTGTGCCCTGATATTCAATCTGCAAAGTACCGCGCGCCTTTTGCACTAATTCTTGAACCATTTGCCACGTAAAATCGATATTTCTTTTATAGTCCCAATATGCAGCATACCATTCTATCATTGTAAATTCTTGCAAATGCATGGCATCCATGCCTTCATTACGAAAATCTTTTGCCACTTCGTAAACCCGGTCAAAGCCCGCACCAATCGCTTGTTTCAAGAATAATTCAGGTGAAATACGCAACTGGAAATCTGCATCCAAGGCGTTATGGTGTGTTGTAAATGGTTTTGCCGCCGCCCCAGAAGCAATATTTTGCATAATCGGTGTTTCAATTTCCAAAAAACCATTTCTGTTCATAAACTCACGCAAATTATGAGTCATTTGAAAACGCCCCAGCAACGCATTACGTGCCTCTGGATTAGAAATTATGTCTAAATATCTTTGGCGATAACGTGTTTCTGTATCTGTCAAACCATGATACTTTTCTGGCAGTGGGCGCAGAGCTTTTGCCAGAATTTCATATTTCGATACGCGAACGGTCAATTCTCCCGCAGTTGTGTGGTAAAGCGTACCGGTAATTCCTATAAAATCGCCCAGATCAACATTGGCTTTCATAAACTTATAATTTTCTTCGCCTAATTCTTCGCGGGACATAGAAAACTGTATTTCGCCTTCGATATCATAAATGCGTCCAAACATCAATTTGCCAAGCCACCGCAAAGCCGTCACACGCCCACACAACACAACAGGCGTATCGTCCGCCAATTCACGCGCTTCGCTAATCTTATGTGTTCTATCAAATTTATCTTTCCAAACGACACCATCACGTTGTTTAATGTTTTCAACCTTTTGCAAGCGTGCTTCGGTTTCATTTGTAGATATATTTGTGTTTTCTGCCATTGTTTTTCCTTTTTACTTGAAAAAACGGACACACAAAAGTGCGTCCGTCACATTTATTTATTGATGGTCGCACCTGTTTAATTGAAAAAGCGTTTTATACACAATTTCATCATATACACCGCTAAATTTGTTTTCACAATGATTTATAGCACAAATATTCTGATTTTTCAACTATAATTTTTTTTGGTATTAGACCGAATATTTCTCAAAAACCTTGTTTAACTGATTATGAACCTTTATCAGTGTTGCACATTTTGGCATGTTTTTTACAGATGATGCGCCAATATATGTACAACAAGATGCTATTCCACCAGAAATATCTTGCAAAATTTTGTCCAAAGAACCAGTGTATGGTATTAATAATTCACGTCCTTCGGATGTTTTATAATTGCACATACCTCCTGCGAATTTATTGTTTGCATATTCCGAAGACATCCCATAATACTGCTTGAAACGTTTTGTTTGTACTACAGATTGACCGTCAATCATTTCATTCGTTTGATATTGTTTTTCGATGATTTCGCCTTCGGCTTCATCAGAACCAGCAAACATGCCGCCCGCCATCACAAAATCTGAATTCAGACAAAAAGCCTTGCATATATCACCGATATCAACAATTCCACCATCTGCGCAAATGTGCCCGTTAACAGAATGTGCGATATCCGCGCATTCCAAAATCAATGATACCATCGGCGTTCCGCACCCCGTCTGTTTGCGCGTTAAGCACGCGGAACCACTGCCAATGCCACATTTGATAATATCTGCATAATCTAGCAATTTTAGACATACATCGCCGCTGGCAATATTACCCACCATTATTACAGCATCTGGAAATTCATGTCGAACATCTATCAACATATCCCATGCCTTTGGGATATAAAAGTTTGGTGCGTCAATACAGATATTACGCGTCCCAATCCAGTTATATTTTGATTCTAAATCTTTCAATTTTTGTATTTGTTCTGCTGCATTTTTCAATCCGATTGTAATAAACAGATTATCAATAGAAATATTGCCTGCGCGACAATCATCTAAAAATTGTCCTATCTCATCAACTGTGTAATGTTTATGAATTGTTGCAAACATGCCACGCGCCAATAATTTTTTTGCAATTGCAAAATTGCCCACAGTTGCCATGTTTGCATTAAAAACCCCAAGTCCTGTCCTGGTTTGACCGTGTTTGAATTTGAACAATCTTTGCAGATTGACTTCACGTCTTGAATTAAGATTTATTCCCATTTTCGGCTTAATTAAAATATCAGAATAATCAAGATATTCTTCTGATAATACTTGTGTCATATTTTACCTCTTTTCCACCTGCGATTATACACAATTAAAGGAAGTTATTTCAACACAATAAAATACCTTTGCTCTAAAAAAAACACCCTTTCGGGTGTTCAAACTTTGGTGCGAGCAAAGTACTTCGGCAACTAGCGTTGCCTCGCCTCGCAACTCGCCCCTTTGCCGCAAAAATCAAAAACCGCCCTAACGGACGGTTTTAAAATTTTTGGTGCGAGCAAAGGGGCTCGAACCCTCGACCTCAACCTTGGCAAGGTTGCGCTCTAGCCAACTGAGCTACGCTCGCATTGCCCGCATATTCTGACATACTTTTTTATACATTGCAAGCACTTTTTGCAAAAAAACACCGCCCAAACGGGCGGATGCTTATATTCCGAACCAACGCCACGGTTGAAACGCGCGCAAAAGCCCCAACGCAGTGCGTTTGTCGGCAATCGTATGACCACAACGTGGGCACACCAGGAACGGCTTCAAGAAGGCATTAACTTTGGAAAAAACAACACCCCAGATAAAGATTCCCGCAATCCATGCTGCAATTACCAAGCCCCACGCAACCAAGTTGAAATAATGGTTAACTGTGCGGGTCAAGATTTGAACAACACCTAAATTTGATTTCTCTAAATCGTTATAAATCCTTGTTGCCACTGGCCAAGATGATGGACGCCATGGATACACATGTTTGATTCCATAATTGGTCAACAATGTTGTACCAAGTCCCGTTTTTTTATCAAGTTGCTTTTTGATTGCTTCATCAATCATCTTGTCGACTTCAATTTGGGAAACTTTGACAAGTTCGGTTTTAACAGAATCAAGTTTTTTATTAACCTGTTCTGCCACAGCATCAACCTTTGCGATACCTTTATCAGCGGTCGCAACTGCTTTGTTCGTTTCTTCAACGGCCTTGTCTATTTCGCCTGTTTTAATTCCAAATTTATTTGCCAAACCAGTTATCGCAGAAACTTTTTTTGTTTCTTGTTTTACTTTATTTGTTTGTTCTTTGGCTTTGGCGGTTGTATCGGTCACTTTATCGACCTGTTTTTCAACTATTTTTACCTTTTCAATCGCAACACCTATCGGTTTTTCAAGGTTAATAGAATCTTTTATTCCATCCAACAATCTTTGATATTGTTCTTGGATATTACGTTGCAAATCAAAAAACATGGATACAACCATAGACTTTTTGATTGGACCAGCATAATGATTCTTTACATACAACGGAAACCATGCAACAAATATAAGCCATATCACAGATATAACCGCAAAAACGCGTTTAGTCATTTTGATAACAGACGGTTTTTTTGCAACTGTTTTTGCACCGCCACGATCAATTACTTCGATTTCTTTTCTTGCCATAATATTTTCCCCTTGGTTGATTACATGATATTAAAATTTAGTATTGCATTTCAAGTGTTTTTATTTCGTATTTTCTAAAAAGCTTTCTATCAATGGGCTGTTTGTATCAAATAAAACTTTTTTCGTTTTATCGTTGGCGTGGAAATCAACAATTTGATTGATAGTGTCGTGATAAACATTTGCTTCGGTGTGACTTTTGAATGTATGAATCTCAGATACAGGATTAACATCGTACTGATTTGGTCCTCTTCTTAAACATGCCAAAGTATAAACAAAGGACAATTTATCTAAATCTTGCTTTGCAACTGCTAAATATATTTTTTCATCCATATTCAGAGTTAAAACTGGTTTATTCGCACTCATCTTTGTTTCCTTTTGTGTAATCTTTGATAAAATTATTCTTGAATTCTTGGAATTTGCCTGCTTCTATACTTTCACGAATACCACGCATCAAATCTTGATAGAACCAAAGATTGTGTTGTGTTAATAAGGTCGCCCCCAATATTTCATTACATTTTACCAAATGGTGTATGTATGCACGTGATAATTTGCATGCAGGACATCCACACTTGTCATCAATCGGACGCGCATCATCTGTAAATTTAGCATTACGCATATTCATTGTGCCATGCCTTGTAAAAGCCTGTGCAGTGCGTCCCGCCCGCGTAGGCATTACGCAATCAAACATATCCACACCACGTTCTACCGCGCCAAGTATATCCAACGGTGTTCCAACCCCCATAAGATAACGAGGTTTGTCTTCTGGCAAAAATGGTGTCGTTGTTGCAATCATATCAAACATAACTTCTTGTGGTTCACCGACAGCAAGTCCACCAATCGCATAACCGTCAAAGCCAATTTCTGTCAAAGCCTTTGCTGATTTTTCACGCAAATCTTTATAATCTGCACCTTGGACAATACCAAAGATTCCGTATCCAGGTCTGTCAACGAAAGCATCTTTGCTGCGCCGCGCCCAACGCGTTACCATATCTACATTTTTTTCAGCCTTTTCGCGCGTTGTTGGCAAGTGCAAACATTCGTCCAAAACCATTGTAATATTAGAATCAAGTTGATGTTGAATATGGACACTGTCTTCTGGTCGCAGGAAGTGTTTAATTCCGCCGTCAATATGCGAAGTAAATTCTACGCCCTCTTCTTTCATCTTTACCAGATTGGAAAGCGACATAACTTGAAAGCCACCGCTGTCTGTTAAAATCGGACCGCGCCAACCACCGAATGTATGAAGCCCCCCCATTTTTTCAACTAAATCACCCCCCGGGCGCATCATAAGATGATAAGTATTTCCCAAAATAACTTCGGTTCCAGTTGCGGCAACCTGTTCCATGGTAAGCGCTTTCACTGTGGCGGCAGTGCCCACTGCCATAAATGCAGGCGTTTGAAAAGTCCCATGTGCGGTTTCAACACTGCCACGCCGCGCATTTCCATCAGTTTTGATCAAATTAAATCTTAACGACATTTATTCATCCTATTTAAAATTATCAATCCAAATTTGTTTTAAATCTAAATTATGTTCTGCACCAAAACTCATAATAGACATTGGGCCATCAAAAAAGCCTTGGGAATATTTTATCGCTTCTTCTGCTGTGATGCTTTTATTCATCTCCGCCATAGCCTGAAAATCATATAACTTGCCAAAATCAATAAAATAATTTATCAAAACATCGCATCGACGCGTTGCAGATTCCAAAAAATCCGCATCTGCCAGTTTTCCCCGGTTAACGAATCTTTCTATTGTATTCTGTGTTATTGTATCTTTATTATATATTCGGTACGCTGTTTGCGCCATCAAAGCAACAGCGCGCGCCAGGTTTTCTGGCGCAGTTTCTGTATCAATACAGCGCACACCATCAAATTCACTGCCATAACTGGTTATTCCAATGCCATACACCAATCCATTTTGTTGTCGTACGACTTCGTTCATTTCTTGTGCTAGATATTTACGAAATTTTTGTTCTGCTAAATCTTTACGCACATTTTCATATGTATCTGGTCTTATATATGGAAACAAAACACCTAACCAAACATTTTTCAAACTTGGTTCGTGTTGAAACTTATCACAGGCTGTATATGTTAAATCTTTGTGCCTTTCAACATCGTGTGTTGGTAAAAAATTGAATAATTTTTCTATTCGTTCTAATAATACAGATGTATCACCTATATGTCCAGACACGCAAATCACACAATTCTTTGCTGATGTACGATTGCGCAACCAAGACAATAGTTGATTACGCGAAAAGGATTTTATATTCTGTTCTGTTCCAAGTGTTTGAAAAGCAGAAAAACCAAATAAATTCGTGTCTATTAAATTATTAAACTTTCTGGAATTATTACCCTGCGCGCGTCGTAATTCATCCAATATAACGCTGCGTTCTATCTCTATTTTGTCTTCATCAAACAATGCGTTTTTCAACATTTCAGAAAACAACCATAATAAATCATTTGTGTTTTCCGCGATAATGCGACCATATATACTCAACAGGCTTCGTGATGTGGATGCATTATATACACCGCCCTTGTTTTCTATAAAATCTTTCATTGATTTACTGTTTGGTAATGACGGAATACCCTTGCATAACATGTGTTCACAAAAATGCGTGATTCCGTATTCGTTTGGTGTTTCATCACGTGAGCCGGTATCAAATGCTATTTTAACAGCGACAGTTTCTATATCCATAGGATCCAGAATAACAGGTATTCCATTTGATAAATGATAAAGTTTTGGTTCGAATTTCATTTATTCGTCCTTTTTGAACAACAAACAGCAATCGCCGTAACTGAAAAATCTGTATTTTTCATTCACCGCATGTTTATAGGCGGCTTTCATTTCTTCCAACCCAGCAAACGCAGATACCAACATAAACAATGTAGATTTCGGCAAATGGAAATTCGTCAACAAAACATCTACTGCACCGAATTTATAACCTGGGGTAATAAATATATCTGTGGTTTGACATATTGGTTGAACACGACCATTAAAACTATTTTCTTTTGCTAATTTTGATGCGCTTTCAAGGGTGCGCATGGATGTTGTGCCAACCGCAATAACCCGTTTTGCGTTGTTTATGATTTCTGCCTGTTCTGGGGTAATACAGCACCATTCGCTGTGCATTTTATGTTCGGATAAATCTTCGGTTTTTACCGGCATCCATGTTCCTGCCCCAACGTGCAGAGTAATTTTAACTATCTTTGCGCCGGCTTTTTCAATTTCATTTAATAATTCGTCTGTAAAATGAAGTCCCGCCGTTGGTGCCGCCATAGACCCCAGTGGCTCTGCATAAACGGTTTGATAACGTTCCCTGTCTGCCGTTTCTTCTTCACGCTTCATATATGGCGGAAGTGGCATTTTGCCGTATTTGTTCAGCAAATCGAAAACATTATCACAATTAAAGTGCAACAACAGTCCACTTTCATCGTCTTTATCAATGACTTTGATTTGTGTGCCGTCAACCATGGTTAAAATATAGCCAATGTTGATTTTGTTGAATTTTTTACAAAGCCCCCACCAGTTTTTATCGTCAACTGCGGTATGTAGAGTTATTTCGTGTCCGCTGGCATCAAAACGCGCCGGTATAACACGCGAATTATTAAAAACAACAACATCGCCCGGTTTGATAAAAGATACAATATCACGAATATGTTTGTCTGATGTTTCTGTCCCATTTACAACCAACATACGCGACGCATCGCGTTTTTCCAGTGGGTGCGAAGCGATTAATTCGGGTGGTAATTCAAAATCGAAATCAGAAGTATGATACATTTACTTAAACTCTAATCCTTGATCGGTGTAGTTTTCTGCGACATCTTCCCAATTTTCTTCGACACGAACAAACAAATGCAGGCGCGCATTCACACCCCATTGATTCTGGATATCATGACGGGCAGCCGTTCCTATTTTCTTTAACTGTTCACCACCACGACCAACAACTATCTTTTTATGAGCAGCATTTTGAACGACTATTTTTTGGTAAATCTCAAGAACACCTTCGTCATCTGTTTCGACTTTTTCAGTAACAACATTTATGTGATAAGGTAATTCTTGGTGAATATATTTATAAATCTTTTCACGTGTTAATTCTGCCAAATAAAGCATATCAGGCACATCAACTGCATCTTTGTTATCAAACAAATACGGTGATTGTGGCATAACAGTCGACAGTGATTTTAACATCTGTTCCACACCGTCGTTTTTCAGTGCAGAAATCATAAATATCTCGTTGAAATTTGCTAAATTTGACAATTCACTTACCATTGGCAAAAGAGTGGCTTTTGCGATTGAATCAACCTTATTCAATGCGACGAAAAGATTTTTGTGTGTCTTGATTTTTTCAATCAAATCACGAACAGTTTGTGTGATACCCTTTTGTGCATCAACAACCAACAAAACAGCATCTGCATCATCCAATGCAGACATCGCCGCACTAACCATTGCCCTGTCCAATCTGCGCGAAGGCTTAAAAACACCAGGCGTATCAACAAAAACCAGTTGCACATTGCCGACCATTTTAATCGCACGCAAACGGGTTCGCGTGGTTTGCACTTTGTGCGAAACAATAGATACTTTGCGCCCCATAATTTGGTTCATCAAAGTTGATTTGCCGGCATTTGTCGGTCCAATAATTGCTATAAAACCAGAATAAGTCTTTGTCATGCCATGAAAGATAGCACAAGTTTTTGGAAATACAACAAAAAACCTTGCAAAACAACTTTCCCGTGCTATGTTTTTCTTGTGTACGAGAGAGACCAACCGATAAGGGAAAAACAAAATGCAATTAAGTGGCCCAGAAATTTTACGACAAATGAAATTAAATAACCCGTCTAATCCAGGCAAATACGGCAGACCAAATATTATCATAGAACCTTTTGACGAAAGGTGTTTGGGGTCTAATAGTTATGATTTGCATTTGTCCCCTGTTTTCAAGGTTTATAAACAAACAATTCCTGATGGAATGCGCACATTTATTCCATACGAACAGGGAAAAACATATTCTATGCGCGATTGGTTTTATAATGATTATTCTGGCGAACGCGCGCGCATCGCATATGAACACGCGGCCCCAGAATACGATTTTCGCAATCCAAAATTCTTGATAGATCCAACCAAAGAAAAAGAAACCGAGGTCTTTAGAATTCCTGAAACGGGGGCGATATTAAACCCAATGATGGGCTATCTGGCATCAACAGTAGAATATACAGAAACATACAATTTGTTCCCTTATATAGACGGCAAATCTAGCCTTGGGCGCAATTTTATATTGAACCATCACACCGCAGGTCGTGGCGATGACGGTTTTTGCGGAACATGGACTTTGGAAATTCATGTACTGTATCCAACTGTTGTATATCCGTATATGCGTATAGGTCAAATATATTATGATGAATTCAAGGGCGAACGCAAACAATACAACCAAAACCCGTCCAGCCATTATAACGGTCAAAACGGGCCAACCGCTGCCGCGCCTGTACCCGTTGATTTATTCATCAAAGAACTGGCAGAAAAACAAAGATAAAAAAGCCGCAATTTGCGGCTTTTTTTTATTTCAACTTTTTTGTCCACTCGTTGTCTGGGAAGTTTTTGCGCAACATTGTTGCAAAGCCCGCCGCCTGCTCTGGCAGTCCAATCGCAGTATAACATTCGGTCAAACGGAACATTGCTTCGGGTGTCATAACTGTTTCCTGGGCGGTTGCGACAACCGATTGAAACCGTGAAATAGCTGAAGGCCAATTCTTGTTATCCATATCGGTACGCGCAGCATACATAACCTTGCCTGCAATATAATTTTTCAAGATAAGTATTTTATTTTCTGCATTTTTAGCATATTCGCTGTGCGGGAAACGTTGGACCAGTTGTTGAAACTGTTGCAATGCGTATGCAGACATTTCTGGATCACGACGCACATCACTTACCTGACGATAATAGCACATCCCGCGCAAATACATCATATATGGCACATCTTTATGACCTGGGTGAAAACGCATATATCTGTCAATTGCTAATATAGCCCCAGCAAAATCTTTATCCATATAGCGAGAGTACGCCATCATAACCAGCGCATCTGCAGACCACGGATTTGATGGATATTGTGCTTCGGCTGTCTGGAACAATTCCGCAGCTTCTTCATAGTTCTTTTTGTTAAATTCTTTATAGGCTTCGTTGTAAATATCTTTCAATGGGCGTTCAGGCTTAATTTCTTCGCCACCACCACATGCATACAACAACGGCAAACAACACAATAACAATACGATTTTTTTCATACTTGAAATTCCTTTTGTATTCGCAGTATAATGAAAGACATAGAAAAATAAAAGCAAAAAATGGGTGTTGGTATGAAATTAGGAAAAAATATATTCGGTGTTGGGGCTATGACCGGAATAAGTCGTATATTTGGTTTTGTTCGCGATATGTTAATCGCACGATTCTTGGGCGCGGGTCGTATGTCGGATATTTTCTTTGCTGCGTTCAAATTACCAAACCTGTTTCGTGATTTACTGGGCGAAGGCGCACTTTCCGCTATCTTTATTCCTATGTATACCGATATGAAGAAAGATGAAGGTTTCGCAAAGAATGTTTTCTCGTGGCTTATGGTTATCTTGTTGGGACTGACGATAGTATTTGAGATTTTTATGCCGTTAGTAGTATGGGCTTTGGCACCAGGGTTTTCAGAAGACCCGGGCAAGATGCAATTAACAGTGACGATTGCGCGAATAATGTTCTTTTATGTCATCTTTATTTGTGGCGCAGCGTTTTTGTCTGCTGTTCTTAATGCTCATTCGCGTTTTATGTTGGCTGCATTTATGCCGGTTATGTTGAATATAATGTTAATTGCGGCTTTGGCAACTTCGGTTTTCTATGGTAATCAATATATTATCTATGTCATGGCAGCAACAGTTGTATTATCTGGAATCTTGCAGTTCTTTATACTGTGGCAGAGAATTAGAGCAAAACATTTTGGACTTCGCCTGATAATTCCACACTGGAATAAACAGATAAAAAACATGTTCAAGCGTTTTGGGGTAAGCCTGGTTGGGTCTGGCTTTTATCAAATAACCATCATTGTCGGAACTTTGGTCGCCAGTTGGCAATCAGGTGCAGTGTCGTGGCTTTATTATTCAGACCGTATGGTTCAATTACCATTTGCGATGATAGGTTTAGCAGTTGGAACAGTGTTAATTTCTTCTATATCAAAAGCATTAACCGACGGCAATATGCGCAGTGTGTATCTACAACAAAATTCATCTATGCGCCGTTCAATGATGCTTATTATTCCGTGTATGGTCGGGCTTTTTGTATTGGCAGAACCAATTATCAGAATTTTATTTCAGCACGGCGCATGGACACACGAATCTACCATGGCTGTTGCGATGGCAATAAAGATACAATGCTTGGTATTACCAGCGATGTTAATAAGTCAGATTTACAGTAAAACACTTTATGCATCCCAGGATGTTAATACCCCCGTTCGCACCAGTGTTATATCATTGGGGGTGGCAACTGTAATTTACCTGGCACTGTTCCCATTGATTGGATATTTGTCTATTCCTGTGGGTGTGGTGATAAGTGGCTATATCAAAAATTACCTTTTGGGTCACGTGTGTCGCAAACGCCAGTTAATAAAAACAGACAAAAAGACAATTTTTGCCACGTTGGTATTCACATGTATTTCTGTGGTATTAGGGTTTGTGTTATCAACTGCTTACATATCAAATGTAATTATGCTTGGTATTGCAATTGTCGGGTTTGCACTGTTGTATTTACCAATCAGTTTCGTAATAGACAGATTTTTAATAAAATAAAATTTGCACACACTCTATTTTTGTGATAAAATGTAATCATGAGATTAAATAGATAATCTCACAACAAGGAGTGAGAATATGAAAAAAATAGTATCTTTAACAGTTTTAACTGCTTTAGTTGCGGGCTGTATGGACCTTAATTCTTCCAGCAACGCACAATACGGCAATCCAGCAATGGAAGAAGAACAATTAGCCCCTGCAGAAAGCAATCTTAATACAAATGCATATTTGATGGCGGCGGCCCCAAAATATTATATCGGCAGCCCTTATAAAATTGAAGACGTTCAATATGTTCCTGGCGAAGATTTTAGTTATAATCAAACAGGTATCGCAGGTATCGTTCCTGTGGAATTAAATGGTTCCAAAACCAGCGATGGTGAAATATTCAATTCTAACCAACTGGTCGCAACAAGCAAAACATTGCCTTTGCCATCTATTGTAAAGGTCACGAATTTGGACAATGGCAATTCTGTTGTTGTTCGTGTAAATAATCGCGGACCTTTTGTAAACACTCGTATTATGGATTTGTCTTCGGCTGCGGCGCAACAAATTGGCATGAATGGAACTGCAAAGGTTCAAGTTCAAGTATTGGAAAACGAATCGTTGGCGGTAAAGAAAGCAACATTGGGTGAAACAGAGAAAGCAGAAGCGGTAAAAGCAACCCCAACCCAAGAAGTTGTCGCCACAGAAAAAGTGACAGTTGTAGAATCTGCACCTGCCCCGGTTGCGGCAAGCGGTGATTACAGCGTTCAAGTGGCTGCCGTTTACAGCGAAGGAAACGCAGAAGCATTGGCAAAAGAATTAGCACCTTATGGCAAAGCCGTTGTTGTCCACGAAGCAGACATGTACAAAGTTCGTATCGTTGATTTGGACGCAACAAACGCTCGCCGTGTAATTGATGCCTTGCGCAGCGACAAAGGTATGGCTCCTGGTTTGTTAAAAGCTGGAAAATGGGTCAATGCAGACAGCATTTAATTGATATAAAAAAATATATAAACCGCCAAAATGGCGGTTTTTTTTATACTTGATTTATTTTTCTGCTATGTTCTATGATTGAAACAAAGGAAATTATTCTTATGCATATATTTAGTTTCGTTTTGTTGGCTTTCGTTTTAACAGGTTGTAACAGTGTGTATTACAAGCCTCACACATTAGACACCAATCAAACCGTTTTCGCATTTCCAGGTGGCTATTCCATGAAACGTTCCATAAAAGAAACTATGGATAAACGCGGATACAATATTGATGTCGGCATATTAAAACGCAGCAACCAAGGCGATGCATCAGATGAAGATATTCAGAGTTTTGATATTCCGCATCGTGTAAGATATATCGTAAATGTGAAAGAGCGCCGGGAATTATTACGTCCAATATGGTGTGCATTTAATGGTTTTTGGTGGTGGAATTTTAGCGTATCAATAACAGACAAAGCCACACATCAAGAAATATTATCGTGGCGCGGTCGTGGTTGTCAAAATTCTTCTGTTCACAAATTAAATGCTATACTAGACGAATTAGAAAAATAATAAACCGCCCGGTTGGGCGGTTGTTTTTGATAAATAAATTTTTAATCATCGATTTTTGCGTATTCACAGAAACCTTCGCTGGTATCACAACGTGAAACAATACCTTCGCTGATGAAGTATCCCTGGGTATGCAAACATGCCGGACATACTTTTGGTGCTTCTGTTCCGATGTGCCAATTGCCACAATTTGTGCAACGCCACATAACAATTTTGTCTGATTTGAATATTGTGCCGTTTTCGATGGCTTCTGCCAAGGCGCGAAAACGCGATTCATGATAACGTTCTGCATAACCGATATTTTTCAATACTTCCGCAATCGCGGTAAAGCCTTCTTGGGCTGCGATTTGGGCAAATTGAGGATACATATCTGTATTTTCTTCGTGTTCACCGTATGCTGCCGCTTTCAGGTTTTCCAGTGTATCGCCTATTTTTCCAGCAGGAAACGCCGCCGTGATTTCCAGCGCACCACCTTCCAAATACTTGAACAAACGTTCCGCGTGTTCTTTTTCCTGATTTGCTGTTTCTTCAAAGATTTTTGCGATTGCTTCATATCCATCTTTTTTTGCCTGACTTGCAAAGAACGTATAACGGTTGCGTGCCTGAGATTCACCAGCAAACGCAATCAATAAATTCTTTTCTGTTTGAGTTCCTTTTAACGATACCATTTATATTCTCCTTTGTAGTTTGTTGTTGCCTTGATTTTAGCAGAAAAAAACGCAAAAATCAAAACGTTTATTTTGCACGGTTTTTCAATTTGTTTTTACACGCAATAGAGTGTATAACATCTTTGTATTCGTCATATAATTTCAAGCCCAAAAATGCGCGTGCTGACTCTAATGTCTGTCCATAGCCCCAAAGCGGTCCGTTGTCAGTATCATATCTTGCGACTATCAAATCAGGCTTGTTTCCTGACAAGATAAATGGGCCATAGCAATTATAACCTACTAACTTTGCGTTCCAGTATTCAAAATTCGTACTTTCTTGGTGTGATAATTTTTCCATTAAAACCACATCTTTATCACGAACGCGGACTATTTTGTGGTTGAATTTGTTCTGGATACGCCAAAGCCCAGCAATCAAATCGACATCATCTAATTCTGCGCCAGGCTTTCCCAAAGTTATCTGCCGCCCATTTTCTGTGATTGCTTTTACTTTCCCTATCTTCGAGTAAAAAGCACCAATCTTTGCTATTTCTGCCTGATCCGGTGCAAGAACACGACCGTTTTCTAACGGCTTGAAAAAATCTGATAGTGGGTTCATGTATTTTTCCTTTATTTTTCTTCTATAGCCAGCATTTGTTTTTCAATTGTATTTATCAGATTCTCTATTCCCAAATGTCCCGCCGCGCTGATTGTGATTATGGTTGGCTTTTTCTTGCGCCCAAAAGATTTCTTGAAAGCATCCATACGCGATTTTAATTCTTCATCGCTTAAAGTATCTATTTTGTTGATAACAACGATTTCAGGCTTATTAAGCAGCCCGCCACCGTATGAATCCATTTCGTTACGAATGGTTTTGTATCTGGTTGCCCAATCTTCTTCCGAACCATCAATAACATGCAATATCAATTTAGTGCGTTCTGCGTGTCCCAAGAATCTGTCGCCCAGACCTACCCCCATATGTGCCCCCTCTATAAGCCCCGGCAAATCAACCATAACAAATTCGCGATTGTGGGCGTACATAACCCCCAATTGCGGATTCAACGTTGTAAATGCATAATTTGCGATTTTTGGGCGCGCGGCGGTCACCACAGATAATATCGTTGACTTACCTGCATTTGGGAAACCAACCAGACCAATATCTGCAATAAGTTTAAGCCGTAATATAACCGTTCTTTCTTCACCCGGCAATCCGTCATTAGCCTGACGCGGGGCACGATTAGTCGGGCTTTTGAAATGCAAATTGCCCCAACCGCCGTTACCACCACGCGCCGCACGATATTCCATATAATCTTCGTTCAAATCGGCATATTCAATTTCTTCATTTTCAGACAAAATGACCGTGCCAGTTGGCACTGGCAAATAAAGTGTTTCGCCCGAATAACCGGTGCGCATTTTCCCCATACCGTTTTGTCCACGTTGCGCCACAAATTTCGTCTTATAACGATAATCTATCAAAGTATTAACATTAGGAACGGCGCGAAAAACAACATCGCCACCACGACCACCATCGCCACCATTTGGTCCGCCAAATTCAATGTATTTTTCACGTCTGAAAGACGCCGCACCGTTGCCGCCATCGCCCGCTTTGATGTAAATTTTTGCCTTATCTAAGAACTTCATTTTTATATCCTTTGAAGCCATTATAACTTAAAAACTTGCAATTTCCAGTGGGAATATTTATAATATATTTGCTACGCAAGTAGAGATGATTCTGAATTCGTTGCGGAATAATCGTTTTGGACTGGGGGGCGGTACCCCACAGCTCCACCAATTATTTCTTATGGGGCTGACATAGTTTCGACAGGCGAAGTAAAGGCAAATCGATTGAATCCGGGTTGTTTCGTTAAAAACAAACTAAAAACTGAATGGCGATAGAATCGCTGCGAACGACAATGTTCGCCTTGCAATGGCTGCCTAAGATGGCGTTGAAATACGTTGGCAATTGTTGATGTATTTCGTTTAGCTTTTGCGGGGTTCGTCGGGTACCTGGCACAAGAAACCCGACATATAAATGATAAAATAAAAAGGAAAAGAAAATGTTTGGAAAAATCAAAAAAGTGTTCTTTACAGGCGTCTTTGGCGTATTGTATTTGTCTTACATTGCTCAATTTGTTTATGTTTTAGCATATTTGGAAGGTTGCCAAAACCAAGTTATCGGTTTGGCATTGTTGTCTGTTGAATGGTTGGTTTTGATTGCTGCGCGTTATTTATCAAAACGTTCCAGCAGCAACGCCCAAAATCATTCTGGCGGTTTTCGTCGTCGTTAATCAACGACAAACACCTGAAATCTCTGACGTTTGCCAGAGATTTTTTTTATAACTTGAAAAAAGAATAAAATATTCTATATTTATCCTTGCTATGAAAGAATATATTTTACCTGTTCGCGATTTAGTCGTACACCCCGGACTGACCGTGCCGGTGTATGTTGACAATCCGCTGTCTGTTGCCTGCATAGAAGCAGCAACAAATAATCACCAAAAAATCGTTTTATGTCCTCAACACAGTTGGGCATACCCTTCAACAATTGACGATATTTTTACCACAGGAACAATCGGTGAAATAGCCCAGGTTTTACACATGCCAGATGGCGCAATACACGCAATTGTTCGCACTACAAATGTTGTAGATTTATCAGATATAATTATAACAAACGGTATATTTTCAGCTGATATTACACCTGTTGAAATTCTGGACGATTCCGAATTTGAACAAACAATCGCTTTGCGTGACAAAGTGCGCGATGCCATGCAAGTATTATCTAGTCATCACAAATTCAAAATGGAAAAACTGCATGCGATTATTCAAAACTATCCAATGCCCGCATTTGTAGATACAGTTATTCAAATGGCAGATATTGATACAGATATTGCCGTTGATATCTTGAAGATGAAAACCTGGCGGGAAAAATTGATGGCTCTGCTTGAACAGTTAATGCTTTCCATTGAAACAGAAAAAATTGAAGCAAACATAAATCGCCGCGTACAAAGTCAGATGGAAAACGGTCAAAAACAGGCTATATTGCAAGAAAAAATGCGCGCAATACAACGCGAAATGGGCGAAGATGACGAAGAAATGGATACCGCAAGCATGCGTAAAAGAATTGAAAATTCTGCGATGCCCGCGGAAGCCAAAGAAAAAGCCATGTCCGAATTCAAGCGCATGCGTACCATGTCCCCAATGTCCCAAGAAGGCGGTTTGCTTAAAACATATCTTGACGAATTGTTGTCAATGCCATGGGAAAAATCTGACAGCAACCCCATTGACCTTAAAACCGCCCGCAGTGTATTGGATACCGAACATTCTGGGATGATACCTGTCAAAGAACGCATACTTGAACATATCGCCGTTATGAAAAAGACCGGAAAAAATCGTGGCAGCATTTTATGTTTCGTTGGGGCCCCTGGGGTCGGAAAAACATCCCTTTGCAAATCAATTGCAAATGCGTTGGGGCGTAAATATTGCAGGATATCCCTTGGTGGCATATCAGATGAAGCGCATTTTCGCGGACATCGCAAGACTTATATTGGCGCACAATGTGGACGTATTATGGATGCGCTGAAAAGATGCAAATCTAATAACCCAGTGATTGTTTTGGACGAAATAGATAAAATGGGGCGCGATTGGCGCGGCGATCCAGAATCTGCCTTGCTAGAAATACTGGACCCGGAACAAAATAAATCTTTCCGCGATCATTATTTGGAAGTAGATTTTGATTTATCAAATGTCCTTTTCATTGCAACTTCTAATTCTCTGAACATGTCATCTGCACTGAAAGACCGTATGGAAATTATTGAAATTCCCGGATACAGCGAAAAAGATAAAATACAAATTGCGCGCGAACATTTGATTAAACGCGCCGCAGAAGACACCGGTTGGGATGTTGCAAATATTATTATATCAGATGATGCTATCGCGCATATTATCCGCAATTTTACATCCGAACAAGGTGTGCGTGAATTGCAGCGTGAAATTACCGCACTGCTTCGTCGCAGTTTATTGGAAAATGACGGCATGGATGTAAAAACTGAATTTACGATTGATAAAATCAACGAATTGTTATCTGTACATCAAAACGCGAATATGTCGAACAAAATTGGGTTCAGTGCGCGCATATAAGGGGCAAAAAATGATTTTAGTTATAAATTCTTCGGGGAATGGCATTGATTTGTTGTTGGACGATAAATTTGCGCATTTTGACGCAATAAAGCAAGCAATTGTATTACCAACTGCCGTGAATGATTTTATGACCCAAAACAATGTAAAAATGTCTGATTTAACTGCAATAGGCGTTATTGTTGGCCCAGGCAGTTTTACTGGTATTCGTATGGGTATCGCCTATGCCAAAGGTTTGGCAATTGGCTTAAATATACCTGTGGTTGGCGTGAATTTGTTCGAATTGTATCTTTATGATAACCCTGATGCGTTTGTGGCAATAGATTCTGGACGTGGCGATTTTTTTGTTGCATCAAACAAGCACGAACCTTGCACCATGACGATAGACGAAGTTGAAACAGAACAAATGAAATGCCCAACAACTGTCGGACACAAACCTTATAATTTAGTATTTGCAAAAAACATTGTTGAAAACAAAATCAAAAACAACAAAATTGAGCCTGTGATACCGATGTATTTACGTCCAAGTTACGCCGAAAAATAATGTTTGATAAATTATCAAATCTTCATCAAAAATGTTTTCCGAACAAACCATGGTCGGCAGATGATTTTCGTGAATTAAAACAATCTGGATGCGAAATAATTATGTCCGAAAATGGGTTTATTGTATATCGAATTGTTATTGACGAAGCCGAGATTATAACAATTGGTGTAAACCCAGAAATGCGCCGTCAAGGAATTGCTTCTGCCATGATTGGAATTATTGAAAAAACAATTAAAAATCAAGGTGTTAAAAAAATTTTTTTAGAAGTTGCATCAAACAATATCCCCGGGCAAAAATTATATGAAAATTGTGGGTTCAGAACAGTTGGTTTACGCCCAAAATACTATGATGGCATGGACGCAATTTTGATGTCCAAAGACATTTAATTTATTCGTTTATAAAATCGAGAATTCTTTTATCAAAAATCACATCGCGAACACTTAATGGTTTTGTAATATGCATATCATTTGCCCGTCTTGTTCGCGACAAAGCGACATAAGTTTGTCCATGTGCAAATGCACCACGCGAAATATCAATCACAACCTTTGACAAAGTTTTACCCTGAGATTTATGTATCGTCATCGCATAGCCTAATTGTAAAGGAAATTGTTTATAAGAACCAATTTCGTTTTCAACTATTCTATCATTTTCGTCACGCGAATATTCTATTTTTTGCCATTTTTCAGGTTTAACCACAACAACATCTTTTTTATCATCATCCAATAATTGTACTATTATTTCGCGTGCATTTAATTGTTCTACTATGCCGACAGAACCATTGTGCCATTTATCACCATTTTTAACGAACATAACCAGCGCACCTTGTTTCAGTTTCAATTCCATTGGTGCCGGAACATCTGCTTCGTTAAATTTTCCATCTATTGCCCCTTTGTACACTATTTCAGGTGCGTTTATTTGGCTTAATTTTTCAGCGTTTATACGTTCTGCAACATTACGGAAAGGCGTGATTATAACAGCATTTTTACGAACACTTTCATCTTCTATGCGACACTGATTGAAAAAATCGACAGCCGTCACATCATTATCCCGCAGGCGCATCAGGTTTTTAAGCAAATCATCATCGCTTTGGCGATATACCGTATTAAAATCATACTTTATAAAATTTGCGCGCTTGTACACATTAGAATCGAAAAAGTAAGCGTTTTTGTGTTCATACGCCTGTTCATAGTATTGTTCACTGTCGCGAGTTATAACAGGGGGCAGTTGAAACATGTCGCCAATTGCAACAACCTGAATGCCCCCAAAGGGTTCGTTATTATGACGCGCAGAACGCGCCAAAATATCAATCGCATCCAATAAATCTGGGGCAACCATCGATATTTCATCAATAACAAGAACGTCTGTGGCATTAAGGATATTACGCGGTTTAGCCTTTAACTTTAACAATTCAGGCATAATAAAATCACGCGGTTGAATTTGGAAAAGCGAATGTATCGTTTGCCCCCCAATATTCAACGCAGAAACCGCCGTTGGACACGCACAGACAATGCGTTTCGCCGATGCCGATTTAAGATATTGCACGAAAGTCGATTTACCGGTTCCGGCCTGCCCTAATATTAAAATATTAGAATGCGTGCGTTCGATAGTATTAAACGCAGCCATTTGATTTTCGTTCAAAATCGGAATCATTACAGCCATAGGCACATAATTCTATATTTCACAAGAAAAAGCAAGGAATCTTCATTTTTATCTTGCAAGAGCGAATAAAAAATATATAATAAGTGTCGCTGTGGGCTAATAGCTCAGTTGGTTAGAGCGGAGCGCTCATAACGCTTTGGTCGTGGGTTCGAGTCCTACTTAGCCCACCACAGATTAAAAGACCGTCATTTGGCGGTTTTTTTATTAATACATCGTTTTATTTTTTTGATTATTGAATGCTTCAAATGCTTTTATTGCTTCTTTGCGCGCCAAAGGTTTTAATTTTAATGTTTTTGTGTTTTGTTTTCCTTTTATATACTCGTATATAAAATCATCCCTGAAACCGATATTTGCCGCATCTTTTTTCGTATTTCCGTAATATACAGTTTTTATATTTGCCCATATTATTGCGCTTAAACACATAGGGCAAGGATAACAAGAAGTGTATAATTCGCATCCGCTTAAATCATACGATTTGATTTTTGCACAGGCTGCACGTATTGCCATAATTTCTGCATGAGCCGTTGGATCGTTATTTTTCAAGACACAATTCGCGGAACTACCTATTATTTTTCCATTTTTAACAACAACTGCACCAAAAGGTCCACCATCATGTGTTTTAAGGTTTTTTTGTGATAATTTTATTGCCGTTTCCATATAAGTATTCATATTTTTCTCTTTTGTTAACAGATATTATACCACAAAACACAAATTTATTTGATATTTTTTCGACATGCGGTAAAATTGTTACATGAAAAAATATGATGTGATTATTGTTGGGGCTGGCGCGTCTGGGCTTGTTGCGGCCGCACAGTTGGTTCAGCGCAAAAAAAACGTTTTGATTATTGACATGGGGAATTCGCCTGCGCGCAAGGTCGCCATTTCAGGTGGTGGAAAATGTAATTTCACAAATTTAGCCGCTGATTTCAATCATTATTTTGGCAAAAACCCGCGATTTGTGTGTTCTGCACTTGCAAGATGGACACCAAACAACACACTTAATTGGGTTCGGGCGCATAAAATCGCAGTTTATGAAAAAGAACCTGGGCGGTATTTCTGTAAAAATGGTTCTGAAGATATAATAAATGCGCTTTTACGTGATATTGGCAACCCAGATATAAAATATAATACAAGCGTTAAAAACATTGAAAAAAACGATGATAAATTCTTTGTTCAAACAACCAAAGGCGATTTTTGGGCAAAATCAATAATTATCGCAACAGGTGGTTTGTCTTATCCTCATTTGGGGGTATCAAATATCGGGCATCAAATTGCAAAAAAATTCGGGCATAAAATCGAACCCGTGCGCCCTGCACTTTGTGCGATAAAAACCAAAAGCCTTTCATCAGAACTTTCTGGTATTTCTTTACAGGCAGAAATTACAATAAACAAAAAGAAAATAAAAGACGATTTGTTATTTACCCACTTTGGAATTGGGGGGCCAGTGGCATATCGTGCCACACTTTACGGCGGGTCAGAAATGACAATAAATTTTGCCCCAGATAAAAATGTGTTAGAATTGCTGAAATCTGTCAAAAAAGAAAATGGGAAACGCACCGTTGCAAATATACTTTCTGAAATACTGCCGAACAGATTGGCGCGTTTTTTGTGTGATGATACGCGACATATTGCAGATTTGCGCGACAACGAATTGAAACAAATCGCCACAAAAGTTAACAGTTTTGTAATTGATGATGCGTCTGCAATCGGAATGCAAAGCGCAGAAGTGACCTTTGGCGGAGTGTCTACAGAACAAATATCGTCAAAAACAATGGAATCGAAACTGTGCAACGGGCTTTATTTTACTGGCGAAGTCATAGATATCACGGGCGATTTAGGTGGATATAATTTACAATGGGCGTTCAGCAGTGGCTTCGTTGCAGGTCTAAACGCGTAAACCAACAAACCTGTCGTTTTCAATACCAGTTAATTTGACATTACATATCGTTTTATCCGGAATCTTTGCCCCAGATATTTTAACATCAATATCATCCGGCGTGCGCCCAAGATTATTTTCTTCGACCAAAACAGACACTGTTTTGCCAAGCTGCAACTGCATAAAACGCGCCCTGTTCTGACCCACAATGTCGTAAATCTTTTTGACACGCGCTTTGGATACACTGCGATTAACCTGGGCTGGCATGGTGGCTGCAACCGTTCCCGGACGTGGCGAATACGGAAACGCATGCACGTTTATCAGCCCTATTTCACGAACCAATTCTGCGGTTTCATTGAATAATTCTTCGCTTTCGCCCGGAAAACCACAGATTATATCAGCACTGAACGAAACCGCACCATCTGACAAGCGTACCAATTCGCGCAATTTGTCCGCATTATGACGACGGCGCATCAATTTTAATATCGTGTCAGAACCCGATTGCATCGACAAATGCAGATGTGGCATAAAACGCGAATCTTGTTTCATAAGTTCGATTATCTTTGGAACCTCTGGTGATGCGGGGTCTATGGACGAAAGACGCAAATGTCGCATCTCGGGCACATCACGCAACAAAGCCGCACATAAATCAGATAACAAAAACAAGCCTTTTTCATCGCGAATAATATAAGACGCTGTATCAACACCGGTAAGAACAATTTCATAAAAACCTTTTGATATCGCCGCGCGCACATCTGATAAAATATTATCATATGGGTATGAAATATTTGGCCCCCGCAAAAAACGCGTTATGCAATATGTACAATCGTGATTGCACCCATTCTGAACCATTATAAATTTTTTAGATAAACGGTCTTCGTTCGATTTGAATACTTCTGTATGTGATAGTTTTGCATCAAAATTTGCACTTTGCAACGCGGCAATATACACCGGTAATTTCATCTTGTCTTTGTTGTCTATGACAAAAGTGTTCGGTATGACTGCAAACAAATCTGGATTGCGGGTTGCACCACAGCCAGTCACAAAAATTACACCATTTGGGTTCTCGCGCGAAAGTTTGCGAACAGTTTGCGCACATTGACGTTCTGCTTCGGCGGTGACGGAACAAGTGTTAACCAAAATCGCTTCGTTAACAACCCCCGATAACATCGCGGATATCTTTTCGCATTCTACCGCATTAAGCCGACATCCAAAAGATAATGTTTTTATACTCATTTTTTTCTTGATTTTTTCGCGTTCTTAATGCATTATAGACGCTGATAAAAACGATTTCAACAAAGGATTTTATTATGGCTCGTGTAACAAATTCGGATACTTTACCATATGTAGACAGTCGATATGAATTGGGAATGCTGGCTTCGCAGCGTGTTCGTGACCTTAACGGTGGCGCAGAAGCAGTCGTTGAAAAAAACAATGACAAATTGACTGTTGTTGCGTTGCGCGAAATTGCTAGTGGGAAACTGGATGTCGCGGGCGTCCGTCACGAATTTGTTCAATCTTATAAAGATGCCCCAAGTGCTATCGATGAAGATACTTCATTAGAAATCACAAGCGAAGACCCTATGTTGCGCGAAATTGATGCAGAATTGGAAAACTCTTTGATGGATGAAACCGGGGAAGACGAAACAGTCACAGAAGACGACACCCCTGATGCATCAGAAGACGAAGAATAAAAAATCTATACAATCCGGAGATGTCGCATAGTTGGTCTAGTGCGCCACATTGGAAATGTGGTATACCGGCAACGGTATCAAGGGTTCGAATCCCTTCATCTCCGCCACGATATAAAAAGGTCCCCTTGTGGGACGTTTTTTTATCGTGTTGATAATGTAGATTCAAACCCGCAGTTAAGGGTTCGACCCGCGGGCGAAAGGCAGACGGTAGTCGGCCGGTGAACGAAGCGAATGAGCCAAGGGGAATGAAGCGAAGCGGAATCAATCCCTTCATCTCCGCCACGAAAATCAGATACGATATCGCTTGTTTGTGTTATACGATTTTGTTATAATTTCATTGTATAAAAAGGATAATGTATGGATTACGATATTTTGTACTATGATACTTCTGTCGTTATACCAAGTGATGTGAAAGCAAAAATGCTTGATGCCGTGTGCGATATATATGACAAAGACACAGCGCGCACGTTTGAACGCGAACTAGATGAACAAGTGCCATATAAATATGTTGTTATCACTGACAGGAATAGAACAAAAGTAATAGGCTTAGGCTGTCTGATGAATTCGGGGCTTGATTTTGATATTTGGGAATTTGCGTGGGGATTAGTACGCAAGGAATATCAAGGTATGGGTTATGGGAAAATATTGAATAATGAAAGGATAAAAATAGTTAAAGAAAAACTCGGGAAAGAAATTCTGGCCGTAACAACCAAAGTTTGGCATTTGAAACATAGTGGCTTTCGTATTGTTCACGTGTTTCCGAACGGTGATAATTTAATGGTTTGTGATGTGTGATTTTTGTTATTGCGTATCGAGGCACGAACTATCATATCTAATACCCTTAAAAGTGTCATCTCCGCCAGATTAAAACCTTAAAACCCACCCTTTGGTGGGTTTTTGGTTTTAACAGGCGGGATGAAGGGATACGCCAGAGTGTTAACAGCACAATGTGTGCCGAAATTCACAAGATTTTTTTAATTGTTTAGTATGACAAAAACTTTTATAAAAACAATAATTATTGGCTTGCTTTTCAAATGCTATTTTTTCTATACTAAACATAAGGAAGAAGTTGTCAAAAAAGGGGGAATTTCTTTAGACTATAATGCACATATCAACACGTAATTTTTGGCGTTCAATGTTTTTGCACGCAACGTTGTGTTTGACGTTATGTGTTGGGGTGCTTAATGCTGCTTTTGCTTGCTCTGAAGAACAGATTACTTTGCCTGATAATTCTTGCGTTGATGTAAAATTCACGATAACAGCAACCCCGACAAGCCCGAACACAGACGTAACTTTTAATATAACCGCAATGGGAACATTTTATATCGACTGGGGCGACAACAGCAGTGACGCCGTACAAACTCTTCCGCGTGACGATACATCGCTGGATAGACCTAACCACCGATATTCGCAACCTGGTGAATACAAGATAAGATTCGGTGGCGTTGCCACTGGTTATGCCGACAGCGATACAACCGCGGCGATTTCTTTTCAACAATCAAACGCAAAAAAAAGCGTATTTACTGCTATCAGTGGACGATTGGATACTCTGTTCCCTGTCCTTGGAACGACCGCCAATTTGCGCCCTAAATTTTACAGAACATTTTATAACTGTGCAAAGTTGACTTCTGTGCCGGAAAACCTTTTCCGCAATATCTCGGATGCCTATAATTACACTTTTTATCAAACTTTTTACGGTTGCAGCGGACTTAAAGGTTTTATTCCACCATCCACATTTGGTGGTTTGATTCAAAACGGGCATCCGTATGGGACACAAATGATGGCTAGTATTTTCAGTAACGCGACTAATATGGACACGTCCTGCAAATCGCCACATCGCACCTATACAACAGGCTATGAATCATATTGGAATTCCAGGGTTTCTTGTGCCACTGAATACCAAATCACATACGAATTGGATGGGGGTACAAATTATGCCGGCGCACCAACTACATTTTGGGACGATTCAACCGCAACAATAAATGGTATTCCTGCCAAACCAAATAATGTATTCATCGGATGGTGCACAGATGCTGCATTAACAGATTGCACCATGACACAAACAATTCCTATTTATTCAAGTGGCACAAAAACATTTTATGCAAAATGGCAACCATGTCAATCTTGCGCAGCAGTGCACGCTTCATGCAGCCTGAATGTTGTGAACAATACATGCACATATACAACAGAATGCGACACTGGATACGATAACATCCAAAATAACGGTGCATATAATGCTATTTGCTATAGTGTGGCAACAGAACTTTGTCCTGGCGGATATTACAGGGATAACTTTGATTGTGTTCCCGTCGGACCTGGCTATTATTCTGCGGCAGATGATGACACCCGTTCACAATGCCCCCAAGGGCTTACAACAATTGGGTATGGCACGGGGGCCGATGAAATAAACGATTGCGGTCGCGTTTTACACGTTGACGGCCATACCGTTTATTTACGTCAAGACAAGAAAACCTCTCCGGCATTACATGTGTCAATTAACAATGATGTTTATTATGCAAATATGTCAACGAATGATGTAAAAATGACCGGCAACAATGATAATTATTTGAAAATGGATATCAATGGAATGATATATTCAGTATACGATGACAGCGGCGCAGAATATACAACCACACAATAAAACAAAAAAACAATCTTTTAGACTTTTACAGTTTTCAAGTATTTTTCCTGTTTCTTTGTCGAAAAACTTCCTTTTTGCAAGCATGCCTTGACAAACCGCATTTTTGGGCTAACATATGTAAAAAAGTAAGTTAAAAAGGATAAAAAATGCTAAAAACAAATAAAATTATAACAAAAAGCCTTTTGCCAGGGTTATTATTAGCGACTTCTTTTTCTGTGGCAACGGTTGGCGCATGTGCTTTTGCAGCAAAAAAAAGCGCACAAATCAATGGTCGCGTCATGAATCATGATTATCGTTTGATGACTCTTATCGCACTGGTATTGTTTTGTATAATCTTTAATACATGCAACAATACATGCAACAAATACAAAAAAGCCGAAAAATTTTCAATGCTGGTCGCCAAGAGATATATTAAAAATGCATCGAAAGATTTTCCTGATTTGAAAGGTTTTGACGAAGTATTAACCAATCCAAACGCAATGAGAAATATCGCAACAATAATTTCTAATCAATTGCGTGATTCCGAACAAAAACTAATCAGAGATATTGTTTCTGATGCTACGATAAAATGGAAAAAATACGAAAAAAATAAAACATTGACAGAATCTCAATTGTTTTTTATCAGCAAAAAAATTTGTGCAAAAGCATGTGCTGATATTGCACAGGTATTGAACGAACATGCCTCTGTGCATCCTGAATTTTTATCAAATATTTATAAATTTATGGCATATGCCGATACAACATATGTTGTACAAAACCCAATACAACAACACACAAGATAAAAAACCTGTTAAACAATCAAAGACTTACGCGAAAGATTCTTTCGCGTATTTTTTTCTAAAAAAATATTGGAAAAGATGTTTATTATTGCTATTATCCAAGCATTATGATTAAAAAGTTCCTGATTTTATCTTTGTGTTTATTTGTGTTTGATTCCAATGCGGCAGAATTTCAGACGAATGCTACATCTGTGTATCTGTTTGATTATGACAGTAACGAAGAAATTATTGCGAAAAATGCAGATAAACTTATGCCGCCATCTTCAATGCTGAAATTGATGACTTTGACAATTTTATTTGACGCGATAAAATCTGGCAATATAAAAATGGATGATTTGTTAGCAGTTTCGGAAAATGCAGATTATAAAAATCCGCTTTGGTATCCTGCCAGCAAACTATGCCTGGTCAAAGGGCAAAAAATAACTGTACGCGATGCAATTTTAGGAATTATCGTGTTGTCTGCCGGGGATGCTTCAGTTACAGTGGCAGAACACTTTGCCGGCACAGAAGCAAAATTTACAGATTTAATGACAAAAAAAGCACGCGAAATTGGGATGCCAAAATCAACATTTGGGAATGCCAGTGGTCTGCCAAACGATAATAATTTGATGACTTCGCGCGAATTAAGTGTACTTGCAAAATATATCATTGATGAATATCCTGATATTTATCCGATGTTCGCAACCAAACGGTTCGAATTTTCTGATTCCAAGACAGACTGGTGTAATGATTGGACGCGCACACACACAATAAATTATAACAAATTATTATTTTCAATGCCTGGGGCAGATGGGCTGAAAACAGGACATACTGACGATGGCGGCTATGGCATGGTGGCCAGTGCTAAAATCGGTGGTCGACGTTTAATTGGTGTTATTAATGGCTTTCGGGGGCGCGGACATGATGCATTGGCAGAAGAAATGAAAAAACTGCTAAATTATGGATACAAAACAACACAAACCAAGGTTTTTTATAAGCCAGGCGATACCCTTAATCAAATACCGGTGTGGTATGGTGTAAAACCAAGCGTAGAAACAACCGTCAATGAAAATGTCGCAATTACCTTACCAAAAGATGCATCGTTAAAGGATATTCGGGTTTTGGCGCGTTTCGAAGAACCTGTCAGTGCACCGATCAAACAAGGACAACAAATCGGCGAAGTGGTTATCGAAAAAAACGGCGACATTATAAAACACATCCCGTTGGTTGCTAAAACCAAGGTCAGAAAAATACAATTTTTCGGTCGCATAATTAAAAATATATCTGTATTGTTAAGCGGGAAATAATATGGCAACAAAGAAAAAAGAAATTTTATTCGATTTTCCAAATCCAATGGATAACAATTTCTTGGTCGGGCATCGTGATACATTAAAAGCGTTTATGAATGCATGGGCAGATCACGAAAAACACCCCATTCATCCGGTATGGATGTTGTGTGGTCCACGTGGCATTGGCAAAGCAACATTGGCTTATAAAATTGCAAAACAAGTCTATGGAAATGTCGGCGATTTCTTTATACTTGATTTGGCGCACAATCTTGATGAACACGGCAACACGAAACCGGATGCAAAGGCAATTTCGGTTCATACAGTGCGAAATATGATTGAAAAAATGCAAATGTCGTCTATGTCTGGTCAATGGCGTGTCGTTTTAATTGATGCAGCAGATGAATTAACTGAAGCAGCAGAAAACGCTATTCTAAAATTACTGGAAGAACCACCACAAAAAACATTGTTTTTATTGGTTACACACCAATTATCAAAAGTTTTACCAACCGTTCGTTCGCGCGCACGCGTTGAAAAAATGCACCCATTAACAACATCTGAATTACGCGAATTATGCGTGCGTTTCATGCCAGATACAGAAATAAGTTCTGAAATATTGAAACTTTCCAATGGCAGTTTCGGAAAAATCGCTAACCTTAAAGCAACCGGGGGCGATGCCATTTATGATGAACTTTTGTCTGTTCTGCAAAACAAACACTCAACCGCCAGCGATATGATGCGGCTTGCAGAAAAAATCGCAGAATCGCCAGCTCTTTACGGTATAGTGTTGGATGCAATTGCATATCTGAATTTAGCCGACATTTATCCGGCCGCAAATCAAGCAATATCTGATATCACCAGATTAAACCTTAAACCAGATGTAACAATATTCAGAATAATTAACGAAATAAAAAATGTTTATAGATACTCATTGTCATTTAACAGATGAATATGATGGCGGCATTGACGCAGTTATTGCACGCGCAAAAGACGCGGGTGTTGGCGCAATGGTTTGTGCAACTGCAGACCCCAAAGACATTATTCCCGCATTAAATATCGCACAAAAGCATGATAATATTTTTGTGACAACAGGTATTCATCCTGATTATATAAATGAAAACCCTGATAATTTTTTAACGGAAGAAATACTGAAAAATTCACATATAATCGGCATTGGCGAAATCGGACTTGATTATCATTACAGTCCACAAACACGCACACAACAAATTGAATTATTCCAAAAACAGTTAGATATCGCGCACAAATATAATTTGCCAGTTGCAATTCATACGCGCGATGCAGAAAGCGATACTGCAAATATTTTAACTGATAAATATCATGGTGTTATGCATTGTTTCACTTCGTCTTGGAATTTGGCAAAAACAATGTTGGACAGGGGGTTCTATTTTTCCGCCAGTGGTATTTTAACTTTCAAGAACAGCGAATCCGTGCGCGAAACATTTGCCAAGATTCCAATCGACAGAATCGTTATTGAAACAGATTCGCCCTATTGCGCGCCTGTACCACACCGCGGTAAAAAATGTGAACCTGCATTTGTAATTGAAACCGCAAAAGTGCTGGCTCAAATTAAAAACTTAGATTTATCAGATTTAGAAAATATCTTGTTAGATAACACAAAGAAACTTTATCCAAAAATAAAGTTATGAAACATAGGTTATATTTGGTTCGGAACACATTGAATTGCCGTCCAATTTCTTGCCATAATTTTTCCGCATCTGCAATTCTTCCGTAATCATATAAAAAAACACATCATCAAACAAAGCAGTATATTTATTCGGATAATCGTTCCAGAAATCCGGTGCCTGTTTTCTTAAAAAGCGATAAACCATTTGGGTGGCGGTATGTGTGTTCAGATTCTTGATTCCCAGCAGTTTTTCTATTTTTTCTTTCTTGGCATAGACAAATATCTTTGCCAATTCAAGTTCTGATATATTAGAAAACTGCATTTTACCACCACCTTTTTTGCACTTTTTTTAATAAAAAACAACCGCGGAGAAAAAGCGGTTGGGGACAAACAACAATCTAAGCGAATTGCTCCGTTTATTCAATATATTCACGGACCCCCAACCTGATATTGAGTTGGGATATTTTATGTCATCGCTGACACGCTTAGCTTGGGTTGTTTGACCCAAAAGGAAACACCCGTTTCCTTCACCACGGATTATACCAAAAGATTACGCATTTTCAACAAAAAACATATTTTATTGTGTGTCTAATAAATATCTGACATCACAAATTGGGCGATATTCTTTGCTGTGTACAGATTCTATTTTATTGTTATCAATTCTGAATGTTTCTACTTTTGCTTTTGTGGACTCCATATAATCATCCCCTATTGGTCTTGATGCAGATGTTATCAAAAATGGTCGCAATTGAAACTTGTGAGCACGTAAGACACAATCTGCACCTTCATGAGTTGTTAAATGGGTAAGTAATTCGCCACTATCAAGATATATATCGTAAAAAGTATACGAATGCGCCGTACCCGTAACAAAACGCCCGCGCACGATAGTATCTCTGATACCGTTATCATTTATATCCAAATAAAAAGTATCTATTTGTTTTGTTCCATAATCTTCTGGTAAATCAAAAACCTGGGTTTTGTCAGGTTCAGGTAAACCATCAGAAAAACTGCCGGTATATTCAACCTGTCTTGAACATGCCGCACACAACAACAAAACAAAACATTTAATCAATATTTTCAGCATGACACCTGCATCCGTGTTCTTCACCTGGATGTGGTGTATCATACCATGTTCTGACTTCGCCGTCCAGTATTTCGTGTTCTGGTCTGACTTTATCATCCCCGACTGGCAATATAATGATAAATAAAAATATTGGAAATTTGGAAAAAATCAGGTAAAATCTATGCCATGGTACGACAAATTATTAAATCTGGACAGGTTTCTGAAAACCGCAAAGCGCGGTTTGCTTATTCTATTGAAGACACAATAGAAGCCGGCATTTCATTGACTGGTGCGGAAATAAAGTCCATACGCTATGGTTTGGTTACTATTGTAGATGGTTTTGTGCAAAGACGTGGTGACAACCTTTTCCTTGCCGGTGTTGAAATTCAGAAATTACCAACCGCGAATCGTGTTGTTAATTTTGATGAACGGCGTCAGCGTCAATTATTACTGCACCGCAATCAAATAAACCGTATGATTGGGAAATTGCAAGAAAAAGGTGCAACCATTGTCCCATTAAAACTTTATTTCAACAATCATGGGAAACTGAAAGTATTGCTCGGCATCGGCTATGGTAAAAACAAAGTCGACAAACGCGAAACTATAAAACAACGCGAATGGGAAAGAAGCAAATCAAGACTTATGAAAGGTTAATTTTTTCTTTAACTTAAGTAAAAGGGGTAATCATGTCACAAATAGACACAAATAAAGTCTTCAAAAATCTAAAAAAACACAATGGGGAAGCCGTTGCGAAACTAATTCGTGATAATCAGTTGCTGGATATACCAAACATAGAACACATACTGGAATTCGCAGGAAACGACCCCGAAGATGTCAAAAAATTAGTCCCTGTGCTTAGGTCACAGTACAAAATAGTATCTACATCATTATATGATTCAGGGCTGACCCCACTAGAATTACTAAAGCAGGCTGGATACGACGCTTTTGTTGTTACAAATTTAGAACAACAAAATTCAATAGAAAAATATTTTCGCCCTGGCGAAAAATTATGCACTTTTAACGATAAAAACAGATATATAAACAACTATATGATTCATGCGGTAAAACGGGGTGCAGACAAAATAAAACCTGCTGATTCACCCAAACGTCAAGACGAATACGGAACATCTGTTATATCCATTCAGATTCCCAAAACCGGCGGTGCAATATCTATAAAAAACCGTTACAATCATACTGTTAACAATCCAGATGCAACATTTAACAACAATCCTGACAATATAATTATCGGTTTGACCAATTCATTACAAAAATTTTTCGATGTGCAATTTAATATTTCAACCGTCGAATTACCAGATAATTATCGATTGGTCGAAGATCAATTGGTAAAACATAATAATTATGAAATAGATAATTTTTATTTTGGACCTAACTATTATTTTTCTGGCGACATAATTATAAAAATAAATACTGGTTATCAGGTAATGATGGATTTCATGGTTCTGGACGAAAAAGAAAAAAAGGTAATATATCCAATTAATGACTATATCTATGGACCAATGCCTAACGATACATATGAAGTTTTTTGTGAAGCCTTTAACGGAAAAACCATAACCAGAACAACAGAAAAAGATAAAATTATAGTAACCACCAATGACGGCAATCGGGCTGTGATTAAGGACGGAAAAATTATTGAACTGGAATTACCTAATGTTGAAAAGATAGACGCTTATTTTTTAGACAAGAACCAAGAATTAAAATCGTTGAATTTACCAAAGGTTAAAAGAATAGGCTCTCATTTTTTGGAATCAAACCTACAATTAACATCGTTGAATTTACCCGCCGTTGAAACAATAGGGGGCCATTTTTTAAGAGAAAACACCAAATTAACATCATTGAATTTACCAAAAGTTAAAAAAATGGCGGATGCGGATGCCGCCTATCCTGATTATTCCACATTGTGGGAACATAATAATTCTTTGACAACTGTTATATTACCAGAAAAATACGAAGATTTAGCAAAAACATTACTTACCAGAAACTCAAAAATAAAAAAGATTAAAAACGCAATAAAACAGGTTATAAAAAGATTACAAAAACTAACCAATAAACAAAACACCGAAATAAAGGAACGATAATAAAACACCCCGCGATTGCGGGGCGTTTCTGCTTTATTATTTTTTAATCTTCATCAGATGATTCTGATTCAACTTCGACTTTTTTGTCGTAAAAACCTTTGCGATTAGCACGCATTTCTTTGCGCATTTCTTTTTTTATCGCCTTGTATTCTTCGACAGAAATACATTCGTTGCCATCGATATCAGCAGCAAGCAGTTTTTCCTGCATCTTTGGGCATTTGATAGATTCCATATCCAAACATCCATTTACAAAAACAGGGTGCATCTTTGGCATATGTTTCATTCCGTGACCACCACAGCAAACTAATTTGCCACAAACCATACCTAATGCAAAAATAATAGCCCAAACAATAATGTGTTTTACCCAATGTGCAGAACCATGACAATGGCATTTGCAATTTTCACCACATTCACATTTGTGTTCCATAACAGGTGTTGCTTTCACAGCAGATTTTTTAACAGTTGCTTTTTTTACTGTTGTTTTTTTTACGGTCTTTTTTGTTGGCATAATATCCTTCCTTTTTGTTTCGTTTGTACAAGAAGATTCTAGCAATTAAAAAAAATTATTTCCAGTGGAAAATTTTCCAAAAAAACACTCGCAAATTTGCGAGTGTTTTTAACCTTTGTAAACAAACCATTATTAGTTCAAAGCATCTTTCAAAGATTTGCCTGGACGGAATTTTGGTTGTGTAGAAGCAGCAATTTTAATTGGTGCACCTGTTTGTGGGTTACGACCTGTTGTTGCTTTACGTTTTGCAGTTGTAAATGTACCAAAGCCAACCAAGCGAACTTCGCCTTTTTTCTTTAATACTTTTGTAACTGTGTTGATAAATGCATCCAAACAACCAGCTGCAGTTGCTTTTGTAACTTCAACTTCGTTTGCAATTGCTTCAATCAATTCTTGTTTGTTCATATGTATCTCCTTTCATATAGAGTTTTTTAAGGTTGTCCGGCAGTTTTCAAAGGCAATGCCCTTGGAACAATATCTCTGTAAATGTTGATTTCCAAAGACATTGCCTCCACTGCTTATTCGAATCGTAGAGAAAACGGCGGTTTAAGTCAAGACAAATCTTTCAAAGGCGCGAAAAACCTTGAAACTTGACAAAAATTATTTTTTTATGGCAGGTTCACCGCACGTGGGTTAACCGCCCTGGCCCCCGATGAAGTGCTTTCACAAAGCACCCAATTGTCACCATGCCCACGAATATCGACGCGTCTGAAATGATTCGGTGTCATAAACAATACGGAAAAAACAACCACCATCCAAAAAACAATCTTGGTCAAAGCCCATGGGTTTTTATATGCATCTGCACTGAATTTATCTTTTAATAAATTCTGATAAAGCCCCCAGCCCCAACTGAACACCAGCATCAAAGTCATAAAAGAAAAAAATAAACGCACATATTTACCAACCGCGTGCAACGCAACTGAAAATTGCGAAAAACCGCCATCGTTGCCAATCGGGCATACGTATAAAACACTATCTGGGTTAACCCCGTTCGGTAATTGAATCGGCGGATTGCCACCAAAATTCATATTGAAAGATGCTGCCAATATTATAATGGCCAATAAAGATACGGTAAAAAGCAAACCTGGATTTTTATTCATTGTTCGTCCTACATTAATAATATTATATCACAAAAAGTATGCCTTTTGCAATTTTATGATTGAATATTATCGCTTTTAATTTTATCATTGGGCAACAAAAGGAAATATTATGACATATAACGAAATAAGAAAATTATTTTTAGACTATTTTGAATCTAAAGGACACAAGATTGTGCCGTCTGCATCGTTGATACCTAATGACCCTTCCCTGTTGTTTACTGTGGCGGGCATGGTTCCTTGGAAGGGAATTTTACAAGGCACCGAACCAGCATTTGCACCACGCGTTGCCGATGTTCAGAAATGTATTCGTGCCGGTGGCAAACACAACGATTTAGAAGATGTTGGTTTTGACGGTCGTCATCATACATTCTTTGAAATGATGGGAAACTGGTCTTTTGGTGATTATTTCAAAGAAGGCGCAATCGAAATGTCTTGGGAAATGTTAACAAAAGTTTTTGGACTTGACCCTGACAGAATTATTGTGACAACGCATGTAAGCGACGATGAAGCAACCGCAATTTGGAAAAAAATTACAGGCAAAGATGCTATTCGTCTTGATAAAGACAACTGGTGGTCTGCGGGGGAAACGGGTCCTTGTGGTCCATGCACAGAAATGCATTATGATTTTGGTCCAGGTATTCCGGGCGGTCTGCCAGGCAGCGAAAACGAAGATGGCGGTCGTTATGTTGAAATCTGGAACGATGTATTTATGCAATATGACCGCGATGCAAATGGCGTTTTAAGCCCACTGCCAAAGCAAAATGTTGATACTGGGGCCGGCCTTGAAAGATTTGCATCCATAATGCAAAATAAACTGGATAATTATGATACAGATTTGTTTGTGAATTTGAAAACGGCAGTTTCTGATTTAACTGGCGTTCGCGAAACAGACGAAAACAAATCAAGTTTCAAGGTTATCACTGACCATTTACGCGCAGTCGGCTTTGCTATTGCAGATGGTGTCATCCCCAGCAATGCAGACCGCGGCTATGTAATTCGCAGAATATTGCGCCGCGCAATGCGTCATGGACAAATGTTAGGACATCGTGGTGCCCTGCTTTCTGCTCTGTATCCAGCGTTAGTTAAAGAAATGGGGGATGCATACCCAGAATTGAAAACGCAAGAAGCACACGTTGTTGAAATTATCAAAAATGAAGAAAACTCTTTCGCAGATATGTTGCAAAACGGTATGAAGTTGTTGGAAACAGAATTGCCAAAGGTTAATAACAATATCTTGCCTGGCGATGTAGCATTTAAATTGTTTGACACTTATGGGTTTCCGCTTGATTTAACCCAAATGATTTTACGCGACAAAAACATATCTGTTGATGTGCCGGCATTTGAAAAATGTATGCAAGAACAAAAAGAACGTTCACGTGCAGACACTCGTGGAACACGCGTATTGTGGGAATCACAATCTGATTTACCAGATACAATTGATGTTGAAAAATATGAAGCAAAAACTTCCGTGCCTGCAAAAGTATTAGCAATTTTGCGTGGCGAAGAATTTGTTAAATCTGCTGATGCAGGTGATGCGGTTGAAATCGCATTAAATCACACACCGTTCTATGGCACCCAGGGTGGTCAAGTCGGCGACAGTGGCGTATTCAAACGTGGTGAAGAAATTGTTATGAATGTTTCTGAAACAAATCGTGTTGGTAATGTAGTTATTCACAAAGGAACTTTGGTCGCACCAATCAGTGTTGGTGATGAAATTATGCCTGAAATCAATCAGAATATTCGTCAGCAAACTGCACGCGCACATACTGCGACCCATTTGTTGCAAGCCGCCCTGCGCCAAGTATTAAATGAAGATGTGGAACAACGCGGTTCCAAGGTTGCACCTGATTCAGTGCGTTTTGACTTTTCTTTTGGTCGCGCAATGACAGCAGAAGAAAAACAAGCCGTGGAAGATTTGGTCAATAAATGGATAGATGCTGATTTGCCTGTCGCACACGAAGAAATGGATATTGAATCCGCGAAAAAACGTGGCGCAATGGCTTTGTTCGGCGAAAAATATGGTGATACAGTTCGCGTTATTACCGCGGGTGATGTTTCGTGCGAATTATGTGGCGGAACACATATATATCACACTGGTGAAATCATCAAGGCACGTATCAACAAAGAAAAATCTATCAGTTCTGGGATACGCCGTATAACAATGTCTGTCGGGACTTTGGCGGAATGATTTCATGAAGCAATTAACAGATTCTGATATCGCAAAAATGATCGGGGATGATTTTATCCCCGATGATATTATGACCAAAAAGGCTGTGCGTACACAATTACATTTATCAAAACGAATACCAAAGCCTGATACCCCTGCCCCCGAACATATGACAATAGATTTTCACAATCATACCGAAGAAGAAGCGTGGAAAATGCTGACACAGGTTGCCGCGTCCGGCACACGTTCAGCAACAGTTATTACGGGGGCCAGCGGTATATTAAAAACAAAATTTCAACAATGGGCAAAGGACAGTGTGATAAGTCCATTTATCGTTTCTTTCGCGCCAATAAACAACGGCAGTTTTATGGTGAAGTTTCATAAAAATAAGTCTTGACCCGCGATATTAAATTTTGCTTATATTCACAGAAAAGGGGCAACAAATGGCAAAATTGCATTTTTATTATGGTGTTATGTCTTCTTCTAAATCGGCGATACTGGGCATCAACGCATTTAATTTCCGCCGCACAGGCAACAAATGGGAAGCAATTAAACCCGCGGTTGATAATCGGGATTCTGACACAGATATTGTTTCGCGCATTGGAATAAGAACACAGGCAAATGCATTGAAAAATTTGGAAAAATACACTCCAAAACCAAATACTCAATTCATATTGATTGACGAAGTTCAATTTTTTTCTCCACATGACATTGAAAAATTAGTCAAAATTGCCGACACCACAGATATAACCATATTTTGCTATGGCTTGAAAGTGGACAGTAATGGTAATTTGTTTCCTGCATCTGCAAAATTACTGGCAGAAGCTGATGAATTGCATCAAATGGAAACTGTATGTGAAATACCAGGATGTTCATCGATGGCATCACACCACATCCGCTTTGACGAACAAGGCAACATTATTCGCCACGGCAGCCAGGTTGAAGTTGGTGCATCACAGTATAAATCTGTATGCAGAAAGCATTTTCACAAACTGTACGACAATCCATGCGCAAAACTTTCCTTGTGTATCTACAAAAGAAATTTGCAAAAAACGAAATAAACCGGCAAAAGCCGGTTCTAAATTTGTGGCGCGCCCAGTTTTTTTCTCGATATACAAATAAATAAAATCAAAAAAATCTCGCGAACTTCGATTTTTTAAGATTTTCTTAATTGTCTATTCTCGTATTCGCCATGCGCTTCGCTCTGGCGTATCCTTCTGGGCGTTTTCACAACATAAATTAAAAACACCACATAAAGTGGTGTTTTAAATTTATGGCGCGCCCTGGTGGACGATTTCCGAACTTTACATTATGAAAAACTGCAGAATTTGGCGGCAAATTGGAACTGGGCGTTGCCAATGGCGGCATAATCTGTACAAAAATCACTAAAACTTGACAATCAAATTAATTATGCTATTGATATAAAATGCTATTTGTGTTATAATGCGCGAGTAGCCAAAGGGAACTATTATGATAACAGTTAAAGAAAAAAATGCTGAGAAAATCGTTTTAGAGTTTACTAATGGCGACATTGAAAAGTTGTATGCTAGCATGGCAAAGTATGGCTTTAAAGATTACGAAGCATGCCTTCGTTATGCAATGTCAGTGATAAATTTAACAAATGGTAAGTCAATCGGGTTGAAAAACGATGACGGTTCCGTTCGTTTTGTTGAACCAGCGACGGATTTAGTGAAGTGATGCGCGAAAATAATGAACCGAATTTTGATTTGAATATAAAAGGCAGTGAAGTACGTCATCGGCATAGTATGGACAAGTGGATTACAATCGGTGGATTTATACTGATTTTCCTTTTTGGTCTAGGAGAATTTGTTTTGGTCGTTGTCAATAAGAATTCGGAATGGATTAAAGAGTTTTTTTCTCATGCTGGCTCAGCTTCAATGTTGATATTAGGATACTTATTTGGTTCAAGAAAACAATAAAGAAATCCAAATGTATACAAAAAAATCATTTGTTTGCATAGAATATTAATTGAACCATGTGTAAAATAAAAACACCGCCTTGTAAGGCGTCTTTTTTAATCATTGCGCGCCCAGAAGGATTCGCTCGACACTTTGTGTCTGCGCGGCAATCGTGACGATTTCACTGCGTTGCACTTGTGAAATCTACTGTTTGTCGAACCCTGTTGCGTTTTCTCATGCTTCTGTGTGCTCGATAAATTAAAAACACCGCACAAGGCGGTGTTCTAAATTTATGGCGCGCCCAGAAGGATTCGAACCCTCAACCTTCTGATCCGTAGTCAGATGCTCTATCCAATTGAGCCATGGGCGCATATTGAGGTATATTTTATATCAAAATATTTCAATTGCAAGCAAAAATAAAAAGAATATTTTGATTATTCATACCTTAAACTATCGATTGGGTTTAATTTGGCGGCTTTGATTGCAGGCATTACCCCAGACACCAATCCCACCACAACCGCAACAGATATAGACACCACAACAGGCCAAATTGAAAATGGCACATTATAATGCATAACAAATCGACCAACACCCTGTGATAACCCGACCCCAAGCACCAAGCCAAACATAGAACCAATAAACGAAATCAAAATTGATTCAGACAAAAATTGTGTGACGATTACGCTTTCTTGGGCACCGATAGCCTTGCGAATACCAATTTCACGTGTTCTTTCCGCCACTGACACCAACATCATGTTCATAATACCTATTGAACCAACCAACAAAGAAACTGCGGCTATTGCAATTAAAAGCAATGTTAAATACCCGGTCACTGTTGACATAGTTTCCATGACTTGTTTCATGTCTGTTATCTGGAAATCATCAGCATCAGAATCTTTCAACTTATGTCGTTGCCGCAAAAGCGCAGTTATTTGATCTGTGGCGATATTATTATCCGCATCCTGATATAATTTCAAGGCTATCATATTTACTGAATTAGGAAAGCGAGACCCATTTATTCGCTTTTTCAACGTAGTTATCGGAACAATCAACATATCATCTTGAGAGCCCATACCAGAATCACCCTTTGCCTTGGTCACACCGATAACAGTAAGCGGCGTATTACGCACACGAATAATTTCGCCAACTGGGTTTTTAGGCATACCTAATTCTTCGGCTGTTTCTGGTCCAATAACCACATATGTCGATGCATTACGAACCGCAGATTCATCAATAAACGAACCGTATTCTATCTCTATATTTTGCACAGTTGCATACCCCGGATAAACACCAACCATCGAAGTCGCCCAATTCTTATTACCGTAAACAACCTGGGCGGCACTGTTTTCCACAGGACTGGCTGCGGCAACATCTGGTAATTGAGATACATATTTCACATCATCCATGGTAAGAGTCATACGATTCCCAGAACGCACGCCACCGCTTTGTGCAGCACCGGCACGTATCATAATCGTATTTGTCCCTAACGAAGAAAATTGATCCGTGATTGATTGTTGCACTGTTTCGCCAACCGCAACCATTATCACAACCGCCATAATGCCGATAACAATACCCAACACAGTTAAAAACGAGCGCATTTTATTGCCACTTATTGACAGCCAAGATTCATGAAGAATATCATAAAACGTCATTTTTTATGCGCCTTTTTTTCTGATTTTAATAACACTGATTCATTTTTTGGAATTGGTCCATCGTAAGTAATACGCCCATCATAAATATGAATCACCCGATTTGCATATTTTGCAATCTCAAATTCATGCGTAATCATAACAATAGTGATACCAAGTTCTTTGTTTAATTTCTTGAAAAATTTCAATATTTCATTTCCCATTTTGGAATCAAGCGCGCCCGTTGGTTCGTCTGCCAATATCAATTTAGGATTGCCCGCCAATGCGCGCGCTATTGCAACACGTTGTTTCATACCGCCAGACAATTGTGTTGGCAGATAAGTTTCAAATTTTTCAAGTCCCACCAATTTCAACATTTCGCGTGCGCGGGTCAGTCTTTCTTCCATTGGCAAACCCCGATACATCAATGGCAACATTACATTGTCCAAGATATTGCGTTTTGGCAACAAATTAAAGTTCTGAAAAACAAAGCCTATATATTCATTTCTTATTTTTGCAAGTTCATCGGGCAAAAGCGTTGTAATATCTTTGCCGTATAATTCGTATACCCCAGATGTAGCGGCGTCCAACGCACCGATAATATTCATACATGTCGATTTACCAGAACCAGACGGTCCCATAATGGCAACGAATTCACCCGATTTAATTGTAAAACCAATGTCAAAAAGAACCTGCTGTTCCCCACCGATTTCCAGCGGAAAACTTTTACAGATTTTTTTCATTGATATAATTGGTATGTTCTTCATTTCTTTCATACTTTAACGTGGACCGCCCCCCATCATGCCACCGCGATTAGTATTTGTTTTTTTGGTTTTAGATTCTTGACCAATATAGCCAACAACAATCTTGTCGCCTTCTATAATTTCATCAGATATAATTTGTGTTTCTGTCGCTGTTGCTATTCCTTTGGTATAAGGGACTAAAATTACCTTGCCGTCACGTTGAATTGCAAGATGATTGCTTGGGTTTATCGCTTCGCTGGAAACATCTATGATTCCGTTAAAATTGCGCAATAAAAATGCAGAATTATTTGCTTTCCATGTATCTTTTGCAGAATTAACAACAATCGTCACAAAAGCGGTCATTCCCGGCATCAATTTAAGATCTTCGTTATCTACATCTATGACAACAGTGTAAACAACCACATTTGATGTTGTTGTTGGTGACAGACGAACCTGACGAACCGCACCATCAAACGTTTGCGATGAATATGCATCAACAGTAAAGGTCACTGGTTGTCCTTGTTTTATAACCCCAATATCTGCTTCGGATACAGCAGTTTCAATTTGCATTTTTGTTAAATCTTCGGCAATCTCGAAAAGGTCTGGCGTTTGGAAAGATGCTGCAACTGTTTGACCTTTATCCACCTTTCTGGAAATGACAGTCCCGTCAACTGGCGATATAATCGTTGCATAACCTAAATTTGTAACCGCTTTGTCATATTGAGATTGCGCACGAATAACTGCTGAATCCGCTTGTTCAAATGTTGTTTGAGATTTTTCTAATTCACTGCGTGGGATAAAGCCTTCGTTAAAAAGCGTTTTACTGCGATTATATTCATTTTTCGCATAATTTCGTTGAGATATTGCACTGTCCAGCGATGCCTTCGCTTCGTCCACTGATGCTTGCAACACAGACGGTTCTATGGTTAATAATTTATCGCCTTTTTTCACAGTAGAATTATAATCAACAAAAATTTCTTCAATTGTACCAGACACTTGAGAACCCACACTTACTGTATTCACAGGCATAATTTCACCTGTGGCAGTCACAGTTTGTGAAATATCACCACGTTTTATATCCATTGTCACGAAATTCTTTTTCGTTGTTTTAGCCGTCTTTGTTCCCACACCCCAAACAGCCACAACTGCAGCAACAACGAATATTAACCACCATTTATGGCGCAAAAACCAATTTTTTTTCTTATTCATTTTTGTTTCCTTCCAATTCAGATTTTATATCGCCAATAGCTAACGCCACTGCGGCACGTTTCACAAACAAATCATACTTTGCAGCATTATTTTGTTTTTGTGCGTTAATCAATTCAGATTGTGCGGTTTGCCAATCTAGCATTGTTGCGCGTCCAACCTTGTACATACCAGCGGTGACGCGTTCAGATTCTGTTGCAGATTTAAGTAATGCTTCGGCATGTTTAAGAACCGTCTGCGCAGTTTTGTAATTTTGATATGCCGTAAACACATCCATCATGGCAGCGTTTTTTGTTTGTTCTTCGTTATATTTTGCCCTGTCATAATCTGATTCCGCTGCGCGCAAGCCATATAAATTTGCAAAACCGGCAAACAAAGGCATTGATGCACGAATACCAATTGAACCATTAACCTTGTTAGATTCAGGCGCAAAAACATCTGGTAAATTATTATCATTCCAACCAACGCTGCCACTGGCAGAAATTGATGGTAAGTTTTTCAAGAAAGCCGAATTCCTTTTATGCCACGCCGCATCTTTGTTTGCAGAAGCCTTTAATAAATCGGGTCTTTTTTCGCGTGCAATTTTTATCAAATCATCGATACTTTCGGTTTCTGCATCACTGCCAAAACTTGACGACATATCCGCAATTACAATTTCTTGGTTTGCAGGAAAAGAAAGTTTGGTTAAAAGCGTACCCTTGGCAATTTCCCGATTGTTTTTTGCGCGCTCCAACGATAACTGTGATGAAGCCAGAGTTGTTTCAGCCTTGTACACATCAGCCTTAGCCACCGAACCAGCCTTAAATTTTTTATCCGCGGTATCTTTCGCTGTTTGAGCCACCTTTAACGCGGATGTTGCAGATTCTACATCCGCATCGGCATTTAACAATTCATAATACGCACCAACCATCCCATAGACAAAATTTTGCACAGTTTCATCATAATCAAACCCTGCAGCACGATATGCTGCTATCATTTGATTCATATCAGATGTACGCTTGCCAAAATCAAAAATCAAATACGATGCAGAAATAGACGCCCCGTATCCCCAATCATAATTTTTAACCTTTGTGTCTTTGCTTTGTGCAAAATTTTTACTTGCATTTACACTGGCAGAAACACTGGGCAAATAATTTGCATAACCGGCATTTTTATTAAAATGACTGGAACGCAATGCCGCATATGCTGCCGCCGTTTGCGGATTACGGCAAAGCCCTAAATTAATCACATCTTGTAATGATTGAACGCCACTTGGGACACTGCGCATTGTTGCACAATCGTCTGCCCCAAAAGCAAAAAACGGCATCATGCCTGCAATAACTGCAAAACAAATTTTCATAGGTGCCCTCTTACATATCGTCTGAATATTATCCTATCAAAAACAAAAAAAATTATCAACATTTTTGTAAATCGACACCACCCAAATAATTTCTATTTCTTACTGCATAAAAAACATCTGTTTTTTCTTGCACTCATAGGAACATTTTCTAGTAATAGTTGTTTGTGTTGATTTTATTATACTATAATGATAACATACCTAATGGAATTGGAGACAAGATAAAAATCAGAAGGAGAAAAAAACATGAATCACTATCAAATCTGGCACGCAATAGAGTTATTTGCACACGACCACGGCATGTCCTGTTCCGGATTGGCAAAACGCAGCGGTCTGGATCCAACAACATTTAACAAAAGCAAACGCGCATCAGTATTCGGACAACCACGTTGGCCATCTACTGAAACAATTTCTAAAATATTAAGCGCGACAAATTCTGCCCCACAAGACTTTTTCAAATATATTAACGACAACGATAATTCTAAATAACACCCGCCCTTTTGGGCGGTTGTTTTGTACATCATTAGCATAATGTTGGCAACAATTTTTGGGAAAAACATGTGTTTTGTATGCTATTTATGGCTGTTTATTGCTCACCTTTTTTGCAAAAGTTATACGCTGACATACGCAACACCCAGACATACGTATTTTTTTACCGCTTTTTTATTTTGTTATACAAACGTTATGCAAGGCAAAAAATGCCCAAAAGGCGGATTTTAGGGTTATTATAAGTCGCGTTATTCGGGCATAGTTCAGTCGGTAGAACAACGGACTGTTAACGGCGACCGAGCACACTCCCTAACAGCCTATAATTGTGAAAAAATGCGCTAATAACCGCTGCTTATTAAGAAAAGAAATTTGACCATTTACGCTAAAAGTCTATCAATATATGGTTTAACTCCAGATAACGTTTTACACGTGGTTTACACAGAACGTGTTTACACACAGTTTACACCAACTTTTCAACCCCGCAAAATACCGTTATGCCGTTCCGTTGTCCTTGCTACACACGGTTTACACACCGGCTACACACAAAAGTGATTTAGATGGTCAAAAAAGATGAGGAACACGAACTCCTGTTCCCCTGTCCTAAGCATTATAAATGTACTATTTCAATATCTGGAATTTTGCTTGCTATGTATTCTGCCGCTAACCTTCTGTGGCACATATCAGCGGTCTTTTCTGTGCAAAGTAAACATATCCTGTCCAGTTTATTGATATCACAATTTCGCAGTGGTTTGCGTGCGTTTAACAATTCGCGATATTTCTGCTCAAACTCGCCCCAAGCAAGTTTTTTATCTTTATAATCGGCCAGAAAATCACTGCTTGGTGCAAATTCTGGATGATATTCATAACGATTCCCAAGCACCGCCGCCAAGTTATCACCATTATAATACGGAACATAGGTACTGGTTCGCCATTGGCGAATATCCCACACGCAATTTATGCGTGCCGCTGACAGCACTTCCAGAAAAACTTCTGGCTTTTTGCCACTAAAACCAATCGTAAATATCTTTGTCATATCAGTATAAAAATAGCCCATTAAGCATTAAATAGCAAATATATAAAAATATGTTTAAAAGAAATACTGTTTGTGATAATATTTCTATGTAAGGGCTTTTAATATGAAAATCTCTAAAGATAAGTTGTTGCATAATCTTATTGTTGATTCACGACAACAATATGCATTGTATTTTAAAAACAGAAATGAGATAATAGAACAATATTGCAACTGTGACCCCAACACAAATTTTCGTATGGCATCCGTAACAAAACAGTTTACTGCGTTTTCTGTTTTGTGCTTGGCTGAATCTGGTGTCGTTAACATAAATACAAAATTATCACAAATTTTTAATGATTTGCCGGAATATATGCAAGGTATTACTATTCGTCATTTGCTAACACATACATCTGGCATTAGGGACTACGAAGATCGCCCAAATATTGGTCGAAAACAGATAACAGATTCCCAAGTGTTTGCCTATCTAAAAACATTAAAGAGCGGATACTTTAAACCAGGCACAAAATACAGATACAGCAATGGCGGATATATAATCTTGGGACAAGTTATTGAAAAAATATCAGGTCAAAAATTATCGAGCTTTGTTCGAGATTCTGTATTGTTGCCGGCGGGTATGCACAATTCCTTGATATATACCCAGGGTGTTTCAAAAATAAAAAATCGTGCTTATGGTCATAAAATAACGAACAACAATCGCATGATTGTTTTTGATCAAGGACCAGATACGGCAACCCAAGCAGATGGAGGACTTTATTCATCTATACATGATTTAAAAAAATATTTACGTTTTATTCAACAATCATCTTTGGCAAAAAAGATGTTTGCGCCGAATATATTGCCCAATGGTGTGAATACTAAATACGGATTTGGGTTGCGGGTATTAAAACACAAAAATTACAAAATTATATATCATTGTGGCGAGACTTGTGGAACAAACACAATAATTGGTTTTATACCACGTTTGGATATAGAATTTGCATTTATGACATCTTTAAACGGTATAGATACTGAAATATTTTTTAAAAACCTATTGCATTGTTTATAGCAAGGCATGTAATTTATATACAACAACTATTTATGCTACATATTTTTGCTAAAACAGTTCGTATTTTTTACCTGATTTTTTCTCGTCTACACCAAGTCTACACCGAGATAAAAATTGCCTAAAAAGGCGGATTACTAGGGCAGACGAAAATTCTTTGCAAAACGTTTAGAAAGTCCTTGACTTGTGCGGATTTTAAGGTTATTATAAGTCGCGTTATTCGGGCATAGTTCAGTCGGTAGAACAACGGACTGTTAACGGCCACAGAGAGATTCCCCTAACAGCCTATAATTGCGAAAAAATGCTCTAATAACCGCTGGTTATTAAGAAAATATTTTTGACCGTTTTTGCTGCAAATACATCCGTATATGGTTTAATTCTGAGTAACGTTTTACACGTGGTTTACACGAAATTGTTTACACGTGGTTTACATATAAAGTTCTGTGGATTAAAAATACCATTTTTTTCAACAAATGACTTGCAATCGTTTTACGTTTAGTTAACATCGCACACAACATTCGGGTGTAGTTCAGTTGGTAGAACGGTAGGCTGTTAACCTATATGTCGCTGGTTCGAATCCGGCCACCCGAGCCAGTAATAAACCCACCGCCTTTACTAATCTTTTTTTATACCTTTTTTCACTATATGTTTGTATAATGGTTCCGAATAAAAAGGATGTGTTATGCGTTTTGATGTTTTTAAAGCCTACTTGAAATATAAGTTTGGATTGACTGTTGGCTTGCCTGCGTAAAAACCTCCTGTGTTTCTGAGATTATGACAGATATGAGAAGCTACAATACTATCTACAACATATTACATTTCTTTGCCTGCCCACCGATTCTTTGCAAGGAAAATTGATAGGAAAGTAATCACCCCTGAAATCAGCA
>JAFWJF010000002.1 GCA_017511715.1 Alphaproteobacteria bacterium
AAAACCTAAAAGACGAAAGGCTTCGCGCAGAAAACCTTCTGTTTCTGGTGAGGTTCGTGAATACGAATTGCCAGATCCTGAATTGTTGGAAAAGTCTGTTTTTGGTAAAAATGTTGTTACACCAGAATTAAAGAGAAATGCCGAAGCAATGGAAATACATTTCGCGGAATATGGTGTGAACGGAAAGGTAATGGATATTCATCCTGGACCTATTGTAACGCTTTATGAATTTATGCCAGACAGTGGAACGCGGATGGTCGATGTTAGTAAAACCGTGAAAGATATGACGCGCGCGATGGCAACTGAAAATATTCGTATTGCCCATATTCCATCAACGCAACTTATCGGTGTTGAAATGGTAAACTTGAAACGTCAAACAGTTCGTTATCGTGGTTTGATTGATAACAATTTATTTGTGAATTCTAAGTATAAAATACCGTTGGCGTTGGGGGTAGATATTGGTGGAAACCCGATGTATTATGATTTGGCAAAAATGCCACATATGTTGATTGCAGGACGTACTGGATCTGGAAAATCTGTGTTTGTGCAATCTATTATTACTTCAATCGTTTACCATTTTACACCGGATAAATGTAAACTTATCATAATTGACCCAAAGGGTGTAGATTTTGGTTTTTGGGATGATATACCGCATCTTATAACGCCGATAGTTAAACTTGATCCGGCGGCAGCGGTCAATGCACTAAAATGGTCTGTGCGTGAAATGGAAGAACGTTACAAGCAAATGCAGATGGTTAATGCGCGTAATATAGAAAGTTATAATGAAATTATGACCGCGAAACGCGAGGCAGGGGAAAAATTAACAAAACAAGTTGCTGTTGGAACAGACCCTGAAACGGGTGCGCTGGAATTTGAAGAACAAGAAGTCGATATGTCTGATTTGCCGTATATAGTTATAATTATTGACGAGGTTGCAGATTTGATGGCATTGGCGCGCAAGGAAGTCGAAGCCTGTGTTCAACGTATTGCCCAAAAAGCACGTGCTGCGGGTATTCATCTTGTAATGGCGACCCAGCGTCCTGATGCAACAACAATAACCGGGGTTATCAAAGCGAACTTTCCAACGCGTATTTCTTTCCAGGCGCGCAGCGCAATTGATTCTATTACTACATTAGGTGAAAAAGGTGCAGAAAACCTGTTGTCTTGCGGTGATATGTTGTTCAGTGAAGCAGGGCGTGTTCCTGTGCGTATACATGGTGCATTTATTGCTGATGAAGAATTGGCGGCAGTTGGTGATTTCTTGCGTTCCCAGGGCGAACCAGAATATGCAGAAGGTGTAACCAGCGAAGATGGCGCGGAATCAGAAGCGAGTGTGCCTGGGGCGGCTGTATCTAAAGAGGCAAAATCTAATGATTTATATGAACAGGCCAAAGAAATAGTCTTGCGCGACAAAAAACCAACAATATCCTATATTCAGCGCAGGCTGGGGATAGGTTATAACAAAGCCGCAACAATTATCGAACGTATGGAAAATGATGGTATAGTAAGTGCGCCTGATGCGGGTGGCAAAAGGCATATTTTATAATTTTTATTTTCCTGTATTTTTATCTTTTTTCTGCATATTTTTTATGGTATAATAAACCAAGATTGAAAGGAGTTTTTTATGAAGAAATATACACTTGCTTTGGTTCTGGCTACATTAATACCTGGTATTGCTGGGGCGGCTTATGATTATAATCAACCGCGTGGCGGATATTATACGCAGCGCCCAACAACGAAAACAGGTACTTATAAAAAAGCAAGCACCACACGTAAGACAGGCGGATACACTAATGTTGTAAACAATAATTTTTATTATTCACAATCTGCGCAAACAACACAACCACGCGCACAACGCACAGTCAGCGCAGAAGAAACTAGTTATTATAATGGCGATTCTTACCGTAGTGATTCTTCTTACTATGCTTATCAACAACCGGCAGAAGTCACAAGGACAAAAAAGACAGTTAAGAAATCTTATGCTACCCAAGAAAGAAAATTCTTTTTGGCACATCCGTTCTTTCAGCCGTTAAAGGGACATGTCGGTTCTGTGACTGATTTTTCGTATGCACGTAATAAATTTGATTTTGATTTATTGAATGGCAGAACATTGGATATAGATTCCGCATCTGCTTCATATCGTAATGTGACACCTGTTGGTGCGGTTAACCTTGGTGGTACAGCAAAAATATCACAATTTACTGTTAAAGAAGATTTAAGTTATGGAATAACAGATACTTTGGCATTGGTTTTGATGGCGCAGTATGACAAAACAAAAGTAGAATTTGGTGATTGGTCTGTTGGAAGCGAAAGCGACAGCAAATCTGATTCTGGATTGAATTTGTTTGGAATCGGATTACAAAATCGTTTTGTTGATAATAATAAGTGGATTGTTATGGGCGAAGCGTTCTTTCAACACCAAAAAGATACGGCAAATACGCTTATGTTGGAAGCCAAGGCTGGATATAAAATCGACAGAACTACCATTTATGGAATCGGCCGTTTTGCATGGGCTAATTTGATTGATGGTGATACATATGGTGCTTATGTAGATGATGCAACTGGTGATTATTTGATGCTGTCTTATAACACAGATGCCAAGAATATTTTCCATATTGAAGGCGGACTTGGCGCGTTTGCAGTATTAAATAAATATTTCACATTAAATGGAGAAATGGTATTTGGGCATTATGATTGGCATAATCAATTGAATATCAAGGGCGCAATCGGATGGCAACCTGCGGATCATTTCGCGTTGAATCTTTATGCGATGACATCTTTGTATGATTCTGCAAAAAATAAAGTCAGAAGATATATGAATTATGATGTCAACCCAACTGATTTCCCAGAAGTAGATGGTTCACCTGTATTTACGGGCAGTAAGTTGTTGTACACCGATGGTGATTATAAAATCAAGAATTACAACGAATGGAAAATCGGTGTTCAGGCGATATTGTATTTCTAAGGCGGTATGAACTTGGTGTTTGATATGATAAAGAAATATTTGTTTGTTGGCGCAGCATTGTTTTGCATGACGGGGGCATATGGGGAAGGCGTTGTTTTATCTGATACTTATGTCGCAGATGAAGAACCTTTTGTTGCACCACAAACATCTGAAAACGACACCGATGATTATACGCCTGTACAAAATTCGTATGTCGGGCAACAAATGAAGCCTGCAGTAAAAAGCACTTTGGAAAACGATTCTTCGGATCCGTTGTTTTTGATTCCTGATAACAGATTTTTGTCAGATTCTTATATTACGACAGTTGATAAGAAACTTCGTTTCGGTCAATTTGTTGGTTATGGAATAAATAATAATTTAGTGTTGCATGCGAATATGCTCTATCAATGGGATTTGTCCGGGGAACATCAAAACGGTTTTTCAAGTACAGAACTTGGTGGAACATATCGTATGAATCATGGCTCAAACGCAAGTCATATTATTTATGATGTTTTGTTTGGCTTGAAATTGTGGGGGTCTTCACATGTAAGAACACCGGAATACGCCGATTCTTCTTATTATGCGGGGCTTCGTTTGGGACGTCAATATGCTGGTGTGACATTTGCAGGAACAATAAAATCTACATGGGTTTTTGATGATACTCGCGGTCTTTCTTATCTTGATTTTATCCCAGAAGCATATTTTCGATTCAAGTATGATTGGCGTGCAGGCATCGGTTTTGATATTCGGAAATCAACAAACACACAATTTTTGCCAAATCAAGAATGGTTGAATTTCAAGTTGTTGCGTCAGTATGGAAATACACAGTATGTTGGTCATATCGATTATGAATTTGAAGATGAAGAATTTCAGATTGGCGCAAATGTAAAAATATTATTCTGATAGAATTATTATTTTTTGCGAAAAGAATTCCAATAATCAAAACGATTTTTTATTTCGCGTTCAAAACCGCGTTCAACAGGTTTGTATAAACTGACCCTTTCCATGTTTTCAGGGAAACAGTTTTGACCACTACAACCAGATTCTGTTTCGGGGTCGTATATATATCCATCACCGTATCCTAGATTTTTCATCATTTTTGTTGGGGCGTTTAATATGTTTTTGGGTGGCATCAAAGAGCCTGTATCCCGTGCAAGTTTATAAGATGCAGTTTGTGCCTTGTATGCAGAAATGCTTTTTGGTGCAGTTGCCAGATAAATCACCAGTTCTGTGAGTGCAATATCTCCTTCGGGTGAACCCATGCGTTCATAAATTTGCCATGCAGCCAGGGCGATTTGCATTGCGTTCGGGTCTGCCAAGCCAACATCTTCCATCGCGAATCTGGTAAGACGGCGCAGAACATATCTTGGGTCTTGACCTGATGTAATCATGCGCGCAACCCAATAAAGTGCAGCATCTGTATCTGACGCACGCAAAGATTTATGAACCGCAGAAATTAAATTATAATGTTCATCGCCGGTTTTGTCAGACATTGGCGCACGTTTTTGTAAAATTTCATCCAATTTATCTGAATTGATTTCTTTCTTGAAATTTGCACCAGCGATGTATTCTATGCTGTTTAATAAAAACCTGGCGTCACCATCTGCCATTTGGACAAGATGGGCTTTTGCATCATCGCTTAGGGGCAATTTTTTATCTAAAAATTTTTCTGCGCGTTCAATCAGGGTTAGCAAATCTGTCGCAGACAATGGTTTTAATACCCCAATATGACAACGTGAAAGCAGTGCGTTGTTTAGATTAAAACTCGGGTTTTCTGTTGTTGCGCCAATGAATGTGACTGTGCCGTCTTCAAGATACGGCAAAAGCGTGTCTTGCTGGGTTTTGTTAAATCGATGAATTTCGTCGATAAACAAAAGGGTGTTCCGACCAATATTGTGATTCTGTTTCGCGATATCCATAACTTTTTTTATATCAGCCGTTCCAGAAAATACCGCAGAAAGCGGGACGAATTCCATGTCTACAGAATTTGCCAAGGCGCGAGCGATTGTTGTTTTGCCACATCCTGGCGGACCCCATAAAAGCAGATTCGACAAATTGCCGCTTTTTACCATACGTCGAACAATACCGTTTTCGCCAAGCAGGTCTTTTTGACCAACTATGTCATCTATGTTTTGTGGACGCATCAAATCTGCCAGTGGTCTTGTCATCTTAGTTTTATTTTATTTAGTGTTTATTTGTGATATAATGTATGGTAGTAAAAAAATAAAGGTTTATCAAGGTTCTTGATAAAAAAAAGGCAAAAGATGTCTTTGGGCGGAAATGTAAAAAAATTAGTAAAAGAAATAGCCGCGCGTTATAAATATATGCGTGGTAAAAAGGGTGTTCTTGAAAATCCTCATCAAGATTTGAAACAATGGCAGCCAGATGGCGCTTGGGGTAAAACTGGACGTGTTGCAGGTTTGGCTGGTATTGATTTGGCTTGGTTTTTATTTTGTTTGATGAAATATACTGCCAAAGACACAAGAAATGCTTTAAATACAGTTTTTTTAAATAATATTGTGATAGATAAATTGGAAGAACGTAATAGAAAGAAAAAAATAAAAACAGACGATTCAAATTTTAAAAAGTTTTTCAAAAACTTGCAAAAATCACATCCGCGTGCTGCGGCTACATTGCAATTATGGATGGTTTATACTTTGATGACGTTGGGAATCGCTGGGGGCAAGGTCGCGTACGACAAAAAAGATTATATAAAAGAAAACCTTAAAGAAAAGTTTGAGAATTTTCAACATCATGATGGCGAAATAGAAGATTTGCAGTTGGATCCGTCAGCAGATGAAGATTCATGGAAACAACAGGTGGCTGCTGTACATCCATATGTTGTCGCACATATTTTTTCTAGTGAAGGTGTCATTTTAGATTCGTATGATGACAATGGTGGAAAAGGAACGGTTACCGTTGGGGCAGGGTTCACAATAGCTGATCAAAAACATAAAAATTTTGCAGAACGTATTTTGCAAAGACCTGTGTCAGAATCTAATTTTCATGTTACGAAAAGTGAAGCGCGTTTGTTAACAGAGGCATGGTTAATAGAGGAAATTTATCCAGAAATAAAAAGACATTTTAAGAAACCTATGGATTATAAATTGTTTGTAATTTTATCTGTTGCTGCGTATAACAAAGGTGAAAAAATATATCGTGATGGTAATAGTGGGCAGCCTGTCTGTGATGCGGTGAATTCTGGGCGATCAAAAGACGATATCTTGCATATTTATATACGGGCTTTTGGCGGAAAAGAAATAACAAAATGGAGCGGACTGGCGAATAAATATGCTGTTTGTGCTTTGTATTATGCAGACCGTGTTCAAGAACGTACTATATTGCAGGCCATCGCAGAAGCACCGTATGCTTTAGAAGATCTTGTGCAGGAATGTCAGAAAAATATTCATGTAGCAGGCATGAAGAAAAAACGTCTTTTAACGTATGATGACCAAGGTCGAGTGAACGGTTTGATAATACCTGATAGTATAGAAAATATGCTGTTGGAAACAAAAGTTAGAACAACAAAGGGAAGTTTGCAAGAGCCTGTGATGAATTATTTATCCGAAGATGAAGTTTTTAAAATTTTACATGGATATATGTTTGGGGTAAGTCAAGATTTTGGTACTCATTTAAAATCTGATGATAGGGGTAACGATAAACCAATTAAACAAAATAATGATTTTGAACAGATGTATAATAATGCATTAGCGTCATATCGTCAAAATAAGTATGAAGAAGCTGCACTGTTGTACGAACAGCTTATCACTTTATATCCAGATAATGCTTTGATTCGTAACGATTTGTCTGCAACTTATAATCACTTAGGAAAATATAACGAAGCAATAAAACAATCTCAGGACATTGTAAGACGTATTGCAGATAAATCTCAATATGGGGCGGCACAATATAATGCTGGTGTTGCCTATGAAAATCTTGGTGAACTGGACAGAGCATTAAAAAATTATAAACTGTCATTGACTAATGGAAATACATCTGCGGCAAAGGCAATTAAGCGTGTGCAACAAAAATTGTCAAAGAAAAAATCAAAAAAGATGGCGTTTGATGATGGGATTATGAAAATCAAAGCAAAACAATCAACACAAGGAAGTATTGTTTATCCATTTGATAATGAACATCGTGTATAAGGAAAAATAAAATGAAAGTATATGTTAATATAGAAAATAAAGATTGGAAAAAATATAAAATTGATTTTGTAAAAATCGCTAATGCGGCTGTTTCTGCCGTACACAAAGATTCAGAGGTTTCGATAACTCTTGTTGATGATAAAAAAATTCATAAATTGAATAAACAATATCGTGGCATGGACAAACCAACAAATGTATTGTCGTTCGAATTGGGCGATGATGTTCTGTTGGGGGATGTTTTTATATCACTTGATACCGTGAAGCGCGAAGCCAAAGAAGCCGGTATTTCTGTGCCGGAACACACTGCGCATATGATAGTGCACGGGATGTTGCACTTGCAAGGATATGACCATATAAAAGATGACGAAGCAAAAATAATGGAAGATAAAGAAATAAAGATATTGAAAAAGTTGGGATATAAAAACCCTTATGATGAAGAAAGTTGTGTATACGGCTGTTCTTGTGGCGCTTGTAGTTTTATCAATAAATTAAAATCTATAAAAATTCGTGAAAATGGTTTGTGGTGGTATGTTGTTGCGGCTGTGCTTGGGGTTATAACATCCCTTGGGTTTGCGCCGTTTAATTTATGGGTGTTATCATTGTTTGGAATTGGTTCAATGTATGCATTGATGACAAGGCAAAAAGAACATGTAAGTTTTTGGAAGTCTTATTTATTGGCTTTTCCATACGGCGCTTTTTATGGTATTGCGATGTTTTGGTGGGTTCTTAATTCTATTTATGTGATACCAGAATTGGCGGCTCAATTTGCGATATGGACTTTGCCTGCTTTGATAGGAATTGGTTTGATTTGTGGTTTGATATTGTCTTTGCCCTTTGCTGTAATTCGTTATGTTTCAAGGAAGCCGGCGCAAAGGGCGATTTTGTTTGCGTCAGTTTGGACTTTGGTTTTATGGGGGCGTGAATGGTTTTTAACAGGTTTCCCGTGGAACCCAATTGCAAATATTACGATGAATATTCCGATGGTCGCAAATTCAATGTCGTTTTGGGGCGCGCTGGGCTTAAGTTTTGTTATAATTGGTTTGGTCGCATCTTTTGTTGAATTGTGCAGAAGCAGATTGAAATCAAACTGGTTTGTTTTTGTAATGTTTATTGTATTGTTTATCTGTGGCTGTTTTGCCGGATATCACAATATGATGTTGTCTGATAATATAGGCAAGTCTCCATTGATAAGAATCGTACAACCCGCACAATCTGCCGTATACAAAGTTCCTGTTTCCAGAGATGAAGCACATAATATCGCGAAACAAAAGATTCGTGATTTATTTATTTGGGCAACAAGTGATAAATATGAGATGCCTGATTTGATTGTTTTTCCAGAAACCGCATATCCATATACAGTTGTTAATAATTTGTTTCCTTTGTCGCGTGTGTTGAATACGAACGTTATTATGGGGGCAAATTCTTATGATAATGGAAAATTATATAATTCTATGTTGGTTGCAGACAAAGAAGGCGTTATCAATCATTTATACAGTAAATCTCACTTGGTTCCGTTTGGTGAATATCGTCCATTTGGGGATATTATTCCAACGCCTGGTTTATTAACCCCGGGCAACGGTAAAGAATTGATAAGTATTGATGTTGGGACAGGCAAGTTTACTTTTGCGCCAGCAATCTGTTATGAAATAATTTTCTCTGATTCTTTGGTTCCAAGTGGTGCAACCCCAGATGCAATTATAAACATAACAAACGATACGTGGTTTGGTTTTACCCCCGGGGTTTTTCAACATCTTGATATGGTGCGCAGATATGCTATTGAATCAGGCTTGCCAGTGGTACGTGCAAATTATTCGGGTATCAGTGCATTCATCGGCGCAGATGGTAATGTTATATCAATGATACCTGTTGGCGAAACAGGCGCGTTAGATGGATTTGTTTGGGGGGCGCATAATACGCCGTATAGAATGATTGGGCGTGATATGTGGATGGTGTTTATTTTGATGTTTTCAATATTTGCTTCAATATCCATATCCTTATTTCAGAAGAAAGATTAGAATCAGGACTGCGCGTTTCGTCAATCTGATTGATGATAGAAGAAACAGAAGTTTTGCGTTCTTGAGCGATTTTTTGCAAGATGTCAAAAAATTCTTTCTCTAGAGAAATGCTGGTTTGATGCCCCGATAAAGAAACTGATATTTTTCGCATTTTATAATTTTCCTACAATTAGACAGTCAAGCATTGCGCGATATGGATCATCGTATTTTCGTAAAACAGAAAGTGTTAAATTATCAAGCATGTAACAATTTCCAAATGTGTCGAAAGCAAACCAAAATAAATCGTTCCTGCCAAAAACTGTTTTGCCAAAAAGATTTTTGTTCCCAACCATATCGTTGTTTATCTTGGTAATAGAGGGTAAAGGGTACTTGGTTTCGCGTTTGATTTCTGTTGGGCCAAAAATACACGCAGACCCCAAACTTATTCCGAAACATGTTGTATAAAAATCTTGCATAAAGCCAGGCAACATTGCGGCACGGATGTTTTGTAAGTTTGTGTTTGCAAGGTTGATAGCACTTGATTCGCCCGGGGCAAAAATTTTTGCACCACGTGATTTTATCAAAGATAAAAATTCATTTTTGTTCATCTTATTCGTTCCCGCGACCAGATATTGCATTAAATGCAGCCTGGGTTAATCTGTCAGATGTTGCGTTTCCGCCATCGCCACCACCGCCAATGTGAGATGTAAAATATACTTTTCTTTCTGGGTTTGGTAAGTAAATCGTACGTGCATCACTTTGTTCAATTATGAACCTGTCCAGATTGTAAGAGTGCGGAAATGTCCAGCATAAAAACATATTTGATATGTCTAATTCGCCACCCCAAAGCAGAGGAATACGGAATCTTATTGATAAATTTTCTGGCAAAGATTGCCCCATAACAAGATTCATAAAATCTTCTTGGGGCAAGTTCATAAAGGCTATATCTTCAAAAGAATCTGTCAAAGACTCTAAAAATTCATGGCGAAGCACAGAATATTTCTTGAACCAATCTTGTGATAGTGAACATTTTTGTGGCGTATATTCAATTACCGGCATGTCGTCCATACCAAGTGCCGCCAATCTTTCCTGTGCTGAATGTTCATTTAATTGCATCGTTTTTTTACCTGTCTACATATTCTTTATATATTTTATTATTGTGTCAATATATTCAGAATACGAATCGAAACTTTCTTGGTCTGTTTCTTCGATAGCGTCGGCAGGGTGTTCGTTAACAAAAACCTTTAATTCATCAATAGACTTGAAAACTAATAAACCTGTATTTGTCGAATCGTATCTGTTTAATGTATCCAATATAAAAGCATTGATGTTGATTTGAATATCTTCCAGTGTTTCTTGAAATACAGAACTTAGCCGTTCTATTCCTTTTGTCATTTTTTCAATATCGCAATCAACGCCCCCAACCCAAACAACTTCATTATTTCCAATTGCAAATAAATTTGGGGTGAAACCTGATATATTTGGGGTCTGTTTTATCATATAGCCGTTGTCTGAAAATATTTCTGATATTATTGGGTTGTACGGGCTTTCAGAAAATGTGTTGGGGGTGGTGTTTGGTTGTTGGTGTGCAATATGATTTTGTTGTGCAATCTGTGCCATGTTGGTTGGTAAATTCAATCGTGGCGGACGATTAAAATAAGATGGCGTTTCGATGTCTTTTTGTGGTTCGGTCTGAATCTGTTCAACGGCAGAGGACGCAGCAACCATCGTATTTTCGTTTGTGGTAGTATTTGGAATATCTTTTAGAGTAGAACGGTATATAAAATATATCCCGACAATGAATATGAATATAGCAACCCCAAAAGATATATAAAAATCAATACTGATTGGGGTATGTGATGCCTGTAATTTAGAAAGTTCGTCCCAGTGCGCGGCATAAAATATATTAAAGTTATATATTGTATTCAGCCAAAACGCCAACCCAAGTAATACGGACAGGCCCAAGAGTATAGATAATAAAATATATTCTAATTTATTCTTCATTTCGTTTTTATTCTATCATATTTTGTGGTAAACTGGAATAAAATGATTGATATGGATGAAATTTTTTCTGATTCAGATAAAAGACTTGCTGTTTGGTGCGATGATGTTGCGGATACTAATGATTTGGCAATGTTGTGCGACCATGTCGTCAGCAATAATGTGCATTTGATATCCGTTCCATCAGAAGTTGTTCGTGATGTTTGGGCTTATCTTGAAAAAAATCAAGTTAAAATATTGACGCGCTTTGACGTCGATTCTGTTGCAGATTCTGACTTTTATGAATTGGGTGCAAAAATAACAAGTGTTTGTAAAAATGGGGCGAATGGCGTACAACTTTTTGTGAAAATGCATGATTTTGCACAATTTGTAGATGGTTTGCAGACGGTCAGGGACGACTTGTTTTTTGGTCGTGATTTATGTGTCGCCATGGATACAGAAGATTTGGATATAAACAATCTTGATTTCATATTCCAAAAATTAAAAGATATTCGTACCGATTCGTTCGTTTTAACATTGAATGAAGATATGGGAAATCGCTCTGATTTTGTAGGACGTGTTTATGCGCTTTTGCAACAGTTTGATTTCGGCGGCGAATTGCATTTTATCTTGGGAAATAATTTTGATAGAATAGACCAAGTTGTTCGTTTGACAGAATGTTTGCGACCCGAACTTTCTGATAAACTGCGATTCTTTCTTGATTATTGATTGTTGGATAAAATCAAATATTTTGGATTGCTGGTGCCGGCCTTGTTTTTCAACTGATATCTTGTTTTGATTGTATCAAGTTCAGTTGATATAATCGAAAGTTTTGTTTGTTTCAGTTGTTCAATAATCCAATCGTAATATTCCCAATGGTCTGTGCCGATGATGATTTTGCTTTCTGGGGTCATAAAACCAGATAACAAGTTCAAGAAATCATGATTTAACAGGCGGCGTTTTTCGTGACGTGCTTTTGGCCATGGATCTGGGTGTAATACCCAAATTTCATCAAATGTTATGCCTGAAAAATCTTTCAACAATAAACGCACATCGTCAGGATAAATTCTAATGTTTTTATATTCGTCAAACAATGTATTATCCGATTCGTTCGTTATCGCAGAAAGCAGGGCGGCAATGCCGTTCACAAAGGGTTCTGCGCCGATAATTATTTGGGTTGGATTGCTTAATGCTAAATCGCGCAAGTGTTCCCCATTACCAAAACCAATTTCCAGAATAAGCGATTCGTTAATTAAATCTTTTGCGTTTGGTGTAATTTCTGGCAATAAATTGTCCATAAGCCACTGTTTGCGATTCGATAATTTTTTACCATGCCTGCGCCCAAATGTTCGCAAGTCTTGAGTTTTTAGATTTTTTAATTCTTGTTTTTCCATATATTTAGTATAAAATCACTTTATTAGAAAAACAAGGTGAAATAAAAATGCGAAACGGACTATCAAAAGATTTAATAGCGCGTGTGTTGGGTGGCGCGCCTAAATATACATTGGATGAATTAGAAGCAAAATTTCCAGCCCGCAAATTACCCGAAGGTGCTTTTGTCACGCGTTTCGCACCAAGCCCAACCGGTTATATGCACCTTGGCGGGCTTTATGGCGCGTTAATAGACTGTAAATTAGCATCTCAATCAGGTGGGGTCTTTATGTTGCGTATCGAAGATACCGATACCAAACGCGAAGTCAAAGATGCTGTTGATATTATAATTGAATCTTTGGAAAAGTTCGGGTTGAAATATAACAATGTGCCAGAATACGGTCCTTATTATCAGTCAATGCGTAAAGATATTTATCATTCTGTGGCGGCATATTTGTTGGAAAAGGGTATGGCATATCCTTGTTTTTTGACATCCGAAGAAATGGAAGAAATTCGTCAGAAACAAAATGCAGCAGGCTTTGCAACAGGCATTTATGGTGAATACGCGCGCGATAGGGATATCGGCGAAGAAGAAATAATAAAACATCTTGATAATGGCGAAGTACCAACGATTCGTTTGTATTCAACAGGCAATCCTGATAATAGAATTTTCTGCAAAGATGCGGTACGTGGTTCTATATCTTTCCCAGAAAATAATGAAGATACCGTGTTAATCAAATCAAACGACAGATTGCCAACGTATCATTTTGCGCATTTGTGTGATGACCATTTTATGCGAACCACGCACGTTGTACGTGGCGAAGAATGGTTGTCTTCATTTCCTTTGCATGTTCAGATGTTTCGTATGATGGGCTGGGTTCCGCCACTTTATATTCATACTTCGACAATTGATAAAATTGATGAAGAAAGTGGCAAACAAAGAAAACTGTCTAAACGTAAAGACCCAGAAGCAAATGTCGCTTTTTTCTTGGAAGCAGGTTGGCCAACAGAAGCGGTTATTGAATATTTAGGTAATATCGCAGCATCTGGATATGAAGAAGCAAAAATGAAAGGTCAGGTAAAATCTTTTTGGGATTATGAAATGCGGCCCAAAAAAATACCGATGTCAGGATCTTTGTTTGATATGAAAAAATTAGAATGGTGGGCAAAAGAACATATCGCAACTTTGTCAGTGTCTGATTTGGTAAAATCTGTTGTCGATTGGGCAAAAGAATATGGTAGTGATGACAACAAAAAACAAGTATCAGATAGGGACTATTTAACATCGGTGTTGTCCATTGAACGCGACAACCCTAAACGCATAAGAAAAGATTTTATCACATGGCAACAAACATTAAAAGAAGTGTCTTATTTTTGGGACTTTCTGTTCGTGCCGAATAAAGAATATGAATTTAACAAAGATGTTTTGAGTGAATTTTTATCAAGTTTTGATGAAAAAGATGATAAAGATTCATGGTGGCAAAAAATCGTCTATACGGCGGAAAAACTGGCTCTTAAGCCGGGGGATGTTGCGATGAATTTGCGTGTTGCAATGACCGGCAGAACAAACACACCTGATTTATATTCGCTGATGCAGGTTCTTGGTGGCGAACGGGTTCGTGAAAGAATAAATATGGTGCTTTAATTTTCAAGAAAGGAAAGATGTAATGACCAAGAATAAAAAAGTTGTGAAACAAAAATTACGTGCGGTAAAGAAAGATAAGCACGCATCAAGTCTGCTGAAGGTTTTGCAGGCTACTGGACTTTTCCGTTGGGAACGGAAATCAACGCGCGCAGAAGAAGCAGTCAATATTTTGACGCATGGTATTGGAATTGGATTGGCGATGGCAGCGTTGTGTTTGTTGGTTGCGTTCGCAGTTGTTCATCATAATGTTTGGGCAACGGTCGCATGTTCTATATTTGGTGTGACAATGTTTACCCTGTATTTTGGTTCTACGATGTGTCATGCAACAATTGGTGATAAAAGCGAATGTTTCTTTGAAGTGTGGGATACTATTGCGATTTATGCATTGATAGCCGGTACTTATACGCCGTTTTTATTGGTTAACTTAAATCGGTGTGGACATGCTGGTTTGGGGTGGACCGTGTTTGGAATATTGTGGGCAATAGTTATATTTGGTGCTGTAATGAAAATAGTTAACCCGCATAAACAACCTAAGTGGATGGTTGGCTTGTATCTTGTTATGGGTTGGGCATTGCTTTGGATTTTGCCGGCAATGATAAGTACGATTTCTGCGCGTGGGATGTGGTTTATATTGGCGGGCGGATTGTCTTATTCGGTTGGGGTAATATTCTATTTGTGGCGAAAATTAAAGTTCGCACACGCCCTTTGGCATTTGTTTGTAATTGGGGGCAGTGTATGTTTCTTTTTTGCGGTACTTTATGGGTCGATAATAGATTTTGCAACAAAGTGTATACAATAGAAAAACCGCCGTATAGGCGGTTTTTTAATCAAACGGGTTTTCTGATTTTTGGTATTCAATAATAATCGGCAAATGTTCCATTTTTAATGCCGTTGCAAGGCCGCGCCGAAGGTATCGCGTATAAGATTCTGGGATGTCAGATGCGCCACCGACATTGATAGTAATCTTTATCGGATGATGTCCGGTTTGACGTGCGAATTTTATCTTCATCGGGCGTTTAAGGCGTGACATAGGTGGTTGGCGTTCCGCAACCAATTTTTCAACTATGCGATTTATTAAACTGGTTGGAGCATCGGTGTTTGATATGTCCCATTGTTCATAAATGCGCTTGAAAAGGTTTTGAACCCCAGTTCCTTTTTCTGCGGATATCGCAAGGATAAGGGGTTTAATAATTTGATGAAAAGAATTAGTAAATTGGTGTTTTAATTTCAATAATTTTTCATCGCGTTCAACTGCATCTACTAAATCCCATTTGTTAAGTGCAACACATAAAATCTTGCCTGCATCATATACGCGCGCAGCGATAGAAAGTGCCTGATTTTCGATGTTTTTTGTCGCGTCAATTATTAAGATAACGATGTCTGATTTTTCAATCGCATCCAACGATTTCAATGCAGATAAAGTTTCTACATCGTCTTTTACGCCTGCTTTTCGGCGAAGCCCAGCAGTGTCCATAAGCACGATGTCGCGCCCATAGAATCGTGTTGGTATTTTGACGGTGTCGCGTGTGATGCCTGGGGCATCCATGACTATTTGTCTGTTTTCGCCAAGGACACGATTTACAAATGTAGATTTGCCAACATTAGGTTGACCGAGTACGGCAATTTTTATTTCTTTGCTTGATTCGTTGTCTGCGGCAGATTCGTCCGTATAGAGAGAATCTATGAATTCATAAATTACATCAAAACCGCGTTTGTGTTCTGCAGATATAAGGATTGGTTCTCCAAAGCCGAGTTTATAAAAATCATGCACGTCAGCCAATCTTTTTGCCGATTCAGATTTGTTTATTAAAAGCAGGGCAGGCGCTTTGCTTTTTTTGTGAACCAGTTTTGCCCACTCTAAATCCATAGGGTTTAACCCAACACGACCATCAACAACAAACAAAATTGCATCAGCGTTTTCAATAGTCTTTATTGCCATATCTGTTGAATTTTGTGCAATACCAGATTTTGCATTCTCTAGACCTGCGGTATCAAATATCGTCCAAGGACGATTTGGTATCTGACCCGATATAACATCGCGTGTAACACCTGGTCTGTCATGCACCAGTGCATCGCGTGAATTTGTTAGTCCATTAAAAAGTGTTGATTTGCCAGTATTAGGACGACCAACAATAACTATGTTCTTCATGACTTTTTCCATTGATTTTTTGTAATTATAAAGCAAAAATATAAATAATCAAACCCAAGGAGTGCAAAAAATGAAAGCAAAGAAAAAAAGTTGGCTGGCAAAATTATCTGATGTTTTCTTTCGTCCAAAGTACTTTTTTTCACGCATTGTCGCAGATGGCAAGATGGAAGATGCAATGCTGAATGCTTTTCTTTGGGGATTGGTTGGTGGAATATTGGTGTTTGTGATTAACCTAATCAGGGGCGGTTTTGATGCGTTTAGCGTAATTTCGTTGTTCAAGGCGATAGTAATTTTCCCTGTTGTTGCGGTAATGTTGTTGTTTGTATGTGCGGGTCTTATGATGTTAGTGTCTGAAATTACAAATGGCGAACGCGATTGGGAAGTGGCGGTTAAGGGAATTGCGTCAATTTTCTTTGTATATTCGTTGGCTGTAATTTTGAATGCATTGGCTTTTGATTGTGCTTCGCTTTGGTTCGTCAGTTTATTGATAGATTTGTATATGGCGTTTTTGCTTTACAATATTGCGGTATATTGCATGCATGGTAAACGGGTAAGTGTTTTGTTTGTTGTAATGGTTTGCCTTGTTTTGTTGGGCTGTGTGTATATGTCAGATTACAGAAATATCTGGTTTTTGATAAAGAACCCAACTGCGACATTAAGTTGCCTGATGTAAGCATGTTTTTTATGTAAATCTGCTTTTTTTTATGTTCGTTTTGTGGTATAATTAAAGCCAGGAAATGAGAAAGTTTTTGTTATGTTTTTTCATAACTTTGCTTTGTGTCGCAAATTCGTTTGCGGCAGATTCTGCTATATCACGCATAATTCCGACAAAAAACGCCACACAGAATACAGAAAAAGTCGAAAATGCAACACTTAAAAACCGCAGTGCGCGTGATGTTTCGCGTATGGTGCCCGGGGCAAAAACGACAGAAACAACGTCTGGGGTCATATCAAGAACAGTGAATAATCGTAAAAACGCTACGCGGGCAACATTAGATGCCGGGGTAAATACGGTTGGGCGCAGTGCGCGTACAGATGCGGCCAGCATAAATAATAAGCCTGCACTGCGACGTGCCGGTGTGACATTGCGCGCATCCACAGCAGAAGTTGGCGGACGTGCGACAATTGGAAATACTGATGTGCAGACTGGTTCTAATATAGATGAACAGGTGCGCGGGGTACAATCGCGAGCATCATTGTTTTTAGGGCAAAAACAGAAAAATGTGACGGCGGAATCTTTGGCTAATGCCAAGGATGTAATGGAAAAAACATCTGATTTGAATAACACATGTCAGCAACAATATAACGAGTGCATGGACCAGTTTTGCGCGGTTGTTGATAATAATCAAAAAAGATGTTCGTGTTCGGCAAACCTGGCCAAATATGCCAAGGCGCAAAAGGCCGTGGAAGATGCAAATACAGAATTAAACGATGTTGCACAAAGAATTCGATATGTTGGGCTTTCTGCGGATGAAATTCGGGCAATTATGAATGCAACCGAAGCAGAATTGGCAATGGGCAAAAATAAAGATACGACATTAACGCGTTCTATGTTGGATAATATTGCCGAAATGATAAAAGACCCAACTTCGTCAACAGTGTTGACCGAAGGCACAACGGCAGATTCTTTGTTAGATATGGACTTTGATTTTTCGTCTGATGCGTCTGATATCTTTTCGCTGGAAATGTTCACAACGTCCGGCGGGGATATTTCTTCTAAGCGCGGGAAAGCCCTTTATAGCGAGGCAAAAAAACGCTGCAAAACAGTTCTTAATCGTTGCAAAGATGCCGGCGGTACAGAAGAACAAATTTCTGGTAATTATGATTTGGCAATTGATAAAGATTGTGTTGCCTATGAACAGGGGTTGAAAAAATTAAACCAAACATTGAAAAACAATGTGCGCAGTGCGAATTTAATGTTGCAGAAAGCGCGCCTTGCGGTGCTGCAAAATAAAAATCAATATGATATCAGGGGATGTATTGGGGCACTGGAAAATTGTATGTTGGATGATATGGTTTGTGGTGAAGATTATATAAAATGCATAGACCCGACAAAAATGTTTATTGATGAAAACGGCAAGGTTATATTGGGGCGCAATATTGGAAATGTGACCGATTCTATGACGGGATATAACAACATAAAAATAGATGCGAAATTTATTAAACAGTCCATTGGCGATACAACATGTGAAAATCATGATGGCGCATGCATTGTGAATTATTTGATGACAAAAATAGGGATGGGCGCAACCGCCAAAGATGGTGGACTTTGTCGCGCAGTGTTGGATAAATGCCAAGACAGGACCTATGTCCAAAATGGGAAAGTATCGACATATGACCCGTATAATGATGTTGTTGTGAATTATATTCAGCGGGCAATGGTTAATATCAAGGCGGCACAAACCAAGATAATTTCAGATTATGCGGCGAATTGTATGACTGATGTTCAGGAATGTTATACGGCACAAAACAGTCAGATAAATTCTTGGTCTTCGTCTGCATCATTGGATAATGTATATAAAGTATTAACCGGAACATGTTATAATGTTGCATTAACGTGTGCTTATGCGGTATTTGCATATGATTGGGATATGGGACAAGAGTTGAAAGCTATTAAAGATAGCCCTGAACTGTCAGACGAAGCAAAAGATTCCAAACAAAAGGAACTTTTGATTCATGGTATTTCAGAGGCGTTCTATCAATCGTTACTCTGTCCGATAAATTCAACATTTGTGTTTAACAGCAATCGAACATCAGCAGATGTTATTGGAACAGTTGAAGGTTTCGTGAATAATAAATGTAGGTGTAATGCTGGATATTCTGTTTCAAATGGTTCATGCAAACCGGCTTGCAGTGAGATAGGAACATATCGAGGAACTGGCAGTACAGGGCTTTGCAACGCGTGTGAAACGATACCAGAAGACAACGTCTATAATGTGTCTTGTGGTGCCAATGATTCGTGTACGGTGGTACAACAAGATTCTGGTGGCGTAAGTGGTGCGATTTATCAATGTAGCGGTTCCAGTTGTTCTGCAAGTGAAACTATCACTTTGGGTAGTACTGCTATGTCGGGAACAACAAGTACAGGTTGTACTTGCAAATTAGTAAAAGACTTTGATAAGTGTGACGGTGTGGCAAATCATGCACCTGAGTCTCATTGGGAACTGGACCCAAACGATTAATAACAAAAACCAACCGCCGTTTGGCGGTTGTTTAAATTAAAATCCGCTTTTTAGACCAACTGCAAAAAATGGTGTTGTGTGCGCAAGTCCCCCGGACATAAATATTGATGTGTTTTGGGTGTATTTATATCTGAACGAAGCGATAATTGTGTTCGTGTAATCGCCGGATATTTCTGTGCCCGTGATTTTATCGTTGTGTTTCCAAAGGTTTGTGTCTGAAAAAAGATAACTTAACGAAACGCTGCTTTGCAGGAAATCATAACTGATACCCGTTCCGGCAACCAAACCGTCAGATGCTTTGCCAATTGGGTTTTCGTCATATATCAATCGTGACGAAAGCCCGAATACAAAACTGTTATATTGCAGGTTTACACCCAATGCAACCTGACCGCGCCAATCTGCATATACTGCTGGTGTGAACGAATTGTCTTCGTAACCATTGGGTTTGTCCATGTATGACAGTGCGACAGAATACGCCGCCTTTAATTTCCCCAGTGGCTGTTTGTATTTCGCCGCGGTATCAATCGCAAAATCAAAATCATTACCGCCGGTCGCAATTGATAGACCGTATTGCCCATAATCAGTTGATGTTGTGGCGATGTTTAATCGTAATGTTTCATGACCTGTGGTTGCGGTTGTGTCCGATATTAACACTTTGTTCAGATTTAATTTTTTATACAAAATAGATTTGTCGTTTATTCGTAAATATCCAACATCGGGCAGTCCCAACCCCATCTTGCGTGCGATTGAATGTGTAAGACCAAATTCTGCGCGACCTATGTTCTTGTCTTGGAATAAAATAAATGCGTCATGGATATATGTTTCGTCATCAACTGCATTCGCATCAATAGAATAAACCGCGCCAATACGACGTATGGAATTAATATGGTATGTCGCACTGGCTTTCACATCCCAATCATAAATACCCAAAGGTTTGTCGTCTTTGGTTTCCAAGAAACCCGCCATGCCGTCCGCATTTAATGAGAATCGCCAATTGTCTGTTGAATAATCAAGTGCGTGCGCGTTCGCGCCAAACAGACAACAAATTGCAATCAACGATATCTTTTTATTCATTATTGTTTTCCACTTATTTTCTTTGGTTCGCTTTCGGATAATATCGCATCGCGCAGTTTTGCAAAAGCCCGTTCTTCTATCTGGCGAACGCGTTCGCGCGATATCCCGTATTTTTGTGATAATGTTTCCAGTGTTAATGCAGGATCTGAAAGTCGCCTTGCGCGCAAGATTTCCCTGTCGCGTTCCGGCAGCAAATCAAGATGCTTTTTCAATAATTCATATCCACGGCGTTTGAATTCCAGTTGTTCAAGACCGTCTTCGATATTGATACGTGTGTCCGCCATGTTGGATAAGATATCCTTGGAATCTGAATCTGTATTAAGTGGCGAATTTAATGACACGTCACGTGCAGACATGCGGGTTGCAACCCGTTCCACATCGTTTTCAGGCACAGAAAGATATTCTGCAATTTGTTTGGTTTGGGCATCACTTAATGAATTGTCCATGATACCCAAAGCCCTTTTTGCGCGTGTAAGATTAAAGAAAACACGTTTCTGATTTGCGGAATTGCCCAGTTTTACTATCGACCAATTATTAAGTATGGTTTCGTATATTTCCGCTTTTATCCAAAACATCGCATATGTTGAAAAACGAAAACCTTTTTCAGGGTCAAATTTTTGCAGGGCCTGCATCAGTCCCATGTTGCCACTTGCAATCAAATCAGATACCGGCAGACCATAATTCTTGAAATCGTATGCCACAGACACAACAAGGCGCAAATGCGACCCCACCAATTTTTCGGCGGCAATCGCATCCTTTTCGTTGACCCATTTTGTCGCGTATTCATATTCTTGCTGGGCAGATAAAATAGGGAACTTTTGTATTTCTGTGATATATTTTGCCAAACTTACATCATCGCCAGCCCCACCCATAAAAGGAACCGGGGTATTTGTTCGGGCCGATGGTAAAGTTGTCTTGATTTCCTTGCTCATAACTTTTATAGTATAGCAATAAATTACAAATTATCAAGACAGGAGATTTTATTATGACAAGTATCTTGGGACGGAAAAAAGACCTTAAACAACCAGTCAAGAAAACACGCGAAGATTATGCAGAAGATGCCCTTTACCGTGAAGTATGGGAAGATGTGAATAACGAAAAAACAGAACAATTCTTGAAAAAATATTGGCGTCATTTAACTGCGGCTGTTTTGGGAATAATGATTGTCGTTTGTGTAATTCAGATTGGAACGCGTATTTATAATTCTTCGCGTATGGCAACTGCGGCAGTTTATGAAGAAGCAATCGCAAATGTTGATGCAAACGCGTTGGCTAATTTGGCAAAAGATACTGGGGGGGCGACATCTGATTTGGCTCTTTTTCAGGCGTATTTGATTGATAAAGATGTCAAAAAATTGGAAACTTTGGCAAACAAAGGTCATACGCGCGATTTCCAAGATTTAGCACGTCTTCATTTGGCAAGTATCAATGGCGATAAAATGGAAGCCACAGAATTAGAAAAATATCTGTCAGATATGAATACTAAAAAATCCCCGTTCTTTTATACTGCGCGTTTGATGGTCGCTCAAAAATACTTGGCGGTGGGTGATGCCGAAAAAGCAAACAAGATATTGGATGAAATTATAAATGATAAAAATGCACCTGCATCAATCTCTGCGACAGCACAAACTTTAAGATAGTATAGTCATGATGAAGAAAAATTTGGCTTTTTTACTGTGTGCGCTGGCAATAACTGCGTGTTCTAAACATGATCCGATTTTGCCAGGTGAACGCGCTAACATTTTCGATTCCTATGAAATAAATGTGAAAAATCAAGATTTGCCGGAATTATCACCCTCCATAACAGATATTTCTGGTGATAAAGAGTGCGGTTTTCGTCAGGATGCACAAAATGTAATCTGGTCATCTGATAAAAAAATATGGTCTGGTTTTTCAACTAATAATGCGGTGAAATCTGAACAATCGCCGGTGTGCGATGGCAAATTTATTTATACCGGTCTTTCAACAGGTGAAGTTGTTAAAATAAATACTGCGAATCGGAAATTGGTTTGGGCAAGTGATGTTTACCGCGCGAATAACTTAACTGGTGGTGCTTCGATAGTGGATATAGTTGCGCATGTCGGTTTGGACGGTAAATATGTTTATGCAGGTGGACTTGGCGATGCATTTTGTAAATTAAATGCAAATAATGGTGATAAAATTTGGTGTCTTAATATATCTGTGCCAGTTGATTTTATAATGGTTGATAATTTTATTTTTGTTGTTGGAACAGATAATAATTTATATGCAATAAATAAACAAAATGGTGAAGTTTATTGGAAAAGTGAAATCAAAAAACTGTCTGTGCCAAAATATGATGGAAAAAATATTATCGTGGGACGACAGAAAATAAGTTATAAAAACGGTCAATAAAAAAACCGCCTGTACGGCGGTTTTTATGATGTTTGTCGTTTTTACCATGTTGGGGCATCTTTGCCTTCTTTGATGATTGGACGTTCGTCTTCCCAAACTGATAAACCTGTTTTCAAGTCTGTTAATGTTAATTGCAAGTAATATTCTACACGGGTATCAACAGATGAAAACCATCCTGATTCCAGTTTCAGATTTCTTTGCAACATTTTTCCGGACAATGACATATTTGGTGCAATCAGTGTTCCTTTTTGGGCGATTGTGCTTTGATTATATTCATCGTTGGTGCGTTCGCTTCTAACTTTGTTTGATGTTGTGTCTTCGCCAGAGAAATTAGTTGCAACCTGTGCCTTACCTGATTTCAATAATGTTGTTCTGATTTTCTTGGTCAAGATATCAGGGTCAAAACGTTGCATCGTATCGTTTTTTATGTTTGCAATCGCAATAACTGGTTTAGGTTCTGCCTTTAATGCGCCACTGCTTATCATCGATTCGGTCATTTTTTCAGCTGTTGCGGTCCAGTCGCGATATTCTAATTCCATGACTTGTTGCATTGCATTAACTTCGTCTGTGTCGTTCAAATCAACAACACGCGTCCCGCCACATGCAGTCAATGCCAAACAAAGTGCCATTGGTATCATTTTTTTCATTTGTGTTCTCCTTTGGTTAAAGATATGTTTTTCGTACTTACTATTTTTCCATTTATTTCACGATTGTAAATTAAATTATTTGTTTTGTTGTTATTCTTGTATCGTTCTATGTATATATATTTTGGTAATGTTGCCCATGTGCGAACATCTGCATTAGATGAAGCTGCGGTATAAATAGATGTCATTATCCCAAATAATGGTGCATAATCTGAATGTGAATTATATGCGGCCGCTTGTGCCATTGTTTTAGAAACCGCCGATGCATATGCCCGCAAGATTTCGTTCGTCCTGTATTCGTTGTATTCGGTCATAAATAATGCATCTACATTCGCCAACATTTCTGCTTTTTGTGGCATATAATAATTCGGTATAAGATAGGCATCAGAAAAAGTAAATTGTATCAGCCCCAAATCAAACAGATAAATTGATGCGTTTTCTTCGCGTAATCTGGGCGCGAATCCTGTTTCAATAAATTTCCATGTCGTATTTGTTGGGCGAATTCTTTTTTGCGCCATTTCTAAATCTTGTTTAATGTATTTGTTGTCAGGTGCCATTCCACTGGCGCGTTCAAGGTATGTAACCGCATTATTAAAATCACCATCGTTAAGAAAATATATCCCCGATAAATACATCAATGCGGGGTTCATAATGTCACGGAATGCCAACCAATCTTTGGCGTTTTTGTCGATGAATTCAGCAATCTGCGAATCGGTCGCGATTTCTTTTTCGTTGTTTTCAATCATCTTTTTGTATTCGCGGGACATGTTTTGTTGCCGTTGATAAGATTGATTTATAACTACGCGTGCATTAGACCAATCTTGCATCGCCAACAAATCCCATAACTGATAATAAGATACAAACAGCGAATCCATCATATATGGTTTATAGGAATTAACACTTTGTCCCAACAGTAAACCGGTCGCTTCACGGGATAAAGAAGTAGATGTTTCGTTTAGATTCCTGTTGTTGAATTCTTCGAATACCGAATCGCTTTCGCTGTATTTGCCGTCAAGAAATAGGGCGGTACCGTTAATCAGTAAATCAAGATTGTTTTGGTCTGATGCGATTGATTCTGTTGTGGGGGCGAAGTCTGAATTTGCAAAATTATCTTGGACAGTGTTCAGATGTGATTGCATCGTTGTCGCACAACCACATAAAAACAAAGTGAATATAAAGCATATTATTTTTCGCATAATCAGATTATAAAACACTTAATGCAAAGGTTCCAATATTTTTATTTCATTGGTATTAGGATTCAAGACGCGTGGTGCACCTTCGTATCCCATGATTGCATGGTGCGATGGAATTAGGAATTCTGGCAATGGGGACGCTTCGCCCATCATAACTTTTTGGTGAAGTTTCTTTTGGATATCTGTTTTATTAAGGAAATGCCATTCTTGGTCTGCTTCTATTGGACGATGATACCATCCCTGATAAATAACCAAGTGTTTTTGCGATTTTAATTTCATAATGTCAAATTCAGTATAAAGTGGTTCTTCTTTTGGAGTTTCGATTTCTTTCCCGTCTTTTACTTCAACTTTCTTGGTTATTTTTGTTCCCATCATATCCGCAAATCTTTTTGCAGTTTCTGGGTCGTTTTGACGCATAACGATTTTCGCAGCGGTTGTTGAAATAATGGTTGCAGCCGCATCTTCACCGTATTTTTCACGAATTTGGTGTATGTCTTGCCCAATAATCAGGTAAGATACTTTTTGACCGCGCCCAAGGTCTGGTCCTTGAATAACCGCATCAAGTTTCTGCATTTTTGGCATTTCGTCCAAAACAAATAATACAGGGTAAGGACCTGTTTTGACGCCATCTACAACCTGATCAGTATTGTGAGCCAACAAATAACTGGACATTAATTCAATAAATATTGCTGTAATCGGATTAACTGCCTGCGCATCAACCATGTTCACAGAAAGATATACGCTGACTGGTTTAATTTTGCCATCGCGTGGGTCTTTGATGCCACGTAAATCTGCGAAGTGGAAATCAGAATGGCTGGTTCGGTTGCGAACTGCCGCATTACGGAATATTGCCAAACCTTCCATCATGGTTGATAATATAGAACCACGTTCTTTATCTGGGGTATTAGCAAGTTGGGTCAATTCAGATACTGCGCGGTGTGTATATGAATATCTGCGTGCTTCATCAACAGCGTTCAATAATAAATCTTTCATTGGGTCAGCGGTCATCATTGCCATTTGGTCGCCTTGACGTCTGCGTTCTTCCATTTGTTCGGCAATGGCAACCTGACTGGCGGTTAACCAATCAAGAATCATTGAAAACGATGCTTCGCGTCCGCGCCATGAATCCGGTATGTTTGCCCATGTTCCAACATGAACATAATTTGTCGTGCTTAATTCCCCTTTCTGAAGCAGAGAATATGCAGCATATGCATTTGGGTCATTCATCATTGATAAATAATAATCGCCCAATACCGTTGCATCATCACTGTTAAATGTTCCATTATTTATACGCGAATAAAAATAATCATCGGCTTTGGCACGTTCTACCTTTGATACGATAAAATGAATCAATCCAGCCAATCCGGCGCGACCAGTATTTCCCCAGTGTGGATCTTGGACAGTATCTTGAACCAACACTTTGCACATCGCATCAATATACAAATCGCGTTGTTCTGGGTTATATGGAATATGGTCTGGCGACAATGGATTCCAAGACGGATAATAAATTCCGCGTTGTGGGTCGTCTTGACCCGCCCAATTCATAATAAACACAGGTCCAATCGTAGAACGATAGGCGGATGTTTTTTGTTTCAATTCTGGTTTTGGGTCGTTAATAATCATTGATACATTATCGCAATCAAGAATTGTTGGAATAACAACCCCCTGTGTTTTACCTGTTCCCGGAGGCGCCACACACAACGCAGATAAACTTTCGTCAAACATCAATGGGGTTTGTTTACCTTTGTATTTAAAATACCCCAGAACCATCATAAAACCATGAAACAAACCTTCTTTGTTGTTGTGGTCTTGTCCCATCTGTTTGATGTCTTCGGCGGTTGCCTTACGTGCAGATTTTTCATCGTATCTATCTTTGCTGTGCGGGTTAAATTCAGACTTAAATGTCGCATCTGCCAAGAAATAGTAGCCAAGTATTGGTAACAGGGGTGTAATAGATGCAAAATCAGGGTGTTGCATGGTGCGAACCAACCAATACGGAATTTCTGCGACTGCAGAAAGGCCAAAAGTTAAAAATAAATTTTTTACATAAATTGATACCCAATGTGCACTGGCAGGGCCCCAACCGTATCGCCATACATGTTCTGCTGCGAAAGATAAACCAAATAATAAAGCGCAAACCAACCAGATACCAACATCCCAGCGCAATTCCCAAAATTTGCGCGCCATTGGTGTTTGTTCGTGTTCTTTATAGGCGCTAGATTCGAATATCTTTAACCCTTTGCCAGAACCACTGTTTGATAAAATGTTGAACTTTACTGCCATGGTTGTTATTATATCATAAAAAGAACCTCTTTTACATATTAAAGATTGAAAAAATGCAAAATATACCAAGAATATTTATAGATGAAAAAATATCATCAGGAAAAATTGTTGCGGCTGATAAAGATACCGTTCATTATCTGCGCCGCGTTATGCGCAGGGATGACTGTTTGGTTTTTAATGATGGCGATGAATATGTTGCAAAATTATCTGATGATAATAATCATATGATAATAGGCAACAAAACAGAACACATTGACCCAAGCAATGATTTGACCCTTTATTTTGCGCCGATAAAAAAATTAGACGATTTAATTAATATGGCAACTCAAATGGGGGTGGGGACTTTTGTTCCTGTTATTACAAATCGCACAGTGGCGAATCATGTAAATTGGGGGCGAATCAGAAAAATTATGGTAGAAGCATCAGAACAATCTGGGCGTAACAGTATTCCTGTGTTGCAAGAGTCAATTAAATTTGATGATTTAGACTTCAAGAATCTGATTGTTGCAGATGAACGATTTGCGCATGGCAAAGAAAGACTAGATGAAAAAATATCCGGAAAAAGATTACTGATTGGACCAGAGGGCGGTTTTTCAGATTCTGAATTTGCAAAAATGGATGCTTTGGGTGTTAGGGGCTTGTCACTGGGAAAGACAATTTTGCGCGCAGAAACCGCAGCTGTTGTTGCGATAGCAAAGGTGTTAGGTTGATGAATATAAGGTTGGCTAAATTTATCGCAGATTCTGGCGTCGCATCAAGGCGCGGTGCAGAAGATTTAATCGCCAAAGGTGTCGTTTCTGTTAACGGCAGTGTAATAAATACCCCGGTGTTTTTTGTACAAGAAGGCGATGTTGTTTGTGTAAATGGTAAAAAAATAAACACAGATTATGATGTAAAATTATATGCATTTCATAAACCAATAAATACAATGACTACTGCGCGCGATCCGATGGGACGCAAGACGATTTATGATGTGTTGGATAAACAATATAAAAACCTTAAATATATAGGACGACTTGATTTCAAGACGACTGGTTTATTGTTGTTAACAAATAATGGCGAATTTGCGCGAAAAATGTCTTTGCCACAAAATCATATCGAACGTACTTATATTGCGACTGTTGATAAATATACTAAACAGGGACTGGATAAGGCACGACAAGGTATTTGTGTTGAAGGTATTAAATATCAACCAATGAAAATAAAAGTTTTGGATGAACATAATTTGCAAATAACATTAACCGAAGGAAAAAAGAACGAAATCCGTATCGTCCTTAAAAGTATCGGTTCACCGGTTAAGGCTTTGCATCGGATTTCTTATGGCAAAATAAAACTTGGGAATTTAGCACCAGGAAAAATATTAGCAATAGATAAGAAAACAATTGACCTGATGTTAAAAAATTTCTAAAATCGTTTTATAAGAAGAGGAGAGATATTCATGAAAACAACAAAAAACATCAAAAAAACAAAAGTTAATCCTGTTGTAAAAAAAGCTAATGTTCCTGCCGGTGCAGCCAGTGCATGGTCGTGGTCAATTTACGCGTATTGGTTTATAATATTGTTTTTCATAGCGGCTACGTTTTACATTTTGGGACGCAGTCATGAATTCATGTTCAATCGTCCAGATGCTAATATCACAGAAGAAACTTTGGCGCGTCCAGAAGCATATATAGAAAGTGCAAAAGAAAAATTGGTTGTCGGTGATATGGAAGCGGCAATCGCAGATTTGAATGCGGCAATTGATGAAAATGCATCTTCTAATACTTATGCTTTACGCGGAGAGGCCTATATGCAGGCTGGCGATTATCAAAACGCGCTAAGTGATTTTGATGCCGCCTTGGAAATTGATGGTATGAATGCTGTTGCATATTATGACAGGGCTTTGTTGAATACTCGTCTTGAAAATTATGATGCGGCGTTGACGGATATAAATAATGCGTTGGCGGCACAATCTGTGAAACCATCGGATGTTCTGAATTTGCGTGATTTATATGCTAAACGCGGTCAGTTAAATTTGTGGATGAAAAATTGGCAAGGGGCGATTGCCGATTATACAAATTCTTTGGCGCGCAGCGAAGGTAGTGTTGCTGCTAATGTATATGCAGAACGTGCGGAAGCGTATACTGCCATGGGCGAATATGAAAATGCAATCAATGATTATACGTCTGCTGTTCGTATCATAAGTGAACAGATTCAAGCGGCACCGAATCAAGAAACACGCGAATCGCAATCTAGTAATGCAATGGCGTATTTCGAAAAATCTGCGGCATTGAATTTGCAGTTGGGAAATACGGATGCGGCAAGATCTGATTTAGAATCTGCCTTTGCAATCGCTGTGGCACTTAATGATGAAGAAAGTTCAAACAGAATCCAAAATCTGATAAATGATTTGAATTAAAAAATTCCGCCATGGTGGCGGATTTTTTTTGACTTTTGTGTTTGATAGTATTAAAATGCCGATTATGATTTATAAATTTTTCTTTTTGACATTGACTACTACAACCCCTTTGGGGGTCTAAGGTTTTTATTTGCGCAAAAATATCGCGCGTATTATAATAAGCAAGCAATTTAATAAAAATATATAAAACAAAAGAAGGTAAATTATGTCTTATCCAATAGAATTGATTCGTCATTCACTGGCTCATGTGATGGCGGCAGCAGTAAAAAAATTGTATCCAGATGTTAAATTTGCGGGCGGTCCTGCAATTGAAAACGGTTTTTACTATGATTTTGATACAGAACACAGATTCAGCGAAGAAGATTTCGCGGCTATTGAAAAAGAAATGAAATCTTTGATTAAATCTGATGGTCGTTTCGAAAGACGCGAAATATCAGTCGATGAAGCAAAAGAAATATTCAAGGACCAACCTTACAAAATGGAATGGTTGAATGAATACGATGCAAATGGTGAAGTTTTGTCCATTTATACGTTTCGCGATTTTACAGATTTGTGTCGTGGTCCGCACGTTGCAAGCAGTAAAGATTTGCCAAAGGATGGTTTCAAGATTCGTAATGTTGCAGGCGCTTATTGGAAGGGTGATTCTAAAAATAAAATGCTGCAAAGAATCTATGTTGATGCGTTCGAAAGTGCAGAAGCATTGGCTGAATTCTTGAAAATGCAAGAAGAAGCCGCCGCGCGCGATAATCGTAAACTGGGTAAAGATATGGACTTGTTCCATTTTGAGCCTGAATTTGCACCGGGCGCAGTGTTCTGGCACGACAAGGGTTATCGCATTTATCGTAAATTGATTGAATATATTCGTGCGCGTCAGGAAAGAGCAGGTTATCAAGAAATTTCCACGCCGTCTGTTATGGACAGATGTTTGTGGGAAAAATCTGGACACTGGGCAAAATATGGGGCACATAACTATTCCGGTACAACACAAGATGGTAAGGTTTTCTGTGTAAAACCGATGTCTTGTCCGGGTGGAATGCTGGTGTTTGGTAACGGTATGAAATCTTATAAAGATTTGCCATTGTATTTGGCTGAATTTGGTAAGGTAAATCGTTATGAGGCTGCCGGTGCTTTGTCTGGTTTAACACGTGTTCGTGAATTTACCCAAGATGATGCGCATATTTTCTGCACAGAAGAACAATTGGAAAGCGAAGTTGTAAAAATCTTGCGTTTTATCAAAGATATTTACGGGAAATTCGGATTCGAGAAAATTACAATGAAATTGGCAACGCGTCCATTATCAGAATTCCGTATTGGTTCTGACGAAGTTTGGGATAAAGCAGAAGGCGCATTAAAACACGCTTTGGATGCAAATGGAATCGAATACGAAATTGCAGAACATGATGCGGCTTTCTATGGTCCAAAAATCGATAACTATTTGAAAGATTCTATGGGGCGCGTATGGCAATGTGGTACAGTGCAACTTGATATGAATTTGCCAGAAAGATTCGATTTGTCTTATGTTGGCGAAGATGGTGAAAAACATCGTCCAATCATGTTGCATCGTGCAATGTTGGGGTCTATTGAAAGATTTATGGGAATCTTGTTGGAGGCCACAGGTGGTAATTTACCATTGTGGTTATCACCAGAACCGGTTGTCGTTGTGCCTGTGTCTGAAAAATACAAAGATTACGCAAACGAAGTCGTTGAATCTTTGCGTGAAGCAGGCGTGATTGCACGTGCCGATTTGCGTGACGAAAAGGTTAATTACAAGGTTCGTGAATTGTCGTTGGCAAAAACACCAATCATCGCGGTTGTCGGCGAAAAAGAAATGAACGACAAATCAGTGACGTTGCGTTATCTGGGCAAAGAAGGTCAAGATGTTAAATCTTTGGCTGAATTTGTTGAATATATGGCAAATGCAATAAAAATGCCATTATAAAATCTTGTGGGGCGAATTTTTCGCCCCATATATAAAAAGGAAAGAAAATATGAAAAAAATAGCATTTATTTTAGCGCTTTGTTCTTTGGTTGCTGTTGTTGCCGGTTGTTGCAGGTGTGAAAACGAACCTGTTATAGAAGCAAACCATAAATTGATTGTGCCACCTAATTTTGGAAATATGCCAAAATGATTTGGGTTTGTTCGTTTTTTATGATATAATATCCACATAAAACAAAAATAGGGGGATATTATGGACCAAGAACAAGATTTAGATTTATTAGATTTAGAAGACGATACATCAAGTGTTGATGCATTGCCAGAAGCGGCACCGTTTACATCGCCACGCCCAAAGAAGCCATGGCTTTTGATGGGACTTGGGGTTGCTATAATCGTGTTGGCAACTTGGATAATAATTGCGCGTGTTGGGGGCGATTCTGGAACGACGGTTAATATTGATTTGAACGAACCTGTACAAAATGTCGATAATGTTCCGGCACCGGTTGCTGATTTGAATGTACCCGCTAAGCCGGTGGAAGTTGCGCCAGAAACCAAACCTGTGCCAAAGGTAGAAGCAAAGCCACAACCTGTACCGGCGGAAACAAAACCGGTGGAAGAAAACGGGACACCCGTGCGCGTTATTTCAGATAGAAAGAACGTGACGTTTAATCCTGATAAACCGACAACAGCAAAACCTGCGGCAAAGCCAGCGACAAAACCAACAATAAAACCTGCGGCAAAGGTTGCACCTAAACAGACTGCGACAGCTTCCGCAGGCAGTATTTATGTGCAATTTGGTTCATATGGTACACGTGCGGCAGCGCAAAGTGCAGAACAAAAACTGCGTGCAGCACATTCTAATCTGTTTTCGGGCAAACAATTTGTTATCTTGGCTGCCCAGGTTAATGGAAAAACAACATACAGATTGCGTGTCGCGTTCCAAAATGCAAATGATGCAAATGGTTTCTGCAGAAATGCAAAATCTGATGGTCTTGACTGTTATGTAACAAAATAAATCAAAGGGGGTAAATTATGCGTGGTGGCATTTGGGAAATAATAATAATTGTTCTTTTGATTTTAATTCTGTTTGGTTCCGCCAAGATTCCTGCGATGATGAAGAATATTGCAGGTGGAATTAAAACTTTCAAGAAAGAAATCAAAGAAGAACCTGTTAAACCAGCAGTCAAAAAAGCACCTGTGAAAAAGAAAGCAGTTGCAAAAAAGAAAGCGAAATAGAATGTTGATGATGAAAAGATAAAAAAACCGCCGTGTGGCGGTTCTTTTATCTTTTCTTTTGTTCGTATTCTTCTTGTTCTTCGATCGTCATTGTCGCCAATGGACGAGCCAATAATCTTTGCAGACCGATTTCATCGCCTGATATCACGCTGTAGCCGTATTTCCCGTTTTCAATACGTTCCAGTGCTGCATTTATTTTTTGTAATAAATTTGTTGTGCGTTCAGACATGCGTAAATTCATCGTAATTTCTTGTTCCGCTGATGCTTGGTCTTGTTCATCGCCAACACCCGCGGTTTCGTTTTTTTCTGCCATACGAACATCGTTCAAAACATCAGCGCGGTCTTGCATGATTTCATCGCGTTGGGCGTTTAATATTTGATAAAAATACGCCAATTGTTCTTCGCACATGTAGGGCTCAGATTTTTTTGGGATGTATTTAGGGTCAAGAGTTATGTTTTTATAATTCTTTTTTGCCATTTGTTTAACCTTTTAATTCTTCTATCCATTGGATAAGGGTTTCTTCGTCCATCAATCCTGTGCGGGCTTCGATGATTTCGCCGTTTTTGAATGCCAGGACACTCGGGATGCTGCGTATGCCAAATTTGGCTGGGGTGCGTCTGTTAACTTCGTCTATTTCGAATTTTACAAAATTAACGTCTGGTTTCATTTCAGATACACTTTCAAATATAGGACCAAACATTTGACATGGACCACACCATGATGCCCAAAAATCTACCAATGTCAAACCGTTTGCAACCATAGAATCAAATGTTTCATCATTCGCGTGTTTAAGTGCCATCTTTTTTCTCCTTAAGTTATTGATATTTCGATTTAGTCTATTATAATCATAGCAAAAAGCAAGAGAAAAACGATATGAAAAATTTCGTCTATATGGATGCCGCGGCAAGTTGGTTGAAGCCTCAATCTGTGATAGAAGTTGAGTCAGATTTTCTGCGTAATTCCTATGCAAATGCTGGGCGTGGAATATGTGCGCGGGCAGGACGCGTTGATGCTCTGATAGATGTGGCGCGTGCAACAGTTGCTGACTTTATTAGTGCAGATAAAGAAAATATTGTTTTTACATCCGGAACAACCGATGCTTTCAACCGTATTGTTAATATTTTGCGAAATACATATCCTGATAAAAATTTCACTGTTGCGGTTTCAGATTTGGATCATCACAGCGCACGCTTGCCCTTTGCAAATTGGACAAAAACGGTTGTTATGCCTTTGGACAATGATTTTAATATTGATGTGAAAAATATTCCAGATGCGGATGCTTATGTTATAACCGCGATGTCTAATGTTGTTGGAATCGCACAAGATGTTCCGTTAATAGCAAAAGCGATTCGCAAAAAAAATAAAAATGCAATCGTTATTATTGATGCTGCGCAATTTGTGGTACACAACAAAATAGATGTCAAAAAATTTGATTGTGATTTCTTGTGTTTTTCAGGACATAAAATTGGTGCAGACACCGGTGTTGGTGTTATGTACATCAAAAATCCAGATGATTTTTCCGCAGATAAATTTGGTGGCGGAATGATTAATCGGGTTGATGGGAAAAAAATGATATTAAATAAATCACCAGAAAAATTTGAGGCAGGAACTTTGCCTATAACCCAGATTATTGGTTTGCGTGAAGCAATTGAAAAGTTCTCTATACGCGATAATTCGCGGGCTTTGACAGATTATATGTATGATGAATTATCAAAAATTAAGCAAATAAAAATATTTACCCCACGTGATTCGTGTATGATAAGTTTTACTGTTGATGGTATGCACGTGATTGATTTCGGCGCATTGTTGGGGGCGCATAATATTTGTGTGCGCGTTGGTAATATGTGTGCATCGTGGATACATAAAAAATTGAATATCGAAGGCAGTGTTCGTATATCTGTTGGGCCATGGAACACAATGGATGATGCAAAATATGTCGTCGGTGTAATCAAAGATTTGGTGAAATAAATGTCTGATTTGCGCGAAGCCATTATTGATGAAATAAAAAAAGTTTATGACCCGGAAATTCCAGTAAATATTTGGGACTTGGGTTTGATTTACAATATTGCGATAAATGACAAAAGCGTTGTGATTGAAATGACTTTTACTTCGCCAACTTGTCCGATGATGGAAGATATTTTAAGCCAGGTTAAATCTAATGTTGAAAATGTGGTTAGCGGTAAAACTGTTGATGTAAAATTGGTGTGGGAACCTGCGTGGGATTTATCACGAATGAGTGATGCGGCACGTGTAGAACTTGATTTAACAGAGCAGGGATGGTAGCCATGAAATATAATGACATAAAAAATGCTTTGGCATTGATAGAAAACCCTGTGGACAAATTAGAGTTTGTTATGGAACTTGGTAAATCTTTGGATAGTGTTCCAGATGGTGCAAAATGCAGTGAAATATTCGGATGCGCTTCGTTTGTGCAAATTTGTGAAAAAGATGGGTGTTTTTATGGACGTGCCGATTCGTTAATGGTGCGTGGTATTGTCGCAATTATTTTGGCAATGGTTGATGGTAAAAGCGTTCAAGAAATTAAAAAAACAGACTTGTTGGGCGAATTTAATTCGTTGAATCTAAATTTTGGGGCAGGTCGATTAAATGGTATTCAATCTATGATTAGTTTTTTCAAGAATTTATGATACAATACTTATTAATACAGGGAAGGAATTTTTATGCGCGATGATGAAAAAATGTTTAATATAGGTACTATCATGTTGGTAGGCGTGATTTTCTTGATTGTATTTTTGCAGGTCTGTTATCGCGTGCAAAATTCTAATCTACAGGCGGTGCGGCGAAACATGGAAAATACAAGTCATGAATATGATATCGCAAAAACAAGATTTTCTGCATTAACATCGGCAGATTCATTGCGTGGGTCGGTCGTTGGTGTCAATCCAAAGGCTGAAATTGTATCATTCAGCAAGACTGTACATATTGATAATATACCGATGGTGGGCGAATGATGCGTTTCAATATAGGCAAAGATATTTTACCACACGAATACAAAGGCGCGATATTTAATCATGAAAGCGCATCGCGTTTGCGCTGGGTCAAGGGTGCCTTTTCAATAATGTTTGTGATATTTGTTGCCCGCACTCTGCAGTTGGGTTTGCAGAGCAACGATTACAGAAAGTATAATTCTTTTGATGCCCAAATAGAAAGCCGTGCCGATATAATTGATAGAAATGGTGTCGTTTTGGCAAAAAGTGTGAAATCTGGGAATATAAAACTGTATCCGCCACGTGTCAAAGAAAAAGATATAAATAATGTTGCAAATATTATCCATGAAATTGCCCCAATGGATTATAGTGTCGAAGATGCTTTGGCACTTATAAGAACAGGTCGGCGGGGGGTGTATATAAAAAGAAACGCAAACGAAGAACAAATAAAACTAATAAGGCAAGCCCACAAGAAATATGACTGTTTCGAAATAGAACAATTTACGCAACGGCGTTACCCGCAAAGAAATGTTTTTGCGCATGTTATAGGTTTTTCTGGTAAAGACGAAGGGTTGGAAGGTATCGAAATGACCTATGATAAATATTTGCGTGAAAATAAATCTCCGCTTCGTTTGTCAATTGATTCGCGTGTACAAAATATTTTCCATGAACAACTGACTATCGCGATGAATAAATATCGTGCACGTGGTGCGATGGGAATGTTGATGAATTCAAGTACAGGTGAAATGATTGCCATGGTGCAAATTCCTGATTTTGATCCGAATAACATAAATGCAATTCCGGTTAATGTTCGTCGTTTCAAGTTAATGCGCGATAATTTTGAGATGGGGTCTATATTCAAGATATTTAATACTGCGCTGGCATACGAAAACGGTTTGCAAAACAAAGACTATAAAATTGACGAGCCTTTGATGATTTATGATAAATATGGCCGCCGCGCGATGCGTAAACCAATTGACGACGTTGCTTCGTTCAAACGAGATGTTGTAAAAAAAGGCGGTCACAGAACATTAAAAGCCCCAGAAATAATGTTGCATTCTTGTAATGTAGGCAGTGCACGTATTGCGCTTGATTTGCCAGATGGTGCGCAAAAAGAATTCTTTGAACGTCTTAATTTCAACAAGGCTTTGCAGTTGGAATTTGGAAAAACAGAACGTGCCATAACTTATAAAACATGGGGGCCAACGGAACGTGCAACTGCTTCGTTTGGACACGGTATTGCTGTGACACCGATGCATTTGTTATTGGGTGTGAATGCGATGACAAATGGTGGGATATATATTTATCCTACAATCCTGAAAAGAAATATCGGTGCCGTGCGTGGTGAACGCGTTTTGAGTGCTGATATATCGGCTAAATTGCGAAATATTATGTTTCATATTGCAGAAGAGACCACCGCAAAGAAAGCGCGTGTTAAAGGTATAGAAGTCGGTGGAAAAACAGGAACTGCTGAAAAACGTGGCGCAGATAGATATGTGGATAAAAACAGAAATGTGACTGTTTTTACGGGCATATTTCCTGTTTCTGCACCACAATATGTTATTTTGATTATGTTGGACGAACCCCAGGGTACAAAGGAATCTGGTGGGTGGAAGACAGCAGCGTGGAATGCAGTACCAACAGCAGGGGCGATTCTTGATGGAATCATGCCGTTGCTATTTGAATAATTTTATATTATAATAGTTCCGATAATAATAAAAAAAGAGTAATAGAGTGCGAAAAATAGTGGAAAAGTCCATGCTGGGTAAGGTGTGGGCTGTGTCGGATGATTATAATCTGGGGTCAGATTCTAACGATACAAAAGATTTAGTCAAAAACATTTTAGCCAGTCGTGGGGTCGTTGGTGATGAAGCGGTGGACAGGTTTTTACATCCTTCAATCAAAGAATATATGCCAGACCCATCCGTGTTGAAGGATATGGATATTGCAACACGTGTTATTGCTGATTCAATATGTAATGGGGAAAAAATCGCGATATATGGCGATTATGATGTAGACGGAATAACTTCTACGGCGATTTTTGTGAAATATTTGCGCGGGATTGGTGTTGATGTTTCGTGGCACTTGCCAACCAGGGAAGGCGAAGGTTATGGTTTGAATATTGCCGCGGTTGAACAAATAGCAAATGCCGGCGTGAAATTGATGATAACTGTTGATTGTGGGATAAGCGGTAATGTTGAAGTTGACAGGGCAAAAGATTTAGGTCTTAAGGTTGTTATAACCGACCATCATTCGCCAGATACTGTTTTGCCAAACGCAGATGCTGTGGTTAACCCAAAACGAATTGATGACGAATCTGGTTTGGCTTTTTTGGCTGGTGTTGGGGTTGCGTTCCTGACCTTGGTTTCTTTGAATCGTGAATTGAAAAACAGAAACTTTTTTAATAAATCAAGACCACAGATAAATTTGTTGAATTATATGGATTTGGTCGCGCTTGGGACGATATGTGATACGATGCCTTTGGTGGGGCTAAATCGTGCGTTTGTTGCAACGGGACTAAAGGTAATGGGACTGCGTCAGAATTTGGGATTGCGTACCTTAATGGATTTAGCAGGAATAAAACATCCAACTGTATATGCTGTTGGGTTCGCGCTGGGACCTCGTCTTAATGCAGCAGGACGACTTGATTCTGCATCGCCATCACTAGAGTTGCTGTTAACAGATAATCCTTTGATTGCGAACGATTTGGCAAACAAATTGCATCATATGAATCAAGAAAGAATTGATATACAAAACGCGATAATGGTGGATGCTGCAAATATTGCTGATAAATGTTGCAAGGATGGAAAGTGCAGTTTGTTCGTTTGTGGCGATAATTGGCATGGAGGGGTTATGGGAATTATCGCTGGGCGATTGAAAGACAAATACAACTTGCCGACATGTGTTGCAACCCGGGGTGGTGGTATTATTAATGGGTCTGGTCGTTCTATACCTGAAATAGATTTAGGAAAAATTATTCATGAAGCATTGTCTTTGGGAATATTATCAGAAGGTGGCGGACATGCAGCCGCGGCAGGTTTTACCTTAAATGCAGAACGCGAACAAGATTTCTGTAATTTTCTTGAAAAATCTGTTAATGAACAACTAGGGGGTGGACGACCTGTCCCTGAAATTGTGGTTGATGCACAAATAGACGCGGGTAGCGCAAATATGAAACTGATTGAAAAGTTGTCTGATCTTGCACCGTTTGGTCAATGTAATCCCGAACCAACGTTGGTTTTGAAGGGGGCGGTGCTGAAATTTGCGACAGTAATGGGAAATGGCGCACATTTACGTGGTTCGATTCGTTGCAGTAATGGTAACCAGTTATCTTTCGTTGGGTTCAATTTAGTCGGAACTCCTGTCGGTGATTTTTTACTGGACGATGCGAATACAAATACTACAATAATGATGTTAGGTAAATTGAAAGAAAATGAATATAACGGTCGTGTAAGCGCACAATTTACATTGGAAGATATTGCAATATGATGGAAAAAATAAAAGTTTTTATAGAAAAAGTACGCGAAGCAAAATCAATCGCTATTTCTGGACACAAAAATTTAGATGGGGACGCGCTTTGTTCTGCGTTAGCGTTGATGAAGATTATCGAATTGAATTTCGATAAAAAAGCGACGGTTATATATGATGGTAATGTGCCACGTGATCTAGATTATGTCCCATTGCGAAGCGAAATTGTATTTCATAAAAACATACCAGAAAACGCAAAGTACGATTTGTATATTTTGGTAGATTATGGAACAAGAAAGCATTTGGGCGAAGTCGAAAAATATGTAAATGCAGCAGATTTCGTGATTGAGTTTGATCACCATTTTAACGATGATTTGGTAGGAAATCTTTGTTTTGATGATGAAGAAAAAGCCGCCACCGCACAGGTAATTTATGATATGGTAAAGGTTGTTAATTTCAATATAAATCAAGAAATTGTTGATCTTTTGATGTTAGCGATAATTACAGATACTGGTAAATTCAAGTTTGTAAGGTCAAGTGATGTTTTCAAGGATGCTGCAAAATTAGTGACAGCCGGTGCAGATGTTGGGCACTTGATGAATTTATTAAATAATAAAGACAAAAAAACAGTTTTAGTTGAATCAAAGGCAGTGTCTTTGGCAGAGTTTTTTATGAAAGGCCGACTTGTGATTGCCACAATACATAATGAAGATTATAAAAAATTAGATGGGCGTGGCGATACAGTTTTGTCTTTGTTAGGACAGGTGCACGGTGTTCAATATATTGTGTTGTTGAAAGAACAAAAAGAAAATCGTATAGGAGTTTCGATTCGTTCCAGACAAACACCAATAAATCAAATCGCAGAATCTCTTGGTGGTGGTGGTCATTTGTGCGCCGCTGGGGCTGTGGTGGAAGACAGTTTGGAAAATGTCCGTGCAAAAATTATAAACGCGTTCAAGGGAATGTAGAAATGAAAAAAATAATATCTTTGTTGTTTGGACTTATCATTTGTTTTAATGCAAATGCTGATGTTGATAAAAATTTGATAATAAGTGCAGAAAAGTACTTGAATTCTATAACTGGTTTGCAAGGTGGTTTTTCCCAGACGGCCGATGGTAAAACCCAAAACGGTATTTTTTCAATGTTGCGCCCTGGACGGGTAAGGCTTGATTATAAAAACGCGCCGATTCAATTAATTTCTGATGGCAAAGATTTGTATTTTTATGATAAATCTTTGGACCAAATTACAACAGTTCCTTTGACCAGTACGCCTGCTGGTATTTTGGTGCGTAAAAAGATAGATTTACAAAACGCAGATATCAATGTGTACGAAACAGATTCTGATAAAAATACATTTACATTAAAAATGAATTTGCGTGATAAAGAAGGTCTGGGGCACATGGATGTTGTGTTTGATAAAAAGCCTGTTAAATTGAAATCTTGGTCTGTGGTTGATGCAACCTCTACCAAAACGGATGTTGTGTTTGATAATTTGAAAACGAAAACAGATTTTGGAAAAAATTATTTTCAATTATCGCGTCATAAGACTGCTTCGACAAATAGTGGCGATGATTTTTATGATTAAGGTAAAATATGTTCGGTATCAGTTGGACTGAATTTTTAGTAATTTTATTGGTTGCAATTTGTGTTGTGCCTGCAAAATATTGGCCGGACGTGATGCGTTTTTTTGCGCGTGTGTTCAAGTATATTCGTAATATAGTTTGGAAAATAACCGATTTTTCAGAAAATTTACAACAAAGATTAGATTTGGAAAAACCAATTGATGATTTGTTGGAAAATGCGACAAATGATATGTTCGGTGAACCTGTAAAGAAAATAAAGAAAAATAAACGAACGCGCAAAAAATGAAAATGACATTGATGCAACATTTTTCAGAATTGCGGCGCAGAATATTGTGGACTGCGCTTGTGTTCGTTTTTGCTTTCGCTTTTGGTTGGATTATATCAGATAGGGTTGAATTGTTTTTAAGTGTGCCGTTGATGTCTGTTTGGAATGATGCCGCGTTGCTCTATACAGAAATAACAGACGGTTTAATGATACAGTTTTCTTTGGCGACATTGGTTGCATTGATTATAACTGTTCCTGTGTTGTTGTGGCATATATGGGCATATATTGCACCGGGTTTGCATAAAAACGAAAAACAGTTTTTAATACCGATATTTCTGTTTTCTCCGTTATTGTTTATCTTGGGCGCAGCATTTGCTTTTTATGTTTTGTTTCCTTTTGTGTTCAAGTTTTTCTTAGAAATAAACGAATCTGCAACCGTTCCGACAGTTTTATTGCCATCTATTAAGGGGTATCTGGCTTTTTCAGTTGGTTTATTAAAGGTTTTTGGGTTGGCGTTTCAATTGCCTTTGGTTTTGGTCGGCTTGAACAGAATAGGGGTGCTTTCCAAGGAAATGGCAATCGCAAGTCGCAGATATGTTATTGTTGCAGTGTTTGTTTTGGCGGCGATTTTAACCCCACCAGATGTTTTATCACAGGTTTTATTAGCACTGCCGATGTTGTTATTATTTGAAATAAGTTTGTTTTTTATGCGCGATTGATTCGTATAACTGTTTTATTTTGCGTTAATTTTATGATATAATTCAGAACGTGAGAATATATAAAAACATTTTGGGTGTGTTTGTTTTTTGCGCACTTGTTTTGTGCGCGTGTGATTTGCAACCTAGAATTGCATCTATTCCAGACAATATAGGCATGTTTATAGAAGACAGGTATCCTGCATTATTGGCAGATCCGGAAACACAACCAGAAATTTATAATTCTGCAGCAACAGATTATGGGGTTTATGCTTCGCCAGAATTGTATGGTTCGTCCAGTATGGAAGATTATGTTTTATATGCCAGTGTGGACGATTATGTGCTGGTTCCAGAAGTCCAGGAAGATATTAGCGATATAAAAACAAAAGAAGAACAGAATATAGAAACCGATTACCTGATTGTCCCGCTGTACGGCGGAAATACTGTTGTTGATGAAATTGAAGAAGCGTCAGAACCACAACAAACAAAAGAGGGAATAATCACTGTCGTAAAGGGGGACACTGTTTATTCTTTGGCACGCAAAAATAATATGAGTGTTTCTGAATTTGCACAAATAAATAATCTGCACGAACCATATACTTTGTCGATAGGACAAAAACTGACAACGCAAAGGTTGGTGCTTGAAAAGCCTGTGCCAAATGTCATATCGGTTGAAAAGGTTCAAGAAATTAAATCTGAAAAATTGGTGGACAAAGAAATAAAAGAACCTCTTCAGGTGACAGAGACGAAACGTGTTAATTTGCAAGAAATAACCGTTCAAAAAGGGGATACTTTGTATTCTTTGTCGCGTAAATATGAAATACCAGTTAACGATTTGGCGGTAATGAATAAATTGTCTAGTCCTTTTACATTAAGTGTCGGGCAAAAAATCAAAGTACCCAAATTGGAAAATGTAAAAACTGCATCTGTATCAGAAATAAAGACAGCCCCGGTAAGTGCTGAAAAGGTTGTAAAAATTACGCCTGCTAAGAAGACGGTTGTAAATGAACCCAGAATAATAAAAACATCAAAAGATGTTGCAAAAAAGCAAAATGCGGTAAAAGCACAAACAAAGACTGCGACGCAAATAAAGCCTGTGCCAACAAAAACTGCATCGCAACAAAAAATATCATCAAACCCAAAGAAAGAATTGCCAAAAATTGTTGCAAGATCGAGTTCTAAGTTTTCTTGGCCGATTCGCGGTAAAATTTTGTCTGCATATGGAGCAAAAAATAATGGGCTGTTTAATGATGGTATCAATATTGCGGCATCTCTGGGTGCAACTGTTAGGGCCGCAGAAAATGGTGTTGTGGCATACGCAGGAAACGAAGTCAAAGGTATGGGTAATTTAATCATTATTCAACACAGCGATGGGTGGATGACGGTTTATGCACATCTTGATTCTATGTCTGTAAAACGCGGGACGCGCGTTGGTGTTGGGACGCCAATTGGCAGGGCTGGAAAAACAGGAAAGGTCGATAAACCACAATTACATTTTGAGATTCGCAGAGGAACAAAAGCATATAACCCAACAAAGTATCTTAAATAACAAAGGCGTCAAAAATGACGCCTTGGTTTTTTATCAATAGGTCGTTATTGATTTAATGTTCCCCATGCGGCTTTGTATCCGCCATCACGAGTCAGTTTTAATTTAGCATTGTTTAATTGTGCTGCGGTCAATCCGCGTATTATGTAAGATTGTTGCAGACGTTCGCCGTTGGTACTTTTGATTTGTGGTAAATCAATTGCCATTGCTTCTGTGTCACAGCATACGCTGTCATTGCAGGCACCGCATTGATAAACTTGGGCAGTATATATTTTCCCTGGGCGCAAATGTATCAAGTCAACATTCATTTTCAAGCCGCTTTCTGTTTCCTTGAAATCAATGTAGCCCATTTCTGCATTGCCACCATCCGCAGAACGTGTGAACATTTTTGCGCGAACATTATGAACGTCATCCCCGCTGTAGTTTTGTTGAAACACGACAGGTTCAGAATTTTTTTTGTGCTTTTTATGCATTTTTTGTTCATGATATTTGTCGTGGGTATGAGTTGGGCAACTTGTACAGCCCGCAGTTAAAAGTGTGACACCACAAAGCGATGCCATTAAAAACAATGATTTGTTTTTCATAAGGTTTCTCCTTTTGTTGTTTAAGGTTGCATAAGTATTTTACAATAATGATTAAGATATATCGTCAGGTTTGATTGCCTAAAGTTAATGAAATAATGCGTGCCGGGCGATTTTTGTGATAAAAACTTGCATTTAGCAAAAAAAGCATATAAAATTCACAGCACTGGATGCATAGCTCAGTTGGTAGAGCAACTGACTCTTAATCAGTGGGTCCAGGGTTCGAGTCCCTGTGCGTCCACCACAAATAAAACCGCCCAATCGGGCGGGTTTTTATTTGTGTCGCACAGATGGACGAGAAGCCTTTTGCAACAAAGTTGCAGGTTCGACAATGAGTAAGCGAAAACGAACGAAGTGAAGTTTGAGTGCTAACGAATGCGGCGCAGGTCGTTAGACCGAGCCAGTCCCTGTGCGTCCACCACAAATAAAACCGCCCAATCGGGCGGGTTTTTATTTGTGTCGCACAGATGGACGAGAAGCCCTTTGCATTTTCTGCTTTGTTTATCTGGTGTTGCGTGATAAAATAACAATATATAAAGTCAAGGGGAAAAACATGAAAAGATATTTTCTTTTAACATCAGTTTTGGCACTGGCTGCATGTGGTGGTGGTTCCGGTGGTGGTGGCGGAAATGTCGGCGATGCTATTAATGGCAGAATGCCAGGAAACCCTACCGAACATTTGCGTGCTTCAGATTTAATTGGTGATACAGATAATAATGAAATAACCAGTATGGCATCGGCAATAGTGGTCAAAAATGGTTCTTCTTGGAGTAGTGTTGCACGTTCAGCAACAGATCCGGACAAAACATCGCACCCTGGATATACAATTTATAAGTTAGACAATGTTGATTTCAAGTTAGCAGGTGAAGATGATGCGACTTTTAATTTCGAAATCAATGACGATGGCCGTATTGTAAGAGCTGTCGCAAACGGCCAAAAGATAGAACGCGATACAACAGATACGACCTTATTTAAAGGAAAAATCTTTCAGTTCGTAAAAGATGGTGATGACAAAGAAGTGGTGACTGTTATGGATAATGATCCAGAACATCCTGTTAATCAAGCTGCTCTGAGTGCTGCATTGGAGGCTGCAGTTACCGCTGAAAAGTTAACACAAGATGAAGCAAATGCCGGTCATTGGAATTATTTGGAACAAAATTGGAAATTTGACACCAGCGGCAAAGATAAAGGTTTGACTTATTCTGATTTTGGGTATTTTACATCAACAAATCTTAGAAAATTATCCGATATCAGTTTTGATTCAGAAGGAAATGTTCAGGGAACAGAGAACCCAACAGATCACGAATCTGTGATGTTGTTCGCCGGCGGATATGGTATCTTACCAGAAGCAACCAGACCAATCAACGGTGCGCATTTTACCGGGACAGCAATTGGGGTAATAAATACCTCTATTGATGGAACGGATGGTGAATTGTCTGGTGACCAAAAAGAGATCTATGAACATAGTTGGGAAGATCAGGAACACGGTATTTATAACAAAACTGAAACAGCAAAATTGTCGACAAAGAAAGCGGAATTGGACATAGATTCAAACGGAAATCCAATTATATGGATGCCGTTTGGCAGTGACGGTACCGCCACAGATGTTCGCGATGGTTCCAGTGTTCAATGGTATAATGTTAGGGTGACCGATGGCGATGTAGAATTTGTGGTGCCAACGGGTAAAACAGAATCTGATATTACAAAACGTTTTTCACACGATAATGATGCGGCTGACAACCCAATACAAGAAGTTGATGCCAGATATTATGGTATAAATACCCCGGTTGAGGCAACTGGCATAGTTGTTTATGAACAGGAACACGATTTGGGTGATGGCAATACAACGCGTAACTTTAATTTTCAGGCGGCTTATGGTATGAAATAAACCTTGAAACGATTATTGGCTTTTTTTGCGTTTCTTGTTCTTCAGCCCACGTTTTTGTGGGCTGAATCTGATTTGAATAAGTCCGAATCTATGTCTGCGCTGGATACTGTCCGGGTGGCGGGGCGTTTGGTGAATATGGGAGATTTTGACCGTGCACAGCAGTTGCTGATACAATTACCAAAAACAAACAGTTTGTCGGTTGAACTGGAAAGGTGGTTCTTACTGGCACAGATGGAACAGCGCAAGGGGAATTATGAAGAGGCTGTGCGAATATATCGCAAAATACTTGATGACCAACCAGATTTGGCGCGTGTTCGTTTCGAATTGGCGTTATGTTATATGAAGATGGGTTATTGGTACCGGGCAGATTATCATTTGCGCCTTGCGATGGCAGGTAAAGATTTGCCTGAAAACGTGAAACAGATGATGGCTTATTATCGCTATGTTGTGCGCCAAAATAAACGTTGGAACGTTTGGTTTAATTTTGGTGCCGCCCCGGACAGTAATATTAATAATGGTAATGGTGGCGAAGAGTGCGTTGTCAATGGCTGGGGGCGTTTTTGTCGCAATCTTAAAGAACCAGAATCTGTTATGGGGTCAAATCTGACTTTGGGGGGCAGTTATGAATTTGTGCTGTCTGATCATTGGCGTTGGAAAAGTGATGCGAATATTTATTCTAATACGTATAATAATCACGATTATGACGATTTGTATTTGTCGGCATCTTCTGGGCCTAGGTATATCTGGTCGCGTGGTGATGTTTGGCTTGCCGCAATAGGGGCACGTCGGTGGTATGGGAATGAAAAATATAATTATTCTTATGGTGCCAAAATAGATACAAATTATGATTGGACACGAAAAATGTCTTCAGGGCTGTCGTTGCGTTATATGGAAAATAAATATGATGAATATGGCGCTTTTTTTAATGGACAAACATATTCATCAAATCTGCGATTTGTGTATTCTTTTAATGCGCGTTTGTATGGACTGCTTCGGGGCGGGGTAAATCGCGAAACGACAGTGATTTCAAGTTATTCTTATTGGCAGCCAAATTTTGCCATTGGGTTGGGTATAGAAATGCCTTATGGTTTTCATATATATGCGGAACCGTCATTTTTTATGTCTAAATATGATGAAGCCCAATGGGTGGTTAAAGATAATGCTTTTGTACAAATCACAGAGCGCGATTTTGTTCAGAGATATTCGTTATCAATTTCTAATAATAAATTTGATGTATGGGGGTTTGTGCCGACTTTTACAATATCTTATACAAAGCGCGATTCAAACATATGGCAAAGAGAATACAATAAAACAACTCTCGAATTTACAATGCAACAGCGGTTTTAATACTGTGTTGAAAAATTGTATTTTTATGCTTTAATGGTTTTTATGAAAATAATAGATGCGCACAGCCATATTGATTATATAACCCATAAATTCCAAGATGATGTTGTTGGGACTGTTTGTTGTACGACAAAAGAATCGGAATGGAACAAGTTGGTCGAATTGATGGGGCGGGATAAAAATATTTATGGCGCGTTTGGTATTCATCCATGGTTTATAGACACCGTTAAGGATGGTTGGGAAAAACGGTTAGAGTGTTTGTTGAAAACGAATCGGGATTATATGGTTGGAGAAATAGGACTTGATAAATATAAACCTGATATAAGCAAGCAAATAGATGTTTTCCAAAAGCAATTTGATATGGCGATTCGTTTGCATCGAACGGTATTTTTACATTGTGTTGGTGCGTGGGATAAAATATTGCATGTTCTAAAGCAATATAAACAATCTGATTTGCCGATAATTGTTCTGCATGATTTTAATGCAAATAATGAAGTTTTGGCACAGTTATTATTATATAAAAACATGTATTTTTCTTTTGGTAAAAATGTTCTATACGGCAGATTCCGCCGTATAGAAGAAATTCCAATGGATAAGATTTTGGTTGAATCAGATTCTGATAAAAATATAATTTTGAAAGATATTATTGATAAAACATCAAAAAACGAATCGGTTATTTATAACAATACATTAAAGGTGTTGCATAATGAATAGATTACACAGAATCACTTTGTTGTTGGGGCAAGAGGCTGTAAACAAATTGCGAAACGCAACGGTTATGGTTGTCGGTTGTGGTGCGGTTGGTTCTTTTGCAATAGAAGCCTTGGCACGAAGTGGGGTTGGACATATTATAATTATAGATTTTGATGATGTCGAAGAATCAAACATAAATCGTCAATTGTTTGCTCTTGATTCAACTGTGGGCAATGCAAAGGTTGATGTCGCAAAAGACAGAATACTTGATGTTAACCCAAATATAAAAGTTGATGCAAAAAAATTGTTCTTTGATTCAGAAACAGACTTGGCTATAAAACCTGACTTCGTTATTGATGCAATCGATTCTGTTCAATCAAAAATTGCACTTTATAAGTGGTGCATGAAAAACAAAATACCTTTTGTTTCTTCTATGGGGGCGGCACGTAAAACGGATATATCAAAAATTAAAATAGGCAAAATATCAAAAACCAGCGTTTGTCCCCTGGCATCAAAAATAAGACATATTGTTCGTGAAGAAAAACTGAAAGATTTTCCCGTGGTTTATTCGACAGAAAACGCAAGTCCACAAAAAAATGGCGGTCGTGAATTTGGTTCTATTATAACAGTCACGGGGACCTTTGGGTTAATGTTGGCTGATTTTTGTATAAAAAAATTGATTTCATAAGTCTTTTGTATACGGCTGATTTTGTGCTTTGTGATAAATATCCTAAGGATACATGCCTATATAAATATTATATGCTGTCTGATAGAATACGAAGTGTTGAGATTAATCAGCAACAAAAGGAGATGATTATGAAAAAACTTATTGCCACATCAATGGCAGTATTAATCGCTGCCCCGGCATTTGCAGGTGGGCGGGCATATGAACAACAAACGACCAGCTTTTTGGGTTGGGACATTTTGCCATATGTTGCATTACGTGGTGGTGCTACATACGGTAATATCAATTACAGTTTTAATGATACAAAAGAAAGTGTGTCTCAAAACTTGTACCAGCTTCGTGCAGCATTAGGTTTGGCTATTTATGATAAATCGCGTGTTGAAATCGAAGGTTCTTTCTTTACGAAAGGGAACAAAACGAAAACTTTTGGTGATTTCCAAAATGCCGGTGTTTCCACAGAGAACATAGAATTGATGGCAAATGTATATATGGATTTGTGGCACTTTAAGTACATACAGCCTTTTGCAGGACTTGGTGCTGGTATGGCCTTTATCAATACACAGGCTGCAGATGTTAGCAACGATGGTACAAAGTTTTCCGCAATGGGTACTTTGGGTTTAGCAATGCCATTTGGCTGCTTTAATGTCGAAGTTGCAGCGCGTTATAACTATATTGACATTATGTCTGGGATGCACAATTTCAGCGGTGATGTTGGTATTCGTTATATGTTCTAAACTATTTCCTCGTTTCGCTTTGAATCCCGTTTCAAACGGGATTTTTTTGTTGTATTGAAAAATCTTGGTGTGTTAATATTTGGGTGTTATGAATAAATACCTAATATTTTGTTCTTTGATATTCGTTCCTTTTGGCGTTTTTGGTGCAGTTCTAACCAGACAGGAAGATTCTTTGATTATTGCCCAGATTCATGATTATGATTATATCAATTTTGCAGAAATCAAAAATACTGTGGCAGATAAATATGAATTTGACAATTCTGTTGTGTTCATAGATGATTTTTCTGATTGGCAAAATTGGAACGGATATGCTGTTTTTGGTACAAATGTTTCATTTCGAATCAAGAATCTTGGTATGGCAAATAACGGGGAAAAGTTGGAACATGTGCCTGCTTCGGACGAAGTAAATGTGTCTGTGAAAGATGCAGATAATTTATATACGGTGAATTTTACTCATGATGCAGGTTCTTTGTTTCTTAATTTAGTTCGGGAAACAGATTATACCAAAATATTCAGAGATTCACGGGGAACATTTCTTGAAAATTTGAGAGCAAATCAGCCAAATAATAAAATGTTATCTGTGATGGACAGGGCGACTAGCATGCAAGAAATAAATTCTGTGATGAATTCGTCTTATCATTTCAATCCGATAATTTTAATGCGGCCGATTAAGACAATAAATCAAGCGGCACTATCAAACTTTTTGTCTGATTTTCGTCCAGGAATTGGTGCAGATATAGATTATATTATCTCTGATAAAACAAGTGATTATGGTGGCCATCTTTACTATGCCGATAAATATGAAGATTTGTATTTTAAGATAGGGCTGAATTTGAATAGGTTTTCTTATGCTGACAATACTAATGAATTTACTGGTATGGTATATGGAATTGATGTTAGGGCTAAACAATATTTGAATAATTTTTGGATAGACGGTTTGTTTGGGATTAATCGTGCAACATTTAATGCTGACTTTGTATATTCAAATGGAAGTGTTTCAAATAAGCCGACGGGCATGTCTGAATATGCACGTGTTGGTTTGGGATACGATATTAAACACGTATCTGATTTTGTTTTGTCGCCATTTGCAGGTATGATATTCCAAAAATCAGATATTTCAGGAATGACAGATTCAGATATAAATTTATATTCTGGTATTATTGGAAAATACGATTTTGTAATGGATGGTATAAAATATGAATATGGTGCATCGCTTGCCACAGACGAAAGCGCAAATATAGATTTAGGTATAAAAGTTGGGTTCTTGTCTGTTTTGGATAACGCTGGGGCTTATGCGACAGTCAACATATTTCAAAATGATTTCGGAACAAATTATAAATTGTCGGTTAATGCTAATTTAAGGTTTTAATATTATTTAATTATTTCACCATGCAGACATGATTTATTTGCATCGGTGATTTTTATTTTTTGTAATGGTTCAATTTTTGTATTTGGTTTTTCGACAATACATTGCTGCATATATGGTGTGCGGAATACAAGATTACGTCCGGTTTTATCTTCGCCCTCAAATAAACAAATCATTTCTTGTCCAATGCAAGATATATTAAATTCACGTTGGTTTTCATTTAATTGAGAATCGAGTTGTTGCAGACGGACTGATTTTATCTGTTCGCTGATTTGGCCGCTCATCAATGCTGCTGCGGTATGCGGGCGGGGGGAATATTTGAAAGAATACGAATTTATATATTTTATTTCACGCGCAATTTGCAATGTTTGGTTAAAATCATCATCTGTTTCATCAGGAAAACCCACAATGAAATCAGAAGATATTTGAATGTCGGGTCTGACAGATTTCAATTTGTTTACAATTGTTTTATATGCATTTATATCATCCGGTCGATTCATTTTTTTTAATATACGTGGCGAACCACTTTGGATAGGCATATTTAGAAATGGTAATAATTTTGGTTCCTTGCCAAATATTTCTATCAAATCATCAGACATTTCTGTTGGATAACTGGATGTAAAGCGTATACGGCTGATTTCTGGCAGTTTGGCCGTTTCGCTAATCAAATCTGACAGTTTATATAACCTGCCGTTTTCATCAGTATATTTATAGCCATTGACATTTTGCCCAAGGAAACAGATTTCAATTGCGCCGGTTTTTGCCGCATTAATTGTATCGTTAATAATATCATTAAAAGGACGCGACAATTCACGGCCGCGCGTATATGGTACAATGCAATATGTACAGCAATGATTACAGCCTTCTTGGATGGGGATGTACGCGACCAGTGGTGATTTTGTCATTTGTGGTAATTCATCAAATTTTTCAAGACCGCCTAAATCAATGTTTAATAATTTTGTGTCGGGGTTTTTTAATATTTCCGGTAATTTATGATAACTTTGTGGACCCAAAACAAAATTTAATTCGGGTATTCTGCGAAATGCATTACTGCCCGATTCGCGCGCAACACAACCAACAATACCAAGCAGGGCAGAGGGCTTTTTAACACGTCTTATACGGCCTAGTGCAGAATAAACTTTATCGGTTGCCTTTGCCCGAACCGCACAAGTATTAAGGATGATTATGTCTGCATCGCTGGCTTTGTCGGTTTGGGTTAGCCCATGTTTTTCAAGCATAGCGGCAATTCTTTGTCCGTCATACACATTCATTTGGCAACCAAAAGTTTGTATAAAAAATTTCTGCATTTTGCCGATTTCTTTATCTTTGTTTGCTTGTTTCAACGGTTATTAAATCGGACAGAACAATATCTGTTACATGTTGCATGAGATTTTGTAATGCGATTTTGTTTAGGCGTTGTTTCTTTTCAAATAAGTCTTTTGCTTTTCTAAAACGTTTTTTGTTTAAATCAACCGGTCTTTGTGAAGATTTCAGGTTGTAAGAATATGATATGTTTATGCGCATACGATATTTACGTTTTGGCTTTTTATGTGCTGTTTTTGTTTCTTTTTCAACATTCGCTGTTTTTATGCGTGCGCTTTTAACAGAATTATGTTTGTTATTTTGTTCTTTTAATTTTTTTTCTTTATTTTTCGGTGATGAAACAATGATTTCTGTTGTGGTTGGTACTTCAGTAAGACCGTATTCAACACCTGTTATATTATTGTTTTTTATAATGTTGACGCATTTTATTGTTGTTTTTATATGTCTTTTTTTAATAAACATCGATTCTTTCATTTTTTACACCTTTTTGTTTAACTTAATTTTTTCTTTAATAAATCACTTACCATTGCTGGGTTGGCCTGACCATGTGTTGCCTTCATAACATTGCCAACAAAGAACCCAAGCAATCCAACTTTACCAGATTTATATTGTTCAACCTGGGATGGATTATTTTTGATAACTTCATCAACTGCACTTTCAATTGCGCCTGTATCGGTGATTTGTTTCATGCCATATTTATCGGCAATTTCGTGAATTGTTCCGCGTTCCCCGTCCAGCATTTTTATAAATATTTCTTTTGCTTGCTTTCCATTGATTTCGTTTGCTGCAATCATGTCGACCAATTCAGCCAAGTTTTCTGGGGTAATAATACGTGGTGCATCGGGGTCTGAATTTTCTTTGACTTGGTTTTCAATATCAAAGTTTTCAGGGTGTGCAAATAATTCACTTATCATCCAGTTTGCAACAGGTTTTGCACGTTCTTTTTTGCCGGATACAGCCGTATCGTACCATTTGGAAATGTCTGTTGTTTCAGTAAGGCGATTCGCATCATATTCAGACAAACCGTATTCGTTAATATATCTTGCGCGTGTTGCAGCCGGTAATTCTGGCATCGTTTTGCGGATGCGTTCAATTTCATCATCTGTTATTATTAATTCCAATAAGTCTGGGTCTGGGAAATAACGATAATCAAGCGCATCTTCTTTGCTGCGCAAGACAGATGTTGTCCCATCGCTTTGAGAATAACGCATCGTGTCTTGGGAAACCGTACCACCATTTTCATATATTTCAATTTGACGGCGTGCCTCATATTCTATTGCAGATTTAATGAATTTGAATGATACCATGTTTTTGGTTTCTGTACGTGTGCGGAAAGTTTTTTCACCCACAGGACGAACGGAAACATTTACATCGGCACGCATAGAACCTTCTTCCATGTTTGCCTTTGATACACCAAGCGCGCGTGCGATTTCACGAATTTCACGTAGGTATCTTTCTGCTTCATCTGGGGAAGTTATATACGAATTGTTTTCCGGGTTTTTAGTATCCAAAAATGTTACGATTTCAAGCAGTGTTACGCCGGTCCTGTTATAATCAGCCATAGACTTGGTCGGGTGCATGTCATGCTTTAATTTTCCGGCATCTTGTTCAAGGTGTGCACGTTCAATCAAAATCTTTTTGGGGTTACCATCGTCCCCCATAATTTCAATCCAACCACGACCAACCACAGGCGGTTCTTCGGCTGGTTGTGAAATCTGATAGCCCTGGGGCAGGTCAGGGTAAAAATACTGTTTACGGGCAAATTTAGAACGATTAGAAATTTTTGCGTTAATACCCAAACCAAACTTAATCGCCTGTTCAACGCAGTATTTGTTTAACACTGGCAACATGCCGGGCATCGCAACGTCAACCATGCATGCCTGAGTATTCGGGGCAATTGTCGGGTTATAATTTGCAGATGCGCCACTGAAAATTTTACTGTTAGATAAAACTTCTATGTGGGTTTCCAATCCAATAACCAATTCCCAATCTGTTGTTTTGCCTTTAATCGTAAACATTTTATTTTTCCTTGCTTTTTGTTTTTTTATACTATATTATGCTTCTCACGGATGGCCAGATAGCTCAGTTGGTAGAGCAAGGGACTGAAAATCCCTGTGTCAGAGGTTCGATTCCTCTTCTGGCCACCAGTTTTTTTATGCCCTGATTTTTCCATAACATTTTTAACAGCCCATTATTTTTGTTGGACGATTATCTATGCTTGCGGCAGTTTCGATATGTTTTGCCAGTTGTAAAACACGCATATCATCAAAACGACGACCGACAACCTGCATGCCCAGTGGCAAGCCATTTTGTGCCAATCCGCATGGGACAGATGACGCCGGTATTCCCGCCAAGTTCATCGCAACTGTGAATAAATCAAGCGCATAGTATTCCAGTGGTGTCAAATCTGAATCAAGTGGCATTGCTGTTCCTGCACTTGATGGACATACAATCAAATCGCATTGTTCAAATGCAGAATTGAAACTGTCGGCTATCATGCGGCGAACACGTGCAGCCTGCATATAATAGACTTCGTAAGATTCACTTGATAACACTGCTGTACCGATAATCATACGGCGTTGAACTTCTTCGCCAAAGCCGGCAGCACGCGTCTTTTTATATGTATCGATTAAATCTTCGCCTTCGACACGTAAACCATATCTCATACCATCATAACGTGCCAAGTTAGAAGATGCTTCTGCCGGGGCAATAATATAATATGCCGCCAATGCATCCAAGATGTTTGGAATAGAAACTTCTACGATTTCTGCACCCATAGATTTTAAGTCGGCGATACGTTTGTTAAATAATGTTTTCATATCTTCAGAAATTTCAACATTATTGAATTCTTTGATTATGCCAATGCGTAATTTTTTGCCATCGCCCAAAACAGGTTGCAAATTGCCATCGCTTGTAAAGTGTGCATTTGGTGAACTTGTTGAATCTTTGTCATCGTGTCCTGCCATTGCAGACAACATCAATGCTGTATCTTCAACCGTTCTTGCAATTGGACCGGGGGTATCAAGACTTGATGCAAATGCAACACAGCCCCAACGTGAACACAGACCGTAAGTTGGTTTTATACCGACCAAACCTGTCATCGCAGAAGGAAAACGAATCGACCCACCAGTATCTGTTCCAGTTGCCGCGATAGCAAGACCAGCGGCAACACTGCTTGTTGAACCACCAGACGAACCACCTGCGGTTAATCTTTTTTCCTTTTGCCATGGATTAACTGGTGCGCCAAAGTATGAAGTTTTGGAAAAAGTTCCCATTGCAAATTCATCAAGATTTGCCTTGCCCAAAAGAACTGTTCCTGCATCGATAAATTTTTGTGATACTGTTGATTCGTATTCAGGAACAAAATTTTCAAGCATCTTTGACGCCGCAGTTGTGCGAATGCCATGTGTTGCAAATAAATCTTTCATTGCGATTGGCATACCATCTAAAGGAAGCGCAGTCCCATTCGCATAACGTTCATCAGATGCAGCCGCATCCGATAATGCGCGTTCTGGTGTAATTGTGATATAGCAATTTAATTCTTTGCCATATTTTTCAATACGGTCAAGATAAGCGCGTGTTAATTCAGTTGCGCTTATTTCGCGCGATTTCAATTTTGCCAGTGCCTGTTTTATCGTTAAATCTATCATTGTTGTATCCCTGTATTTTTTATTCATCCATAACTTTTGGTACGGCAAAATATCCGCGTTGTACACCAGTGGTGTCTGGGTCATTTGCTAATATTTTATCGCGCATATTTGGTTCGGTTACAACATCTTCGCGCAGGGGCAGGCTGTGTTCTGCCGGGCTTATCATCGGCTTTACCCCAGTTGTATCAATTTGTTGTAATTTATCCAACCATTCAACGACGGAATCTATGTTCATTTTTTCCAATTTTTCATCAGGAATTTCAATTCTGATTAAATTGGCGAATTTATGTAATTGTTGCTTGCTAAATGCCATTTTGAATCCTATTATTAAAAACGTAAAGGAATTATACAATGATTTTGTCTGATTACAAGGATTTTCCGCGCAAAGGGCGCATAATTTCACTTGATTGGGGGTTGCGTCGCTGTGGGGTTGCTGTATCAGATGAAAATCGTGATTTTGCCTTTACTCGTCCGCAACTTTATATCAATTCTCAAGAAGAGTTAATTCAGAAAGTTTTAGACATTATTGATAAGGATAAAATATCTGGTGTTGTTGTTGGGTTGCCCCTCTATAGTGATGGCAGCGAATCTGATACTACAAAAATGGTGCGGGAATTTGCAAATTCTTTGGCAAAAAATACTGATTTGCCAATCGTTTTTGTCGAAGAAAATTTGACCAGTGCTGCCGCCCAAGAAGAAATAGGGCGCAAGAGTATCGCAAAAATCAAATCAGAGTTAGATTCTGTTTCTGCAAAAATAATTCTTGAAAACGCAATCGCTATATTAAAGCGAATTTAATCTTCGTTTTTTGTTTCGTCTGGGATTTTTCCGTCACTGGACAACAATGTTGCAAACCAACGGGTTGATGTAAACTGTGCCGTTGTGATGTATATTGCCACCAAGATAGGAACACTAAAGAACATTCCTGCCGGGCCCCAAATCATGCCCCAAAAGACCAAGTTGATTAATATTGCAAGTGTTGAAATATTTAATGTTTTGCCGGTCAATTTTGGGTCCAGTATATTTCCAAAAACAATTTCCAAACCAATCAATGAAACCGCGGTAAATACCGGTAAATGCCAAGTGTCGCCACTTATCAACGCGTACGCGATTGGTAACGCACATGCCAAAATTGAACCGATGGTTGGAATATAATTCAATATAAATATTATAAACGCCCAAACCGATGCGTATTCAAGCCCGATAAAGTGCAACAGTATATATGCGCCCAAACCCGTTGCAGCAGAAATGAAAGTTTTTGTAAACAAATATTTTTTCATGTTTTCGTCAATGCTGTTAAGAATATAACGCAATTTTTTAGCACGTAATTTAGTTAACGGCATCGCATCAATCTTTTTGTTGAATGAACTTTGTTCCACAAACATAAAGATAAGATATATTAAAACCATGCCGGTTGATGTGGCAATTCCCGCCAATGATGAACCGATGTATCCGGCGATTTCTGGCAGGTTTGGCATTAAATTCATATCAATACTTATGCCTATTTTTTTGGAAATGTATTCTGAAAATACTAACAATTTTTCCTGTAATATAGGTGTTGCGTTATACAGTTCTGACAACATAGGTCGTATTTGTGTCGCAAATAAATATATTATCCCGAACACAGTCACAAAAGACAAAAGTGTGGATAAAAAATTATAAAAATTTTTTAGAGCAATCGTGCAATATTCAGATTTATAACAAGGCATAATACGTCTGTAATATGCGGAAATTGCGTTTAATAAATACCACAAAAATGTTGCAAAAAGCAGTGGGATAAATATTGAACGCCCTATCCACAATATAAATATCAAACCGATAAAGAATACTATATTATGCATGTTTTTCCTTTTATATTATACTGATAATATAATAATTGAAATGATAAACGCCAGGTTTATTCCTACACAGGTCAAGGCGTATCCGCCGTTTATGTTCTTGATAAAATCAGATTTGTGTTTTTTGTTCCATAATGCATAAATAACCAACAGGGCAATTGTTAATATTGTTGTTGATAAACCCGCAATGACAGCCTTTGCAAAAAGGAAGAACAAAAACGCAAATAACAGATTAGAAGAATTTGACATAACCCAGTTATTAAAACGACTGTACCATTTTGATTTTATCATCAGGTTTGATTTTTTCGTTTTTTCTTCAATTAAATATCCCGGGGTCCATAATAATAAAAATGCAAAAGGCATGGACAATATGGCTTTCCATGATGAAACGCCAATCGATGTTACGCGTTTGTATTTCGCGTACAGACCAGATATAGCCACACCCAAGATGTACAAAGAAACAATTGTAATAATCAAGAATACAAAAGCAAACAATGTTGGGTGTAATAAATACATCGACATCATTTTACGCTGAAATACAGAACCGTATAAGCCAAACACGGTTATCGCGATAATGGACGATATAACAGATATAATCGATACTCCATTTGTTATTGCAACAAAATCTGATTGATAAAGTTTATCGTGAGGCAACTTTTTTATCATGTAATATACAGAATATATAAATGATAGTGCGAATATAAAATATATCGGTGTCAGTGTTTCAAAATGGAATAGTGTCTGAAAAGCAGAATAAATCAGCCCCAAAATAACCACCAAACCAAAAAACATCAGCGAGAATATTGCCGGTTTACTAAAAAGCCATTGTTTCAATTGTGTAATATTTTTCATATTGTTTCCTTTTTGTTGTCTTTCTTATTCTATCACAATTTTACCATTATCCAAAATAGTTGTTTCAGTTATTTTGATTTTAGATGAAAAATCATCTTGGTGGGAAATGAATAAAAATGTTGTATTTGGCATATTGTTAATTGTATCGATAATTTGTTGTTTCGTTTCGGCATCTGCGCCAGAATCAGGTTCATCCAAAATTGCGAGTTTGGGTTGTGTAAGAATCAATCTTAAAAGCATTATGCGTTTGCGTTCCCCACCAGAAAAGCCAACGTTCACAGAGCGGTTAAGCCATTCTTTTGGGATGTTTAACTGTTCGCGTGCGTTTTCCAGTTTTTCTAAAAATTCGCCCATGGATAAATCTTTACCTGTATTAAAATGCGTATGCGCAATCATAGAGTGTTTAAGAAAACTTAGTACACTTAAGCCTGGTATTTCTGGAACATTTTGTGCCCCAATAAATATTCCCATCAGAGCACGCGTTGTTGCATTTTCATTTGTTATGTTTGTGCCGTTAAAAAAGATTTGGCCAGATTTGATGTGGTAATCAGAATCGCCTGCGATTGTGTTGACCAGCGTTGATTTCCCAGAACCGTTATGTCCAGCAAGGCGATGTCGCGCCCCATCTTTGACGGTTATATTGATGTTTTGCAACAAGTCTTTTTTGTCTGTACCTACACAAAGATTTTTTATTTCTAACATTTTCTTATTCTTTTTTTAGAGCCATTTGTATTAATTGTTTCGATTCTACCAAGAATTCCATCGGTAATCTAGATATTATTGGTGAAGCATTTGCACCGATAATTAATGCAGTGGCTTCGTCTTCTTCGATTCCGGTCTGCATAAGGAAAAGCAGGGCGTTTTTATCAATGGCCCCGGTGGTTGCTTCGTGTGATTGGGCATTTGTCGCATTGCCATGGATGATTGTTGGGATGGTGTTTGCCGTTGCGTTTGTACCTATGATTCTGGTGTCGCATTTGCTGGCATTTTTACAATCTGTGCCTGAAAAAGAAACAAGACTGCGAAATGTTTGGCGCGAATAATCTGTTGCAACGCCATATGAAATAATGTTTGATTTTGTGTTGTTGCCAATATGAATCATTTTTGTTCCTGTATCGGCTTGTTGTGTGCCGCGGGTAATAGACAGGGAATAAAAATCGCTTTGTGAATTATCGCCTTGTAAAATGGTTGATGGATATTTCCATGTCATCGCAGAACCAATTTCAACCTGTGTCCAATCAAGAGTTGCGTTATCAAAACATTTTCCGCGTTTTGTTACGAAATTTAGAATGCCGTTTTTCTTTTTGTTAGAATCGCTGTATACGGCAGAATCTCCTGCATACCAATTTTGGACAGTAGAATATTTTACCGTTGCATTATCGTGGACAATTATTTCAACAACGCCACTGTGTAATTGATGATTCGGGCGACGCGGGGCACTGCATCCTTCCATATAAGAAAGGCTGCTGCCGGGTTCGGCAATAATCAAAGTGCGTTCAAATTGTCCTATTTTTGCTGTTTCGATTCGGAAATAACTTGCTAAATCAATAGGGCATTTTATACCACGTGGTATGTAAACAAAAGTTCCGTCTGAAAATACGGCGGCATTAAGGGCGGCAAAGAAATTGTCGTCATTTGGAACAACACTGCCAAGGTATTTTTTTACTAAATCAGGATGTTTTATAACTGCTTCGGAAAATGGTAAAAATATTATCCCAAGTTTATTTAATTCTTCGGTATAGGAAGTGTGGACAGATTGACTGTCAATGACAGTGTCTGTCGCCATGCCAAGAAGAGCGCGCTGTTCTGATTCAGGAAGTCCCATCTTTTTATAGGTTTCTTTTAATTCGGAATTGTCTATCTTTTGTGCTTTGTTGTAATAATTCAGCGAATCATAATCAATCGGTGTGTAATCTATTTCTGCCCAATGCGGTTCTTGCATTTGTTGCCATTTTTCAAATGCATCTAGTCGCCACTGAAGCAACCAATCTGGTTCGTTGCGTAATTTTGATATGTTTTGTATAAGTTTTTGGTTTAGTTTGTTCATTTATCTGTGTTTGCTAATGCTTGGGCTTGGGCAAAAAAAGTTAAAGATTGTCCCAAAAGACCGTCCGTAAAAGTTGTTGATAAAATCCCGTCTGTGTCTGTTGATGCCATATGTTGCAAAAACATGTTTGCGCGATTCAGATAATGTCCGACATTGTGGGCAATGTTGGAATCAAGTTTTATTACGCGACGCAATTTTTCCAAAACAAACGGGTTTTTTGCGTATTCGTCCATTATGCCACCCAGTGCGCGCCAAAGGGGGTGTTCTGATGTTGTTCGTGGCATCACATCGATTGCCGCCATAATCGGTATCAGGTCTTGTAATAAATCTTGATAAATTATTTCTGCCTTGTCAGTCGTTTCATTAACAGAGGCTTTGTTTTTCAATACGTTTTGTATTTTTACCAACAGGTTGTATTGATAGGTCAATGTTTTTGTGACCTGTTTTAGGTTTTTGTTTCCATTGATTACAAAGAAAATAGCAACCAAACTGGTCAATGTGCAAATGCTTATTAATACAGATAATAATGTTTCGTTCATGTTTTTTGCCCCGATTTTTTAGTTTTGTCGTGTATAAGTATAACATGTTTTATCGATTCGTGCGATTTTTTATGACAGATATTTTTTTGCGTTTTTTGTGTTTTTAAGTCTTGCACAGATTCGGTCAAATTGTTATAATCATATATAATAATTAAAGAAAAGGAAAAAAATGTTCCAAAAGTTTTGCGTATTTATTGCTTTCGCAAGCATTATCGGTGTCGCTGGGGCAGCTGATAAAATTCCCCAGGTTGTGACTTCAGAAGTTTTTTATGATTCCGGTCAGGAAGAATATTCTACCGAAGAAGAAGTGGTTCAAGAACCTTCGTATGAAGTGTATGAAGAATACGAAGAGTATGAATCTGCCCCGGTTGTTCAACAAGAAGTGCCTGTGTGGCCTTTGGCTGGATCAGAAGCGGATGTTGAAATTGCCTGTGGCGATTTAGGTTGTTCTGGAAATGATGCAAAGATTGTTTCCAAGGTCGGTAGTGGTTTGGTTATTGAAAATAATATTGTGACAAGTGGAACCGGGTGGACTGGTGGCCCAAATATTTCTAATGGGATACAAATACCGGCTGGTTTTGATTATGAATGCGCGAATAATGCAGAAATGCCATTGATGCGTCGCGAAATGATGGAAGACGATGGTGGCAGTGTTTTGGCTATGTCACGCAGTTTGCGTAAAAACTGTAATAAATCTGCAGATTCTTATGCGGTGTTTGCCCAACGTGCGGGTTTCGCGGCAGAAACAAGTTGTAATAAAACAGCAGAGGCAGATACAGAAGTTGCTGTGAATGAATATGTTGATGATGAAACATCTACCCCTGTGCAAGATCAAGTTCGTTCGTGGGTTGTTACGAATGGACAAACTTTGCGTCAGGTTTTGCAATCTTGGTGTGACAAAGAGGGCTGGGATTTGGTTTGGACAACTTCGCGCGAATATCCGATTGAAGCAAGTGCTGTATTCAAGGGGCGTTTTGTAGATGTTGCGTCGGCGTTGGTTCGTAATTTTGAACGTGCGACACCGATTCCTTATGCTAAGTTCTATAAAGGAAATCGTGTAATTGTTATTTCAACCGCAGAAGAATAATACATATACAAGAAGAAATTAGGAAGGACGGGAGACAATTATGAAAATTCGTTTCAATATATGTTTGATGTGTTTGATGGCCATATTGTCTGGTTGCACACTGAGAGAGTCTGCAAAGGTTTCTGCGACAGTGGATCAGAATTTTGTTAATGCTTATGAAGCATTCGAAATGGCGAAAAATCCACGTGCAAAGGTCACCAGCAGCGACACTGTGTCTATGTCAGAAGGCGTGTGGTTGGGAAACAAATCAACTTTGTTGGAACATAAAAACAGTTTGCCGGCTAAATTTGAAACAGATACGGGTATAACAATTTTATTAAATGAACCTGTCACACTACAGGTTTTGGCAAATGATATAAACTCTATTACTGGAATCCCTGTTAAAATTGATAGTCAGGTTGATGCTGAAAAATTAAGAAAAACTGTAGATGTGGCGTATACAGGAAAATTATCAGGTTTGCTTTCACAGATTGCGACAGATTTAGATTTGCTTTGGTATTATGACAAAGATTCAATAGTTTTTTATGAAACAGAAACCCGTACCTATACATTATATGCATTGGGGACAGATGTGTCATATCAGTCTTCTGTTCAGACAGATTCTGGGAATCAGGTATCATTGGAATCAACGTTGAAAGAATGGGATGAAGTAGAGGCTACTATTAATTCTATTATAAATAATTCTAAGAATGCTCAATTTACGGTATCGCGCAGTTTGGGGACGATTACAGTGACTGCTTCGCCATCTGTGCTGAATCGTGTGTCTGAATATATCGCAAAGCAAAATAAGCGTTTGTCTCAATTAGTAACAATAGATGTAAAAGTTTTGCAGGTATCTTTGGCTAACGAATCGGCATTTGGTTTGAATTTAGCGGCTGCGATTAATTCTGCGTCAGGTCTGAATATTGTCGCAAATCCAAAGAATAATTTGGCTTCGACGGAAACTTCGTCAATGAATGTTGCGGTATTGTCTAATGAATTAGCAAAAAGTGTGACGGGGCTTGATAATACATATTCGGCAGATCAGATTAAAAATGGCTCTATGGCGCGTATGGCGGGCTCAAATGCTTTGATTGAGGCTTTGGCAAAGCAAGGCAAGGTTTCTTTGGTGACAAATGTTGGGGTGACAACTCGTAATAATCGTGTCGCACCTGTGACAAATACAAAATCTACTGGGTATATCAAACGTTTTGAATCGCGTACATTTACAACTGTGGAATCAAGCACTGTTGACCAAGATGATTTGGAAACTGGTTTTTCAATGCAGTTATTGCCAAATGTTTTGGAAAATGGCAAAATCTTGCTTTTGTTTAAGATGTCCGTGCGTGAATTGTTGAAGATGTCGACCCAAACAATAGGTGCGGTTACATTGCAATTACCAGAAGTAGAAGAACGTTCCTTTATGCAGGAAGTTATAATGGAATCTGGTCAGATGTTGGTTGTGTCTGGCTTTGAAAAACAAAGCAATAACGATACAAGATATGGCTTGGGCGATGCGGACTTTATGGCATTGTCTGGTTCGCGCGATACTTCTGCTTCGCGTGAAGTGTTGGTTGTTATCTTGACACCTCAGGTTTTAGTCAGTCCAATGGATGCAGAACGCAGCATACAACAACATTGGGGCGCACCGTTGAATTAGTATAAAAGCAAAAAAAACACCGCCCGATTGGGCGGTTTATATTGTTAATATGTATGATATGTGATATAATTAAGCATTATGAGAAAAAGATTTTCTTTTTTATTTTTGTTTCTTTTTATGTGTGGCGCATATGCCGATGATGCGTATGATTTAGAGGTAGCTTTGCAGAATACGTATCGTGCATGTGTTGGTATAGATGAAAGTTTGCATGATATAAAAGTCTTGGCAGGAATAAATACTGCAGTGACTGGTGTTGGAACAGGACTTGGGGTTGGTGCTGTTGCAACGGGTTTTGTCAAGCAAAATACAGATAATAGACTTGAAGAATTAGAACCATTATTACACGAGATCGAAGATTTGTCCGGGCGTTATACTGGAAAAGAGCCAGAAGCAGAAGACATAGCGCGTTTTTGGGAAGAATATAATAACTCTTATGATGTTGCAATCAATGAATCGGTCAAGAAAGAACAAGATAAATTAACACAAAAAAGTAAAAGACTTGGTAATTGGCGTACTGGTTTGATGGCAGGCAATACAGCAACGAATATTGCAGGGGCAATTATTGCCAGCAAGACAATAAATAAAGACGGTATCCAAGGACAAATTGAAACATGTATAAATGCAACCAAAGAATTAAATAGTGCGATAATTGCCGCCAAAATGTCAGGGGAAGATATAAGTGAAGCACAACAAATATATAATGCGTGTCGGGAATATGAATATGTAGACATTAGTCCGATAAACACTCGTGGTAAAGGTGCGATGATGGCTTCTTCTGTTGGGGCGGGGCTTGGCGGTGCTGGGACTGTGACAAGCGCGATAGCAAACAGCAACAAGAGCCGGAACGATAACACTGAAAAAGGAAAACAAAAAGAAAAGAATTTGAATACGGCTTCAAATGTGTTGGCGATAGGGGCAACAGCGGCATCAGCGACAGCAACAGTGTTTAATGCAACTCAAATAGCCGCGATAAAGAAAGTATCAAAAGTGTCTGAATCTTGCACAGGGGTATTGAAATGATAAAGAAAATATTCTGTGTGTTTTTTTCTGTTATGATGTGCAATTTTGCAAATGCCAATATTTATATATATGGCGAGATTGCTCGTGATGTAATATTGAAACACATAGATAAGGAGTATCAGATAGCTGCGCTGAAAGAATATAACGCGCAATTGAAGCAGAGTTCTAATTATACGATGTCGGGTCTTGGCTTATATAAGGTATGTGCAAAAGCAGGCTGGGATATTACAACCGATGAAGGTAAGAAAAAATGTGATAATTTTGTAAACGCTTTGCTTGAACAAGGAAAATATAAATACTATAGCGTGTGTGGTAAAGATAAAGGAACCTCTGACGGAACAGAATATTGTGTGACAGATATTTTTAGTGATATAGAAGTTCAGCTGTTTCAGGCAAAAAAATTGGCTCAGGAATACGCACGCGTAAAATATAAAGATGATATCATTTGTTCTAGCGATACGCGTAATGGTGCTATATCTATGATAGACGATTATCTGAAATGCACATCTAGATTAAAACCTGTGTATTATGAATTCAAATTTGATGATTTAAAAGAAGGTGATATGGCAAAGGCAAAATACCGAGAAATGCAATATCACAAAGCAATATGTGCCATACATGGTGGATTCGTCGATTCGCAAAGTGCAGATTCCAGCGGAAAAATTATGTTCGGAATAAAGAATCCAGATACCAGTGATTATGTCTGTGTTATAAGAAATGATGATAATTGCAGACACTTCAAAAGCGCGTTGTCGTCAAAAATGGGTGTAAAAGTAACCCCAATATCAAAACATGAATGTAAGATATCAAATTCAACAGTTTCTGCGAATGTTAAATATTATGCGGTGTTTGATGGCGATGTTTTCACAATATATGATTCTGATAACAAGGCTATAAAAAAATGGTCTGCGCGATCAGGTCGCGGGAAAAAACCAGACGATGAAAACAAAACAGATTGTCAATTAGCGCAATATCAATATTGTCCAGATATTGGTCCAACGCCAAGCGGAAAATATTTGGTAAGGCAACAAGATGTTCAATATGCAAGAGATCGTAGCATTGCTGATGCGTCTGTGGTGCGATGGGTTAAGGGTGGAACTCACTGGGACGGTAAAAAAAGGTCTGAATCAGAGGTGTCGTATGGGATGTTTCGGGTGCCGTTGATTCCGTTGCCGGGGACCGACACAAAAGGACGTGATTCGATGTATGTGCACGGTGGAAGATTCGCCGGTTCTGCGGGTTGTATAGATTTGGTGCAACACAATAATGACTTTTTTGAATGGTTTCAATCGCAAGATTCTGATTTGGAAATAAATGTGAAATATAAAATAGATACTAATAAGTATTGTTCTTTGTGCGATGGCGATTTTTGTGAACCGTGCAAGTGTAAAGAAGAAATAAACAAAAGCACACACGAAACAAATTGTGAATATATTTAAGTAAAGGTCGGTATAAAAATTAAACCGCCCGATTGGGCGGTGTTTTTTTGTAAAAACTTAATTAAGCAATTTTAGCAACTTTCTTTGCCAAACGAGAAACTTTGCGTGCTGCTGTTTTCTTTGGCATTGTTTTGCCTGCTGCTTTCATGATTTTGCTTTCTGCAGCGCGTGTTGCAGCAACTGCGGCAGCCTTATCACCAGATTCAATCGCTTTTAATGCTTTTTTTGTTTCTGTTTTAACAGCACTGCGACGTGCAGTATTGATTGCGTTCTTTTTTGCTGTCACTAAAATTCTTTTCTTACAAGACTTATGATTTGCCACTTTATTTTCCTTTTATTTTATATGGTTTTCTGTTATTTTATAGAAAACAAACACAAAATCAAGGGAAAATAACAATGTTTTACATTTTTTCTTTAATCGTTTCTTATTTGTTGGGTTCAATACCTTTTGGGCTTTTGGTGGCTAAACTTTTCAACAAAGGTGATTTGCGCAAGGTTGGTTCTGGCAATATTGGTGCCACAAATGTTATGCGTGTGGGGGGCTTGCGGTTGGCTGGCTTGACATGGATTTTAGATATGTTAAAGGCGATAATCGCTGTTTTTATAGGACGTTATGTTGGCGGTGATGCGTTTGGTGCGTGGTGTGGTTTTGCCGCAATTATTGGGCATTGTTTCCCAGTTTGGTTGAAATTTCACGGGGGCAAGGGTGTGTCTTCGCTTTTTGGGGTGCTTTTGGCAATAAATCCGATTTTGTTTGTTGTCGAAGGCCTTGAGTGGTTAATTGTTGCGCTGGGGACTGGTATTTCTTCGGCTGGGGCGATGGTGGTGTTTTGTTTAATGCCAATATTAGGTTTCGTTATAAGTTCTGGTGTGGGTTGGGCTTTCTTGGCAATTTCATTGTTGTGTTTTGTTAAACATCGGGAAAATATTATTCGTCTTTTCAAAGGCCAAGAATCAAAAATAGAGTGGAAATGGAAAAAATAATTTCTCGATATTGTGTTTGTTTTTTTGTCGCTTTTGTGCTATAATATACTGCATGAAGAGAGGAGTTATATAATGAAATTCGTATCATTGGTTGTTTTGTCGTTGTTTTCATGCAGTGCTTTTGCTGCAACGCACAGTCGTCCGGCAATGTCTAATAAGATTATGTCGGGTACACGTTATACGGCATCGATTAATCAACTGAATGGGATGGCGGTTGCAAATGGCGTGGCTAATACTGATAAAGAAACGGCAACGACTGTTGAAGAAAAAAAAGAGGTTGATAAGCGTGAGGCTGAACGTAATGCGTGCATTAATAATAATATTGGTATAGGAAATACTTTCGTTTGGGCATCGCGTTTAAGTGATTCTTCTAACTATACGACGATGGTTGAAGATACAGAACACCCAGAAAATAATGTTTGTTTTGTTCGTGTAGAATTGAAATCTGATAATGCATCAAGGGTTGATGTGTCTGATGTTAAATCAAAGTATTTTACGTGGGGCGAAACAATAAAGTGCGGTTCTTGGGTTAACGAAGATGAAATGGAAAAGCGCATTTTGGCGGCTAAAAAGGGCGCACGTGTAGGTGGTATTGTTGCGGGTGCTGTTGGTGGTACTGCGCTTGGTGTTGGTGCGATGGAATTGTTTGGTAATAAACTTATCGGTGGCAAAGTTCAAGGTCAGAAATCTTTGGAAGACGAAAAACTTTGGCGCTCTGTTTTGTTGACATATAAAGATAAGGAACCGGCAGAATACAAAAAGATTGTTGGTGCGTTGAAAACTATGAAGGAAGCATGCGATAATGATTCAAGTATGGCTTCTTGTGATAAGTATAGAGAATTAATCGCGGAATTTGCTGAATAATAGTTTTTTGCACTTTTTGCTTAAAAAGATTGTAGGTTTGTTCTACAATCTTTTTCATTATGAAAGATATGTTAACAAAACTTTTGATATTAAGGACATCTGGAATCGGGCCTGTTAAATACAGAAGTCTGATAGAAAAATTTGGGACGGATGAAAGTATCCTTTCGTATTTATCGCCAAGTCAAGATTTTATTGATGCTGTAAAACGCGAAATGGATACGGCTTACAATCTTGGGATTGAATATATATCTGATACCGATTCGCGATATCCGATTGGTTTGTTAAAGGCAAAGAACCATCCGATTGTTATAAGTGTTCGTGGAAATATCGAGACTATTTCTAAACCAAGTGTATCAATTGTTGGGACACGGCATTCTACGGCGGCAGGGATGAATTTTATATCGGATATTGCAAATGAATTCGCAAATCATGGTTTTGTGGTGACGTCCGGTATGGCGATGGGAACAGATACCGCGGCACATTTTGGGGCTTTGCGTGCAAAAGGCGATTCGCAAACGATTGCAGTCTTGGCAGGTGGGGCAGATTATATATGGCCATTGGAAAACGAATCTCTTTATTATGAGATATTGGAAAGAGGCGCGATAATAAGTGAAATGCCGGTCGGCATGATGCCAAATGCTCAGAATTTCGTTCAGAGGAATCGTTGGGTTGCTGCGATATCTGATACTCTTATTCTTGGAGAAGCAGATGAAAAATCTGGCAGTATGACAACCGCACGATTCGCAATCGATTACGGAAAAACTTTGTATGCTGTCCCCGGACACCCAAGTGATACGCGAAGTGCCGGTCCAAATTCTTTGATAAAAAATGGGTTGGCAACAATGTGTACTTGTGTAAAAGATTTTTTTGATGATGAAAAAGAAATAAAAACACAAAAAAATATACATCCAGAAAATGAAATCTTGGATAAGCTAGGAATGATTCCTGTATCAGAATCTGTATTGGCAAATCTTGTCAAAAAAACTGTTTCGGAAATCAAAGCCGAATTAGTGGTGTTGGAATTACAAGGTTTAATAAGAAAACAAGATGGCGGTTATGTTCTGAATTGATTTTTGTAATGTATATACAGTGTATATACAAAGTGCGAAAAACCAATAAAAAAACGAATCGTTGTCAAAAAGTAAATGTTGCAAAATTAGTTAAGGTTTGGTTGCAAACAGAAATTAATCTTATAAATTATTTAACATCAAAACGATTGATTTACATCAATCACCAAAGCGAGAAAAAAGAGAGTGGACGAAGCATAAAACGTTTTTGTGCGGATTGGGTTTATAACTGCTGATGGAAACTCTTTTTAACAAGGAAGGGAAAAAGGGAAATGATGATGCAAGTGACGGCAATAAACAAAAAGGTAAATGTAGAATCTGTTATAAAGGCTTTTGCTGCCGAGATAGATTCTGCGGGATTTGCGACATGGATTGCACCTTTGCAAATAACCGTATGCGAAAATTGTCTGAACCTTGTTGCGCAAAATCAATTTACCGCCGACTATATCAAAAGAGAATATGGAAATGTTCTGAAGAATGTAGCGGCGGATTTTCTTTTAGACCTTAATATAACAGTGTGCGCAAAAAATGCATTTGTTAAATCTGCAAATGATAATGTTGTTTGTGAATTTAAGCCTGTGAAATCACCAGTTGTAAATAAAAACAGTTTCGATTCGTTCATAGCCAGTGATGAAAATATGTTCGCGGTTGCAGCATGCAAGAAAATTGCTTTGACGGACGCTTCTTTTTCTCAGTTGTTTATTTATGGTCCATCTGGTTCTGGCAAATCAATGTTGTTAGATTGTATTTGTGATACAACAGCAAAAAATGTTGTAAGGATGTCTGGTGGACAATTTGTTGCTGATTTTGCACGTGCATTGCGCGATAAAACAATCTTTTCTTTCAAAGATTTTTGTCGCAACTGTGATATGTTTATTATGGACGATGTTTGTGCGTTAGCTGGGAAACATGCAACAAGTGAAGAATTTTTACAATTGATGATGGATTTGCATGCTGCGGGCAAAAGCATTGTTTTGACCGCTAATTGTGCACCAAGTGCATTAAATGGTTTTGACAGACGTATTCAATCTTTGTTCGCATCAGGCTTGGTTGTGGATGTCGTTGCACCAAATGCGCATGTTCGTCGTTCGATGTTAATTCGCAATGGTGTTGATACGGTTGTTGCTGACGAATTGTCCAAACAGATAAACGCTGATGGACATATGGTTAACGGTATTATTAATAAAATCAAAACTTATACTGAATTGATGGGCGAATGTGTAAATATGGGTGTTGCATCTAAATTATTAGGCGATGTTTTGAATAAATCAAAAACACCTTTATCTATGGTCAAAGCAATGTGTGAAAAGATGGCGGTATCTTTTGATGAAATTTGTGGTAATTCGCGTGCACGTCGTCTGGTTCGTGCGCGTCAGGTGATGATGGCTGCATTGAAAAATGCAACAAATTTATCTTTGTCAGAAATTGGAAATGTGTGTGGTGGGCGTGATCATGCAACAGTTGTTTATGCGCTGTCTCAAATTGAAAAACAAAAAAACACAGATTTGATATTAAATGCAGAAATAGAAGACATGATAAAATTGTGCAAATAAAAGTTTTGTTCCGTTGAACAAAAGAAGGGAGAGAAACACCGCCCAAAACGGGCGGTGTTTTTTAGAACCAGCCTTTCTTTTCGTTTTTGATTCCGGCGAATTCTGAAAGTGCCTTTTTTTGTTTTTCATTTAATTTTTTTGGAATTGTAATTCCAATTTCAACGTATAAATCACCAAAGCCACTGCGTCCGTTTGGCATACCGTGTCCGCGAATACGCAATTTTTCGCCAACCTGGGTTCCGCTTGGTATTTTTATGGACAGTTTTTTATCGTCTATTGTTTCTATTTCTATTTCGCCACCCATTGCCAGCGTTACGAAATCTAAATCTTGGTGCATTAACAAATCGTTGCCGATTCGTTCAAATGTTTTGTTGGGGCGAATATGAATATCTAGATAGAAATCGCCGCTTTCGCCACCGTTTGGGGCGGCTTCGCCCATGCCTGCCATACGAAGGCGCGCGCCATCCATGATTCCTGCCGGAATTTTCACATCCAGTGTGCGTTGTTTGTTTACTGTGCCGGTGCCATCACATGCGCTGCATTTTTTATCAATCTTTTTGCCAAGTCCTTGACAATCAGGGCAGGGCGTTTCAACAGCAAAAAAGCCCTGACGGGTATGGACATAGCCGCTGCCACCACATGTTGGACACGGTTTTGCGGGTTTGCCATCTGATGTTCCGTTTCCGTCACATTTTTCACATTTTACATTGCTGGAAAATTTAACGGTGTGGGTTGTGCCGAAATAGGCATCTTTAAGGTCTATGATAACTTCATCCAGTAAATCGCGGCCGCGTTGTGGTCGTTGTGCGCCACCAAAACCACCGCTAAAACCAAAACCACGCATGGCTTCGCGTAAGATGTCTTCCATGCCACCCATGTCGCCACCGTTGAAATGGAATGACCCGTTCCCAAATGGATTGCCGTTAAAGCCTGCACCTGCGCTGGCCCCGTTTCCGCCGGCAAAAGCAGCATCGCCAAATCTGTCGTATGCGGCGCGTTTTTGTGGGTCTTTTAGGATGTCAAAGGCGTTATTGACTTCCTTGAATTTTTCTTCGGCTGATTTATCGCCCGGATTTTTATCTGGGTGGTATTTCATAACTAATTTATGATAGGCCTTTTTTATGTCGGCATCGCTGGCATCGCGTGCGACACCCAAAACTTCATAAGGATTTTTGTTCATATTTTTTACCTGTTAATTAACTTTGTATGAAATATATAGGGATATTATGTCGAAAATCAAGGGCTAATCGTGAGTATTTTTTGCCGTATTTTAGGCTAATTATCGGTTTTGGCTTGATAAAAATGCAAAAATGTTATAATAATGTCCTGATAAATATAGGAAAAGTTATGAATAAATACGATGCATCAGATATCGAAGTTTTGGAGGGTTTAGAACCCGTTCGTTTGCGTCCGGGTATGTATATCGGCGGAACAGATGAAAAAGCATGGCACCATTTGCCGGTTGAAATTATGGATAATTCTATTGATGAAGCGGTGGCGGGGTTTGCTAAAAAAATCGTTGTTAATTTGATTGATTCTAAAACCATAGAAATAACCGATGATGGGCGCGGCATCCCTGTTGATGAGCATCCAAAGTACCCGGGAAAATCTGCGTTGGAAGTGATTTTGACAACGCTTCATTCTGGGGGGAAATTTAATAATAATGTTTATAAAACCAGTGGTGGTTTGCATGGCGTGGGCAGTGCTGTTGTAAATGCGCTTTCTTCAAATATGGATGTCACAATTTCCAGGGATGGATACGAATGGAATCAGACTTTTTCGCGCGGAAAAGTGACAAGCCCGATTACAAAAGGAAGCGCAACCAAAGCACATGGAACAAAAATCAAATTTACACTGGATGATCAAATTTTTGGTGAAAACGCAGTGTTTAAGCCTGTAAAAATTTATCGGATGGCACGTGCAAAGTCTTTCTTGTCGCGCGGGGTAAAGATAGAATGGCATTGTAATCCGGCCTTGATTACCGAAGATATGAATATCCCGGCGGAAAAAGTTTTCTTTTATCCAAACGGTGTAGCAGATTTTGTTGCCGAAAAGACGGATTCTAAACCGCGTATTTTGCCAAAAATATTCAGTGGCAGTGTTGATTTTCCAGATGATACTGGTCGTGTTGAATGGGCGTTAACGGTATTAACTGATGAAAATGGCGCGGCATCGGACGATGGGTTCTTTGCTTCTTATTGTAATACTATTGCGACAATTGATGGCGGAACACATGAAAACGGGTTCAAGGCGGCTATAACCAAGGGACTGAAAGCATACGGTGAAAAAATAAATAATAAAGCCGCGGCATCTATTATCAGTGAAGATGTTTTTGATTCTGTTGCGGCAATAGTATCTGTATTTTACAAGACGCCACAATTCTTAGGTCAGACCAAGGAAAAATTGTCTAATCCTGAAATTGCAAGATACACAGAAAATGCACTGCGGGATCCATGGGAAATGTTTTTAGCATCAGACCCAAAGACCGCTAATGCGCTGCTTGATTTTGTGGTGAATTTAGCAAACGCACGTATCAAGACTAAACAGGTTAAAGATGTTGCCCGTAAAACACCAACAAAAAGAATTCGTATGCCTGCTAAATTAGCAGATTGTTCTAAACATGGTGTGGAAGGGACTGAATTGTTTATTGTAGAGGGCGAATCTGCTGGTGGAACAGCCAAACAAGCACGAGATAGATCCACCCAGGCCATCATGCCTTTGCGTGGCAAGGTTCTTAACGTTTTGTCTAATTCAGATGAACGTTTCAGTGCGAATCGTGAATTAAATGATTTAATTGATATTATAGGCGCAGGAACAGCAAAAGATTGGGATGATAGTAAACTGCGCTATGAAAAGATTATCGTTATGACGGATGCTGATGTCGATGGCAGTCATATTGCGTCACTGCTTATGGCGTTCTTTTATCAGTATATGCCACAACTTATTTATGGGGGGCATTTATATTTATCTTGTCCGCCACTTTATAAATTAACATGTGGTACCGAATCGATTTATGTTGATACTGATGAAGAATTAGAAGAATTGAAAAATACGAAATATAAAAATAAAAAGGTTGAAATATCTCGATTCAAGGGACTTGGTGAAATGATGCCGAATCAATTAAAAGAAACTACAATGTCCCCAAAAACAAGACGTTTGATTCGTGTTGATTTGCCACCAAAAACAGAAGAGGGGCAAGAAGACACAGAAAAAACAAAAACTTTGGTGTATGATTTGATGGGTAAAAAGCCTGAATTTAGGTTCAAGTTTATTACAGAACATGCACAATTTGTAAAAGATTTGTTTGTGTAATTAAAATCTTTATATATTAAGAAATCTGCCGTATAGGCAGATTTCTTTTTGATAAATTTTTCTTATTTTATTTTCTTTAATTTTTCAGAAAATGTTTTGGTATATTGCACAGCCGACCAAATAGATATAACCAATGCAGCCCATAAAATTGCAATACCAATTTCAGGCAACTTTGACACTATATACACCAATACTTTATTGCTAGGAATCTTGAAGATAGATACCGCCAATAATATAACTGTGATTGCAACCATTTGAAGTGTTGTCTTTATTTTTCCCATTGAAAAGCGAGCCTTTGGTACAGGCATTTCTATTTTTTGTGTCCCCAAGAATTCGCGCAGACCACTTATATATAATTCGCGGTCTATCATCAAAATAATAGGAACAATAATAAACCATAATTTACCAGAAATTGTGGCATAAAATGTTGAAATAAATGTTATATCAATTGGAATAAAAGGTAACAATATCAATGTATTGCATACTAATAATTTGTCGCCAATGTGATCCAATACACCGCCAATTTTAGAACAACAGTCATATTTGCGGGCTAAATAGCCATCAAACCAGTCTGAAATTGCGCCAAGTAAAAACAGAATAAAAGAAACCAGATACCAATTCAATAACATTGTCGGTATCAGTGCGAATGCGGTTGCTATTCTGAATATTGATAAAAAATTAACAAAAGTTTTCATGTTTTCTCCTTTTTATATTACGTTATTGTTATAGCACGTCAGAATGGAAATGTATATAAATTTTTTCTGCGGCTTTTTTTCCAAGGTCCGGGACCCGCATAAGTGCTTTCAAATCTGCATCCATAATTGCACGCACAGAACCAAAATGTTGCAAAAGTTGCTTTTTGCGTTTTGGGCCAATGCCTTCAATAGAGTCAAGAACGGATGCAGTTAATTGCTTTGCGCGAATCGTTCGGTGATACGTTATAACAAAACGGTGCGCTTCATCGCGAACTGCCCGTAACATTAAAAATAATGGTGAATCTTTTGGTAAATCTCTTTTTTCAGAACCGTCTGGCATGATAAAGTGTTCGTCTCCATTGCGAACCTCGCCTTTGGCAATTCCAAAAACAGGAACACGTTCTTGTGAAACGTGGTGCGCGATATTCCATTGTGCGATTCCCCCGTCAACAATTATTAAATCAAGATTCGGCATGTCTTTGATTGCGCGTGTGACAAATTCTTCCATCATCGCAATATCGTTTCCTGCGCGTTGCATATCGTGTAATTTGAAGTGACGATATGATGATTTTATAAAGCCGTTATGACCGAATGCTATCATTGCGCCAACGGGATGTTTGCCAAACAGGTGTGAATTATCAAAAACACCAACTGTATTCAATTTTAGTCCTAGTAAATTTTCCAAATCAGTGACATTTTTATCCCATTGTAAATTTGGTGTATACGGTTGATTCTGTCGTATACCGCGATTTGTTGTTGTTGTTAATGCGGTTATTTTATCGCGTATTATTGCGGCATTTTCGTAATCTGTTTTATCGGAATATTCCTTCATTATTTTGGTTAGGTCGGCAATGATAGGTTCGCTGTCCCCGGTTAAAATTCTGCGTGCCAATTGAACATTTTTATCATAATCTTTTTGTGGTAAACAACAAGGCGCACTGCAACGACCAATTTGGTAAAGCAGACAAGGCCGTGAACGATTTTTCATAAAAGTATCATTACAGGTTCTTAATTTGCAAACCCGTTGAATCGTCTTTATTGTGTCGTTCAGTGCGTAAACAGATGGATAGGGCCCAAAAACATCTTTGCGTTGTGATATTTTGCCACGAAATTTTAGCAGGCGTGGGAATTCATGTTTCGTCAACGCTAACATAGGGTACATTTTCCCATCTGTTAACATGATGTTGTATTTTGGTTTCAGGGTTTTTATAAGATTCTGTTCCAATATTAACGCGTCTTGTTCAGTCTTTGTTGTTTCCCATTCCAAGCGTTTAACCAAGGAACGCATGACTTGTTTATGGTTTTCAAGTTTGGAAATATCAATATACTGACGCAGTCGGTTTAACAGGTTTTTTGCTTTGCCGACATACAAAAGGTTCCCTTGGTCGTCATACATTTTGTATATTCCAGGGGACATGGGTGCGTTTTTAATTAAATCTCTAAATTGAATATTCATAATAAATATGATATTATATAAATTATAAAAATCAAATAGAGGTGATAATATGAGACAAGAATCTGGTCGATCGATGATAGAAATGGTCGGTGTGTTGGCTATTATGGGGATGTTAACGGCAACTGCATTTGCGCTTATATCCTTGGGAATTAATCGTCAGAAACAGGCTCGTGTGATGGACGATGTAGTGACAATGGTCTCTGGTGTTCGGGGACTTTTGGGTGATTATGATGATTTTTCTAATATAGATAATTCAACAATTTTTGCTGCGATTTCTGTAAGCAATAAAAATCCGTACGGTGGGACTTATGAATTGTCAGTAGATCCGGTTAATTCACGCCAATTTATTGTCAAGATTAACGGTCTGAACAAATCTGATTGCGAAGCGTTGGTGATGAAGGCGTGGGCAGATTCTGTCGGATATGTTTCTTCGGGACACAAAGAAAGTGGTGCAACGGGGACTTGCGTGGACAGCGGTAACAATGTTATATCTATTACATACGGCGAATAGAAATATATGACGGAATTTTTGACTATTTCTGATGCAGAATCTGGTACACGTTTGTTGCGCTGGTTTTTACGTCATTATCCAGGTATGTTGCAACGTGATTTTTATAAACTCTGTCGTGGGGGGCAGATAAGAATCAATTCTTCGCGATGCAAGGGGATGGAAGTGTTAAATGCAGGCGATGTTATTCGTGTGCCGCCTACGTTGAATTCGTACAAGATTGTGAAAAAGACAGAAAACGGTGAAAATTTTTCTTTATCTGATTTAGAAAAATTAAGAAATTGCATAATTCATGATGATGCAGATATTGTCGTTTTTAATAAACCTGCGGGGCTGGCGGTGCAGGGCGGAACAGGTATAAAAAAATCAATAGATAAAATGGCTGCGGCTCTTTTCCCGTATGATAAAATATCTTTGGTTCATAGAATAGACCGGGAAACAAGTGGTTTATTGGTGGTTGCTAAAAATCAAAAGGCTGCGCAAAATTTGGCCGCGCAGTTTCAGAACAAGGTGGCGCATAAAGAATATTTGGCGTTGTTACAGGGAAATGTTTCCAAAAAATCCGGTGTGATTGATAATTATGTTGCCAAAGGGCAGGTGTTCAGAGATGAAAAGTCCGTGCCTGAAAATGTTTCTGTTCAACGTGCGGTTACAGAATATAAAGTGCTTGGTGAAACTGCCGGGGTTGTGACGTGGGTTCTGTTTTCGCCTAAAACCGGCAGAACACATCAATTAAGATTACACAGTGCTTTTTCTTTGGGGGCACCCATTGTCGGGGATGATTTGTATGGGGAAAGGTCTGATAAGTTAGATAGCGTTTTAGGTTCTTTCCTTGCCACACAAAAATTATTTTTATTTGCGTATCGTATTACTTTTAGGCATCCTAGCACTGGGAAAGAGATGACTTTGTGTGCAGATGTTCCAGATTTTATGCAATCAGTTATAAAATTTTTGGAATTTAAGTTACCATAAGGAAAATATTCGTGAGAAAGTTTTTATACGCTTTTTATAAAAAACATATCTGGCTTTTGCGAATAATAGCCTTGTTCTTTATGGGGTTGATGGTTGCGATTGGTATTGCGCTGTCCCAGGTAAACTTAGAATCGTTGCGCGGAAATATTTTATCTGTTTTGCGTGATAGTACAAATATGCCGGTTGAAATAGATGGAAAAATTTCATGGCATTTTTCTTTGCGTCCAGAAATAGAACTGAATGATGTGCGTATTCCAAACGCAGATTGGGCAAAAAATAAAAATTTATTTACTGCAAAAAAGATAGGTGTTCGTTTGGACTTGCTTTCGCTTTTCAAATCACATCCGGTTATAAGATATATTAAAGTTTATGATGCAAAAATATTTATTGAAAAAAACGATAAAGATGAGATATCTGTTGTGTTTAATAAACAGCAAACACCACAGAATGCACCGGATACAGAAAATACTGATATTCCAAAATACCCAATAGAACAATTTCCTTTTGGTGGATTAGATGTTGAAAAATTGTCTGTAAATTTGTATGGCGATAAATATGAACTTTCAAGTTTTGGTATAAGTAATTATATGCGGCATTCTAATCGTGAATATAGTGGTTGGGTCAAGCCTTATGATACAAACTTCCCATTTGTTATTCAGTTTTCAGAATATAATTCGGAAAGAAAAATTTATCCTGTACGAATCGCCTTTGCAACAGGTGGGGAAGCGTTGATTGCGGATATTGCCTTGGAGGGAACAAGCAAGATGCCGATAGATTTTGTTGTGCGTGGTGAAATACCTGATATAAAAAAATCTGGAAAATGGTTTAAGATTGATATGGTTGATTTGCCAAAAATGAAAATAAATGTTGCTGGTGGTATAGACAGAAAAAAAATATCTTTCAGAAAATCTTCTGTCGCATTGAATGGTTCTTCTCTTAATTTTTCTGGAACATATGATTGGTCCAAGAAAACACCTGTTATAAAAGCAAATATTTCATCGGATCAGGTAAATTTATACAAGTCTTTCCCAAGTTGGTACGGGGTTGGCAAGACATGGATTCACCCAAATAGAGATTTAGTAGTGTTTAAGGACATGCCTTTGTTTGGACAGTTTTTGTATAATGCAGATGCCGATATCATATTGAATTGGAAACATTTTGTTGTCTATCGTTCATTAGATTTATCAAATATGAATGTTAAGTTGAAAGTTAACAATCATAAGGCGCGTGCTGATATCAAGTTAGTTATAGGAGATGGTAAAGTTGATGCTGTATTGATGGCTGATATTTACAAAGATGGGATGTATGATGCAACATTGGCTGCGGTTGGGAATAATGTTTATGTCGGTGAAATAATAAATCAAGTTGATGTAAAAAATATTCTTTCTGGATTGCCTGTGCACATAGATTTATTTGTTAAGGCGCGTGGTAAAAATATGTCAGAAATAATGCAAACAATAACAGGACCTGTGTTGGTATATTCTACGGACAGGGGATATGCGCATGCTGATTTGGTTGAATATATGTACGGTGGAGATTTTCTGACAACGCTTCGTCATAGTGTCGAAGATATGTTCACAGGCAACAAGCGTGATATGATAGAAATTGGCAGTGCAATTGTGAATGTCAAACTTCGCGATGGTTTAATTGAAACACAAAATGGGGTTGCTGTAGAAACAAGGGTTATAAATATGCGCCTTGCGGGCAGCCTTGATTTAGGCAAAGAAAAAATACAAATGTCTTTGGCTACTGTTCCTGTAAGGGGGTTGAAATTATCTTTGTCTGGTAATTTGGTTAATGCGATGCAAATATCCGGAAATTTAGCAGAACCTGATTTCAAGATAAGTGGTGCGGCGGTTGCTGGCAAAGTTGGTTCGGCGGTGGGTTTTGGTTTGTTGTTGTCGCCTTTGACCGGTGGCTTAAGTATCGCAGGGGGCTTATTAGCAGGTGTGTTGGCTGGTGATTTATTAGAAGGGTGGTTGGCGGATGACAAGCCCTATCGGACGGCAAAAGAAAAAGGTGCACCGCGAAAACGCGATGATCCAGATTGGATGAATCAGCCGGTGCAAATATTGTCTAATTCTTTATTTATGGAGTAAAAAATGATTAATTGGTTAAATCTCGTTCAAGTTATAATAATAGCCTTGGTTTTATGGGGCTTTTACAGAGGCTTTATAAAAAACACTTCTTCGGAAAGGTTGGTTCATGGTTTGTTTGGTTTAGGGGGGCTTTGGTTTTTAAGTTTCTTGTTACCATGGATGCATTTATATATTCTTGGGCGTTTTTTGCACTGGATAGCTTTATTTTTATCTGTTGGTTTGATAGTTATTTTTCAGCCAGAATTAAGAAAATTTTTAGCCTTGATAGGAAGTGTTCGCGGTTGGAAAAATCTTATTTATGTTTTTAAGCAAGATGTAAAAAAGACTTCTGATAAACAAAAATCTGTTGAAGAAATAATTAAGGCTGTGGTTTATATGTCAGAAAAACATACCGGGGCATTGATTGTTTTTCCGCCAGATATTGATGATGGTGTAATTGAAAGATTGGGAACAAAAATAGACGGCCTTATAACAAGTGAATTGTTGTTAACAATATTTTTCAATAAAACACCATTGCATGATGGGGCGGTGATAATATCAGATAACAAAATTAAATACGCGGGGGCTATATTACCTGTGTCGCAGAATCAATTACAGTGGAAGTATGGAACGCGACACAGGGCTGCGCTTGGCATGTCAGAAGCATCAAAAGCCACAATTTTGGTCGTGTCAGAAGAAACCGGTGACATATCTTTCGCAGAAAAAGGTTCTATTAAAAAATATGATGATGTGAAAAAAATAAAAAGTAAGTTAGAAAAAATATTGATAAAATAGACTTTTGTCAAATAAAAATAAAGTTTCTTTTTTAACAGATTTGCTCTTGCACCGAATCGGTCTTTTTTGGTACACTCTGTGAAAGGAATTTAATGAAATAAGAAAGAACAGGAGCAAATTATGGAATTTTCAGTGTTTCGTCAGGTTTTAATACGTGCGCTGGGGCATATGCAGTCTATTGTTGAAAAACGGGCGACGTTGCCTATATTGGTTAATGTTAAAATCGAAGTGGCAGATGATTTAGTGTTATCTGCAACAAATGTCGATTTGGAATTGGTTGAACATGTTGCGGCTGATATTACTTTGGCTGGAAAAACAACTGTGCCGGTTCAGATGTTGTATGATATTGTTCGTAAACTTCCAGATGATGCAGAAATAAGTTTCAAGCAATCTGGTGACCAGTTGGTTGTGTCCAGTGGTCGTGCGGTATTCCATTTGCCTACATTGCCAGCAGAAAATTTCCCAGCAATGGCAGGGGGAAACTTAAGTACCAAATTCCAAATGACAACTGGTGATTTGGCGCATTTAATTAACCAGACAAAATTTGCAATTCCAACAGATGATGTGCGTTATCATTTGGGCGGTATATATTTCCATATATCAGAAGATACAGGTAAATTAACTGCTGTCGCAACAGATGCCCAGCGTATGGCACTGTGTGCGATTGATGCGCCAGCTGCGGCAAAGGATATGCCATCTGTTATTATCCCAAGACGTGTTATTGGTGAATTGTCAAAATTATTGGAAGATGCAAATGTTGACGATGTCTTGATTGAATTGTCGGATACCAAGGCGCGTTTTACAGTTGGGGCTGCGACATTAACCAGCAAATTGGTTGATGCACAATATCCTAATTATCGTGTTGTTATTCCAAAGGGTAATGACAAGATTGCAATTTTGGACAGAAAGCAATTTGTGAATGCGGTTGATTTGGTTTCTGTTGCAAGCGTTGACAAGACAAAGTCTGTTCAGTTGGCGTTTTCTATGAACAAATTGGTAATCAGTGCATCCAGCCCTGATGCGGGTGCTGCAACCCAGGAATTAGATGTGGAATATAATGGTGATGCAACGTTTACAATAAACTTTAATGTAAAGTTCTTGTTAGATGTTGCGGGTCAGGTCGAAGGCGAAAAATTCCAAATGGAAATGCAAGAACCGCTTTCCCCAACAATTATTAAATCTACGGAAAAAGATACTGATGCATTGTTCGTTTTAATGCCGATGCGCATGTAAAAACAAATTATAACGGCACATCTGCTTGTCGTTATTGCGTTCATGTAGGTCTACTACACTTCACTTAATAACGACGGCGCATCTGCGCCGTTCTGATTTGTTTTTTATCTTTTCTTGACGGTTGATTTTTTTGCTGTATCATTTTGTGCAAGAGGTTTTACATATGAATATTCAAGATATTACAGCGGGCAAAGAACCGCCAAAAAAGATGAACGCCATAATAGAAATTCCAGAAAATGGTGTTGTGAAGTACGAGATAAGTAAAGAGCTCGGAATGTTGCGAGTGGACAGGGTTTTGCATACGCCGATGGCGTATCCTGCGAACTATGGTTATTTTCCGGGGACTTTGGGGGATGATGGCGATCCGTTAGATTGTGTGGTTGTTTGTAATGCGCCATTGATGCCCGGTGTTATTATTGAGGTTCGTCCAATTGGTGTTTTGGTTATGGAAGACCAGGCGGGGGGTGATGAAAAGATAATTTGTGTTCCGTTAAACAGAATTGACCCATATTATGAAAAAACAACAGCATTAGAAGAATTGCCTGAAATCTTGCGGTCAAAGATAGAATATTTTTTCCAACACTATAAAGATTTACAGCCTAATTCTTGGTCGAAAGTTATCGGTTGGGGCGACAGGGCAGCGGCTGATAAATGTATCATGGAATCAATAGACAGATATTGGATACATAAACGCGAATCGCAATAAATTGTTGCCAAAATCAAAAGTTTATTATATTCTTATCGGGTAAATTTTAACCAAGGGGTAAAAAATGGCTTCTTTTATAGCAAATGATATGCGTGTGGGTTGGGTTATTTCTCACAATGGTAAACGTTATTCCGTGACATCAATCACAAAAGTAAAACCGGGCAAAGGTGGCGCTTTTGTTCAGGCTGATTTGCGTGATATTGATTCTGGGAACAAAGGTGGCGATCGTTGGCGTGCAGAAGATAAAGTTGAAAAATTGATGGTCGAAGATATCGAATGCCAATATTTGTATTCTGATGGGACAGATGCGTACTTTATGAATCTTAATGATTACGAACAATTCACAATGCCAAATGATTCTTTGGGTGAACAAATGAAATTCTTGGCACCAGAAATGTTGGTTAAGGCAAACTTTGTCGAAGGGCATCCAGTGTCAATCACTTTGCCAAAAACAGTTGTTGCAACTGTTGAAGAAACAGAACCTGCATTAAAAGGACAAACAGCAACCAGCAGCGGTGGCAAACCTGCGATTCTTGATAACGGCGTTCGTGTTCAGGTTCCGACCTTTATTGAACAAGGTGAAAAGATTGTTGTGAATACCGAAACATTAGAATACGTTGAAAGGGCAAAGTAGTTTTTTTATAAAAGCCTCAAAATCCGCCGTATAGGCGGTTTTTTGGTTGCTTAAATTTTATACCCAGAACCCATGATGTTTTGGATTTCGTCTATGCAATTTTTGGTCATTTCTTTTCGTGCCATGTCAAGATAACGTCGTGGGTCAAAAATTTCTGGTTCAGATACAAGTGTTTTACGAACCGATGCGGTAAATGCGAATCGTGAATCAGAATCTATATTTACTTTTGCAATATGCATTGATATTGCACGTCTAATTTGGGCAGGGGATGTTCCGCGCGCATTTTTTATGTCGCCACCGAATTTATTTATTTGATTAACATATTTTTGTGGAATAGATGATGCACCATGTAAAACCAGCGGAACATTTGGAATGTTGGTTGCAATTTGTTCCAATATGTCAAAACGAAGTGCTTCATTAGGGCTTTTCTTTTTATATGCGCCGTGTGTCGTTCCGATTGCAACCGCCAACGAATCGGTTTTTGTTTGTTTTACAAAATCTTTTACTAAATCAGGGTCTGTGAAAGAGTGCGCTGATGCTTTTGTGTTTTGGTCTTCTGTGCCGGCAAGTACCCCGAGTTCTGTTTCCAGTGATACATCGAATTGGTGCACATAGTCAGCAACGCGGCGCGATTCGGAAATGTTTTTACTAAGTGGTAAAGCACTGCCATCAAACATGACAGATGAAAACCCCAAATCTGTAGCGTATTTGCAAATATCAAAACTGTGCCCATGGTCAAGGTGCAATGCAATTTGTTCGCGTTTGTATTCTGCGCCCCGAATCATCCCCATTAATATTTCGCCCCCCATGTATTCCAATGCACTTTCAGATACAGCCAATATAATCGGGCTTTGTGTGATTTTTGCGGCATCCAAAATTGCCTGCAAAGTTTCCATGTTGTAAAAATTAAATGCTGGGACCGCATAGCCTTTGTGCAGTGCGCGGTTAAGTAGTTTTTTCGTATTTGCCAGACCAAAATCAGAATAATGCATGTTTTTTCCTTCTTTCCGTTGCATTATATCACAAATATTATGTTTTTTCAGGTTTTACTTAAAAACTTGACAACAGAAATGTTTGTGCAACAATTTAACTAAACGAATCGGGGTGTTGAAGAGAGATAAAAAAACAAGGAAAACAAATGAAAAAAGTTATTTTATCTGTGTTGGGTTTGACATTAATCGCCGGATGTTCTGGTTATGATTATTACGAAACAAATGTTCGTTATCGTCAAAAAGGTAAAGATTGTATCTATTACTACAGTGAAGACGGTAAAAACTTTAATAGCGAAATTCGCAATTTGGAAGATGCTAAACAGATTGTTTACCGCAATACAAAATGCGAAGATTTGTATGGCAAAGACAGCTTTGGTTATACACAACGCGACAGAAGCGCGATTGTTCCTGTGCGTGTTCAAGAAGAAAAGCCTGTGGTTGCAACACCATGCGGTTGCCAAACTTGTGCGAAAAAGCAAGTCTTGAAAAGCAGATATATTATCGTTCCGGCTTATAATGGCTAATGGGATGAAAGCGAAAAAATGCGCCATGGTTAAAATGGCGCGTTTTTTTGTTTGAGAATCTGCTTTTTTGTGATAAAATAAAAGGAAATAAAAGGAGTTTTTATATGAAAAAGATTATGAATAAAATTAATTTTGCAATTATCAGTTTGATGGTATCTGTTCCTGCGTTCGCTGCACCTGCAGATAACGGTATGTGTGAGGCATTACAAAAATTGCATGGTGTGTTCAATCTGTTAAGAACAATGGCATTTATTGGTGCGGCGTTTTATATTGCTCAGTGGGCATGGAAATACATTTCCAGTGGAGATGTTAAAATGGATGACATCAAAGACAAAGGTACTGCTTTGTTAGTGGGTTTTAGTTTGTTGTTTATGATTGGTGTGATATTGTCGTTTATTATGTCTGCTACTGGTGCAAAATTTATTGGTTGTGCGGATGTTATCAAAACTTGGTAATCATAAAAATAAAATTAAATGCCGCCCGATTGGGCGGTGTTTTTTATCGTAATGATTGTGGATAGTTTTCTTGCCAGAATTTTTTACGTGCGTTGCGAATCTTTTCAATTATATGATAAGAATTCTTTTTCAACAATTGAAGTTCGGGCGAAGAACCGTATCTAAAGAATTCTGCACGGGCAAATTTTGCTTTTTCTTTTGCGATATAGCGAACTTCGTTTATTGAATATTCAGATTTATTTGTAAATTGTAATGCGATTTCTTGCAACATTGCATCAATAAAGCGCAGTGTTTGTGATTTCATATAATCAATAGGCGATGTCTTTACGTTGTATTTAAGGCGTAACGTTTCCATCGATTTGACATTGTAAAGCGTTTGCCAAATTGTTGACCAGATATCGCGGAAAGAGTTTTTATTGGAATCTTTTGCGCGGTTTATAATCGCAGAAATCAGATTGCTGGTTCTGGCGATTTGGTTGCGACGATTCTCGAATTTTAATTCTTGGGCGGCGGCAGTTAATTCAACGCTGTTTTTGTTTGGGTACAAAAAGCATGCTTGTTCCAATTCTGTGCCGCTGTGTTGCCCGAATAAGTATTCGCAAGCCACACCGGTCAAATATTGATTTGGTGCATTGCGAAGTGTTTTTATTTGATTGCGCTGTTTTATATATATGTTGTAAGTATCCTTGGTTGTCAAAATGTGAACAGGGCGTGGTGTTAATGTTGTAAATTCAGGAATTGCATGCCGTATTGTGCTGTGCATTTTGTTGATAACTAATTGAGAAATTGGTTCGCGTACATCAAAAAAGTTTGGATATAAAATTGCCAGGTCTGATAATTTCCAAAATATTGGCATGTTTGTATCCTGGGCGAATAGGTCGTTGTTTTGACAGACCTTGGTGTTCAATGTTTGACGTATTAATTCTGCGTTGGACGGTGTTTCTTTGTGTGGAATCATGTTTAGTCCTTTTTTGATTCGTCGATATTTGCCAGCGAAAACAGTACTGACGATATCAAAGATTGATAGGGAACATGTTGGGCATCTGCCAGCTCTTTAATTTTTTCAACTATTTGATGTGGAATTCGCATGTTGATTACGCAATCTGATTTGTTAAAGGCGCGATAAGCCGCGTATTCTTTTAACAAAGATTCAATGTTCATCACGAATAATTGTTGCATTACATTCGGCATAGACTAACTCCTATACTTCAGTGATTACAACTGACTATATCATTGTATTTACATTTGTCAATACATTTGTGTATAAGCCTGTAATGGCGGAAATATAGGCATTTGTGTTGTTGGGTGTATTGTTGTTAAATTTTTGCTTTTTTATATTAAAGTGTGCTAAAATCACCACAGGTAAATAAAGGAAAGGATTTTCTATGCGTAAGTTATTGTCTTTTTTGATGTCTGTTATTGCGGTTTTGTTTGTATCAAGTGCGCATGCGGAATTACATGTTGATATTGTTGCGGGCGGGACTGAACCAATTGCGATTGCTGTTCAAAAGTTCGAAACAGTTGGCAAAGTGTCAAATTCTGATGCCAAAATGTTGCGTGAAGTTGTTGAAAACGATTTGAAACGCACCGGGCTTTTTAGAATTGTCAATCATGATGCGTTCCCTGAATTTGTAAAAATGAACGAAATGCCTAATTTCAAAAGTTGGGCAGCAATCAAGACCCAGGCGCTTGTTCAGGCAAGCCTGCGTCCAGAAGGTAAAGATAGTTATAAACTGGAATTCTATCTTTGGGATGTTAACGGTCAGGAACAAATAGAGGCACAAAGTTTAATCGCATCGAAAAAATCTGCCCGCCGTTTGGCACATATTATGGCCGACGCAATTTATGAAAGATTAACTGGCGAAATAGGTTATTTTGATACCCAGATAGTCTTTATCGCAGAAACCGGTCCGGTGGACAATCGTACAAAACGTATGGCGATTATGGATCAAGATGGATATGGTATGCGTTATTTGTCTGATAAAAATACTTTCGTTATGTCGCCACATTTTTCGCCCAATATGTCAACTGTGGTATTTTTATCTTATCGTAATGACGATCCAATGGTTTGGGCATTAGATTTGGAAACTGGCGATCAGACTAAATTGGGTAATTTTGGTGGGATGAGTTTTGCACCACGTTTTTCACCAGATGGTACCAAGGTCGCTTTATCTTTGGTTAAAAATGGGATTACTAATATATATGAATATAATATTGAAACCAGGGCACTTAAACAGTTAACTTTTGGGAATCATATTGATACAAGTCCGTCTTATTCACCAGATGGGCGTTATATGGCTTTCAATTCTGATTCCACGGGTTCACAACAAATACATGTTCTTGATTTGCAGTCAGGAAAACACAAGCGCATAACCTTTGGGGCAGGGCGTTATGCGACACCCGCTTGGTCGCCTGATGGTAATTATATTGCGTTCACTAAAATCGCGGAAAATACTTTCTATATCGGAATTATGAATCCAGAAGGGCGACATGAAAAAATATTAGCAGGCGGCTGGTACATGGAAGCACCGTCTTGGGCACCTGGGTCGCGCCGGTTGGTGTATTATGAAACAGAAAAAGCATCAGATGGCGAAGAACGTATCAGCCACATCCGCAGTGTCGATATAATGGGGCAAAACCTTTACGACATTGAATTGAAAGATGGAATAAACGGGGTTGAGCCAACTTGGTCGCCAAAGTTGCCATAATGAAGAATTTGTTGCCTTTTGTTTGTGCGTGTGTTGTTTGCCAAAGTTGTTTGGCAACACCCGTGCGCGTCGCGTATATCATAGACGGAGATACTTTTGTCGGTGATGTTTTGTTAGCAGATAAAACAGAAGTAAAATCTGTAAAGGTTCGTTTGCGTAATGTTGATACGCCCGAATTGCATGGTAATTGCGAATCAGAAATAAAACAGGCAAAGTTCGCAAAACAAAGGTTGGGTGAATTAATACCAATAGATTCTGTTGTTGAAATTGAAAATGTGAAAAACGATAAATATGCAGGTCGTATAGATGCCAATGTTTATGATGCTGCAAATCGTGATGTTGGTCGGGTATTGGTCAAAGAAAAAGTTGGTCGCTCTTACAATGGGGGCAAGCGAAAATCCTGGTGTGAATAATCAGGCGCTGTGGCGATTTATGGCTTCGCTTATTTCTTCCAATGTTGCCGATGAAGGTAATTCGTTTCCAAAATATATGTGTGCAGTACCTGGTTTCATTTTTCCGTGTTTTGGCCAATACAGCCCTGTATCTGTTCCAACAGGTGTTATTGGTAATTTTAGATGCGATGCCAAAAACAATAAACCGCGTTTTAACTTTGGTCGAACCCCAGGCTTAACCCTTGTGCCTTCTGGGAATATTATAAGTGTCATTCCTTTCATGATGTTGTTTGTGACTTTTTCAGCAAGGGCATTCATGTTTGTAGCACCGGGTTTGCGGTTAACACCTATCAGACCAATTCGTGCAAATGCCCACCCATAGATAGGTATCCATAATAATTCGCGTTTCATTATGAAAAAATAATTCGGGATATGTGTTAATAATATCGCCACTTCCAATACAGACATATGCTTTGCCGCGATAATGGAACGTCCATCCAATCTTTGGTTTATATTATGTTTTAATGGAATGCCGTCTTCGTTTGTGGACGGATAATGTATTTCATATTTTATGCCTGCGATTATTCGGGCAAGAAATAATACACCAAGTGCATCTAGGAATATAAATTTACGTTCCAATTTGAACGATATCAATCCTACCACCAAAAATGGTATAAATAAAATAAACCAAATAAAAAGAAGCATTTTGAATATAATGGTGCGAAGCATTTCTAACTTTCCTTTATTCCAAGTAGTGTAACAATATATTTAATGTATTCGATAGTCCATCTTTTTACACGCGCGGGTGTTGGCATGCCAGTTAGTGATGCGGGGCATGCAATAATGTCTGTGTCGGGTAATGTTTCGCGCAGTAAATACAAAGCACGATTCATGTGGTCTTCGGTTGTGACAATAACTATGCGATTTAAGTTATTATCGTTGACTATTTTTTTTATCGCCAGTGCATTTTGATAAGTTGATTTTGATGTGGCTTCTATATTTACATGTGTGTGGTTTGGTATTGCTGTCAGGGCGCCTGCGCCAATAATGTAAAGGTTTCCGTATCGCAGGGAATCCAATTTTTTTAATGCATACGGGATACGACGCGCATCGCCTGTTAATACAAATATATTATCGTCTTGCTGTAATGTTTGACACTTTAGCGGGGTCATAGACTTGAACATGATTCCGCCGAATACGAAACAAAATATTAAGACCAAAGATACAGGAATATATTTTATCATTTTTCTGATAATATCTTAAACGTTGTCTTTTTAGTTATATAAATTGATAGCATGACAATCAGTATTGGCAACAAAAACAATGTTAGCCAATTTAGACCAGATAACGATAATGTTGACATCAGACCTATGCGGGCAGAATGTGCCGTTGCTAAAATCATCAATATAATTGGCAGGGCGCATATAAAACCAACGCCACAAGCAACCATACTTATTTTTGCAACAATTATTTGCATCTGATTTGCGATAAATTTGTCTGTTGCGCCAACTTGATTTAATATTTCCAGTTCGTGCTTATGCAACATTGCAATATTTCGTGATATATATGATACACATAAACCGATTGATACCAATATTATAATTAAAATCAAACCTGTTATAGACACCAGTTTCCATCCTGCAGATATGGATGTTTTTAATGCAGATGTGTGTGTCAAAAACTTTGCATATGGTGAAACTTTTTCCTTTATTAAATTCATATCAGATGAATTTTTCAGTTTTACTTCGTACATGACAGGAAGATATTTGCTTAATCTTGCGCCGCTTGAAACCCAAGGCTGTAACATCTGTTCCATTTCGTTCTTAGAAATTTCTTGGATGCTTGCAAATTTACTGGCATTTTCTGCAAATATTTTTTTTACCGAATTCGTGTTGTCTGAATTTGCAATTTGTATGGTAGCGTATTTGTCCCATTGGGTGTTCCAGCGGATAACGCTGCCCCCCACAGACAACGCAACCCCCAATGCTAATACCGCCAAAAAAGACAATATCGACAATACTATCGTCATAAATACTGATTGTTCACGAACCAATGAAAATACAAGTTTAGTTTTTTTCATTATGCTTTTCCGATACCTTCGAATTGTTTAGAAATTTCAGAGAAATAATTTTGAGGTTGCGGCCCTTTCCATTTGCGTGCAGCGGCGTCTTGGTCTGTTTTTGCGCCTGAAAAAGCGACATGATGATTTTCTACTGTAATTATTGGGAACTTATATGTTTCTAACAATTTTTTATTATGTGTTGCCAATATAATGGTTGTTCCAAACATTTTGTTCATTTTGATAAACAGTTCCATAAGGCGTGATGCATTTTCATCATCCAGATTACCGGTTGGTTCGTCTGCTAATAAAACAGCAGGCTGTATTATAATTGCGCGTGCCACAGATACGCGTTGTTGTTGGCCACCACTTAATTCCATGGGATAGGCATCTGCGTATTTACCAAGTCCGACCCATTCAAGGGTTTTTGTGACAAGTTTTTTGATTTTATCATTATTTACACCGCGAACACGCAAAGGCAGTGCAACATTATCAAATACCGTCATGTGTGAAATTAAAGAATATTCTTGAAAAACAATAGCCATTTTTTGACGCAACTTGGATATTTCATCGCGCGATAACTGAGTACAATCATGCCCAAATAATTTGATAGTACCAGTTGTTGGTGCGTGTAATTGATAAATTAACCTTAATAGTGTGGTTTTTCCTGCGCCACTGGCACCAGTTAAAAAATAAAATGCGCCATTGCTGATATTGAAAGACACATCAGACAAAACGTCGTCGCCGTGGTCATAATTCGCAGATACATTTGCAAAAGATATAGTTGTCTTGCTTTCCATGATGTTGTTTATCTTAGTAAAAAAAAAACAACCGGGCAAGACCTTTGTTTATAAAATAAAAAAAATCTCTTTGGAAATAAGGGGTCGGTATGATAAAATAAATACCTGAAAAAGATAAGAGGGGGGGTAATGAAAAAATATTTAACAGGTTTTGTCATTTTATGTGTTTTGCCAATGTCTGCATTTGCAGCAAAAGATATGGCTGGTTTTGATGATAGTGTGCCATTATCAGAAAAACTGTTGCGCCAATATAAACCGGGCAGCCCAAATGTTATTTATCGTGATAGAAAAACCGCTGAACGCATAGGTAAATATTATGCGGGCTTACGTGGCGATTTGTCTTTCTTGACATGGAAAAATGAATATAAAGGTACAGAATCTGGCAGTGATAGTTTTTCTTTTAAGCCAGTAATGGGGCTTGATTTATCTGTGGGCTACAGGATTAATCAAAAATGGCGCGTTGATGGTGAATTGGGCTATGTTGGAAAGTTTTCTGAAACAGAAACAGAAAAGTTTGTTGGTTTCTCGGTTCAAAAGACAGAGTTTAATTTAGAAACATATTATATCAATGCTAATGCTTATTATGATTTAGCCTATGGCCTCTATGTTGGTGCCGGTGCAGGATTGGCAATTGTTGACATTTCTGCGGATGATAGCACCGTCACAGAAGCGTCTGCAACAAATGTGTCGCCTATGGGGGCTGTTATGTTTGGATGGACATATATGTTGGACGAAAAGGTTGATTTTGATGTTCGTTATCGCTTGGCCGTGTATGGTGGTGGCGATTTGAATATCGGTGGTGTTGATGTTGATACAGGAGTTATTCTGAATAATTCATTGTCAGCAGGAATCAGATATCATTTCTAGAAATAAAAAACGGATTTTTAATCCGTTTTTTTATACCAATGTTATTATCAATAGCCCCAAAAGCGCGAATATTATTGCCGCCAGTGTTATTTGCCACGAATATTTTTGGAATATCGCGTTTGCGCGTTCTTGAAACCGCCAAAGCAAAAAGCCGATAATTGCAAAACGACCAGTTCTGAATATCGCAGACACCCCCAAGAATACGAGAAGTGGATATTGCAAAAAACCCGCGCATAAGGCCAATAATTTATACGGTATTGGGGTAATTGCGGTTGCAATAATTATCAAAACACCATATTTATTAAATAAAGATTTAGTTAAATCGAATTTTTCCATTGATGCAAAGTTTTCAATAAGCCACATCCCGACCGTATCAAACAGCCACAGCCCAATAAGATATGTTATAAGACCACCGACAATTGACCCTAATGCTGCGGCTAATACAATAGGGCGGGCGCGTTTTTTATCTGAAATAATTGCGGGTGTCATAAAAACTTCGGGTGGTATAAACAAAAATATCGATTCGCATATTGTCATAAAAAACACCACCCATGAATACCAAGGGCGTGAAGACTTATCTAAAATTTTATTTATAATTTTCATACGGTTTAACATAGACGATTTATTGATTTTATTCAACACTTTAATAATTTACTTGTGTTTTTTATATACCGGTGTATCATTGCCGCAAAAGGTATTTGCGATTATGATAAAGAAACAAACAAATTCCAACAGAAGCGAAAAAATAGCAAGCAAAGTGCAAACTTTGGTTGCTGAAATCTTACAGCGCAATTTTTCAGATGATAAATTGATAAATGGTGTGTCGTTGGTTGGCGCCGAATCGCATGGTGGTATGCAGTATGTGAAAATATTTTTCTATGCACATGATGATATAGATGCCACACAAAAAAGATTAGACGAAATAACTAAAATGGTGCGGTTCGAATTGGCTCAAAAAATTGACCAGAAATATGTGCCAGAAATTCGATTCGTTTATGATGATACTTTGGAACGTGCAAACCGAATCGAAGAATTGCTGAATAATCTTGATATGTAAAACAATAGCGGGGAAAGGATGAAGCAAAGTAATATCAGAAACTTTTCAATTGTTGCACACATTGACCATGGTAAATCGACTTTGTCTGACCGTTTGATAGAATATACAGGTGGTCTGGAATCTCGCGAAATGAAGGCACAGGTTCTTGATTCTATGGATATCGAACGTGAACGTGGGATTACTATCAAGGCGCAAACGGTTCGGCTTAATTACAAAGCGAAAAATGGTGAAACTTATCAATTAAATTTAATGGATACGCCGGGACATGTAGATTTTTCTTACGAGGTTTCGCGTTCGTTGGCGGCATGTGAAGGTGCGATAATTCTTGTTGATGCAACACAGGGTGTTCAGGCACAAACTTTGGCGAACGCGTATCTTGCGCTGGATAACGATTTGGAAATGTTGCCGGTATTAAATAAAATTGATTTGCCGTCCAGTGATGTTCAATCCACGCGCGAACAAATCGCGGATGTTATTGGTATGGACGCATCAAATGCGTTGTGTGTTTCTGGGAAAACTGGCGCGGGTGTTCCAGAATTATTGGAAGAAATTGTAAATAAATTGCCCGCGCCAAGTGGTGATGAAAATGCGCCAACGCGTGCGTTGCTGGTTGATTCGTGGTACGATTCGTACCTGGGCGTTGTGGTTTTGGTTCGTGTGGTTGATGGTAAATTATCGCGCGGACAAAAAATAAAATTTATCGCAACTGGGGCAGAATACGTTGTTGAAAAGGTCGGTTATTTTACACCAAAGATGGAAAATGTAGATTCCCTTTCAACCGGCGAAATAGGTTTTATTATAACAGGTATGAAAACGATTCACGATTGTAAGGTAGGCGATACAATCTGTGATGCAAAAAGTAATGTGGAAATGTTGCCGGGGTTTAAGCCTTCTGTACCGGTGGTGTTTTCTTCGTTCTTTCCAGTGGAAGCAAATGATTATCCAGATTTACGTGAAGGTGCAGAAAAACTGGCATTGAATGATGCGTCATTTGTGTTTACAACTGAAAAATCTTCGGCACTTGGTTTTGGTTTGCGGTGTGGTTTTTTGGGGCTGCTTCATATGGAAATTATAAGCGAAAGATTAAATCGCGAATTTAATTTATCGCTTATCAATACGGTGCCAAGCGTGCTTTATAAAATTCATTTGCGCGATGGTTCAATAATAGATTTAGAAAATCCTGCAGATATGCCCGAAATAACCAGAATTGAATCTATTGAAGAACCGTGGGTGCGTGCAACAATTATGATGCCCGATAAATATCTTGGGGCGATTATGGAATTGTGTGCCACGCGGCGTGGTGTCCAAGAAAATATTTCTTATGTTGGAAATCGTGCGGTGTTGGTTTATCAGTTGCCTTTGTCTGAAATAGTTTTTGATTTTTATGACCGGGTTAAGTCTTTGTCGTCGGGTTATGCTTCGTTTGATTATGTTTTGTATGATTATCGTGTAAGCGATTTGGTAAAGGTTTCGATTTTGGTTAATGATGAAAATGTAGAACCTTTGTCTTTCCTTTGTCATCGCGCGGCAGCGGAAAAACGTGGCCGTCAAATTGTTGAAAAACTGAAAGATTTAATTCCGCGTCATCAGTTTAAGATTCCTCTTCAGGCTGCAATCGGGGGAAAAATTATCGCACGCGAAACAATCGCTGCATATCGCAAAGATGTGACCGCGAAATGCTATGGTGGCGATATCACGCGTAAAAGAAAATTGTTGGAAAAACAGAAAGAAGGTAAAAAGCGTCTGCGTACTTTTGGTAATGTGGAAATTCCGCAAAGCGCATTTATTAATGCATTAAAGGTTGGCGAATAAACAAAAGGAAAATAAAATGGCACATCAATTTTTCTTTAATTCTTATATATTAGATAGTTTGCCATCTCCAGAAACTGGTTTCGATGTTGTCCAAGATTTATCTGAACCGCGTTTGCGTATGTATATAACACAACGTGGTGTAAAAAGTTTCTTTGTTCGTAAACGTATTAACGGTCGTGACAAACGAATTATTATCGGAAAATATCCAGAAACAGATATAGAAGATGCACGTGCCAAAGTTGCAGATGTTCTGGATAATGCAACCAAAAAAATTCCAACGCGACGTAAAAAAATATCTTTTCGTGATTTTGTTGATTTGTACCTGAATCACAAGGTGCGTCGCAGTGAAGATTCCTTAAATAAATTGAAACGTTCCATAAATACTCATTTCAGAGATTTGTTCGATAAAAATATTCAAGATATAACTGAAAGCGATTTACAAAAATCTTTGGATAATATTGCGGGGCGTGCGATGGCCCTGCGTATGCAAGAATTATTACAAAGCATTTTCAATTATGCGGTTGATATGGGCTACAGGAAAGACAACCCTTCAGAACATATCGTCAAAATAAAAGTTATGCGCCGCGAAAGAAAATTAAATAAGTCTGGATTACAAAAATTGTTGACCGCGATAAAAAAAGAACAAAATATCAATTTACGTTCAGCATTTTTGATGTTGATTTATGGTTTTGCGCCAAAGACGAAAGTGTTCAAGATGCGCTGGGAAGATTTAGATTTTAATCATGATATGTGGGGTGATATGCCTTTGTCCGACAGGGCGGTGTTGTTATTACAAGATTTGCCCCAAGATGGCGAATGGGTGTTTATTGGTCGCGGGCGTTTCCATTTGACTGACCCGCGAACAGCCTGGAAACGTGTTGTTCATAATGCCCATATGCCAGATGTGACAATGGACGATGTTCATAAATTCCTTATGCGCGCATTAGTTTGGAACCCAGACAAGGATAATTTGCGTAATAATATGAACGATTTATTGGATGATTTATTCGCATAATATATTTTTTGTAAAAGTCAACACTTTGTTATCATTTGTTATAATTTCTTGACACTGTTGCCATAAAATGATATTTTGTAAGAAAGGTGCCGGGGTAAAAACGGGCCACAAGATAAACGTAAATAAAGGATATGAAATGTCTACTTTTGAAAAAGTAAAAAAAATAGTATGTGACAAATTGGGTGTTGATGAATCTAAGGTTACAGAAACAGCATCTTTTGTAAATGATTTGGGTGCTGATTCTTTGGATGTTGTAGAATTTGTTATGGAAGTTGAAAAAGAATTTAACATCACTATCCCAGATGAAGAAGCTACAAAATTGACTACTGTTGGTGATGCTGTTAAATATATTGAAGCACACGCAAAATAATAGTGTATGTTTGTGTTATTGAAGTGGTGTCGTCGTGTTTGGCGACACTATTTTTTTTATCTCGTTGATTTAGTGAAGTTTTTATTGTATGATTCCCCGCGAGATATTATTAAAAAGGATAGTTTTATGAAAAGAGTTGTTATTACTGGTATGGGAATCGTATCGCCGGTTGGTACGGGTATTGAATATGCGTGGAAAAATTTGTTGGCAGGGAAAAGCGGCGTTCGTAAAGTGACGGAATTTGATGTGTCTGATATTGCGTCTCAAATTGCAGGTGTGCCAGTGTGCGGAACAAATCCTGGGGAATACAATCCTGATTCAGTAATTGACCCACGCGAACAACGCAAAACGGAAAAGACAATAATGTATGCGATGGTCGCTGCAAATGAAGCAATCAAAGATGCGGGTTTGGAAGATTATGATGGCGATAAAACACGTATCGGTGTATCTGTCGGCAGTGGCGTTGGGGGGCTTTCAACCATATCAAACACAGATTCAGACATGATTCAAAATGGTGCTAAATTCGTAAGTCCGTTTTTTGTTCCAAAATCAATTATAAATATGCCGGCGGGATATATTTCTATAAAATATGGTTTCGGGGGGCCAAATATTGCGATGTCAACAGCCTGTGCGACCGGGGCGCATTCTATTGGAGAGGCCGCAGAAATTATTAAACGCGGTGATGCTGATGTTATGATTTGTGGTGGTTCTGAATCTGCGGTGTGTCGTTTGGGAATGGCTGGGTTTGCAGCGATGCGTGCTTTGAGTACGCGAAATGACGAACCAGAACGTGCTTCGCGTCCATGGGACAAAGACAGAGATGGTTTTGTTATCGCGGAAGGTGCGGGTATTTTGGTTTTGGAAGAATATGAACACGCGGTTAAACGTGGCGCAAAGATTTATGCTGAAGTTGCCGGGTTCGGAATGTCTGCTGATGCACATCATATAACTGCGCCGGCACCAAACGGCGAAGGTGGCAAACGCGCGATGTTAATTGCGGTGGAAAAATCTGGCTTGAAACCAAGTGATATAGATTATGTGAATGCACACGGCACATCAACAGGACTGGGAGATTTGGGGGAACTGGTTGCAGTCAAAGAATTATTTGGTAATGGCAATACGTGTATGTCTTCAACTAAATCTATGACTGGGCATTTGTTGGGCGCAGCTGGTGCAGTTGAAGCAATCTTTTCTGCATTAGCGATTCGTGATAATATTGTGCCACCAACAATTAATTTGGAAAATCCGATTGATGAAGTAGGGGACTTTAACTTGGTCCCAAACAAAGCACAAAAACGCAAAGTTGATGCCGCATTAAGTAATTCTTTTGGGTTTGGTGGAACAAATGCAACCTTGGTTCTGAAACGGGTGAAATAAACATGCTGTTTGAATTAGCAAGATTAGAATATGAACGAGATATGTTAACCAGTCTTTGTTCTGTGTTGAATTCGGTATATAATAATGCTCTGGTAGATTTAGAGAAATTTAATTTGAATGAGGTCTCTGAATTTGACAGAAGTCATTATCGGAATTTATATCGTATGGTGTATGATGGTGCGTGTCCGGTAAAAAGTGTCCCAATAACAGATGATACAATTAAACGCGATTTGTGGGATTGTGCAAAATGTTATACTGTTTCGGATATAAATGATACTTTGGCATATACTTGCTTAGTTGGTATACCAAGAAATCAGGAAACTGTTATTTCAGAAAAAACAAGAAATGCTTTGGGGGTGCATGTCGGTGATTTGGGGGGAGTGAAACTTCAAGACAACTTTTTATCAAAAAGTCTGGGGGTGTTGCTGTACGATGTCGTCTTTCCTGAAAGTCTAATAAATTTTGGGCGCGTTCCACCAGTCGTTTGTATGCGTTTGTTTAACGACAGCAGAAATATGATTAACCGTAACGGTAAAAAATATGAATTGTATGATAACGATGGTTCTTTGATTTTGTCCGCAGAACCCGCGAAAACTTTCTTCACAAGGCGAGATACTGCTCAAATAAAATACCCACGCGGCGGAATAAAAATTTTTGATAATCCAAGTGTTATTGGACGGCGGGAGATATTGGCTGAATTGGCAAGACGATATAAAGCGAAAGGTAAATAATGTCATATAATATAAATTGGTTTGAAGATAATTTTGTGGCGATACCTTCTGGTGTTTTTGGTAATTGTAGCGCATGTTGTTTTCGTAATTTAAGCAAAGAATTATTTTGCAAAAAACTGCAGTGTGTTGATGAAAACAGCGGCGTTTGCGTTTATTGGGATACCAAAGTTCCTGGCGAAAAAAGAGAACTTTTGATGGGCATGCCTTCGAAAGAAATGATAGAATGGTTTAATGGCACGCCTCTTTGTCGTGCACGAAGATTTAGTTTGGGCATTGTAAATAAAGCGTTGCAAAATCGCAAACAAAATGTAAAATGAAGTTGTTTTCGGGGCATAGCTCAGTCTGGTAGAGCGCTACGTTCGGGACGTAGAGGTCGCAGGTTCGAATCTTGTTGCCCCGACCAAAATTTAAACCACCACTTTTTGTGGTGGTTTTAATTTTGCCAGGCGCAACATTATGATAAGATACATCGCAACGCAGTTGCAGGTTCGACAATGAGTAGATTTCGCAAACAAAGTGCAGTGAAATCGTTACGAATGCGTCGAAGGCAAGAAATGCCGAGACAATCTTGTTGCCCCGACCAAAATTTAAACCACCGCTTTTGTGGTGGTTTTAATTTTGGTCGGAGTGGCGGGGTTCGAACCCGCGACCTTTTGCCCCCCAGACAAACGCGCTACCAGGCTGCGCTACACCCCGAAATAACAAACCCATTTTAAGCATCTTGTAAAAAATAACAAGTAAAATAGTTATTTTATTGCTTTTATCAAAACATAGTTTACAATCATTCCCATGAAATTATCGGGACGCAAATTCAGAAAAATTAAAGATTGGATAAAGTTTGGGCTGGCAATAGCCTGCGTTGTTGTTTTTATCGTATTTTTTATATTTAATGTTTGGTCGCCGATTCGTAAACCGGTCAGTGTTGTTGTGCCACGTGGCGCTTCGGTGACAGGGATGACAAATTACCTTTATAAAAATCACATTATTAAATCTAAAGATTTGTTTTATTTTTCGATTCGCCTTAATGGTGGAAAAATTCAGGCCGGCGAATATGATATTCCGCGCGGCAGTGGAATCTGGACCGTTGCTTCTATGTTGGCAAAGGGAAAAATTGCAACAACAACAATCACTATTCCAGAAGGTTTGACAGTTATTCAAATAAAAAATATGTTGATGAATACCCAATATTTAACAGGCGAAGTTGATTGCGATAAAGATTTGCCAGTGTGTGATTTGCATGATGGTGATATATTTCCGGATACTTATCGAATTGCTCGTGGAACAAGACGTTTGGACGTGTTGGAATTAGCGCGAAAAAAGATGATAGAAATAAAAGAATCTTTTGCCGGGGCTAAATACCCAGAACCCCTGAAAACGTGGGAAGAGGTGTTGGTGTTGGCTTCTATTGTGCAAAAGGAAACACCGCAAAAGCGTGAAATGCCTATCGTTGCCAGTGTTTACCTTAATCGTTTGAATATAAATATGCGATTGCAGGCAGATCCCACAGTTGTTTATGCTTTAACCGATTCGGAAGGCGATATGCATGGCGCGCCTTTGTTATCAGGTCATCTTAAAATCGACAGTCCGTATAATACTTATGTTAACAATGGTTTGCCACCACATCCAATTGCAAATGTTGGGCGCGATGCGATTCGTGGCGTTCTTAAACCCGCGCACACAAAATATTTATTCTTTGTTGCAGATGGTCGTGGTGGGCATAAGTTTTCTAAAGATTATGCTGAACACCAAAAGCATCATGAAAGTTGGCGCAGGATAAAAAAAGAAAAAAATTCATCCTTGCGATGATAAAGAATTTGGGTTCGGTTATATCTGGTGAAATAAAAAATTCAATCTTGTATTTATAGACACATACAATCACTACTAGTATATCATCTTTTGTGTTAATAATCAAGAAATATATTTTCTTGTTAATTGCGCTTTTGTGTGAGATAATATTCATATCAGGAAAAAGCCTGAGATAAGTTTAACAGAGAAAAAGGAATAAATTATGAAAAAATTAGCTTTGACTTCTTTATTGGCGGTTGTTGCTGCATCTGGCGCACATGCTGCTAACGTAATTGATGGCAATCCTTTGTATTTGCCAGGTCAAAATCATTTTTACAGCGAGACATCTTTGGGATCTCATTCTGATCATTTTGGCACATGGGGCTTAAATGAAGATTTTGGATATGGTATCACAGACAGATTGGCTGTTAATGTTTCTACAACTGTTGTGGATGAACAATCATTCAACAAATGGTCTTGGAACGAAATGTCTTTCGGCACAAAATTCCGCGTATTGGATATGGGTGGCTGGAAAGCTGATTTGGTTGGTGCTTATACAGTTGATCCATTCTGGGGTGATCATGAACCTTGGTTGGACAAAGATTATACAAACTATACATGGACAGCAGGTGTTCGTGGTGGTTATGTAGGTTCTTGGTGGACAGTTGCAGCACATGCTTTGTTTAACTATGAAAACACAGAATCTTTCAATTGGGATGATGACGGTGCTCACTTCTGGAAATTGGGCGTAGATGGTCAATTGGTTTTGTGCCGCCACTGGTCTTTGTTGGCAGGTGTTGAATACACAGGCTATACAGATTCTTGGGCACACAATGCAGGTTCTTGGGATGCACAATTGGGTGCTAACTTGAACATTGACCCAACTAAATTCATTGGTTTGTATGTATCCAGCGGTTTGGAACATAAAAACAATGGCAGCAGCTGGGAAATCGAAGACGGATTTGGTTTTGGTGCTAAATTCGGAATTGATTTCTAATCTGTTCTTTGGAAATAAAAAACCGGCCGATAGGTCGGTTTTTTTGTGTCTTAAACTTTATGGAAATGATTTTATTTTCGTTGTGTGAATAGGGTTTGTACAATATGTTTGTTTTGTCATGTGCTTGTTTGACAAAAGTATAGAATTTCAGCGGTTTTTATAAATAAATGTCCGATAATTTTCTTGACAATTTGCGGTCTGGGATTATAATATGCTTGCTTTCCGTGTAATGAAGGAAAGTAAGAAGCACAGAAAACCGCATTTTTGCGAGATTTATAATCGGGTGCGAAGCGCCGGAAATAAGTCTGCTTGCGGGTTTCGTATGGTCAAAAAAAAAGAGAATAAAAAAACAAAGAGAATTTTAATGCCAACAGTAAATCAACTGATTCGGAAACCTCGTAAGAAAGTCACAGTAAAATCTACTGCGCCTGATATGATGTCGAATCCTCAGAAACGTGGTGTTTGCACACGTGTTTATACGACTACACCAAAAAAACCTAACTCTGCTCAACGTAAGGTTGCGCGTGTTAAATTGGCTAACGGTCACGAAGTGACTGCTTATATTCCGGGTGAAGGTCATAATCTTCAGGAACATAGCGTTGTTATGATTCGTGGTGGTCGTGTAAAGGACTTGCCAGGGGTTAAATATCATATTATTCGTGGGGTTCTTGATACAAAAGGCGTCGAAAGTAGAAAGCAGGGTCGTTCCTTGTACGGCGCAAAAGGTAAAAAATAATACACATTGTTTATCGATGTGAGTAATTTGGGAAACCAAGTGAAGAAACAAAAAGGAAAATAAATATGTCAAGACGTAAAGCTGCAACAAAACGCGAAATTTTGCCAGATTCTAAATATCATAATCTGGTTGTTGCAAAATGTATTAATGTTGTTATGTGGGATGGTAAAAAAGAAGTTGCTGAAAACATAGTTTATGGAGCAATGGAAAAATTGAAAACTATCGCAAAAGACAAAGATGAATTAACAACTTTTTTGGAAGCGGTAGATGCTTTGAAACCATCTGTAGAAGTTAAAGGGCGTCGCGTTGGTGGTGCTACTTACCAGGTTCCAGTAGAAGTTCGTAAAGATCGTCAACAAACACTGGCATTGCGTTGGTTGGTGATGTTTGCAAGAAAACGTGGCGAACGTTCTATGGAAGAAAGATTGTTTGCAGAATTGCGTGATGCGCTTAATGGTCAAGGTGGCGCATTCAAAAAGAAATTAGACACACACAGAATGGCAGAAGCAAATAAAGCATTTGCTCACTTCCGTTGGTAATAATAAAGAAATAAGGAAAGACACATGTCAGTTGGAAAAACCGCATCTTTGGATATGTACCGCAATATTGGAATTATGGCCCATATTGACGCAGGTAAAACAACTACTTCTGAACGTATTTTGTTCTATACCGGTAAAACATATAAAATTGGTGAAGTGCACGATGGTGCTGCAACAATGGACTGGATGGTTCAAGAACAAGAACGTGGTATTACAATTACTTCGGCTGCGACAACTTGTTTCTGGCGCGACCATCGTATCAATTTGATTGATACCCCGGGACACGTTGACTTTACAATGGAAGTAGAACGTTCTTTACGTGTTTTGGACGGTGCTGTGGCTGTATTTGAGTCTGTGTCTGGTGTGCAACCACAAACAGAAACAGTATGGCGTCAGGCAGATCGTTATAATGTTCCACGTATTTGCTTTATTAATAAGATGGACAGAACAGGGGCAAACTTCTTCCGTTGTGTGGATATGATTCGTGAACGTTTGGGTGCTAACCCGTTGGTTGTTAATTTCCCAATCGGTCAAGAACAAGATTTCAAGGGCGTTGTTGATGTTGTCGAAATGAAGGCTATTATCTGGGAAGATGAAAATGGCTCTCATCCAAAGACAGAAGAAATTCCTGCCGAATTGAAAGATAAAGCAGAAGAACTGCACAACAAATTGATAGAAGAAGTTGTGACGTTGGATGACGCCATCATGGAAGAATACATGGAAGGCAAAATTCCGGATACGGCAACAATCAAAAAATTATTACGCAAGGGGACAATCGCTCAAAACTTTGTTCCTGTGTTGTGTGGTACTGCATTTAAGAACAAAGGTGTTCAACCACTGTTGGATGCTATCGTAGATTATTTGCCATCACCATTGGATATCCCTGCAATTAAAGGAACCAAGATGGACGGCGAAACAGAGACAGAACGTCATGCTGATCCAAAAGAACCTTTCAGTGCTTTGGCATTTAAGGTTGCGAATGACCCGTTTGTTGGAAATTTGATGTTTATTCGTATTTATTCTGGTAAATTGACTTCTGGTTCGTATATCTATAATTCTAACCGTGATAAACGTGAACGCGTTGGTCGTATGTTGTTGATGCATGCGAATGCACGTGAAGAAATCAAAGAAGCATCGGCTGGTGATATTATCACATTGGTTGGTATGAAAGAAACTATTACTGGTGACACATTATGCGATGAAGCAAATCCAATTATTTTGGAATCAATTCACGTTCCAGAACCAGTTATTTCTATTGCAGTTGAACCAAAAACAAAAGCAGATATTGAAAAGATGTCTTTGGGCTTGCAAGCGTTGGCCAAAGAAGATCCTTCGTTCCGTGTATCTGTTGATGAAGAATCTGGTCAAACAATTTTGGCTGGTGTTGGTGAATTGCACTTGGAAATTTTGGTTGACAGATTATTGCGTGAATTCAAGGTAGACGTTAATGTTGGTGAACCACGTATCGCATATCGTGAAACATTCCGCAAACCTGTATTGGAAGAATATACACACAAGAAACAATCTGGTGGTTCCGGTCAGTATGCTCAGGTTAAAATCCAATTTGAACCATTGGAACCAGGTGCTGGCTATGAATTCGAAAACAAGATTGTTGGTGGTGCAATTCCAAAAGAATACATCCCTGGTGTAGAAAAAGGTTTGAAGATAGCACAACAAACAGGTGTTTTGATTGGCTATCCAACAGTAGATTTCAAGGCCACATTGGTAGATGGTAAGTATCACGAAGTTGACTCTAATGTGTTGTGCTTTGAAATTGCGGCGCGTGCTTGCTTCCGCGAAGCGATGAAGAAAGCGGCACCAAAATTATTGGAACCGATTATGAAGCTTTCGGTTAACACACCGGAAGAATACGTCGGTGACATTATTGGCGATTTGAACAGTCGCCGCGGACAAATCAATGGTATCGAAACCAGATTCGGCAGCCAGTTAATCACTGCGTTTGTCCCTCTGGCTAATTTGTTCGGGTATGTCAAAACATTACGTTCTTTGTCACAAGGTCGTGCCAATCCTTATATGGAATTGTCACACTATGACGAAGTGCCACAAAATGTTGCTGACGAAGTAATCAAAAAAATGACAAAATAAACAGTTTACAACTTAAATAACTAACAGCCTAAGGAGAAAACTATGGCAAAAGAAAAGTATGTAAGAACAAAACCTCACGTCAATATTGGTACGATTGGTCACGTTGACCATGGTAAAACAACTTTGACAGCTGCAATTGTTCACTACTATGGCGTTGGTATCGACGCACAAAAAGGTGTTGATCAAATTGATAATGCACCAGAAGAAAAAGCACGTGGTATAACAATTAACACTGCTCACGTTGAATATGAAACAGCAAATCGTCACTATGCTCACGTTGACTGCCCAGGACACGCGGACTATGTTAAAAACATGATTACCGGTGCTGCCCAGATGGACGGTGCAATCTTGGTGGTTGCTGCAACTGATGGTCCAATGCCACAAACACGTGAACACATTTTGTTGGCACGTCAGGTAGGTATTCCAAAAATCGTAGTTTACTTGAACAAATGCGATTTGGCGAACGATCCTGAATTGTTGGAATTGGTTGAAATGGAAATTCGTGAATTGTTGTCTGCTAATGACTTTGATGGTGACAATGCACCAATTATCCGTGGTTCTGCTATTTCCGCATTGGAAGGCAAAAACGATGGTTTGGGCAAAGAATCTATTGACGCATTGTTGGCAGCATGTGATTCATATATCCCAATGCCAGATCGTCCAGTTGATAAACCTTTCTTGATGCCAATTGAAGACGTGTTCTCTATCACAGGTCGTGGTACAGTGGTAACAGGTCGTGTTGAATCTGGTGTCATCAAAGTAGGTGACGAATGCGAAATCGTAGGTTTGAAACCAACACAAAAAACAACAGTCACAGGCGTTGAAATGTTCCGCAAATTGTTGGATCAAGGTGAAGCCGGTGATAACGTAGGTTTGTTGTTGCGTGGTACAAAGAAAGAAGATGTAGAACGTGGTCAAATCATCTGCAAACCAGGTTCCATCACACCACACACAGAATTTGAAGCTGAAGTTTATATTTTGACGAAAGAAGAAGGTGGCCGTCATACAGCGTTCTTCTCTAACTATCGTCCACAATTCTATTTCAGCACAACAGACGTAACAGGTACAATTACTTTGCCAGCTGACAAAGAAATGGTATTGCCAGGTGATAACGTTCGTATCAGCGTGCAATTGATTGCACCTATTGCTATGAGCGAAGGTCGCCGCTTTGCTATCCGTGAAGGCGGACGCACAGTTGGTGCAGGTGTTGTATCTAAAATTGTTAAATAATTGTTGCAATTTGCGGGTTAAAGGTTTATCCTTTGGCCCGCAAAACAACTAACAATAAGGAAAACGAACAATGGTACCAGCATCTAAGATTCGCATCAAATTGATAGCTTTCGACCACAGGGTCTTGATGGAATCAGTAGAAGAAATAGTAAAAACAGCAAAGCGCACCGGCGCCGATGTCGTTGGACCCGTTCGCTTGCCAACTTTGATTCAAAAGTTTACAGTGAACCGTTCCCCACACGTTGATAAAAAATCACGTGAACAATTCGAAATCCGTAATCATAAAGCGGTTGTCGATATTGTTAACCCAACCCCTCAGACAGTTGATGCATTGATGAAGTTGGATTTGGCATCTGGTGTTGATGTAAAAATTAAATTATAAAATGTGTATGTTGATGGATGTGTGTAATCCATTAACCACTGACAAAAAGGCAAAAAAATGAAACGTAGCGGATTAATTACAACAAAAATAGGGATGACACGTCTTTATGATGAAAGTGGCGTGGCCCATGCAGTAACAGTTTTATCTGTTGGAGATTGTGCTGTTATTGGAAATCGTACAACAGAAAAAAATGGTTATGTTGCAAATATTTTGGGTTTGCGTGAAGCAAAAGCAAAACATGTTGCGAAACCTCAAGCAGTAGCAGCAGAAAAAGCGGGTGTAAAACCTTATCGTAAGGTTGTAGAGTTCCGCGTTTCTGATGATTGTGTAATTCCAGCAGGAACACAATTATCTGCCGCACATTTTATTGCCGGTCAATATGTTGATGTTCAAGCAACCAGCAAAGGTAAAGGTTTTCAGGGTGCTATGAAACGCCACAATTTTGGTGGTAAGGAAGCAACCCACGGTGTGTTAAAGGCTCATCGTTCCCTTGGTGGTACAGGTATGCGTGAATGGCCAGGTCGTGTCTTGAAAGGTAAAAAGATGTCCGGTCAAATGGGTAACGAAACAGTGACTGTCCAGAACTTGAAAGTTTTCGGAACAGACTTGAATGAAAATTTGATTTTTGTTGAAGGTGCAGTTCCAGGCAGCAACGGAACATTTGTGTTGGTTAATGATGCTATTAAGAAAGTTCAAGACCAATTGCCTGTTCCAACATTTACTGCAGTAAAAGAAGAAGTCGCAGCAGAACCTGTTAATGAAGCTGAACAAGCGTAATGACACAATATTAAGGTGAATAAAATGCAAGTAGAAATTTTTAATTTAGATGGTAAATCAGTCGGAAAAGTAGAATTGACCGACAGCATCTTTGGAATTGATCCACGTGCAGACATTTTGCACCGTGTTGTTACATGGCAACGTGCAAATGCTCGTGCTGGCACTCATGCTGTTAAGACAGTGTCTGATGTTGCAGGAAGTGGTAAAAAAGCGTTCAAACAAAAGAAAACTGGTAACGCACGTGAAGGTGAAAGATATAATGTTCACATGCGTGGCGGTGGTGTAGTTCATGGACCTGTCGTTCGTGATCATAACATCGATTTGCCAAAAAAAGTTCGTTCTTTGGGATTGAAAATGGCTTTGTCTTCAAAAGTAAAAGAAGGCGCTTTGATTGTTATCGATAGTGAAAAAATGAGCGAAGCAAAAACAAACACTTTGGCAAAACAATTGAAAAAATTGAATATTGCATCTGCGTTGTTTGTTGGTGCTGAAAGTGTTGATGCAAATTTCAAGAAATCTGCTGCAAACATCGCTAATGTTGACGTTTTGCCAACAATTGGTTTGAATGTTTTGGATATCTTGAAACACGAAAAATTAGTTTTGACAGCCGATGCTGTTAAAGCCGTAGAAGCGAGACTTTCATAATTAAAGGTTTGAAGATATGGCAGAAAAAAAAGTAGAAAAGAAATTAGTTGCGACGGCAAACACATATGACGTGTTGCGTCGTCCAATCATTTCGGAAAAGGCAGCACGTCTTTCCGAAAGCAACGGTGTTGTGTTCGAAGTAGCAATGTCTGCAACAAAAGAGGATGTTGCGAAAGCGATGGAAGTTTTGTTTGGTATCAAACCAACAAAAATCAACATGGTTATCACCAAGGGTAAAGTAAAAACTTTCCGTGGTCGTAGCACTGGTACACAACGCAAGGTTAAAAAAGCATACGTATCTTTGCCGAAAGACGCAAAATTAGATTTGGCAACAGATATGTAATAAACAACTGTTTTGACAGAGAACCCTAATAAGCGGGTGTTAGTGTCAAAACTTAAAAAAAGGTAAAACAAAATGGCATTGAAACATTACAAGCCAACAACACCGGGAACACGTGGTTTAACACTGATTGACCACAGTGAATTGCACAAAGGTGCACCTGAAAAGTCTTTGACAGTTGGCTTAAAGTCCAAAGGTGGACGTAATAATTTTGGTCATGTCACGGTTCCACACCAAGGTGGTGGACACAAACGTAAATATCGTTTGATTGATTTTGACCGCAAGAAAAAAGATATTCCTGCAACAGTGGTTCGTTTGGAATATGATCCAAATCGTACTGCATTTATTGCATTGATTGAATATAAAGATGGTATCCGTTCTTATATCTTGGCACCACGTGATTTGAAACCAGGCGATACGGTTATTTCTGGAACACGTGAAGATATTAAGCCAGGTAATGCAATGCCATTGAAAAATATGCCAATCGGAACAATTGTTCATAACGTTGAATTGAAACCTGGTGCAGGTGGTCAATTGGCCAGAAGTGCTGGTTGTTATGCTCAATTGATGGGTAAAGATGGTGTGTATGCTCAAATTAAAATGAACAGCGGCGAATTGCGCAAAGTTCATTCTGAATGTTTGGCAACAGTTGGCAGTGTTTCTAACCCTGAACAACGTAATGTTAATTTGGGTAAGGCGGGTCGTGCACGTTGGTTGGGAATTCGCCCATCTACACGTGGTATGGCTATGAACCCGAACGATCACCCAATGGGTGGTGGTAACGGTCATTCCAAAGGACATGAACCTGTATCCCGCACAGGTATTCCAGCCAAGGGATATCGTACGCGTAGCAATAAACGTACTGCAAAGATGATTATCCGCAGCAGACATTTGGCAAAGAAGAAATAATAGGAGTGTAAAATGTCTCGTTCAGTATGGAAAGGTCCTTATGTTCACCCATCTATCTTGAAAAAGGTAGCGGTGGCTATTGAAAAAGATGACCATAAACCTATCAAAACATGGTCAAGGGGCAGTACAATTGTACCACCTATGGTTGGTTTGACATTTGATGTTCATAACGGTAACAAATTTATTCCTGTATCAATCGTTGAAGATATGATTGGTCATAAATTGGGTGAATTTGCACCAACTCGTACATTTAAAGGTCATGCCGCAAATAAAAAAGCAGCAGCAAAATAAGGGTAGGGTGAAATTATGACAAGATATGGAATAAAAGACAATCAGGTTCGTGCGTTCAACAAAATGATTCGCATCAGCCACCAGAAATTAAATCTGGTTTGTGATATGGTTCGCGGCTTGCCAGTTGACCGTGCCGTTGACGTTCTTAAGTTTTCTAAGAAACGCGTTTCTGACGAAGTTCTGAAAACATTGTTGTCTGCTGTTGCAAATGCAGAACACAATAAAAACTTGTCTGTGGACACTTTGTTCATCAAAGAAATTTGGTGTGGTAAAGCGTTGACGATGAAACGTATCATGGCAGGACCTCGTGGAAGTGCTCGTCCAATTTTGAAACCATTTTCTAATTTGACAATTGTTTTGGAAAGTGGGGCGGCTCCTGGAAAGAAAAAAACTAAAAAAGTAACAAAATAAAAGTGGAGTGAAAAAAATGGGACAAAAAGTATCACCAATTTCATTACGCGAATTTATTAACAAGATTACAGATTCTCGTTGGATTGCTGGTAAAAAAGACTATGCAACATTGTTGGCGGAAGATGTAAAAATCCGTAAATTCGTTGAAAAGAAATTAAAGAAAGCAGGATTAGCCAAGGTCGTTATTGAACGTTTTGCTAAAAAGGTAGTTGTCACTATCCACACATCACGTCCAGGTATGATTATTGGTAAAAACGGTGCAGATATCGAAGCGTTACGTAACGATATCAAAAAATTGGTCAAGAACGATCAGGTTGTTGTTAACATCTATGAAGTTCGCCGTCCAGATTTGAATGCACAATTGGTTGCACAAAATATTGCACAACAAATTGAAGGTCGTGTATCTTTCAAACGTGCGATGAAAAAGGCTGTTCAGAATGCACAAAAAGCAGGTGCCCAAGGTATCAAAGTAATGTGTTCTGGTCGTTTGAATGGTGCTGAAATTGCGCGTAGCGAACAAATTCGCGAAGGACGTATTCCACTTCATACATTACGCGCAGATATTGACTATGCGTCAATTCAAGCCAAAACAACATACGGTGTTATCGGTGTTAAAGTTTGGATTTACACTGGTGATGTTGTGAACAAAGAAAAGCTGGCGTCTGAAATGGCGCGTCCGACTGAATATGCCGGCAGCAGCGAAAAGAAAAGCAAATAATAATTAAAATTCAAAGGGTTTTAATCATGTTAATGCCAAATAAAACAAAATTTCGCAAACAGCACAAAGGTCGTATTCACGGGGCTGCCAAAGGCGGAAGTGAATTGGCGTTTGGGTCGTTTGGACTGAAAGCTATGTCTCCTGAACGTGTTACGGCACGTCAGATAGAAGCCGCTCGTCGTGCTATCACCCGTCATATGAGACGTCAGGGTAAATTATGGATTCGTATTTTCCCAGATGTTCCAGTGACTGCAAAACCAGGTGGTGTTCGTATGGGTAAAGGTAAAGGTGCTGTTGAATACTGGATTTGCCGTGTTAAACCAGGTCGCATCATGTTCGAATTGGATGGTGTTAAACCAGAAATCGCATATGAAGCGTTTGCGTTGGCTGCTGCAAAATTACCAGTTAAAACAAAAATCGTAGACCGCAAAGTAAACTAATACAAGTGCAAAAGGTAAAAGAAATGGCAGAAAAGAAAACAGCAAAAACAGCTAAAACAGCCGAAAAAGAAGCCCTGACAAAGGAAGCTTTGCAGAGCAAATTGGTTGATTTGAAAAAAGAACAAATGAATCAACGCTTTCAACTGGCTGCGGGTCAATTGCCAAAAACTCATGTTTTGCGTAAAACTCGCCGTGAAATTGCACGTGTAAAAACCAAGTTGAATGCTGCGAAATAATAACTAAATCTTTGACTTTTGATTTTTTTAGTGTAAAATCAGAAGCCGGAAATAAAAAATAAGGACTAAAGTTATGCCAAGACGTATACTGCAAGGAACTGTGAAAAGTACAGCAAATGACAAAACTGTCGTTGTAGAAGTTGAACGTCGTTTTCGTCATCCTTTGTACGGAAAGTTCGTGAAGCAGAATAAAAAATACAAGGCACACGATGAAAACAACGAATATAAAGTTGGCGAAGTCGTTGCTATTGAAGAACATCGTCCTATTTCCAAGACAAAATCTTGGGTTGTAAAAGGTCGTGTTGGGGTCAGCAAAGACACAACTGTTAATGTTGACTAATAAATTGGTGGGTTTTTTGAGGTCTTGAATCTGAAACATTAACGCAAAATTCAAGACAGTCGAAACCCGGTAACAAAGCAGTGGGGGATGGCCCCATTTGCAGGATTAAGGAAAAAAGTTATGATACAAAATGAAACAGTTATGACAGTTGCAGATAACTCTGGTGCGCGTAAAGCCATGTGCATCAAGGTTTTGGGCGGTTCTCATCGCCGTTATGCAACAGTTGGCGACAAAATTGTTGTCGCGATTAAGGATGCAATTCCACGTGGTAAAGTTCAGAAAGGAACAGTTCAACGTGCAATAATCGTAAGAACAAAATTCCCTGTGAAACGTCCAGATGGTTCTATTATCCGTTTTGATGATAATGCGGTTGTTTTGATTAACAAAAACAATTTCGAACCAATTGGAACACGTATTTTTGGCCCAATCGCACGTGAAGTTCGTCGTAAATACGATGTTCAGAAGATTGTGTCTTTGGCACCGGAAGTAATATAATACTTTTGACTAACTAAAAGGCGAAAAGATGAAAATTAAGAAAGGCGACGAAGTCGTAGTTATTTCGGGAAAATATAAAGGCGTCAAAGGTAAAGTATTACAAGCACGTCCAAGTGAATCCCGTGTTGTTGTCGAAGGTGTGAACCGTCATAAATGGCACATCAAACCAACACAAGAACAACCAGGTCATATTGTTGATCGCGAAGCACCTATACATGTATCTAATGTTGCATTGATTGATCCAAAAACCAAAAAAGCAACACGTGCAGGATATGAAATGAAAGGTGACAAGAAGATTCGCGTTTCTAAAAAATCTGGGTCAGAAATCTAAACCAAATGATTCCGCTGTTACGGAATCGATAACGAAAAGGTACAAAAATGCAAAGCAGATTGCGTGAAATTTATGAAAAAAATATTGTTCCTGAATTGATTAAAGAATTTGGGTACAAGAACACATTTGCAGTTCCGAAACTTACCAAAATCGTTTTGAATATGGGTGTTGGCGAAGCTGTATCTGATAAAAAGAAATTGGACAGTGCTGCTGCTGATTTAACAGCGATTGCTGCACAAAAATCAATCATCACACATGCAAAGAAATCAATTGCTACTTATCGTTTACGTGAAGGTCAGGCAATTGGAACAAAAGTGACTTTGCGTGGCAAAAGAATGTATGATTTCTTGGATAAGTTGATTACGGTGGCTTTGCCACGTGTAAAAGACTTCCGTGGGTTATCAAAATCTAAATTTGATGGTCGTGGAAATTATGCGTTCGGTATCAAAGAACATTTGATATTCCCAGAAATTTCTGTTGATAAAATTGATGCTATCCGTGGTATGGATATCGTCATTGTGACAACAGCAAAAACAGATGATGAAGCCCGTGCATTGCTGACAAAAATCGGCTTGCCATTGGTTTTGAAATAATTATAAGGAAATAAAAATGGCTAAATTAGCATTGATAAACAAACAAAAAAGACGTGAAAAATTGGTTGCGCAATATGCAAAAAAACGCGAATCAATTAAAGCAAAGATGTCTGTTAATGCGACACCAGAAGAACGTATGGATGCCATGAAAAAATTGGCAAAGTTGCCACGCAACGCAAATCCAACACGTTTGCATAACCGTTGTTCTGTGACAGGGCGTGCACGTGGTTTTTCTCGCTTGTTCGGTTTGTGCCGTCAACAGGTTCGTACAATGGCATCTGAAGGTAAATTGCCAGGCGTTCGTAAATCAAGCTGGTAATATAAATAAAAAGCAAGCTGTGGACAATGCAGCCCAAGCGCAAAAGGTAAAACTTTTGCAAAACAAGGAGTAAAAAATGTCAATATCACATCCAATCGGAGATATGGTCACCCGCATCCGCAACGGACAAAATGCCGGTAAAGAATATGTCTCTGTTCCAAATAGTAAATTGCGTGCGGCAGTTTTAACCGTATTGAAAGATGAAGGGTTCATAACAGATTTTCGCGAAGAAAAAATTGATGATAAACGCGCGAATTTGGTTATTGAATTGAAATATGTCAATGGCAATGGTGCAATCCAAGAAATAAGTGCTGTTTCTAAACCGGGGCGTCGTGTATATTCGTCTTGTGCGAAAATGCCACGTGTTTTGAATGGCTTGGGTATCGCTGTTGTGTCAACACCAAATGGTGTTATGACAGATCACAAAGCGCGCTTGATGAATGTCGGCGGTGAAGTATTATGCAAAGTTATCTAATCAAAAGGAAATCGTTATGTCTCGTGCAGGAAAATATCCAGTAGAAATTAAAAATGGCGTATCGGTTGAATTGACAGATAACGCTGTGGTTGTAAAAGGTCCAAAAGGCGAATTGAAAGTTTCTTTGGAAACTAAAAACGCAAATTTGGTTGATATTAAAGTAGAAGATGGTCATGTCGTTGTTACACCAAAAAACGCAGAAGATAAAGCTTCGCGTGCTATGTGGGGAACAATGACTCGTAATATCAAATCTGCAGTCCAAGGTGTATCAGAAGGATTTGCAAAACCTATGTATATGAAAGGTGTTGGTTATAAAGCATCTGTTAAAGGGAACATCTTTACATTGGTTGTTGGTTTTTCTCATGATGTTGTTATGGAAATTCCAAACGGTTTGACTGTTACAATGGGTGAAACACCAACAGAATTTACAATTTCTGGTATCGACAAGAATTTGTTGGGGCAATTTGCTGACAAGATTCATAAAATCCGCAAAGCAGACCCATATAAAGGTAAAGGTATCTTCTATAAAGACGAATATATCCGTCGCAAAGAAGGCAAAAAGAAATAATAAATAATTCCCGCTGTTACGGGAATGCGAACAAAGGAAAAATAAAATGTTAAGACATTTATCTTCACAGGAAAGACGTACATTGGCAAATCGCGGTGCGTTGAAAAGAAAGAATCCTGGCAAAGTTCGTTTGTCAGTGTTCCGTTCAGATCGTCATATTGAAATCCAGGCAATTGATGATGTAAAAGGTCACACATTGTGTGCTGCATCTTCGAAAGAAAAAGATTTCAAGGGCAAAGGTTGGAATATTGCAGGGGCTGAAATGGTTGGCAAAATGTTTGCAGAGCGTATGGCCAAAGCAGGCATCAAAGACAACTATTATTTTGATCGTGGTCGTTATCTGTATCATGGTCGTGTGAAAGCTTTGGGCGATGCAATGCGCGCAAACGGAATGAAAATTTAATATAGATGGAGCGTAAAACAATGGCACGTTTTGATGAAAAAAAATTACAGTCAGATAATTTAGTGGATAAATTAGTTGCTATCAACCGCGTTTCCAAAACAGTGAAGGGCGGACGTAATATGTCTTTTTCTGCGTTGGTTGTTGTTGGTGACAAAGCAGGTATGGTTGGATTTGGCAAAGGTAAAGCTTTGGAAGTTCAAGCCGCTGTCCAAAAAGCAACAAAAGCAGCAAAAGCAAAGATGTTGCGTGTTCCTTTGAAAGAAGGTCGTACATTGCATCATGATACTTCTGCAAAATATGGTGCAAGCAAATTGATTGTTCGCAGTGCTGTTCCTGGTACTGGTATTATTGCCGGTGGTGCATTGCGTGCAGTGTTCGAATGTTTGGGCGTTCAGGACGTTGTTGTGAAATCACAAGGTTCTAATAATCCAAACAATATGATTCGTGCTGCGTTCTTGGCTTTCGAAAAAATGAATTCTCCGAAAACTGTTGCGGCACGTCGTGGTAAAACAGTTGCAGAAATCATTGCTGGTCGTGATGGTAAGAAATTAGAAACAGCAACCGAGGCAAAATAATAAAATTAACCGAGTACATAATCTTGAATTATGTGCGACAAGGACTATATAAATAGTCATAGGAATAAGAGGAAAAAGAAATGAAACTTAATGCATTAATGGATAATTTTGGTGCACGTAAAGATGTTAAGCGCGTTGGTCGTGGGATGGCATCTGGGTATGGTAAAACATCTGGTCGTGGTAACAAAGGTCAAAAATCACGTTCTGGATCACGTAAACAGGCCACTTTCCAAGGTGGACAAATGCCTATTTTGCGTCGTTTCCCAAAATTTGGTTTTAATAATCCTTTCCACAAAGAATATGCGACAATTAACCTGGGCGATATTGAAAAATTTATTGCATCGGGTAAGATTGATGCAAAGAAAGAAATCACTTTAGATTCTTTGTTTGATGCTAAAATTCTGAACCGTAAAATGGACGGTCTTAAAGTTTTGGCAAAGGGTGAAATCAAAACTGCGGTGAATATAATTGCTGATAAATGGTCTAAATCAGCCGAAGCAGCAATCGTTAAAGCCGGTGGAAAAATCGCATCCAAATAATAATCTGACGCATTCGGTTTTTGCCGGATGCGTTCAACCATAAAGTTCATAAATCATGAAATTTCTGAAAAATATTTTTGGCAATCTGACAGATTTACAAAAACGTATCTTGTTCACGCTTGGTGCGTTGATTGTTTATCGTATTGGTTCTTTTATTCCATTACCTGGTGTTAATGCCAGTGCTGTTTTACATCTGTTTAATGGCGATAATGGAATGATGGGAATGTTTGATATGTTTTCAGGTGGGTCGTTGTCCCGTATGTCAGTATTGGCATTAAATATTTTCCCGTACATTTCTGCATCTATCGTATTGCAATTATTAACGGCAACAAGTAAATCTTTGAACGATTTGCGCAAAGAAGGCGAATCTGGTCGTATAAAAATAAATCAGTACACACGTTATTTGGCAGTGTTGTTGGCTGTGGTTCAAGGTTGGGCTGTGGTTCGTGGGCTTGAATCAATGTCTGCGGTTAATGGGGTACCGGCGGTTGCCAATCCTGGGTTTGCGTTTGAATTGTCTGCGATAGTTGCGCTGGTTGGTGGTACTGTGTTTGTTATGTGGTTGGCAGAACAAATTACGGCGCGTGGAATCGGGCAGGGCGCATCTTTGTTAATTTTTGCAGGTATTATTGCCGAAGTGCCCAGCGGAATTGCCAAATTGTTTTCTTTGATTGGTGTTGGACAAATGTCGCCAGCAAAGATTGCTTTTGTTTTGGCTTTCGTGATAGGTATTGTCGCGCTTATTGCATTCATGGAACAGGCGCAACGCCGTATTCAGATTTTGTATCCACGTCAGGCGATGGCCAATGGTGTTATGAACACAAATGTTTCTTATTTGCCGATTAAGGTAAATATGTCTGGGGTTATGGGACCTGTGTTCGCGGCATCTATCATGATGTTGCCTGCGTTCATTCAACGATTTGTACAAAGTGAAAACTTGATTGTGCAAAATATACTTGGTTTCTTTACGTATGGAACATGGTCTTATGTGTTGCTGTACACTGTATTGATTGCGTTCTTTGCATATTTCCAGACAGCGGTTGTATTTAACAGCGAAGAAACAAGTAATAATCTGAAAAATATGGGTGGATATATCCCAGGCGTTCGTCCTGGTGAACAGACCATGCATTATTTGGATGGTGTTGTATCAAGAACAACCGCAATAGGTGTTGTTTATTTGATAGTTGTTTGCGTTTTGCCGATTATATTGAATACCCGTGGTGGTATGCCATTGATGATTGGCGGAACAAGTGTTTTAATCGTTGCCGGGGTGGTGTTGGATACGATGAATCAGGTAAAGTCTTACTTGGTTGAAAAACAATACACTGGCGTTGTGAACAAAGCACAAAAGAAAGGTCGTTTTCGCGGCTAAATAAAAGATTTGATTTTTATATCAACGCATGATATTTTTGGTTGGTATGGAAATCAGGGTACATTCAAAAAACGTGTGGATTTTGGATGTATTAGGGTGGCGAATGGAAACATTCGAATAAAATAAAAAATAAAAGGAAAATAAAAGATGGCACGTATAGCAGGTGTTAACATCCCGTCCGAAAAACGCATAGAAGTTGCGTTGCAATACATTCATGGTATTGGGCCGGCTAAATCTGCACAGATTTGTTCTGCATTGAAATTGAAAGACGGTCTGCGCGCGAAAGATTTGACTGACGAAGATGTTATCAAAATTTCTAATTATATTGAACAAAACTTTAAGGTAGAAGGTGACGTTCGTCGCGAAGTTGCAATGAATATCAAACGTTTGCAAGATCTTAAAACATATCGCGGAATTCGTCATCGTAATCGTTTACCAGTTCGTGGTCAACGCACACAAACTAACGCAAGAACTCGTAAGGGAAAGCGTATTGTTGTTGCAGGTTCTGCGACCAAGGGTAAATAATTTTAATTGGGTAGAGATTAACACGATAGTTAATTGAAGACATCTAAATAAGGAAATACAAATGGCAATTACAAAATCAAAAAAGAAAGTTGTAAAAAAAGTATCACATGGTATTGCGCATGTGGTTGCAACAAATAATAACACACGTATAACAATCACAGACCAAACAGGTGCCGTATTAACATGGGCCACCGCTGGGGCTAATAATTTCAAGGGCGCAAAAAAATCTACACCTTATGCTGCGACAGTTGTTGCTGATGCAGTTGGCAAAAAAGTTGCTGAAATGGGTATGAAGACAGTTGATGTTTTGATGCGCGGTATTGGTCAGGGTCGTGAATCTGCGGTGCGTGGTTTGGCAAATGCAGGATTGATTGTTCAATCTATTACAGATACGACACGTATTCCACACAACGGGTGCCGTCCAAAAAAAGTTCGTCGTGTTTAATTATACGCATTTGCGAACAAGATATATACCGTTGGAAACAACGGTATTTTTTGTTAAATAAATTGATTTTTTACATTGCGCATAAAAAATAAAATTGTTATCATATGCAAAAGAAAGGAAATCTGCGGTTTATGAAAAAAATATTGCTCTGTTTTATGATGCTTTTTCCATTTGTCATCACAGATGCGCACAGTAGCTCTTGCCCTGCCGGGTATTATTGGGACAACAATGGGTGTACACTTTGCCCAAATTTTGTAGATAGTAATTTCTTTGATGATAATTTATATGAATTTCACAAAGCTGAAGATAGCGATGATATAGAAAGTTGTGCACTTAAACTGAAACTTGGTGGGGAAAATGGCAGTAAATGTGGTGCGGATACCGAAGTCATTTATAGCTATAATAAGACTCAACAAAAATATATTTTAGCAAAGGCAGACGTGAAGCCTAATTGCACTCTGAATTATGAAACAGATAAATGTTTTTTGCGCCGGCTTGAAGATGACCAAGTTTTTGGCAATAGAGATTTTTGCGGCGAATGCGCCGTTTGGGATGGGGCTTATTATGAAGACGCAGAACACAGATGTCGGGCCTGTCCAAATTTGAATGGGAATATAGGATTAGATGGTGATGATTATGATGTGGACAACAAATTGTACAATTTTATTCCACTTTCACGAAGAGATACTCTTGATGATTTTGTTAATGTTACGGGGATGCCGGATGATATAGAGGCATATAATTATAATGCCGTCACATTCGGACAAACTGGTGCTGCGGACGAAGAAAACTCAGAACTTGCCAAATATCCAGTCAGTTGTGAAGTAGAATTTAATTATTATGCAATTTCAAGTTCGTGCCCCAATGAACGTGATTACGCTAATGATGGATCTGGTGGATTTACGAGCGTTTGGTATGTTTATGATTTTAATCAAGGAAAGTATGTGCTTGCCCCTAATTATAATCCGTATATATATTTACCAAATAATAGTTGTAATGATAGTGCCCAAAGTTGTCTTTTAGCAAAGCCTCTTCCAGAAGAATTGAATGAAGATAATGTCAATGAAGATCTTTGCGCGGAATGTGATTTCAAGGGAAATTACAAGGCGTACCATTGTCCGTTTGGACTGAGGTGTTCTGATATAAATGGTCGGTATCAATATTGTGCGGCATGTCCAATGACTTTTAACACTAATTTATATGAATTCGTCTATGGGGATGATAACAGAACCTGTACGATTAAACTGAAAGTTGGTGGCGAAAACGGCAGTAAATGTGGCGCGGGGACAAATGTTGTTTATACTTACGATTTTTCTGTAAGAAAATATGTGCGGGATGCAAATGTTCAGGTAAATGTGGATGCCGGTTATTATGGTGATGAAAACAGTGGCCCTTATGCTGATTATTGTAAGGCGTGTCCAGAACCGTCAGGTGGTTTTAATTCTGATTTATATGAATTTTATCATTATGGTGATACCGATGGTATAGAAAGTTGTGCACTTAAACTGAAAGTTGGTGGTGCAAAAGGCAGTAAATGCGGCGCAGGAACAAATGTTGTTTATCGTTATAGTGGTAGGAAAGGATATGAGTTAGCAGATGAAACAAGTGTACAAACTGTTTGTCAGCCACAGTCAAGAACTGATACATGTTTCTTGCGTAAACCAGATGATACTGTTGATTTTCAGAATGATTTTTGCACTGAATGCGACGTGGGGGCGGGAACACATTATGCAGATGATGATAAAAGATGCATGAAGTGTCCGGACCTGAGTACAAAGCATACTGAAGGCGATATTTTTTATGAATTTTTAACATACCCTTCTAACACGTCAAAGGGTAGTGGGTGTATCGCGAAATTAGATGTTAACAAAAGTAAGTGCAACAATGAATCAAATGTTCAATATGTTTATAATTTTGGAACAAAAGAGTATGAACTTAGTGGGACAGCGCGAACAGTGATTGCAAACCAGTGTACGGGGGCAGATAATTGTTTTCTTCCTGTTACGTCGATCCCAACCGTTTTAGATATTCGTGAAGATTTGTGTGTGGCCTGTGGAATAGGCCAAGGGGCGTATATAGGAAACGACCAATGTAAATCATGTCCAGATTTTAATTGGCAATGTGACGGCAATAATTGTGGTAATTTATATGTTTATACATTAATTGACGGTATTTTTTCCGAGCTGGATAGTTGCGCACTCAAATTAAATGTTGGTGAAGGCGGTGGCAGTAAATGTGGCGCGGATACAAATGTGTTTTATAAATATGACACTACTCAAGGCAAATACATAAGGCAAACCCAGTATAAGGTAACCAAAGGTAGTACTGATGTTTTGAGCCTGGACCAGCAACCAAAAAATTTCGAATTGAAAGATTATTGCAAGGCAAATTGTAGTGGAGGGTATTATATGAATGGCAATGTTTGTGAGCAATGTCCGGCCGGTTATAAGTGTCCGGCGTACACAAATGATATTTCTGCGTGCGAGTCAGACACCTCTTCAAACTGTATGAAAGCGTGCCCTGTAAATTCCTATTCAGAGAAAGGGGCACTTGAATGTAAACAGTGTCCTGAAAGGTCGGGTGCAACAACAGTAGGTAGTAAATATTGCGATGTGGATGGTACAGCGTGTCGGGACTGGCGGGCTTGTTCGGCAACAAGGATGCCGGTATTGTGTCTGAATAGTGATTGTGACGACAACAACATTATTGATTTTGGTGATGAAACATATAAAGATATTATTGAAATATTATCAATCAACAAATCGGTTTATCAGAAAAAAAAACAGTGAATAATAATTGACTTTCCGTATTTTTTGGTATAGAATTCGCGGGCGCGATAGGAAAAATCGTGCAAGTCTGGTGAAAATAATAAACTAAGCCTGATGGAGTATAAAAATGATTGAAAAAAACTGGATGACTTTGATTAAGCCAAAAAAATTGAATATCAAAGTCGATGAAAAAAATCCGAATATTGCAACTTTAATCGCAGAACCTTTGGAAAAGGGTTTTGGTTTGACGCTTGGGACTGCGTTGCGTCGCGTTTTGTTGTCGTCCTTGCAAGGGTGCGCACCAATTTATGTTAAAATTGATGGTGTCCAACACGAATTCAGCAGCATCAGCGGTGTTCGCGAAGATGTCACAGATATCCTTTTGAATTTGAAAGGTGTTTATTTCAAAGCGTTAACCGAAGGTCAACACAAAGCAACAATTAAAGTCAAAGGACCAGCAGTTGTCACGGCGGGCATGATTGAAACAAGTGCTAATGTCGAAGTGATGAACAAAGATGCAGAAATTTGCACACTTGATAATGGTGCGTCCTTGGATATGGAAATAACATTGGCATCAGGTCGTGGTTATGTTCCGGCATCTGTTAATGCAACAAATTTGCCATTGGGAACAATACCAGTAGATTCTATTTATTCACCAATTTTGAATGTGGCATCTAATGTTTCACAAACCCGTGTTGGTCAATCTACTGATTACGATAAATTGGAATTGACAGTAAAAACAAACGGTTCTGTTACCCCAGAAGATGCTATTGCATTTGCCGCGCGTATTTTGACAGACCAATTGAATGTATTTATCAATTTCGAAGATCCAACAGCAACAAATGCTTTGAATGACGAAGAAAATGCAAAAGATGTTTTGCCATTTGATTCTAAGTTGTTAAAGCATGTTGATGAACTGGAATTGTCTGTTCGTGCAACAAATTGCTTGAAAAATGACAAGATTAACTGGTTGGGTGAATTGGTGCAAAAGACTGAAAACGACATGTTAAAGACACCAAACTTTGGTCGTAAGTCTTTGAATGAAATCAAGGCTCAATTGGAAGCAATGGGATTGTCTTTGGGTATGGAAGTGCCAGGTTGGCCGCCAGAAAATGTGGCAGAATTGGCAAAGAAATACGAAGACCCCTATAAATAAATTAAATTCTGTGGGCGCTTGTTGTGGTTGCCATTTTTCATGTAGGTCTACTACACTTCAAAATGTCAACCACTTCCAATCGTCTCGCATAATTTAATTTCTCGCTTGGCTAGGAGTTGAGTGGAAGATTCTAACAATTTTCTAACCTTGCTAGGGATTAGGAAAAAGCAAAAGGTTTATGAAATGGCAAAGGAAATAAAAAAAGCAACAAAACCAAAAGAAAAAGCGTTTATTAACGCGACCGAAGGTCTAAAGGGCTTTTTTGCACAATTATTACGTGGTGTATTTGCTATTCCAGAACCTAAAAATCAAAGATAAAATCCCCACAATTCTGGTGGTGTTGTACCATCTGGTTGTGGTGTCTCAAAAATCCCCAGATAAAAAAAGGGGCAGAAACAAAAGGAGTAATCAATGAGACATATGAAAGCTGGTCGTACTTTCAATCGCGACACAAATGCCAGAAAAGCCTTGTTTATTGGTTTGGCGAAAAACTTGATTGAAAAAGAACAAATTAAAACAACCTTGCCAAAGGCAAAAGATTTGCGCCGTGTGGTCGAAAAATTGATTACCCGCGCGAAAGCTGATACAGTTGCGAACCGTCGTTTGACTGCATCTGAATTAGGAAACGGTTCTGACAAAGCAGTTAAAAAATTGTTTTCTGTGTTGGGACCACGTTATGCAAAACGTCCAGGGGGATATACGCGCGTTCTGAAAGCGGGTTTCCGTTATGGTGATGCGGCACCTATGGCAATTATAGAATTGGTTGATCGTGATGAAAATGCCAAGAAAGTTGCGCCAAAAACTGTTGCAGCAGAAAAAGCAGAACCTGTTGAAAAGGAAGCCGTTGCGGAAAAAACACCAAAGGCTGTTAAAGAAGCCAAAGCAACCAAGGTTGCAGCGGAAAAGAAAGCCGCCACGCCAAAAGCAACTGGTGCTAAAAAGACGGTCGCTGTTAAACGTCGTGCAACAGGTAAATAATAGATTTATTCGTTCCTGTGAATCGCCCATTTGGGCGATTTTTTTTATAAATTTGTTTGTAATAAGGCATGGTTTGTGATAAAATGTAAAAAAGGAATAAGGAGATTTTTATGCGCAAGTCGTTGTTTTTAACGTTCGTTTTATCGTTGTGTGTGCTTGATTTTGGGGCTTTTGCTGCAACGTCACGTCGTACTGCAACAACAAATGCTGCCACGGCGCGTTCTTCTGCACCAGTTGCAGCACGTGCAGCGAAAGCAGTGGTTGTGCCACAAAAAACAGCGTCAACGGCAAAACCAGGGGTGACGGCGCGCGCCGCAACGCAAAAAGCGTTAAATCTTGGAACAAAAGTTATTGTCGCCACCGCAAATACAGTTGTTGATGAAGAATGTCAAAATGCCTATTATGGATGTATGGATGCTTTTTGTATGTTGGATAATGCTGCGGGTGGGCGTTGCCAATGTAGCGATAGGATTTCTGAATTAAATGAAGTCCTTGATGAAATATTGAAACTTGATGAACAGAGTGTTCGTATCGCCACAGAAGGTGTCGAAAGAGTTCAAATGGGGGAGTATGCGGATCAAATAACAGGCAGGGCGAATTCTATTGAATCAGAAATTGTTCAACCAACAAGTGCGGACAAAGCAAAAGCAGCGTCGCAAAAACGACTTGATTTGACTTCGTTGTTAACCACGAACATATTTGATGCTGCGACTGATGATGATGATTTGTTTGGTGCAGATGTGGCATATAATGATATTGCTGATAAAACTGGCGATGCGTTGCAAAATGCAGCTGCCAAGGTGTGTGTTGAAAGAATACCAAGCGCCTGTAAAAACAGTTCAACATTGTTGCAAATGGCATACATACAAAAGGTAAAATCTGATTGTATCGCTTTCGAGAATGCCCTTAAACAACAAAAAATGGCGAGTCAGCAAAAATTACTGACAGCACAAAAAGCAGTGCGCGAAGCAGTATTAACAGATGTGCGCGAAAAGAATAAATATGAAACAACGGGCGAGTGCGCGGTTGCTTTCGACAGATGTATGCAGACAACTGCGGGGTGTAAATCTGATTATACAGGTTGTGTGACGTTAGCTGCCTCTGAAAATGTAAGGAATAATAAATCTGGGCCTGCGGCAAAACAAACAACAATAAAAGGACTTGTTTCCGGAGCTGATATTACATTGGCGGCATCCACAATGGAACAGTTGTTGGCCAAGAAAGAAATCTGTGCCAGTGTGACACGTCAATGTGTTAATGCAAACAGAAATGATGCAGTGTGGAATTTGTATTTGCGTAATATTGCGCCTGTGTTGAAATCTGCGGAATTGATAGCAGAACAAGATCTTCGTTCTAATTGTATTCCGGCTGCGGCGGAATGTTTCAAAAACGCATGTAGGGCACAGTTCCTTGAAGACGAAGAAAGTTATGATATGTGTTTAAGTAATCCGGCATATTACAAAAATGCATGTAAGGTCCAATTGGAACCTTGTTTGGAAATGTCCGGGGGCAGTTTTGATAAACCGGAAGCTTCTTCGCTTTGGAACGGTTTAGTTGCAATGTTGAATGCGATGAAAGTCGATGCGTGTACGCAACAAGTCAAAAGTTGTATTACAAAACGGTGTGGAGATGATTATTCAGAATGTATCGGCTTGGATACTTATTCAATTGGTAAATTGTGCTTAACTGATGAATTGACAGCATGTATGACTGCGACAGATCCAAAAGATGGAACACCATATTACAAAGATGAAGATGCTATTCGTGAATATGTTGCACAGGTTGCACAAGGTTTGGCTTTGCAGATTGATAATGCATTGGCTGTCGCGTGTCAAAATGCGGCTGATGAAGCAATGATAAAGGTCTGTGGCGATACAGAAAATTGTGATGGTATAGAATTAGATTTAAATGCCATGAAAAATGTGATGAAGGTTCAGGCGTGTTCAATAAATGCGGACGGAACAGGAACTTGTTTGCCAGATGTGACACAGTTTAGTGAAGATGAAGTTTACAGCCTTGATTATTCAAGTAAAACAGAAGATGCGAAATTGGTTCGTAAATCAAATCAATACGGCGTGTACGCAAAATTGTTGAATCAACCAGATATTTCTAATATTGTTTTTGGTTCTGAAAACGAAAAGTTTTACGCACAAAATGTTGCTAATGGAGTAAATGATAATGGCGCAGCAACCAGTGTAAATGATTTTAGTCAAAAATCTACCGATGCAACAGCAGCAATATTGCAAGGTGTTTTTGATAGACTGATGGGACAAATCGAATCTGATCCGAAAGTCATTTATTGTAAAACTGGACGAGAAGTTCAAGGCTTTAAGGCAGGCGAAAAGTTCGGGACAAGAGGAGGGAAAAATGCAAGATTCCCTGAATTAACAGACAAATATAAGTATGTTGTGGCACAGGGTTTATTAAGCAGTATGTATGAAGAAATGTCGAAGATACAAGAAGATTTTGATGAAGATATTTCTGAAATGGATGAAAGTATCGCGAAACGTGTTGCGGAAATTGCTAAAAAACGCGGCGATAATGTAGAGGTTGTGATTGATGGGCAAAATGAGAAAACTTGTGCGGCGAAAACCCCGTCTAAAGACAACGGTATTATTTATCGTTTTGGGGGATATGATGATGAAGTTTCTAGATTAATAATAACCAGCTCTTATGATTCACAAAATAATGTTTGTACCGTAACAAAAAAATTGGAAGTCTGTGTGCGTACTTATTGGTCAGGATACCATGGTAAAAGAGTGTGCGAATCTGGTGGATGGCAAGAATCAGAAACCACAAGAGAAGAAATCCCAATGTCAAGGGTACAATAAAACAACCGCCCGTTTGGGCGGTGTTTTTATAATTCAGTCAGTGATGTTATAACGCGGATGCCGACAGATTCAAATTGTTCGATGACTTTTTCAATATCCATTATGTTTTGTGATGCAAGATAAAGAACAGGTATCAGTCCATTTTGTTGCGCTAAATCTCTTAATTCGTCAATCGGTGAATCAATTTGTTTGCCAGATGCAAACCAAATATTTTCATCCATTATCCAAAAGTCTTTGTCGTTGTGTTCGTATATGACATATTTTTCAGTCGCCACAAATTGTTTGTATGTTTCATATTCTATATTTTTTGATGCCAAATATTTTGTCGTGTCATTTTCAAGATTTTTGATTTCGGTTTCGTCAAAGTTTATATCTGTGAATGTTGGTATTTGCGATTCGCCGAATACATCAGAATCTGATAAATCAAAATCTGTTGGAATTGGAACAGATGTATTATTTTCGTTTTGTTCATAAATATCTTGTGTGGCAGGTGCTATTTTTTGTTTGTTATATGCCGATACCGCGCCGGTCAAAGACATGTTGTTTTTTGCGCGCATGTATGGGACACGTAATTCCGGGGGCAGGTCATCGGGGTATTCAAGTGCGGGCGTTTCGGAAACTTTTTGTTCTGCCTCTGGTTCTGGTGTTTGGGGTTGTGCAGGCTGTTTTTGCGGAAAAAGTTTTGATATAAATGCAAAAACTTTATCAATAAACGGTATGGTGATAATTAATTCTTTTTTGCGATAAATAACGGCTGTTGTCGCGATATAAATTGGTATTGCAGTGTATATTAAAAGTCCAAATACAAAGCCGCCAAACCCATGCAACGTTGCATGAGAAAATTTCCACCAATAATGTGCGCTGAACATGTCAAAGCGAAATACAAATCGCAATATTAACCATAATACAAAAAAGTACCATACTGTCCATTTGGCAACAATAATATTTGATTTGATAAAATCTATGATTTTCTTCATATTATGATTATAGACAATAAACGCGATTTGTCAAATATTTGTAAATATTATTTTCAATTTGTTTATAAAAAAACTTTTTTTAAGGTCAATGATATGATATAATGTATTCATAAGAATTTGGGGGAAATATTATGAAAATATTAAATTTACTTGTAAAATCAATGGCTAGTGTTGCTGTATTTTCAGCGTTTTATGGTGCAAATGCCGCACAGAATGGGCGTGCCAGTATGATGCCTGCGGTGGATAGCGCGCGTATGCCGACCATGCCAACATTTTCGTTGAATACGATTGGCAATCCTGCAGTTTCGGTGATAAATGAACCGTCTGAGGTTAATAATGCGGTGCCAGTCAACACTACCCCAGATCCAAAACCAGACCCAAAACCAGATCCAAAACCAGATCCAAAACCGGTTTCTGATTGTCCGGATGGGGGCGTTAGAAATTCAGAATACACAATAACAAACTGTATGAACGATGTTTTACAGTGTATTAACACAGGTGCGTTAGAGGGCGGTTTGCACGATTTGTTTAATGAAGATGTTCGTAATGCCATTATGGGCGGTATGATGATTTGTCAGGCAAATATCGACAAATGTGTCACTCAAGTTCGTGTCAATTGTCGTAATGTTTATCTTGAAAGTAATGATGTTTGGCTTGATTTCAATTCAAGAATTATTCAACCAGAATATTATAACTTTGTTTTACGTAAAACAGGTTTGACCCCTAATCAGGCTGAAAATACTTGTTTGTTATTGGACAGAAATACTTATGGTCCGTCGTTCGCATCTGTTTCTGATAAAGATGCGGTAAATTCTGAATACAACAACAAAGTTGGTGCTTACAATGTGTCAAATGGTGGAACTTTATCCAAGAAAAACCCACAAGGTGTAGAAATTAACACTGTTGGATATGATGGAAATCGTGGACATTATGCGCGTTGGGATGCAACTAATGCAGAATGTTTGATTCGTGTCGCGGCTTATAACAAAAATAAACTGATTACTAACAGCTGGTTGTTTGGTGCGGTTGGTAATGATGATCCAGCAGAAGTTTGGGAAAAGGCAGGTTCTACATTTACCTGTAACAAAGACCTGTTTGATTTTTCATCTTTGTTAAACAATACCAAGACAGTCGCCGTCGTTGGTGTTGGTGGTGGAACACTGGTCGGTGCCGGAATTGGTGCCGGGGTTGGTGCTGCGAAATATAAAAGAAAAGTCGAAGCGTGTGGCACAAAAACCCACAGAAATAAATTAGGCAATTATATCAAAAATGTGCTGCATCAAGACCGCTTGGTAGACAGTTATGTTGGTGAAACTATTGATTATGATAATATGGGCGAATATGAATGCGACAAGATTCATGATTTGTTATCTAAAGTCAAAATGTATGAAAGTGCACTTGAATATTGTGATACGCATTTAACACCAAAAGCGAGACAAGAGATCCAAAGTAAAATAACAGCTGACTGTAAGGTTCAATGTAATGAAGAAACAGTGAAAACTTGGCAAATAGAAGAAGTAGAAACGAATGATATAATAGAGTATTTTAATAACTGCAAATTCAAATCATTGAATAGTACGTTGGTTTATGGTGGTGCGGATAGTCCATTATGTCATGATAATGAAAAATGTGTGGGCAGCGATTCTATCAAGCCAGAATTGAAAGAACTTAAATCTTTGCTGAATCAGATTGAAAAAGGTGTTGGTATAACGGTAAATACTACCAAGGGCAAAGAAATCGGCAAAGGCGCTGCGATTGGTGCGGCATCTGGTGCGGCGGCCGGTGGTATTGCAACCGCAATTACAGCCTTGGTCGAAAGGGGAAATATATCTTGCAAGGTTGGCGATGGTCTGAATTCAGTCGCATTTGGCAAGGCGCACACCATTGATACATTGAAAGATTTCTATGTTAAATGGAATTTGCATTTGCCGGATGCAATAACGCCAACATCGGTTGTTATTGACCGTGCATCTTGGGAACAGGCGTGCTCTCAATTCAACAGCAAACTGATGGATTGTGCAAAAGTGCAAATCAACCTTAAAGATGCCAAGGGTAAATATACATTGATACCGGCAGCATGTAGGCTTTCTGGAAACAGATGTGTAATAAACGATGCCGTTATGACATCAAATGGCATTGAATAAACCGCCGCGAATAGAAAAAGAACACCGACAAGTTGTCGGTGTTTTTCTTGTAAAATAAAAATGAAATTTTTTATGCTGCTTGTTTCATATTCTGTTTGATGTTGCGAACATATTTTCTTAATTCATCAATTGGAACTAATGTTCCGTCTTTCCGTTGCGCCGACCAATAATCCCATCCGTTAAAACTTACGCTGTGTTGTATGCGTGCAGCCATAACATGAATTGACGCTTTGCCATAAAGGGTGTGCATCAGTTGTCCATCATGTGTAATCATGACACGGTCGCCCTTTGGACCAACCAATGTCTGACCGACATAAAGCAAGCCACCATCGATAAGTTCTTTGAATGCAACCTTAATTGCATCCCGTTTTGGTGCAGATACTTCAATATCAGACAAATCAATCGGTGTAATGTTCTTTACGCGTTCGCGTGCAGCATTAACATATGTTTCTTCGCGGTCAATACCTATGAATTGCCGACCCAATTCTTTTGCCGCGGCGGCGGTTGTTCCAGAACCTACAAAGGGGTCAAGGATAATATCGCCCGCCTTGGTCGAAGATAAAATTACGCGCCGTAACAAATCCATCGGTTTTTGTGTGTTATGTAAACTTTTCCCGTCTTTGTCTTTTACGCGTTCTTCGCCCAGGCATATATTCATATCCCAATCAGACCGCATTTGTTTGCCACCATTTAATTTCTTCATCGTTTCATAATTAAATGTGTATTTGCCTGTCTTGGTTGGGGTCGCCCAAATCAAAGTTTCGTGGGCGTTTGTAAATCTGGTCCCGCGGAAATTAGGCATCGGATTTGTCTTTACCCAAACAATGTCATTCAAAATCCAAAAACCCATGTCTTGCAAAATTTTTCCAATACGGAATATGTTATGATAAGAACCAATAACCCACATCGCGCCATCTGGTTTTAATATGCGCTTGCATTCCGCCATCCATTGACGCGTGAATTCATCGTATTGTTCGTTTGATTCAAACGCATCCCAGTTATCACGTACTGCACGTGCAGCAGTTTGGTCTTCTGGTCTGTAAAGCGTTTTTTCGCCCAATTGTAAATTGTACGGGGAATCTGCAAAAACAGCATCCACAGATGCATCTGGAATCTTGCGCATGATTTCGATACAATCACCACACAAAATCTGATTCAGATATTTTTGCATTTTCTCTCTCGTTTCTAGGGACTTTTTTGTGTCCTTATTTTTGTTATATTTTACCACATTTTAGGGATATAAAAAAGCGTCAAGCGAATCGGTTTGTAAAAAAAACACTTGATTTTTATAAAAAAGCAATTTTTTTAATATAAATTTGCTTTACTTGTGCATGAATTTTTTCTAATCTTAAAGATTATGAGATGCCCATATTGTAATTCTACGGACAGCAGGGTGGCAGATTCCCGCCCAGATATCGAAGATGCGATAATTCGCCGTCGTCGTGTTTGTAATCAATGTGGGGCAAAATTTACCACCGTTGAACGTATTCAAATGCGCGATTTAATTGTTCGCAAAAACAGCGGCAAAACAGAACCTTTTGACAGGGATAAACTTTATCGCAGTATAAAATTGGCGTGTCGCAATCGTGATGTCAAAGATGAACAAATTGAAAGATTGGTTGCATCAATTCAACGCCGGTTAGAAACAGAATCAGAAGATGATACAGTGACCAGTGCATTGGTGGGACAAATGGTTTCTGATTCCTTGTTAAATTTGGATCCGATAGCGTTTATAAGATTTGTTTCTGTTTACAGAAAATTTTCCAAGGTTTCTGATTTCAAGAAGATTATCAGTCAGATACCCGAAGCAGATGATGGCGCAATGGTGTGCACTTTACCAAAAACAAAGACTTCTTTATTCTAAATATGAAAAAAATATTAAGCATTTTGATGGCTGTGTTTTTCTTGTCGCATGCGGTGGCACTGGAATCTGTGGATATGTTAAGTGATGAAAATGCTGCACTTTATGCGCAAATATTCATGCTGCAGGATAAAGAAAAAATAGAAACTGCAAAAAAAATTGAAGCAAAATTAACTGATAAGTCACTTATGAATGAAGTTTTGTATCAACGATATACTTCTAAAACTTATCGCACACGTGGAAACGAATTAAAGGCGTGGATGGATAAATATTCTGATATGCCCGGCGCAGAAAGATTATATAAGATGGCGGGAATAAAAAAAGCTTCTGTGCGTAAACCTAATACACCTCACATTATCACTGGCAAAGAATATATCGAAACAGCGCAATCTGAAAATTGGACTGTGAAACAGTACAAAGATAGAACAACCAAGAAAATTGATAAATTCAAGAAAGCGATACGTTCCGGTTCGTCGAGGACTGCACGTAATATATTGGAAGACAAATCCTTCAAAACAAAAGTGTCATCAGGTGATTATGGCCGTTTGTCCGGACGTTTGTCATTTTTATATTATACAAATGGTGAATATGAACTGGCAAAAAAATGGGGTTTTGTTGCATCTGATGCAAAATCTGAATACGGGTTGTGGACAATGGGCTTGCTTTATTTCAAGGAACAAAAGTACAAAGAAGCACAAAAATATTTCAGTCAAATACTTGATTTAACCCAAATAAATAATGCGCGTAAAACAGAAGCGGCTTTTTGGGCAGGGCGTTGTGCAGATATAAATGGAAACCATAGCGATGCGAAAAAATATTGGGAAATTGCCGCTGCATATCCAATGTCTTTTTATGGTGCGCTGGCGTCAACGATGCTTGGTAATACGCCAGAATATGAGTTTTTTGAACAAGATTGTTCTGATGAAGATATTATAACTTTGCGTGAAAACAAGTATGGTAAAAAAGCGTTGGCTTTATTACAGGTTGGACGCAAAGATAGGGCAGAACAATATCTTAAATATTTGGTGACAGCGAAATCTTCGGATAAGATGTTGCATGCGGTTAATGCTGTATCTTCTTTGTATGGTTTGCCAAGTGTTTCGATTTTGGTTTCTGGCGTTATGCGCGACAGGGGTATTTTGGAAATCAATGATGATATTATTTATTCTGCACAATATCCGTTGCCTAATTGGGAACCTTTGGGGGGGTGGTCTATTGACAGGGCTTTGCTTTTGGCGATTACTAAACAAGAAAGTGGATTTAAACAGACCGCAAAATCAAGTGTTGGTGCAAACGGTGTTATGCAACTGATGCCAGGAACTGCGAAATTAGTGGCTCGTAAAAATTCTGTAAAAATGTCTGATATAGATATGTCAAACCCGGAACACAATATGTTCCTGGGGCAGCAATACATAGTTGATTTGTTGCAACAAGATTTGGTGCAGAATAATATTATAAAAATGTTAATTGCTTATAATGCGGGTATCGGTAATCTTGCAAAATTCGAGAAAAGTTTTTCGACTTCTGACCCGTTGCTTTATGTTGAAAGTTTCCCTGCGTATGAAACAAGGGGGTATATTAAACGTGTGATGTCAAATTTGTGGCTTTATCGTGCGCGCCTTAATCAGCCATTAACTGCACTGAAAGAATTGGCGGATGGTGCATGGCCATATTACAACAGTGAAGATGAATATGTTGTGAACAAAGTTTTCGATAAAACATCATTATAATTATGCGCACTTGTCCTGATTTTTCGATTGAAAAAAATTGTGGTAAAAAAATAATTGCCGGCGTTGATGAAGCAGGGCGGGGGCCATTATGTGGGCCTGTGGTTGCGGGTGCGGTGGTTTTTCTTTCGCACGATATTGAAATTCCTGTTGTGATTCGTGATTCTAAACAAATGAGCGAAAAGCAACGCGAAGCAGCCTATGATTGGATAACAAATAATCCAAATATTCTTTGGACAACCGCACAATGCAGTGCGCGTGAGATTGACGAAATGAATATTCTTCAGGCTTCATTAACAGCGATGAAGCGCGCAATTAGTGCGCTGAAATGCGAAGTTGAATATTGTTTGGTTGACGGAAACAAAATGCCACAGGGGTTAATCGGTGAATCTGTTGTCAAAGGTGATGCAAAATCTTTGTCTATCGCGGCGGCTTCGATTGTTGCAAAGGTGACCCGCGACAGAATTATGAAAGATTTAGCAAAAAAATATCCGCAATACGAATGGGAAAAGAATGCAGGCTATCCAACGCAACAACATTTGCAAGCAATCGATAAATATGGTATAAATGAATATTATAGAAAGACTTATCGTCCCGTCAAAGAAAGGATAGAAAAAAATGCAAGTTCGTAATATTCATGATGTCGATGTTCGTTCTAAATACATTTTGTTGCGCGATGATTTTAATGTGCAAATTGTTGATGGCAAGATAACAGATACTTTCAGAATTGATGCATCAATGCCGACAATCAAATATTTAATAGATAATGGTGCACGTGTTGTTATCTGTTCACATCTGGGGCGACCAAAAGGAAAGTTCGTTCCTGAATTGTCTTTGCGTATTGTTGCAGAATATATGAATGTCCCATTTATTGATGATTGTCTTAAAAAAGATTTTTTATTGGATATGGCAGATGGCGATGTTGTGCTTTTGGAAAATCTGCGTTTTTATGTTGGGGAAGAAGAAAATGAAGATTCTTTCGCGAAAAAATTAGCATCCGGTTATGATGTTTATGTAAATGATGCTTTTGCGGTTTCTCATCGCGAAGCGGCCAGTGTTGTCGGCGTGACAAAATATTTACCTTCATATGCAGGGTTATTGTTAGACAAAGAAATAACAAATTTAACAAAATTATTAAATAATCCATTGCGTCCTTTGGTCGCTTACGTCGGGGGCAGCAAGGTTTCAACCAAGATAAAAGTTCTTGAACAAATTGTAAAGATTGCAGATAAAATGGTTGTTGGTGGCGCGATGGGAACGACTTTCAATTATGCGCTGGGGTTGCCGGTTGGCGATTCTCTTTGCGAAAAAGATATGATGGGCACTGTTAATAAAATAATTAAGTTAGCTGTTGAAAACGATTGCAAATTATATTTGCCACTGGATAAAGGTGTGGGAAAAGAATTTGATAAAAACGCGAAACGCGAAAATCGTGATGCAGACAAAATCAAAGATGACGACATTATAATGGATGATGGCGATAAAACCATAGCGCGCAACATTGAATTATTAAACGATGCAAAAACAGTTATCTGGAACGGTCCGTTTGGCTTGGCAGAATGGGGTGAAAAATGGGGGCGGGCTTCGTTTGATTTTGCACGTGCTTTGGCAAAACACACCAAGGATGGCAACTTGGAAAGTATTGTTGGTGGTGGCGATACTGTTTCTGTGTTGGATGCGTGTGGTGTTTTGGATGACATAAGTTATGTTTCAACCGGCGGTGGCGCGTTTCTTGAATTTATCGAAGGCAGAACTTTGCCGGGAATAAAAGTTCTAGAAAAATAGACCTTTATCTTGAAAAACAGGAATTTTTCCTTATTTATTTACTATAAAATTGGCGAATCGGCTGATTGTGTGTTATAATTCAGTGTAAAAAAGAGGATTTATTATGTCGTTAGTTCCTATTGTTATTGAAGAATCTCCAAAGGGCGAACGTTCGTTTGATATTTATTCGCGTCTTTTGCGGGACAGAATTATTATGGTTTCTGGTCCAATCGAACCGGCAATGGCAAACACTATTGTTGCACAGTTGTTGTTCTTGGAATCTGAAAACCCAAATGCAGATATTTCGTTGTATATAAATACCCCGGGGGGTGATGTGACTGCCGGTTGGGCGATTATGGATACTATGCAATATATCAAACCAGATGTTTCGACAATCGGTATGGGGTTGGTTGCATCCATGGGAACGGTTTTATTGGCTGCTGGTGCAAAGGGTAAACGTTTCGTTTTGCCTAATACAGAAATTATGATTCATCAACCATCTTCTGGAACCCAAGGTAAAGTGACGGATATGGAAATATATATGAAAGAAATGCAACGTGTTAAACAGTTGTTTATTAAACAAATGGCTGGTTTTACCGGGCGCAAGGAAAAAGAAGTTTTTGATGCCATGGAACGTGATAATTGGATGAGTGCCGAAGATGCTAAAAAGTTTGGTCTGTTTGATGAAATTTTAATTAGAAAATAGTTTTTGATAATTCAAGGTTTGTAAAAATGAGCGACGATAAAAAAGCAAATACACAACCCGCACAATTTTGCAGTTTTTGTGGTAAATCTGTGTATGAAGTAAAAAAATTAGTAAGTGGTAAAGACGTCTGTATTTGTGACGAGTGTATTAATTTGTGTAATGATATTATGGCAGATGATAAAAAAACACAAATTAAAAGCGAACCGTCGTCATTACCGACCCCGTCTGAAATTTACAAATTTTTGAATGAATATGTTATCGGACAAGATGCGGCAAAACGCACTTTGGCTGTTGCTGTTTATAACCATTATAAACGAAACAGTGCCGCGGTGGCATCTAATGTTGAAATACAAAAATCTAATATTTTGATGATTGGTTCAACCGGTACAGGTAAAACTTTGTTCGCACAAACTTTGGCTCGTGTTTTGGATGTGCCTTTTGCGATTGCTGATGCAACAACGTTAACAGAAGCGGGTTATGTCGGTGATGATGTTGAATCTGTTTTAACCCGATTGTTGCAGAATGCCAATTTTGATGTAGAACGTGCACAACGTGGAATAATTTATATCGATGAAATTGATAAGATATCTCGTAAATCTGAAAACCCATCATTAACACGCGATGTTTCGGGTGAAGGTGTCCAACAGGCTTTGTTAAAGTTAATAGAAGGAACTGTCGCGAATGTTCCGGCTGGTGGCGGTGGACGTAAACATCCGGGTGAATCAACCGTGCAATTAGACACAAGTAAGATTTTATTTATTTGTGGGGGGGCATTTGATGGTCTGAACAAGATTATCGCCGCGCGCAGTGCAGGTCGTGCAGGTATTGGTTTCGGTGCGGCTGTCGCTGATAAAAAAGAACGCGAAGAAAAAGATTATTTAGCGGATGTTCAATCAAGTGATTTGGTTCGCTTTGGTATAATACCTGAATTGATAGGTCGTTTGCCAATCGTCACAACTTTGCAGCCTTTGGATGAAAAGGCGCTGGTTAAGATTTTGACAGAACCAAAAAATGCGATTGTAAAGCAATATGCCGCGATGTTGGAAATGGATGGTATCAAATTAAATATCACAAAAGATGGTTTATCTGCGATTGCAAAAATGGCAATAGAAAGAAAAACAGGGGCGCGCGGTTTGCGTTCTATATTAGAGAAAATTTTGTTAAAGCCAATGTTTGATGCGCCGGATAAAAAAGATTTGCAAGAAATTGTTATCGATGCAGATGTTGTAAATGGGAAAAAAGATCCGGTAGAAATATATGCAGAAACAAAAAAAGTTGCATAGTTATATTATTTGACAACAAAAAAAACGATGCGTTTTTGCATCGTTTTTTATTGTCTGCAATATCCCCATAATGCATTTGCCCCAGTGAGTAAATAGAAATTGTTAAGCAACACATCGCCATTCAAATCGTGTGTTCCATCGCCGTCTTTATCGGCCCATGGGATATCAATCCATGTACCGGATTGGTTGGCGCATTCTTTGGATAATTCGTCAACAAGGCTTGCGCGAACACTGTTCAAGACACGGTCTATGTCTGCAAGCAAGGATGTTGATGGTGTATTGTTTGACAGATCTGCGTTTTCAGAAGGACGGCGACAATTTTGTAATGCATATCGCACAAGTTGTTGATAAAGACTGCCGATATAATATTCCCCGCATGTGGCGCTTAAATTTTGATTTATTGGTTGTGGGGCAGATGTGCCACCTGAACATATTGCTTCACCTGGGCATACGCGACATTCTGTTGCACGATCTTTATTGTAGCAATAGCCGTTAGTTTCGTTGCAATTAGCGTATAAATAGTATCCGTATTTACAAGATGTATATATTTTTGTGTAATCTTTACATTGTGCCAAGTAATCTTGGAAAGATGTTTGTTGATTTTGGCTTTGTATAAGTATGTTGGTTTTAGAAAAAGGGTTAACCAGTGTTGAATTGCATGTGTCAACAAGTGCATAACGCGCTTCGCCGGGGGCATAGGCGCGGCAACCATACGGATAAGAGTGAGAAGAATCGTTCACAGGTGGTGCACAAAGATTTTGGACAAATGTGTTTAACAAGTCTGTACAAGATTGTTCGATGGTTGTTTTTGTAATCGTGCTCATTGTTGCGACCAAAATGTTTAAGCCTGTGTCCCCACCACCATAAAGGTTGCTGCAGCTGTTCAGTTTGTCCGCGCACATCTCTTCTGATAATTCTAGCAGATGATTAAAATGGGTTTTAGAATCTGAACTAACGAGTTTTTTCAGTTGTTCTGATTGATTAAGGTAGCATTCATTAACAACTTGCAAGCATTCGTTTTTTACACTTTGTACGCGTTTTTGCTGTTCTTGATATATTTCAACAAGAGACTGTCGTAAAAATTCGTCCCACACATCATCTGCATTTTCTTGGCATAAATCAAGAGGCTGTTTTGCAAAATCGCGCTTTTTATTAAGTTGATTTATATAAACTGAATTTTGTTTGTTTTTAAGAGTGTCGCCAGATAAAGAAATTTGATTTTCTATTTGATAAAACTCTGGTGAATATATTGGTTCACCTGTAGTAAGATTTAAGTATTTACCAGAAAAATCTAGACAATGAACATAGCCTTCGCCACATGCTGTGTCTGCTGTTATTTCGTTCCTTACGTTTGCGATACAATCATTGATACTGGTTGAATTATGCGCATTGTAGTTTTCAAGTCGGGCATCATGCATTTTTTGACGGGTGTCACGTATGGCTGTGTTTGCGGCTGCTGTTTTGACTTTCAGATTCTCTGCAAGTACCGCACAATCGTTTTCAATATACATGCCATACGCAGAAGAAATCATTTTCATATCTGAATCTGTACAACTTTGTGAAACCAAGTCATAACATTGTGTGTGAACAGCGTTGTATAAATTTTCGCCGGTAAGGTTTGCTATGTTAGAACCGCCGATAAGATGAGTCGTGTTCCAAATGGATTTTATATCGCCGGCAATATCTAGTGTGCCTTGGGTCGACAAAGATTTAGATTTTGATTCGCTTAATACATTTGATATGTTTTTCAGAACGTTTGCACTAAGTGAAACATCGCGTTTCAGATTTGCTTCGCCTTCTGATTTGGTTATCATTGCATGAACTTCGTCAGAGGTTTTTGGTATCATGCTAATGTTTAATTCGTCAAAATTTTTCAAGCTGTCGGCTGTTTGTGCCAATGTTTGTTCTTGTTTTTGTACTGATTGTAATTTGGAAGAACACACACAACGGCGATATGTTTCATTTTGAGTGGCACAAAACTGATCCATACAGGTAAAATAAGCGTCGCGACAGGCATTGTAATTGTTCCCAAATGCTTTTGGTTGAACAGTTGCGGTTGCGCGCGATATAAGTGCGGGACGGGTTGCACTGCGTGAAGTTGTCGTTTGGGCAGAAGTGCGTCCTGTAACAGTTTTTGTCGATGTGCTTCTTGCTGTCGTTTTTCGGGCAGAATCAGAAATAACAGATACGCGTTGGGAATTTGTACGATTTTGTAGGGCGTTATTTCGTTGGTGCGATATGGCTTGACGCGAAGTTGTTGTGGGAGTGATGTTTTGTGTACGACTGGCAGCATTGACCGTGTCAATGCATAACAATAACCCAAAGAAAATGATATAAAATTTTCTCATCCTTCACTTTTTAATAATAATATCAAAAACAGCGTGTTTTAAGCAAGGGTATTTTGCAAAAAAAAGCAAATAAAAAATCTACAGAAGTAGATTTTGTTATTGTTAATTTGCAGAAGCGTCTGTTGAAGTGTGCGCGCGTTCAACAAAAGTTATGCGTCCCTTGTCTAAATCATAAGGGGTCATTTCAACATGTACTTTTTCGCCAACGTTAACCCAGATTCTGGCTTTGCGCATTTTTCCGCAAACTGTCGCCAAAATCATGTGTCCGTTTTCAAGGCGAACACGAAACATTGTGTTTGGCAGTCTTTCTTCGACTGTACCAGAAAAAACAATTACGTCATCTTTTGCCATAAATAAAACCCTTGTTCGTTGTCTGAGTAATGATATTAAGCACAGAATAAAATTGCAAGAAGTTTTTATATCCGCTTGCAAGGTTATGTTTTTTTTGATAAAATAATATAAAAATGTGGGAAGGTTTCTTATGAAAATGATAAAGATTTTGCCGGTTTTATTGGTGTTTCCATTGGTTGTATATGGGGCTTCTCGTACGGATTCAACTGTTCGTGTTGGTGTTGGACGTAATAACCAAGCGGGCGCAAGGATGCCTGCTATTTCTGGGGCCGTTGTGCAGGCCGCGTTGGAAAAAATTTCTGTTTCAGGTGGGCAAAAGCCCAAGTCAGAAACAAGTTCTGCGACCGTGGTTGCATCTGTGCCTGTGGCGACAGCATCTTCTGATGCAACTGTTTCGGCACCGGTTGATGCAGAGACTGTATCAGTTGTGGCAAGTGGTGATTGCAGGGATGCTTATCGTGCGTGTATGGACAGTTTTTGTTTGTTGGAAGAAAGCCAGGGTGAAAGATGTGCGTGTTCAGATAATATAGAATACGCAAAAGGTAAGATTAAGACAATTCTTGCCATCCAAGCAGAAGCAGATAAGTTGTATACAGAAGGTGTTGAACGCGAACAATTGGGTGCAAAAGCCCGTTTGGTGTTTGCAGATAATAATACAAGTACAAAGATTTCAAGTGTCGATTTTATGGGGTGGTTGTACGGCGATAAAGAAGATGTTGAAGAAAGTGGTGATGTTGGCGAAGATGTTGAATTAGGGGACGATTTGTATCAGATGGCGGTTAAATATTGTTCTGCTGAACTGGATTCTTGTGGAAGCAAGGCCGAAATGGAATCTATGTTGTATTCGCGCATGATAGTCCAAGATTGTAAGAATTATGATTCTTATTTGGCAGACCAAAAACTTAATGCGGAATCTAATAAGCGCACCGCAGAATCTGCGGTTCGTAAAGCGCGTCTTGAAATGTTGGATACAACGAACAAATACAATCGTGGTGAATGTTTGTTGGCGTTTCGTTCTTGTGTTGCAGACAAAGGTGGATGTGGTACGAATTTCGAGAATTGCCTTGATAAAAAATTGTTGCAACGTCGTTCAAATGCCTGTGAAAATGTGTTAGACCAATGTATGGCAGTGCGTGATTATGTTATTGAAGATTGGACGGCAGAATCAAAAAGTATCTTGGCAGAGGCTGAAAAATATGCCGACAAAAACGAACGTTTAACATGTCTGGCGCGTGCACAAAACTGTTTGGAAGAGGGGTGCTCTACATCAACAAACGCGGAATGTTTGACCAATGTAAATGTTGCGGCTGGAATCTGTCCTGTAATCACAGAATGTGATGCAAAAATTCCTGGTTTTCAGGCTGTTATAAATGATAAATTGGGATATTTACAGATTAAGTTTTGTGAAAATGACATAGATAAATGCTTGCAAGATAAATGTGGTGTTGATTTTACAAAGCCTGAATGTGTTGGTAAACGCCCGTATGAAATAGCAGCACTTTGTCCCCAGGATATGTTCTCGTCTTGTAAGAATGTCGAACAATACGATATAATTGTACAGGCGGCACTTTTGCAGATGGATTATCAAATATTGCAAGGTTGTGTGAATTATTTTGGTGAACAGTTAGGCAAAGTTTGTGGGACAGATATGGCGTGTTTACCGATTGATGCAACCGTTGAATCTTTGACAGATTTGCCGGATACAGAAGAGGGTTTGCAAAATTTGCGTAGAACAGTCGTTGCGAATTCTGACGCGGCGGTTGAAGAATTCTTTGTTCAATTTGAACAGGATAAGACAGTTGCAGCATGTGCTGATATGCAAAGTGCAGAGGTCGCAAAGAAGAGTTCTGTGAAACTTAAAGATAAAGAACCTTTGGGGGTAAGTGTGTTTAATACTGCTAAATTGTTGGCAAAAATGGCAGCGGAAAATCGCAATTTGCGTGAACTTGATTCTAAGATAGCGGAAATTGCACGCGAAAAAGATTTGGAAGAAGCCAAAAAGATTTGTTTAAGTACATATAAGCCAGAAAAACCAAAAGGTTCAACAGATGACGATTCAGACGAAGCGAAATCTAATTACAGTTATATACGCACCGTGTCGTTTGAACCTGATTTGCGTAACTGTCATGTTTGTCGCAGACAGCAAGTTTGTGAAGAAGGTGGCGAATCTGCAGCGACATCTGCATTGAAAGCGGCGGCGGGTGGTTTGTCTGCCGGGGCGGCTTCTGGAACAATGGTCAGTGCTGGATGGGGAACTGCGATTGGTGGACTGGTTGGCGGAATCGGTGGCGCAGTGATGGGCGCAATGTCTGGTGGTAAAAAACAGTTCTGTCAAGAAGTTGAATCTTGTGAAGATATAAATATGTAAAGAAACAAAAGGGAAGAAAATGAGAAAAATATTAGGTTTCGGTTTTTTTGCAAGTTTGTTGGTGGCCTTGGTTGGTGTGGTGGATGCCGGTGCCGCAACAAAAAATACTGTTGTGAAAAAGCAGGCTGCATTACAGGCCGGAACAAAAGTGCGCACCAGATTAGCACCAACTGGTATTTATGATGAGGCTTGTTATAACCAATATTTTGGTTGTATGGATCAGTTTTGTATCGTTGATAATGAAAATGGTGGTTCGTGTATGTGCAGTGATGATGCCGCAAAATATGACGAACAGTTGGAAGCAATAAAAAATACTTTGGTGGAAGCAGAACGTATCAGCACAGAAGAGGTTGAAAAGATTCAAGCGGGGGCCAATGCTGATATTATATTTAATGGCGGTGAACGTATTTATAACGAAGAGGGTAATGTTGTAAAAGTCGGGGAAAAACCGAAAACACAAGTCACACTTTCGTCGTTTTCGTTGTTTGACACAGAGGAAGAAGATGTTGACGAATGGGTTGATATTGATTTATCTGATAAGGTAGGAAGGTCTTTGTACAATGCTGCGCATCGTTTGTGTGTTGAACAAATGTCAGAATCTTGCGACAAAGATATGATGATGCTGACCCAGTTGTATTCTCGTCAAATTATTTCTGATTGCAAGGGTTTGGCAAATTCCATTGCGCAAAAGAAACAAGAAGCGGATAGTATTTTAGCGAAAGCAAAGGCGGCGGTGCGCGGTGCATTGAAAGAAAGTTTTGAAGAAGCCAATAAATATGATCGCGGAACATGCATGGTTGAATATAAAAAATGTATGCGCAGTGAAGATGCTTGTGGGGCAAATTGGGAAAATTGTGTCTTTACAATTGCCTCTGAAAACATGCAAAACAATGCTGCAGAAAGCGTTGCCGGAACAAAAGTTGATACGATTAACACATATGATATAACCGCATCGACAATGGAAATATTAGAATCTAAACGTTTTATCTGTGAAAAAGTTTTAGATAATTGTATGGCGGTTCGTAATTATGTTTGGAATGATTTCTTGCGTGAATCTGCGCCAACAATTCGTTTGGCAGAACAAAATATAGAATCACAAAAACGTCAATCGTGTTTAAGCGATATTTCAGATTGTATCCAAAAGGCATGTAAAGATGATATCGTTGGCAAAGGCGAAGCAACAATGGATGCATGTCTTGCCCGTCCAGATATGGCACGTTCGTTCTGCAAAATTCAAATTGATCCATGCGAAAGAATGGAACCTCAAATTTGGGATTATGTAAAATCTAAATTGGCGGCAATGCGTGTTGATGTTTGCACCCAGGAAGTTAAAGATTGTATCACGGATGAAAACAGATGCGGCAAAGATTTTATGAATTGTATTGGTATGGATTTCAAATATATTCATGATATGTGCCCACTTGATAAATTAGTGGTCTGCAAACAGGCAAACCCAGATTTCCAAATGTCTGATTTAGATTCTATGTTAATGGGGCTTTATTTGAATATTGATAACAAGGCACTTGAAAACTGTGAAAATCTGGCAGAAATGAAAATGGCGGAATTATGTGGGTCAACAACAGATTGTAATGTTTTTGCCGCAGATGAATATCTGGGGACAAATTCAATCAGGTCCCAAAAAGACGGCAGTATATATCGTGTGACAGGTATGATTTCATTTGGTTCAATAAAGATGGGTAATGCCACAGGCAGTGTGAAAGATAACGGCAAAGTTTTGTTGCCTGGTGAAATTGGAGTCAAAGATTATATCAGGGAAGTTAAAAAGAATAATAGAAGTGTAGAAAATGCCGATGCGATAATATCTTCGATTGAAGAAGAATTGAATAATATCGAAGGAACAATTAACAGGGCAATATCTTTGATAGAATCAGATCAACAAATACAATATTGTATCAATGGTCGTGATTTATCTCAAATCAATGGTCAAAAAGCGAGTGCAAGAAATACAACAACGGCAAGATTCCCGAATTTGTTAAACCAGTATCGTGTGATTATTGGTATGGCTGCATTACGCAAGGCGCAAGATAACTATAACAAAAAAGTAAATGAAGAAATAGCGGAAGCCGCCAGAAATTCTTCTGTAGATCTTGCACAATATTTGTGTCAGAGAATTGCGGATGCAGGTTCAACATCCAGTAGGGATAACAAAATTATTGATGAAACGCCGTTGACCCCACCATATGCGATATCTTATGATGTCGGTTCGGGGCTTAGCACAAAAGATTTGATTGCAAATGGTGCTGGCACTTCGGTAAAGACATCCGGTGTTGGTGGTGGTGAAACGGGAACTAGTATAAGCACACTTGTTAATGCGTCATTTGACCGCGAAAAAAGAAATTGTCATATTTGCCGTACTATAACAGCGGAAGCGTGTTCGCGCAAAGGTGGCAGTTGGTTCCGTACACGTGATATTAATTGTAAAACTGATGTTCATGAACCAAATTGTGAAGATGTCAAGATGTAGTTAAAACCGCCCGTTTGGGCGGTTTTTTGGTAAATCGTTCCTAGATATTTTTGTGCCTGTGTTTGTTATAATTCAGACATGGAAAACAAAATAACAAATGGAGAAAAATCATGAAAAAAATATCTGTTATGGCTTTGATTGCGTGTATGCCAATTTGTGGCGCGTTCGCTGGTCCCGGTAAAAATATGAACAATAATATGAATACACATCCTGCGGTTTGGAATGTCACAGAAGTTATTTCTTTGCCAGATGATACACCGGTTGTGATGCGTGGTCGTATAACAAAAAATATGGGAAACAATATTTTTGTTTTTGAGGATGCTTCTGGAACAATTATGATGGAAATCGATGAAGAATCTTGGAACGGTAATACGGTTCGTGTTGATGATGTTGTGACCGTTTATGGTAATGTAGACAAAGGTTCTAATTATACTGAAATCGATGTTGAATCTATTGTAAAATAAAAAATGCCCGGTTGGGCATTTTTTATTTGTTCTTTCTTTTTATATCTTTTTATGGTATAATTATGCCCATAATGAAAAACAAAAAATCTTTATTTTCTGTTGCAATGCTTTTGCTGTGCGCACCGGCGTTTGCAGGTTGGCAATATGACGGTTATTATGTTGATGATGGCTATTACGAAGATGATGGTTCGCGTCTTACAGTAAGTTTGCGCGGTGGGTTATCGTTGGCAAATGCCAAGATGAAAAATGAAGTCGGCAATTTGGATGCTTATTATTATGTTAACCCGACAAGTGGTGCCGCGGTTTCATTGCGATACTTCACAGACGAAGCAGATGCAGAAGCAAACGGTTTTACAGATGTTGCTGTGGGTAATATCAGCAGTTTACCTGTGAAAGAAAAATTTTCTAAAACCGCTTTTACTGCGGGGGCAAGTATAGGTTTTACTGTGCCGAATCGTCCACAGTGGCGATTGGAAGCCGGGTATGATTATATTTCCGAAACAGAATATAATCAGGTTCCTTTGTTCGAAGGCGAAATGAATGTGCGTGGCGAATTCAACGGAACAATACATGTTGCAAGCAGTGGCGTGACATCAACAATATCAACAGATGTAATATCTGCGATGGCATACTATGATTTTTTTGACGGGAATAAAAAACAATTAAATAAAATAATTCCTTATGTTGGTTTAGGGGTCGGTTATGCGACTTCGCGTACAACAATGAAGTTGTCTGATATTTATGGCGACTTGTCAACAGATTCTAATTTGCTGAATTATGGAACGGCTGATTCAAGTGGAATAATACAATTTGAACCTCCCGCTGATTCGTCTAAATATCCGACTTCTACAAATGTTGCAGCAATCGGTGCAATTGGTGCGTCATATGGGATAAGCGAATATACTTTCCTTGATTTCAGTGCGCGTTTTATGTACATCCCAACAATAAAGTGGAATCTGGTTAATTCTGATGGAACACAACATCGCGAATGGTTCAGTGCTGAAAATATGATATACACCAATTTAATGCTTGGTTTGCGTTTCGAATTTTAATCGATTGTTTTTTATGGTTCATTAAACAAACGGGCAGGGTCAACAGATTTGTTGCCACGGCGTACTTCCAAGTACATTTCGGGTTTGTTTTCGTTCATTCTGCCAATCGGTTCGCCGGCCAAGACTTCCTGACCTACAATTGCATCAATTGACCCCATGTTTGTCATCACAGTATTATATCCGTTTTTGTGGGACATGATTATAACTTTGCCAAAGCCACGGAAACTGTCTGCGAATTTTACAACGCCATCAGCTGGTGCCATAACCAATGCATCGCCGCGCGTGCGTATGCGCCATCCGTCTGATTTTAAGCCCAGTGCTGTCTTTTCGCCATATCGGACAACCAGTTTTCCGCGGACAGGGACATTTAATTTCCGTTTGGAAAATTTTGCGTCGCTGGACATTTCTGACGATCCAACCCCGGCAGACAATTCAGAAATATTTTTAGCGCGTGCAGATAATTTTTTGAGTTTATCTTGCAGGGCAATTTGTTGGTTTTTCAATTTTTCGTTTTGTGCGCTGCGTGTTTTCAATAATTTATCCAGTTCATTTTTTTCAGCGGAATATTTTTTCGCACTTCTATCAAGTTTTTCTTTTTCATTTGTTCGTTCATCGTGGATTTTATCAAGCGTTTTTAATTTTTGGGTCGCATCCATTATCTGATTATCAAATTTATCTGATAGCGAAGCCAGCAAGACAGAAGTCAGCACATAATCATGCATTGTTTGTGAATCAAAATTTGGGTTGTTTGCAATATACAGCATGCTGGCTGTTGCTTCGGCTATGCCGTTATGGCTGGCGTTTAATTCGGCATTTATTTTATCGCGCTGATTGTCTAGTTCTGTAATGCGTTTAAGCAGGGCGCCACGTTGTTCTTCCAAAGAACTTACTTTGTCAGCGGTTTTTACCAACTGTTTTTTTGTCTTTTCCACGTCTTTGGTTGAATTTTTCAGTTGTTGTTCAATTTTTTTATTCTGTATTTCTGTTTGTTTTATCTGGTTCTGAATCTTGGTCAGTTCTGTGTTTGCGGCAAGTCCTGGCAGGCTAGTGCTGCAAAAAATGACACTGTAAAGAATAAATTTTGTTTTCGACATCAGGTTTATTTTATCAAAACAATAAAAAAATGTAAATCTTGGATTTTATAAATATCTATTGACAAAATAAAAAATCTGTCTATCATATAAGGTATGAAGACAGAAATAAAGGCACCTCATGGACGAGAAACATATGTCGCCGATTTTGGCGAAGGCTTTGTCATGAAACGTCCGTTGCCTGAATTATCCCAGAACCAAAAAGATAAGTGGTTGATTAAACAACACAAAACCAAACAAGTTATTGATGATATTCGGGCAATAGGCAACCCTGTTTATAATATTCCAGCCATGGTGCATATCAAAGATGATGAATATCAGTTATTGGAAGAACGCGCCAAAGGCGAACCTTTGACGTTTGATTTGTATTTTTCGCTAACAGGTCGTCAACGTTATGAAATTGTGACAAGTTTATCTCATTTCTTGGTTGATATGAATGAATTAAAACCTGTTCATGAAGAAGTCTTGCATAAAATTAGCGATGAATTGAAAATGCAAAGGCTGGAAAATATTGTCGAAAACAAGATGCCAAAATGGTTCGATGTTGGTACGATAAAATACGTGTCAGATTTAGTAGAAGATGTTCAGAAATTCGAATATATTACAAGAAAAGCCTGGTCTCATTGTGATTTGAATTCTGGTAATGTGCTTTATGATGCCAATGCCAGCAAATTATATTTTATCGATTTTGCAGAAGCCAATTATAACTTTATCTTTCGTGATATTTTTTCCCCGTTGGCAGTTGATTTGGGTATCTGCAGACGTTTATACGAAGAATATTTCAATTTGCACGACAAAGAAAAATATCGTATTTATGGGCCAAGAAATCCAGAAGCCTTGAATATTATGCGTTATCGCATAATAACGGTTTTATTGAAACGCTTTATAAAAGCCGGTGATGATTTAAGGCTTAATGCAGAATCTGAAAAAACAAAAAATAATAATACTGAAAAAGTTAAGTTTATGAATTCGCTTATATCCAGAATACAATATGTTGAAAAACAATTAACCAGATAATAAAAAATGCCCAAATGGGCATTATTTTATGTTGGAAGTTTTCAATTGTGCAATAATTTGTTCTTGGGACGCTTTCATTGCATTATACATATATCTGTAATAAGATTTTGAATCCCCGTTTGCCATATTAGAAATAGCTTTACGATAATGTTCTTTGTCGCTTTTGCGGTTGAACACAACAGGCCGATAACCAAAATGCAACAAAGACAAATTCATAACCATTCGCGATGTACGTTTGTTATAATCGTCAAACGGATGCAACATAAGCAAATTATAGTGTAAATCAAAAGCGCGTAAAGGATATGGTTTTTTGCTGTTATGATAGTCATAAAGTAGATTTTCTAACAGTTGTGGGATCATAACAGGATCTGGGGTATGAATTCGTGCCCCGTTAACAGTTATTTCTAAGATTTTATCTGCATTTCTGTATCTGCCGGCAGAAACATTTGTGTCTTTGGCAATAAGGTAATGGATGTCGCATATGGTTGATGCCGTTATTATGGAATCGTTTTTGTGTGCCAATATATAATCATAAGCTTCGCCCAGGCCCCTGGTGCAACTGTAATCAAAATATGCAGATTGTTCTTTTGTTGGCATCCAAAATAAAACACGGGGTTCTGTATAAGAAATTTCATGACGCAACCAATTAAAATTATTTAATTTTTTTATGTTGGAACCAGATAACTTCCCAGAAATAATCTGTTTGTTGTGTTCAACAACTTCCTGAACGGACAGGTTTTTTGGCGAATATTTGTTTTCTGGTGTTTTTTTATTGTGTGTCATTTTTTTATCCTTGTTTTTAATACTGTAGCACAAATAATCGTTTTGTCAATCATTGATAAAAAAGATAAAAAATCGTGTTGCACAAAGTTTTGTTTTTTATTATTCTGTGTCAAAGAAAGAGAAGGGGTGTTTTTTATGAAAAAGTTATTGTTATTGTTGGCTTTGATTGCGCCGTTTGTTTGTGATGCCGCGCCTAAGAAAGAAAAAAAGGACGAACCTGTTGTTCATTTGACTGATGAACAGATTTATGATGAATTGAAAAAATTGGCATTGGTTTTTGAGACGGCGCGCGATAAATTTGTCGAAGAAGCAGACGAACGCAAAATGTTGGAAGGCGCAATGAACGGTATGTTGGCGGCGCTGGATCCGCATTCTTCGTATTTATCTTCTGATGATTTCAAGGAGTTTAACGATAAATCCCATGGTGAATTTGGCGGACTTGGTATCCAAATAACCAGTGACAAGGGCGCGATTCGTGTGATTTCGCCAATTGATGATACGCCTGCTGACAAGGCTGGTATTAAGGCTGGTGATTATATAACTCATATTGATGGCGAACAAGTTTTTGATATGAATATCAATCAGGCGGTAAAAAAAATGAAGGGCAAACCGGGGACTGCTGTTAAATTGACGGTTGTACACGATGGCAATGAACCAAAAGAGATGACGCTTAAGCGTGCAATTATCAAGGTTAAATCTGTAAAGTTTAGTGAAAAATCGGATGCTGCGGCAACAGATGATGAAAAGTTGCCGAAAATAGGTTATTTGCGTATCTCTGATTTTGGTGCGACCACGACCAAGGATTTGAAAGAGGCCTTGAAAGATTTGGAAAAGAAAAATGTAGCAGGCTATGTTCTTGATTTGCGTAATAATCCCGGGGGATATTTAACTGCCGCAATTGATGTAAGTGATGCGTTTTTGGATGGTGGTGAAATCGTATCTACGCGTGGCAAAGAAAAATCTGATATAGAAAGATTGTTTGCAAAGCCTGGTGATTTGGTAAATGGAAAACCTGTCGTTGTTTTGATAAACCATGGTTCTGCATCTGCGTCTGAAATTGTGGCAGGTGCATTGCAAGATAATGGACGTGCGATTGTTATGGGGTCGCAAAGTTTTGGTAAAGGCTCTGTACAACAGCAAAAACCATTGGGGGATGGATCGGCAATTCATATAACTATTGCGCGCTATTATACACCAAGCGGTCGTTCAATACAAAACGAGGGCATCACGCCTGATATAGAAGTATTGCAGAGTAAAGTTGAAACATTGGAAAAGAAAGAAGCGCTCTTTACAGAAGCAACTTTCAATAATTCGCTTAAAAACGATGCTTCAAGCAAAAAAGATAAGTCTAAGAAAAAAGATTCTAAAAAGTCTGGCAAGTATGATGACGATGAAGAAGAGGAAGATTATTTAAGTTTGTCTGACGAAGAAAAAGATGCGCGCGATTATCAGTTGCAACGTGCGATGGATATGGTGCGTGCTCTGTCCAAGATTGGCAAAAAGAATCTTGAAAAAGTCGAAGATGAACAAAAATCAGAACCTAAAAAAGAAGAAGTAAAAAAAGATTCTGATAAGAAAAAAGACGATAAAAAAACAGAACCTAAAAAGGATAATAAAAAATAAAAAAGCAGGGCGCAAAGCCCTGTTTTTTTTATCGTTGCTTTATAAATATAATCTTGCCTTGACTTCGTAAAAGCAGTAATATTAAACAAGAATAAATTTGTATTTAGGAATGGAAAAAATGGCAAGGTTAATTGTAGATGGAAATTGGGCTGCGGCTGATGTTGCATATCGTTGTGTCGATTGTGCGGCTATTTATCCGATTACCCCAAGTAGTACGATGGGCGAATTGTCTGATGAATGGGCGTTTCAGCATAAAAAAAATATTTGGGGTGTTGTTCCTGAAATAATTGAGATGCAATCGGAAGCGGGTGCCGCTGGTGCGTTGCATGGTGCGTTGCAAATGGGGGCGTTGGCGACAACTTTTACTGCATCCCAAGGACTTCTTTTGATGATTCCAAATATGTATAAAATAGCCGGCGAACAAACCCCATTTGTTATGCATGTTGCCGCGCGTGCGCTGGCAACACATGCGTTGTCTATTTTCGGTGACCACAGTGATGTGATGGCGGTGCGTAATACCGGGTTCGCGATGCTGTCTTCGCATAATGTTCAGGCGGCACACGATATGGCGGCGATTGCACATGCGTCAACATTAAAAAGTCGCGTTCCATTTTTACATTTTTTTGATGGATTCAGAACAAGTCATGAAGAATCTGCATTGGAAAGGATAAGTGATGAAGTTTTGCGAGAAATGTTGCCTGAAAAATTAGTTTTGGAAAATCGCAGGCGCGGTATGTCACCAGACAAGCCAACGATTCGTGGAACTGCGCAAAACCCAGATGTTTATTTCCAAGGGCGCGAAGCCGCAAATATGTTGTACGATTCTTTGCCACAAATAGTTGCGGATGAAATGGAAAAATTCGCAAAATTGACCGGACGCAGATATGGTGTGGTCGATTATATCGGGGATAAAAATGCCAAGTATGTAATTGTTTCAATGGGTTCAAGTTGCGAAACAATTGCTGAAACCTTGCCGTATTTACCACGCGGAGTTGGTATGATATGTGTTCACTTGTTTAACCCTTTTCCGGTTGATGCGTTCTTGAAACTGTTGCCAAATTCGGTGGAACAAATTGCGGTGCTGGACAGAACAAAAGAAGCAGGTTCAATCGGAGAACCACTTTACCAAAATGTGCGTAATATTGTTGATATGAAAATAAAAGTTTTCGGTGGGCGTTATGGTTTGGGGTCTAAAGAATTTAAGCCACGTGATGTGAAAGCCATAGTTGAATATATGATGCGTGGCGAATTACATCATAATTTTACAGTCGGTATAGATGACGATTTGACACATTTATCACTTGATATAGATAAAACTTTCACAATTGAAAACAAAGATGTGCAGACTGCGGTACTTTATGGAATTGGCAGCGATGGAACAGTTGGGGCGGTAAAAAATATTGTGAAAATCGTTGGGGAAAATTCTGAATTGTATCCACAATCTTACGCGGTCTATGATTCTAAAAAATCTGGTGGAATAACACAATCACATATTCGTTTTTCGTCCGAACCAATTAAAAGTGAATATTTGGTGGACAGTGCTGATTTTATTTGTGTTTCTAATTTTATGATTGCACAAAGGTTTGATGTTTTTTCCTCTTTACGTGCAGGCGGTACGGTTATGATAAACACTTCTTTGCCCCCAGAAAAAGCCTTTGCGAATTTGCCGCGTTCCGCACAAGAACACTTGATTCGTATGCGTGCAAATGTATATTTTCTTGATGCAAACGCTGCAGCAAATGAATTGGGCTTAGGCAATCGAATCAATACTTTTATAATGTTAAATTTCTTTAATTTAACAAAAGTTATCAATCCGGATACAGCGAAAGATGCGGCGAAAGTTGCAATTGAAAAAACTTACAAAAAGAAAGGTATGGATGTCGTTCATGCAAATTGGGCGGCGGTGGACAGGGCAGAATCTTATCTGAAAAAATACAAATTGCCATCCGTTGTTTCTGAATCAGCACCAGATTTTATACCTGCAATGACAGAAAATACCCCGTCTGAAATCGCGGGGACACTTGGTGAAATGGCGGCAGGGCATGGTGACGATATTCCGGTGTCGCGTTTCAAGGTCGATGGTGTGTTTGGTGGTGGGCAATATCCTGTCGGAACATCAAAATATGAAAAGCGTGCATTGGCAACACGTGTCGCAGTGTGCGATTTAGATAAATGCATCCAATGTGGAAAATGTTCGATGCTTTGTCCGCATGGCGCGATTCGTATAAAGGTTATGGGCAAAAACGAAATGCAGGCAGCGCGTGCAAACGGGATAACTGTTGTGCCGATGAAGACACCTGAATTAGGGGCTGGGTTATTTTATACATTAAATATATCACCATCTGATTGTACTGGATGTGGTTTATGTATGAAAAATTGTCCGGTGGGCGCACTATCTTTGGTGCCGATGGCGGATGGAATTAAAAACCAAAAAATATTTGATGCCGCATTAAATATCCCGGATATAGATAAACAAAAATTAAATCTTAATATTCCAAAGCATGTTGAATTGTTGCCCCATTATTTCGAGTTTCCGGGGGCATGTGCAGGTTGTGGTGAAACGCCGTATGTTCGTTTAATGGCGCATTTGTTTGGGGATAAGATGGTTGTTGCAAACGCAACAGGCTGTTCTTCTATTTATGGCGGTAATTTGCCGACAACGCCGTGGTGCAGTGATAAAAATGGTCGTGGACCGGCATGGTCTAATTCGCTGTTCGAAGATAATGCGGAATATGGTTTGGGGATGCGAATTGCACTGAATCAAAGGCGGTCTGCATTGCGTTCTGTTTTGTTCGAATTAGGCTTTGATAATGTTGAACAGATGATGAATACGGTCGGAACAGAAAATCAACGCGAAGTACAAAACAGTTTGCGTGTTCAGTTGTCTGGTATAGAAAATCCGCGTGCGCGTTATGCAGAAGGTCTGATTGATGCGATTGTTGATAAATCTGTATGGATAGTTGGTGGTGATGGTTGGGCATACGATATTGGGTATGGTGGTGTCGATCATATTTTACACAGTGGCGAAAATGTAAATATTCTTGTTTTGGATACAGAAGGTTATTCAAATACCGGCGGTCAGCAATCTAAATCTACGCCTTTTGGTGCATCGATGAAATTTGCGATTGGTGGCAAAGAACACGCGAAAAAAGATTTGGGTTTAATTGCCATGATGTCGGGTGCGTATGTTGCACAAATTGCAATTGGTGCAAATCAAGCACAGGCTGTGCGCGCATTCCGTGAAGCGGAAGCCTTCAATGGTCCGTCGATTATTTTGGCGTATGCACCATGCATTGCGCATGGGTTTGCGTTGCAAAACGGTGTTGAACATCAAATCAATTTAGTGAATACAGGTGCGTGGCCACTTTATAGATTTAATCCGTCAAATATTGAAAAGGGTCAAAACCCGCTGACCATAGATTCGCATGTTGGGACACCGTTCCCACTGGAAGAATTTATGAAAAGTGAAACTCGATTTGCGCTGGCGCGGTCAGTTAATCCTAATTTTGATAAATTGGTTGACGAAGCCAAGGCAAATAATTTATATAAAACAGAGCTAAAACAACATATTGCAAATTTTGTTGTGAATAAAAACAAAGACAACGGTGAAGGATAATCAGATGAAAAAATTATTTATTATTTTAGTCTTAGCATTGACGGCGTGCACTTTTCAGACAAAACATCGTGGGTATGTTTTTCCAGAAGATTTGGAAACACGTGTTGCAAATATAAAAACCACCGCACAATTACAAGAAGAAATAGGCGACCCGCAAACACGTACCATATATGGCGATGAAGTCTGGGTTTATTACAGCGCAGAAGAAAATATGCGTGGCCCATTCCCAAGAACTTATGATGATAAAACAGTGCTTTTGGTGTGGGTAAAAGGCGGACAGGTTGTAAAGACCAAGGTTTTGCATGATGCCGATTTGCCAAATGTTCGAATCGCACAAGGTGAAACAGAAATACCTGCGGCAATTGAATTAAATGCAATTGAAGAAATGTTCAATAATATCGGTCGTTTTTCGCCGGCTGGCCTTGGGCAATAAAAATTTGTCCAAACGATTGTTTTTTCACAATTTTGTGCTATAATACCTCTATCAGAGGGAATGGCAAACGCAAAAGGTGTGTAAAAAATGCCAACTAAGAAGTTAGATTTTAAGTCAGGACAATATGTCGTTTATCCAACCCAGGGTGTTGGAAAATTGTTGCGTATCGAAGAACAAACTGTCGGTGACCAGAAAATAAAAATGATGGTTATTGATTTCGAAAGAAATCATATGACTTTGCGTGTCCCAGTGGAAAGGGCAGAATTATCGGGTTTGCGTCCTTTGAGCAGCGCCAAGAAACTGGATGAAGCGATTGCTGCAGCAAAAGGTAAGGCAGGGGCAAAGCGTATGATATGGGCACGCCGTGCCGCCCAATACGAAGAAAACATAAATTCTGGTGACCCAATGAAACTGGCAGAAGTTGTTCGTGACCTGCAACGCAGAAGTGCGGCGGATACAATGACTTTTTCTGCGCGTCAGTTGTATTTGCGTGCGCTGGAACGTATGGCGCAAGAGTTTGCTATTTTGCACAAAATGGATTTAGAGGCTGCTTCTGATAAAATTGAAGATATTTTGGGTGTTCCAAAAGAAATAGATTTGAATGCTGTTGATGAAGAAGATGAAGAAGAAGCAGATGAATCTGATGAAGAATAATTTTGCGCGCCATTTTTAGTGGCGCGTTTTTTTCTTGTGTTTATTTGTTTTTTTCGCAATCATTGAAACATAGGCTTAACAAAGGAAGTTATTATGGCAGGAAGTATAAACAAAGTGATATTGGTTGGTAATATCGGTCAAGAACCTCAGGTTCGTACTATGCAATCTGGACAAAAAGTAGTTTCTTTTTCTTTGGCTACATCGGACAGATGGCGCGACAGACAAACCGGGGAACAAAAAGAACAAACTGAATGGCATCGTGTTGTGATTTTCAACCCTTCCTTGGTTGATGTTGCGGAACGTATGTTGCAAAAGGGAACAAAATTGTATTTGGAAGGTTCGTTGCGCACGCGTAAATGGCAAAACCAACAAGGTGTTGATACTTATACAACCGAAGTTGTTTTGAATCCGTATTCAGGTCAAATGGTAATATTGTCCGGGGCCAAGGCGATAGACGGTTCTGCAGAATCTGCCCCTGCATCTGCACCACGGGAAGAAGTTAATATCGAAGATATTGCAGACGATATTCCGTTTTAATAAAAGTATGATTATAAAAAAACACCCACAATCGTGGGTGTTTTTATTTTTATGATAATTTATGAATTACCAAGCCACTGCGCAATTTGGGTTCAAACCAAGTTGTCTTTGGTGGCATAATGTTGCCTGTGTCGGCAATATCAATAATTTGACGCATTGTGACAGGATATAGCGCAAACGCAACCGCCATTTCACCAGAATCAACGCGTTTTTGCAATTCGCCCAGTCCGCGAATTCCGCCAACAAAATCTATGCGTTTAGATGTGCGTAAATCGCCCAGGTTTAATATCTTATCAAATACCAGGTTCGACAATACTGTTACGTCTAAAACACCAATTGGGTCATTGTCATTATATGTACCAGGCTTTGCAGTCAACGAATACCATTTCTTGTTCAAGTACATTGCAAAATTGTGTAATTTGTTTGGATGATAGATTTCAGAACCCATTTCAACCACATCAAAAGATTCATTTAATTTTGCTAAAAATTCTGATTCAGTTAACCCGTTCAAATCTTTGACTACACGATTATAATCAATAACTTTCAATTGAGATTCTGGGAATATCACCGCAAGGAAATAATTATATTCTTCATCGCCTGTGTGATTTGGGTTTTGTTCTTTCTTTTCTAAACCAACGCGTGCGGCAGCGGCTGTTCTGTGGTGACCGTCTGCAACATAGAATGCCGGGACTTTCGCAAAGATTTCCGTGATGTGTTTATTTGTGGCATCATCGTCTATCTTCCAGAAAGTGTGACCAAAGCCATCTGGGGCAACAAAGTCGTATTCTGGTTCGTGATTTGCAATCCATTCAGAAACCAATTTGTTCATTTCCGCAACATCTGGGTATGCAAAAAACACAGGTTCTAAATTCGCGTTTTGAATGCGAACATGAATCATACGATCGTCTTCTTTGTCTTTGCGGGTCAATTCGTGTTTTTTTATCTTTCCGGTCATATAGTCATCAACATTTGCCGCCGCAACAAGACCGTATTGTGTGCGTCCATCCATCGTTTGTGCATAGATATAATACATTTCTTTGTCGTCTGTGACCAACCAGCCATTTTCTTGCCATTTCTTGAAGTTTTCAACTGCTTTGTCATAGGTTTTTTGTTCGTGTTCATCAGCGATAGGGTCAAAATCTATTTCCGGTTTGATGATGTGTAAAAGCGATTTTTCACCGGCCTCACTTTTTGCTTCGACTGAATTCAATACATCGTATGGACGCGAAGCAACTTCTGTCGCCAATTCTTTTGGTGGGCGAACGCCCTTAAATGGTTTTATTTTCATAATTCTTCCTTTTTTTATTTCCAAATACGCGTTGAATTATAACACTAAAAAAAATGTTTTCCATACCTGTTGACCAATTTTTGTAAAAATGCAAATATGGAAATATGAAAAAGATTTTTTTATTCTTTTTACTGACAGCGTGTGCCGGTCAGAACTGGAAAGCACCAGATGATTTTGCTTTTGTTCCGATAAAATCTGGTGAATATGAAATTGCCACATGGCAGAAAATAAATAACCCAGAAAATAAAAATATTCATATTTATATCGAAGGCGATGGGCATGCTTTTGATGCGTATGGTTTCCCAACCACAGACCCAACACCGCAAGGGACGCTTGTTCGTGATTTTGTTACGAAAGATGGTTTCGATAATGTGGTTTATATGGCGCGACCATGCCAGTTTATAAAAACTGAGTCTTGTGCGGAATCTGATTGGACAAATGGGCGGTTTGCACAAAAAATCATAGATGCACAATGTGTGGCAATAAAACGAATCGCAAAAAACAAAAACATAACTCTGATAGGATATTCGGGTGGTGCGATGGTTTCTGGTTTGGTAATTGAACAATGTCCTGAATTAAAAATTGAAAAATGGATAACAATTGCGGGTGTATTAGACCATAAAAAATGGACGGCGTATTTTAATGATAAAGATTTAACCGAATCGTTGAATATAGAAAAATTGCCAGATGTAAAACAAGTGCATTTTGTTGGCGAATATGACGAAACTGTTCCGCCAGAACTGGCAAAAAAATGGACGCGTGCATCAGATGTAAGAATTATACCAAATGCCACGCACGATGATTTTGGCAAACTGAATTTGTTCGAATAAAAATTATTTTACTATGCAATTTACAACTGTTTTATCTTCGTTTTCGATTGTAAATCTGTTGTCGGAACAACGGTATATTTTTAATACATCGCCTTCGAATGTTTGACTGACGTATTTTATTTCAATTGCAGAAATTGGCTTTTGATGAAGCAACGCTGTGTCAAATTGATTAACAATATATCGAATATAAGAAACATTATTATTGTGATGATAAAAATCTATGTCTGTGCTGCGCACAACAACAGTATCAGATAATTCACATGCTGTGAAATCACCGTTGTCAAATTGTATATCTATTTCTGGTGTTTCAGAATGTATTGTATCATTTAGACCAACTGTGTTGCCGCGTCTGATACGACTGGTGTTGTGGTCGATTGCGCACAGTTCTGCACGGGAAGCAACTGCGATTTTCCCATGGCTTTTTATAAGAGTATCAACAATCAGTTTTACGCCACCAACATTTGATATATAACATTCAATTGTGTATTCTTCCATCCAATGTATTGGGTGGTGTATTTCAAGTCTGTTTTTTATAAAAACCCACATTGCGTCGTATTCGCGTATGCATGTTTCCCCGTCCAGTTTTAGATTGCCCATCATTTCACAAATTGCATCTTCAACAAGTTGAAAAGCGCCAACGGCCGATAAGTTCGCCGCAGTATCGCACAAACTGTAATTTAATTTATCGTGTTTAATAAATTTCATCTCTATAATCCCTATTTAATTTTTTTGCCGCAACATGCTAGATTTTTTTTATAAAAATGTAAACAAGTTTTTATTAAAAAATAAAAGGAAATATTTCTTGTGTCATTATACCCATGCAACAAAAATTAAAATACCCAAATGGGTGTTTGAATTTTTGGTTGGGGTACACGGTGCCTTGATAAACAATAAATAAAATCAAAAAAATCTTGTGAACTTTGATTTTTTAAGATTTTTTTAATTGTTTATCTGCGTACTCGCTTGCGCGGCAATCGTGACGATTTTGGTGCGTTGCACTTCCAAAATCTACTGCTTGTCGAACTTGCGGTTCTTGTCTCGTTATACCCAAGCAACAAAAATTAAAACACCCGCAAGGGGTGTTTGAATTTTTGGTTGGGGTACACGGACTCGAACCGCGATATACAGAGTCAGAGTCTGCTGTTCTACCATTAAACTATACCCCAATATGCGCATGTATTATATACATTTTATTTCTTTTTTCAAATAAATAATTTCTATTAAATTTGGGAATAAAATCAGAGTGTTTTATTAAATGTGTGTTTGACAATAATGTGTTTATGCTTTAACATCCTTTGTGAGATAAGCAAAGGAGAGCACATCATGAAATTATCACGAACTGCATTGAAAGAATTAACCGCCGCGTATCGCGCCGTTTTGCGCCATGGTATTTTGTGTAACGCGATTGCATTGGGCTTGGTCGCCGTACCAGCAATGGCAGAGCGTCTTGCCATTGAAGGTGGAAATCCCATAACAGAAACAGATAAGGTGTATTCTAATAATTCTGGTCAAACGTTTGGTGGCGGAATTGATAATTACGGCGGTAATGTGACCGAAATAAATGTGACAATTCAAGGTAATGCTGCGAACCGTGGTGGTGGTGTTAATAATGATGGTGTTGCAATATTTAATGGTGGCTTGATTGGTGGCACAACAGCAGGACTTGGTAATCAAGGCAGTGGCGGTGGTGCTATAGCGAACACGGGTACATTAACAATAAATGGTACCACGATACAAAATAATGTTGCCACAAATTATGGTGGTGGCATATATAATTCTTTGAATGCTTCTGGTACTTCGGCGGCGATGGTGTCTGTTAGCAACGCCACGTTGAAAGGTAATTCTGCCGGTCAGTTTGGTGGGGCTATATATTCTCAGGGTACAAAAGATATTGTTACTGGGGCTTTGAATATCACAACATCGAATTTCTTTAACAATTCTGCGGCAAATACAAAAGCCGGCGGTGCGATATACTTGCTTGACAGTGGTAATGTGACAATCAAGGGGGCTAAGTTTGGTGGATATGATGAAACAGACCCGGAAAATCCGATATCGTTGGGTAATACAGCAGGCAAGGGGGGCGCCGTTTATATCGGGGGTGTAAATGCCCCAACACATGGCGAAGCTACGGTTACTATTACCAAAGATGAATCAAATAACAAGACAATCTTTGATCATAATGTTGCCAATGGCGCAGGTGCAGAAGGATATGGTGGGGCGCTAGTCCATAATGGATATAAAACATTTTTAGATTTAAGCAATGCAGAATTCACAAACAATAGCGCGACAAATCAAGCTGGCGCATTGTTGATTAGTGTTACCGCGGGCACGTTGCGGGCTGATGGTTTAGCAGCAGGAATAAATAATGTTTTGTTTGCAAATAATACGTCTGCGGGTCAGGGCGGTGCCATGTGGAATGGTGCTGTGGCAATGATTACCAATACAGAATTCAACAATAATTCAACCACAGGCAATGGCGAAGGTGGTGGTGCGGTCGATTTGGGTGCAGTATCAAAAACAGCATTTGATAATGTAACATTTACAAGTAATACAGCTGCATCATCTGGTGGTGCAATCGCAACACGCAATTTTAGTTCAGGACAAAATGCCAATGCAAAATTGGATATTTATAGTACGACATTCAAGGGTAATTCTGCGGCAATGAACGGTGGTGCAATTTATAATAATTTCTATAACAGTATCGGACATACCGGTTCGGTTTATGTAAGCGGGGCAACATTTGGTGGTACTGGCACGGGCGAAGGCAACAGTGCTGCAAATGGTGGGGCGATTTATAACAATGCAGACGGAACGCAAACTGGTAATATGTACATCACTAATTCGACATTTACCGGCAATTTCGCAGTGGTTCCTGATACATATACTGGTGCGACTTATAAGAAAGAAGGCGTTGGTGGTGCAATTGCTTCGTCAGGCAGTTTGACAATCAATGCTTCAACATTTACTGGTAATACAGCGCGTACAACAGGTTCTGGGTGGGGACTTGGTGGGGCGCTTTCAACCGTTACAGTTGATGGCTTTGCCACAGACATGACCATTATTGGTTCAACGTTTACCGGTAACAGTGCAGATGTTGGTGGTGCCGTTTATGGCATGCTTAAAGCAACAAATCAACATGGTTTAAGCACTATAACGATTTCTGGTTCTACATTTGAAGGCAACAGTGCGCAGGCTGGTTCTGCAATAGCAAACTTTGACATAATGTCAGTTTCGGATACCACATTTTCAGGTAATACAACATTTAATATCGATGATGGTGGTACGGTGTTCTTGGGGTCTGAATCTATTACATCATTTACCGGTGGCGATTTTACTGATAATGAATCAAACACTGTTGGTGGCGCAATCGCAACACGTAGCATAAATAACGATAACTCTTATGCAAAGTTAGATATTGTTGACACAACATTCAAGGGTAATTCGGCTGGCACAAATGGTGGCGCAATTGATAACAATTTCTATGACAGTGTCGGGCATGCTGGTTCTGTTTATGTAAGCGGTGCAACATTTGGTGGTACTGGTACAGGCGAAGGTAACAGTGCTGCAAATGGTGGCGCGATTTACAATCATGCAAACGCGACCCGAACGGGTAGTATGTATTTAACAGGTGTCAATTTCTTTGGCAATACTGCGACAACTGCTGGTGGTGCCATATATAATGAAGGCGTTATAACTTTGGCGGCGGATAATACATTTAAGAATATTAAAGCAGGTGGTGTTGCAAACGATATTTATAATGATGGGACGTTGAATATCGCATCTGGAACGACAACGTTGGATGGCGGTGTTACTGGTAATGGAACGTTGAATATTGCCAGTGGCGCAACATTGAATATCGGAAGTGCAACTGTTTCACAGGGAACCATCAATTTGGGCGGAACTTTAATTGCTGATTTAGTGAGTGGCGCAGACCCAATCTTTACGGCAACGACATTTGAAGGGACTGGTAATTTAAGTTTGGCTATTGAAAAGGAAGGAACTTATAATTTGTTTGGTAATGCTGTGTTTGCAAATGCACAACAGCAAATAACCAGCACGTTTTATGATTTAGATTGGACAACAAATGATGGCAAAACCGTTATAGCAACCAAGAAATCTGCTGATAAAATTGCAGAAGAAACTGGTTTAACAACAGAATCTGCTGTGGCTGTTTCGCATATCGTGGATGCCGGCTCATCAGATACAGGAACAAAACAGATAAAGGAATTGTCTGTGGCTGTTCAGGAAAAATTAGCGTCTGGAAATACTGCTGCGATTGAACAAGCAACCAAGGCGGTGCATCCAGAAAAAGAAGCGGTCGTACAATCTGTTTCTGCATCTGTTCAACATGCGGTTGTTAATTTGGCGGCAAATCGTATGTCAATGCCAAGAACAAGACGTGTTATGCCAGCGCATAATTATTATGGCAACGTTTATGGGCGCAATGGCGGTGATGTGAATTTTACTTCTGGCGGTATTTGGGCGCAAGGTTTGTTTAATAAATCTAGGCAGCATGATGCATTCAATGGTTATACGCGTGGAATCGCGTTTGGATTGGATGGGACAATCAACAGGCATTGGACAATTGGTGCGGGGTATTCGTATGCTCATTCTGATATAGATGGAACTGCGCGTAATACTGAAATTGATTCTAATACATTGTTCTTGTACGGTCAGTATAAACCTGCACAATGGTATGTGAATGCAATCGCGAATTATACAATGTCTGATTATTCTGAAATTGGAACGATTATTGATGATAAAACGATATTTGCAGACTATAAAGTTAATTCGTTTGGTGGCGCGTTGGCAACAGGATATGATTTCAGAAATGGCATAACCCCAGAACTTGGGTTGCGCTATATACATGTCAGTGCTGATGATTACGCAAATTCGTATGGTGTAAAAACACATATGGATGATAATGATTTCTTGACAGGGGTTATCGGCGCAAAGTACGCATTTAATGTGGATGTGTCCAGACACACAAAAATCATGCCACAACTTAATGCGGGCTTTAAGTATGATTTGTTGTCTGATAAACAAATTGCCACAGTTGCGATGCCGGGGATAAATGCTTATACAATCGAAGGGAATCGGTTGAACCGTATCGGAGGCGAATTTGGTATCGGGTTAGGTATGCAGTATCGTACTTTGGAAATGTCTGTTAATTATGACATCGATGTCCGTGAAGATTATACTTCCCAGACAGGTATGTTGAAATTCAGATATAATTTCTAAGATACAAAGAAAGGGTCAAGTGTTTTGACCCTTTTATTTTTTGTGTGTGTGTTTCCTGTAATCAGTAGAATTAAGACCGCTTTGTATTTTCGGTAAATTAAATTCTGCGTCCATTTCACGTAATTGTTTTACCATAATTTTTTCAATTTCTGCACGTTTTTTCTCAAAATCTTCGCCACGCAATTTAGAATCAATATATATTGGTTCGCCAATACGACAAGATATTGTACCAAATAATTTTGGGACCATAAATTTATCCCATCTGTCCATGTACATTGGTCGTGAACATGAAAAGCATACCGGAACAATAGGCGCGCCCGTCATGCGTGCAAAATATAATGCGCCGTCTTGTAAGTGCAGAGATGGTCCGGACGGTCCATCAACCGGAACACACATAGAAACATTTTCTTGCTTCATCACACGAACGCCTTCACGTAAAACCGCTACCGCGCCATCTGATGTAGAACCATAGATTGCACGCAAACCAAAAAGCCGTTGCATGCGTGCCATCATACGTCCGTCTTTGTGTCGCGATGCAACACAGTAAGATTTTATTCGTGCAGACCGTATCACAGGCGACAACATGGCGCATCTGCCATGGAAAAAGACAAAAACCACGGGGCTTTTGCGATAGTTTTTTAATGATTCTGTATTTGTGAATTTGTGTCGCGATGTCAGAAATATGAACCATGTCACACCCGCAAACAAGGCAACAACGACCCATTGTATCGCAGAATTATGCAAAATGGGCTCCCAAAAACTTTTCCAAATTTTTCGTAAAAACTTGTACATAATGCTTGATTTTATCAGGAAAAAAGCCATTTTGCAAATTTTAAGACTGTGACCAAAAAATAACCGCCCAAATGGGCGGAGTTTTTTTACATCATTCCTGGCATACCAGGTGCCGATGGGGTTGTTGATTTTTCTTCTGGGATTTCAGACATTACCGCGCCAGTTGTTAATAACACTCCTGCGGTTGATGCTGCCGCTTGGATGGCTGTTTTTACAACTTTTGCTGGGTCGATAATTCCAGATTTCATCATGTCAACATATTCGCCAGTTTGGGCATTGTATCCAAAGTTATAATCTTTGTTTTCCATGATTTTGCCAACAACGATTTCACCCGATACACCGGCGTTTTCGGCAATTTGCATGCAAGGTGCGACAATTGCGCGACGGACAATGTCGATACCAACGGTTTGGTCTGCGTTTGCCCCTGTCAAATTTTTCAGTGATTCAACCGCGCGAACCAGTGCAACACCACCACCGGCAACAATGCCTTCGGCAACTGCAGCACGTGTCGCAGCCAATGCATCATCAACACGGTCTTTCTTTTCTTTGACTTCGACTTCGGTCATACCACCAACGTGGATAACCGCGACACCACCAACCAATTTAGCCAAGCGTTCTGCCAATTTTTCGCGGTCATAATCGCTGGTTGAATCTTTCAGGTTTTTACGAATTTCGTCAGCGCGCGCTTTGATTGCGTCTGTGTCGCCACCGCCGTTTACCAACAATGTTTTATCTTTGGAAACGACAACGCGTTTCGCGGAACCTAATACAGATTGGTTAATGTTTTCAAATGTCATACCCATATCGTCAGAAATAACTGTTGCACCGGTGACAATGGCTATATCTTTCAACATTTCTTTGCGGCGGTCACCAAAGCCTGGGGCTTTGACAGCACAAACTTTCAATCCGCCACGCAGACGGTTTAACACTAATGTTGCCAGGGCTTCAGATTCCACATCTTCGGCAATAATCAACAGTGGACGGCCAGATTGTGCAATTGGTTCCAGAATAGGAAGCAATGCTTGCAAACCTGTGATTTTCTTTTCAGAAACCAAAATTGCGGCATTTTCCAGTTCCGCCAACATTTTTTCGCTGTTTGTTACGAAATAGGGTGACATAAAGCCTTGGTCAAATTGCATACCTTCAACAACATCAATTTCTGTATTCAGTCCTTTGGCTTCTTGGACAGTAATAACGCCTTCTTTGCCAACTTTTTCCATTGCGTCTGCAATTTTTTGCCCGATATCAGAATCGCTGTTTGCCGAAATTGTTGCAACCTGGGCGATTTCAGAAGAGTCTTTAACCGGGCGTGCATGTTTTTCAATGTCTTTGACAACGGCATCAACGGCTATATCAATACCGCGTTTAACATCCATTGGGTTCATGCCTGCCGCAATAACGCGACGACCTTCGCGGAAAAGGTTTTGTGCCAAAACAGTTGCAGTTGTTGTTCCGTCCCCAGCACTGTCGCCGGCACGTTTCGCAACTTCTTGAATCATTTTCGCGCCGATGTTTTCGGCATTATCTTTCAACGAAACTTCTTTTGCAACGGTCACGCCGTCTTTGGTTGCAACAGGTGCACCGTATGCGCGTTCAATCACAACTGTGCGCCCCTTTGGACCCATAGTGATTTTTACAGCGTTTGCTAATTTATCAACGCCTGATGCCAATTTGTCAGTATTAAAAATAATATCTTTTGCCATCGTTTGTTCCTTTTTATAAAATTCCAAGTATGTCAGATTCTTTGATTAACACATAGTCGGTTCCGTCAATTTTGACTTCGTTTGCAGATGATGCCCATTTTGCAAATAATACGACATCATCCTTTTTGACGGATACAGGAATCTTTTGTCCGTTTTCATATATTCCATCGCCAGTCGCAATAACGCGACCCCGGGAAGGTTTTTCTTTTGCGTTGTCAGGGATAATAATTCCACCGGCTGTTTTATTTTCTTCTTCTATTCTTTTCAATAAAATATAGTTATGCAATGGTTTGAACATAATTAAGCACTCCTTTGCTATGCGTCAAATATAGTGCAAAAATTTGGCTTTTCAAGGGGCTTGATTTTTTGCGCCCATGCAGTGTATATTTATATGTATGGAATAAAGGGGTATAATATGTACGACAAAAATAATGTTTTTGCAAAGATTTTGCGTGGTGAAATTCCTAATAAAACGGTTTATAGTGATGATAATGTGCTGGCTTTTTATGATGTCGCGCCCCGTGCAAGGGTGCATGTGTTGGTAATTCCGCGTGGTGAATATACAGATATTTTCGATTTTACACAAAACGCACCGGCGGATGTTCAGGTTGCTTTTTGGAACGGCTTTCGCAATACGGTTGAAAAGTTAGGCTTGCGCGATAATTTTAGAACTGTTGCTAATACTGGTCGTGGTGCGGGGCAATCTGTGATGCATTTTCATATTCATATCATGAGCGATGAAAGATTTGTCGAAGATTTTTAATGTTCGTGTCACACCACACGCAAAACAAAATAAAATTGTCGAAACCGACGGTGTTTTGCGTGTTTATACAACTGTCGCACCAGAAAATGGGCGCGCAAACAGTGCTGTTGTCGAACTTTTGTCAGAATATTTTAATGTCCCAAAATCAAGAATTAAAATATTAAAAGGCCTAACAGGTCGTGACAAGGTCGTTGCCATCGAGTAGCCTTTTGATAAGGTCTTCTGGCGAATTCACAACGTGCAAATTATATTCGTCCGTATTTGGCATAAAGCCTTCTGCTTGCATGTGGGTCATGACTTGACCGAAAATTTCCCAATATTTAGCAGTGTTCATCATGTAAATCGGTTTGCAAGATTCGCCAACTTGTTGTTTCGTCATGATGTCTGTCATTTCATCCAAAGTCCCGATTCCACCGGGTAAAATTACGAAAGCATCTGATAATTCGAACATTTCTTCTTTGCGGGTTGATAAACCGTCAACAATTTTTACTTCTATTTCTTTGTGTGCCGGTTCTTGAAGAGATACCACATGTGTCGTAGATATTCCAATTACGTTGCCTCCGTTTTCAATGGCAGCACTGGATACGGCACCCATTAAACCGACGTTTCCGCCCCCAAAAACAAGAGTCATTTTATTTTTTGCCAATAATTCGCCGATTTTACGCGCGTCGCGTGCATATTCTGGGTTGTTTCCAAATTGGTGGCCGCAATAAACAGCCACAGATTTTATTTTCTGATTCATGCTTATTTTTCCTTTATTTTTGGAAATTATACCATAAAATAAATTCGTTATGAATCAAAAGTTTATTGATTTTATTACTAAATATAAAGACCATAAAATGGCGGTTGCCGTCAGTGGTGGCGTTGATTCTGTGTGTTTGCTTTATTGGTTGCATGAAATTGGGGCAGATATTGTTTGTTTACATGTGAACCATAAATTACGCCCAGAGGCTGACATTGAAACAGAATATGTTGAAAATGTTTGTGAAAAAATGAATATTCCATGTCGCGTTTTTTATTGGGATGCTGATAAGCCAGAAAACGGATTGGAAGCCGCCGCCCGTGAAGCGCGTTATAAAATGATGACAGATTTTTGTCATAAAAATAATATTGAATATTTGGTGACCGCACATCAAAGTGATGACCAAATCGAAACTTTTTTAATGAATCTTTCGCGTGGCAGTGGCCTTTATGGTTTGGCGGCGATGATGCCTGAATCAATGCGAAATGGTATCAAAATAATTCGTCCATTATTAAATGTATCGCGTGGTGAAATCAAAAAATATTGTGATGATAATAATATCAAATATTTTGTTGATTCTATGAATAGTGATGAACATTATACGCGTGTAAAAATTCGTAACAACAGACATTTGTTAAACGATGATTTGGGGATAAGCGATGCGCGGCTTTTATTAGCAATTCAGAATTTGTCGCGAACCCGTCAATGGATGGATAAATATATTGATATGCGTATTGAAATGGTTATTCGTTCGTGGGGTGCGTTGTTTGTTGCTTCTTTTTTGTTTGACGAAGCAGAAGAAATTAGATTAAAGTTCTTGGGAACATTGATTCAGAAAATAGGTGGGGATATTTATCCGATACGCTTGAATTCTTTGCAAAATGCACTATCTAAGTTAGGTGCAGATTGCAAGTTTACATTGGGGCATTGTACGATTCGCAGACTTAACGACAGAATCTTGATTGTCCCAGAAGGAAAACGTACAAGTTTTAGGAAAAGACATGAAAAAAGAAAACATATTTAGAAAAAAAGACGGTTCAAGATTTTATTTAATAATTTTTGTGGTTTTGTTCATCGCGCTTATTGCGCGTATCGCATATGTTGGTAATGCGAATAAACCGATTGTACAAGATGTTGCAATAAAAAAAGCACCGATTGAATTAACTTTTTCGGATGTTTTGCGTCGCGCAAACGATATCAAAACAATGGATATTGGCAAAGATAATATTGCAACTGGTGTTTTGAAAGATGGAACGCCATATCGCGCAGTGATTACATACAATCCTGAATTGTTGGAAAAAATATCTAACAATGGTGCGGTTGTTTCTATTAATAATAAAGATTCAATGTGGGATAATGTTGCAAAATGGTTGCCAATTTTAGTAAGTGCCTTGTTCCTTATCTGGTTATTAAAAATTTTACGTGGCGGAAGCGGTGGCGGTGGTATCACACGCAGTTTAATTGGGCAAAACCCTACTAAAATCACAACAGGAAAAACAAAAACTTCTTTCAAAGATGTCGCAGGCATTGATTCTGAAAAACAAGAATTGATGGAAGTTGTAGAATTCCTTAAAAATAAAGATAAATTCAAGGCACTTGGTGCACGTGTGCCACGCGGGATATTGTTGTCTGGTGAACCTGGAACAGGTAAAACTTTGCTGGCACGTGCTGTTGCTGGGGAAGCGAACGTTCCGTTTTTTGCCACATCGGGCAGTGATTTTTCGGGTATCATTGTTGGTTTAGGCGTTGCAAAAATCAAAGAGATTTTTGATTTAGCAAAACGTAATGCACCATGTATTTTATTTATCGATGAAATTGATGCCATTGGTCAAAGCCGCAGCAAACATTCGCTTAATGACAATGACCGCGAACAAACTCTTAACCAATTGTTGATTGAAATGGATGGTTTCTCTAATGATACAGGAATAATTGTTATTGCAGCGACAAATCGTCCTGATATGTTAGACAAGGCTTTGTTGCGTCCTGGTCGTTTCGACAGACAGATTCATATCGATTTACCGAATCTGGAAGGGCGGCGTGATATTTTGGAATTGCACGCCAAGAAATTCAAGATTGGCGAAAAAGTTTCTATGATGGATGTTGCGCGCGGAACAACTGGCTTTAGTGGCGCAGATTTGGAAAATCTGTTAAATGAAGCAGCGCTTCATGCTGTTCGTGTCGGACATAAAGTTGTTGAACAGAGCGATATAGAAGAAGCGCGTGATAAAATTCTTATGGGACCAAAAAAGAACCGTAAAATGCGCCAGCAAGATATTAAATTAACCGCCTATCACGAAGCAGGGCATGCTTTTGTTGGTGTGCATTATCGCGATGTCACAGACCCTATTCACAAGGCGACAATTATCCCGCGTGGTCAGGCTTTGGGTATGGTGCAACACTTGCCTATTGATGACAAGGTATCTATGACATTGGAAGAAGTGCGTGCAGATTTGGCAGTTGATTTGGCAGGACGTGCCGCAGAAGAGGTTTTCTTTGGTAAAAGTAAAATCACAACCGGCGCGGCAAGTGATATTGAAATGGCAACACATCTGGCGCGTCGTTCTATCACTATGGCAGGTTTGTCTGAAAAAATTGGTATGGTTGCGATAAATCAAGCAAACACTTTTGGACAAAGAATTGCACTGGAAAACGCTTCTGAAAAAACAGCAGAAGCGGTTGATGCAGAAATTAGAACGTGGGTTGATAATGCATATAAAGATGCCAAGAATTTGATTTCTAAAAACAAGGCAACTGTGGAAAAATTGGCCAAGGCTTTGTTAGACAAAGAAACTTTGTCTGGCGAAGAAATTCGTGAAATTGTTTTGGGTAAAAAAGCAACTGTGAAAAAGACATCCGTAAAAACCACAAAAAAATCAAATGCCCAAAAATAACGATGTGAAATTTGAGGTCTTGCATTTGCCACCAATGAATACAAATTCGTTGTTGGTAAGTGTTGGAAGAGATGCTGTAATTTTTGACGCCTGGGGTAAAGCAGCCGATTGGGAAAAAGTGCTGTTGGGGCGCGGGTTGAAATTGCAGGCGATATATTCTACGCATGGACATCCTGATCATATATCTGCAGCGCCTGCGCTGGCATGTGCATTTAATATAGATTGGTTTTTAAGCGACAAAGATAATTATTTAATAGGTTGGGGTAACGAACTGTTAGACATGTTCGGTATCCCACATATTCACGATGATTATAAAAAGCCAATTAATTTGTTGCCAGGTACAGTTGAGGTGTTGCCTGGTATCAAGATGGAGATTATGGCGAGTCCGGGGCATACACCGGGCGGACTTATGTTCTATTTTCCAGATTATAAAATTTTGTTAACAGGTGACACTTTGTTTGCGGAAAGTTTTGGTCGCTATGATTTTCCAGGGGGCAGTGCGGAACAATTACAAAAATCGATTCGGAATTTATATAATAAAAATCTTAGTGATGAAACTTATGTTGTTCATGGTCATGGCATGGATACAACGATAGGATGGCTAAAGCAACATAATCAATTTTTTATAGCGTAAAAACCAAAACGCGGTTTATTCCAGATAAATCTTTTTCGGTGCGTTCGAATTTCCATCCATAAAAATTGAATATTTTAATAACCTGGGCAGATTGTCCAACGCCAATTTCCAGATAAATCTTGCCGTCTTTTTTTATTAGTTTTTTTGCGTTTTTTGCGATTTGTTCGTACGCTGCCAACCCATCGTTCCCAGCATAAAGTGCAATTGCTGGGTCGAATTTTGCGTGTGTGTTAACGCGTATATCTCCGTATTTTATATAAGGAGGATTGGAAACAATGATGTCAAATTTTTCATTAGATTGAAATTTAGAAAAATCTGCGTGTTTAGTTTTTATTTGTTTAGTTAGATTTAGTTTTTTGATATTTTTTTTCGCGACACGCAAAGCTTTTCTCGATTTATCAATTGCGATGCCTGTTGTGTTTGGGATGTTTTTGCAAAGTGCGCATATTATGCAACCTGTGCCTGTCCCCATGTCTAAAATAGTGCGATTTTTGTCGGCAACGCAATCTTTGATAACCGATTCGACAAGTGTTTCTGTATCTGGACGAGGGTCCAGTGTGTGTTTGTTTGTGTAAAATTCAATGCCATAAAACCATTTAGAATGAATAATTTTTGCGACAGGCATACCGCGTTTTAATTGATAAGAATAATAAAAAGTGCGCCACCAAGATAATTTTGGATGCTTGGTTGTGATGATTCTGGCGGCACGAACACCGCCTGATTTTTCAAGAATTGTGAACGCTTGATTTATATTCATATTTTTATTATAATGTGCGTCATGGAAAAAGCAAAATTAATTATTAAAAAGATGGCAGCCCGGGGGTTAACATCTTGTAAAAAAGTTGGTAATGTTCATACATTATCCCGTGTTATTTTAGGGATTGCAATAGTGATGGTGTTAATCGCTGTTGGTGTGGTTTGTTTTTATAAACCTGCCAGAGAGGCTGTGTTTTCCAGCGAAGTACACACCGTTGTTGATGTAAAGTCTGGGGATACCCTTTCCAAAATATTAGGGGAACAGGGCTTTTCAATACAGGATATAAATGCTATCTCTAAAAACCTAAAAAAAGATGCTGATTTTGTGACTTTGCGCGCAGGGCGCGATAAGTTTGACTTTGTGCGTGAAAGTGAAAATGCGCCAATTTCCAAAATTGTGATTGAAAATGGTCCTTGGAATAAAATTGAAATTGATTGCGGGACACCAGATACTTGGCAATGTCAAAAAATAGAAATTGCGCGTGATACACGTGTCGCGTACAAACAGGGCGAAATTGCCAATGGCAGCAGTTTCTATTTGTCCGCAATGGACGCTGGCATCCCAGAAGGTATTATTTTGGATGTTTATGATTTGTTGGCTTTTGAAATGGACTTTGAACGCGATATCAGGGCAGGACAAAAATTCTATGTTTTGTATGAAGAAAATTTTGCTTCTGATAAAAAGGTGGACAATGGGCATGTCTTGGCGGTGTCTTTTGATGCGTTGCGTGGTAATGTCCAAATGTATCGCTATGTCAAACCAGACGGAAAGTCTGGATATTATGATGCCAATGGAAATGGAGCAATCAAATCGTTAAAAAGAACACCGATAAACAATGCGAAAATTACATCTAAATTCTCTGGTGGGCGCAAACATCCTGTTCTTGGGTTTACGCGTGCACACAAGGGTGTTGATTTCCGTGCACCAACAGGGACACCAATTCCTGCGGCGGGTTCCGGCCGTGTTATTGCGCGCAGTTTTAATCGTGGACATGGCAATTTTGTAAAGATAAGGCACAATGGGACATTTGAAACTTTGTATGCGCACATGTCTAAATTTGCCAAGGGGGTAAATGTCGGTACGGTCGTACGCCAGGGACAAATTATAGGTTATTCTGGTTCTACCGGGCTTTCTACGGGGCCACATTTACATTACGAAGTTATTAAAAACGGTGTGCACGTAAACCCGATGACTGTTAAATTGCCGGCAATTGATAATTTGGATGCAACAAACAAAAAGATGTTTATGGAACGCAAGGCATTAATAGATTCAACCATTAAATCTTTGGCGGATAATCCAAATCAAGTGGTTAGATTGGATGGTGATGAAAAAATACAAAAAAAGTGAAACAAAAAAACATTAGACAAATAAAAAACGCTTCCCTTTTTTTTGTTTTGTGATATAATGCACAAAGAGAAACATCAAAAGGTAGGGAAGATGGGCAAACATCTGTGGCTTGTATCTATTTTAATGATGGTTTTTTTGGTGTCTGATGCTGTGGCTGCGGGTGTGCTTGTGCCTGCTAGCCAGTTCCCGAATTTTGCAAATGGCGAATATATGCAACCGAACATGATTTATCAGAATTCTGCGTTGGCTGTTAATATGGATGGTGTTTACGAAGGTGAAGTTTGGGCAAAAGCAGTATATACTGATGGTGCGATTTGTTCGCCGGGTACGTATTTGCCAGCAAATAAAGTGGTTTGCGAAACGTGTTTAGAAGACAATTATTGTCTAGGTGGGACATTCCTGCTTTCTGCAGAGAATCAAGGAATAACGAGCTGTGTAGATGGTTTATCATCTCCTGCTGGTGCATCAAGTGCAGATATGTGTGACCTTTTGCATATAACGTGTGATGCAGGAACTTATTTGCCGGCAGGCGCGACAAGTGCAAGAGATTGTGCAATTTGTCCAGAAAACAAATATTGTGGTGATGATAATCCAAGAGAGTTTGTTGCAAATGCTGTAGAAGACCAAGGTGTAGCCAGTTGTCCATCTGGTTTGGTTTCGCCACGGGGAACGACCAGTGTTGGTGGTTGCGGCAAGATAATGCATATCGGGGAAGACGTGTTGTATTTAACGTCTGAACAGCAAACAACACCTGCGTTAGCAGTGAAATTGGAAGGCAAAGTTTATTATGCAAAAATGACACCAGGTGCAAAGGCGATTAATGAGGCAACTAATACATCTTTAAGAACAAGAGTAGATGGAGTAGAATATTCCATTCAAGATAATGTGAAGTTGTACAACAACAAATAATAAACCCAAGAGGAACGATAATGATAAGAAAGTCAATTTTGTTTTTTGCTATTATGACAGTTTTTGTATCGGTTGATGCATTTGCTGTGGCTAGCGTGAAAAAATTAGGAACAGCCGGTGTTTCAACAAGTGTGGCAAAGCCGGTTACTGTATTACCAAAGGCACCAGTCAGTGTACCAAGTGACGATTCGTTCCAGACACGTGTTGCAACGACTCCTGCGGGCAGAATCGCATCGGGCGATGCCAACACACGTTTATCTGCCGGGGTAAGTTCGATTAAAGCAATCAGTGCAGGCAGTCTTTCTAATCTCCCATCTGGCGGTGGAACAAGTCAACATGGAACCGCAGGGGGGGTGACAGATGTGGTCACATCTGGAACTGGAAATTATGTGACAGACGTTTCAATGCGTGGTGATAACAAGTTGGGTGTGACGAAAACTAATTTGTTGTATGCGCCTGTGCGTCGTGGTTCTAATAATGCGGTTGTGGATACCGTAGAAATATGGGTTGTTAAATAATATCATATGTTTGCTCTAAAAAACCGCTGATATTCAGCGGTTATTTTTTTGCGCTTATGAACAGTGCAAATATCCATCCTATAAACGACCACCCAAACATAACCGACCCCATGCGAACGCGCATTTGATCAAATTTAGAACGATTGTTTGCAGATGCAAGATACATCGGGGTTAAAATAATACAGACCAGAATACCAATAACTGCGATATATTTTAACCCTAACAAAATTTTTGCTATACTAATCATTTATATACCGTATTTTGCGTTTGACCCAAGTTCTTCATCTATACGAATTAATTGATTGTATTTTGCCATTCGGTCTGTGCGTGACATAGAACCCGTTTTGATTTGACCTGCATTTGTTGCAACGGCTAAATCTGCAATTGTGGTGTCTTCGGTTTCGCCACTGCGATGAGAAACAATAACCCCATAATTAGCATCTTGTGCCATTTTGATTGCGGTTAATGTTTCTGTCAGAGAACCGATTTGGTTAACTTTAATAAGGATTGCGTTTGCGCAGTTGCTTTCAATACCTTTTTTTAGGCGAATCGGATTCGTCACAAATAAATCGTCGCCAACCAACTGACATTTGTCCCCAATTTCTGAGGTTAATTTTTTCCATGCATCCCAATCTTCTTCTGCCAATGCATCTTCGATGGAAATCACAGGGTACTTAGAAATCAATTCTTTGTAAAAATCTATCATTTCGTCAGATGTTTTTTCTGCGCCCTCAAAATGATAAATTCCATCATGATAAAATTCAGAAGACGCAACGTCCAGACCTATTGATACATCGGCACCCGGGACGTAACCTGCGACTTTGATTGCTTCGATAATGGTATCTAATGCTTCGTTGCAAGTGTTAAAGTTTGGGGCAAAGCCACCTTCGTCACCAACGTTTGTTGAATGATGTGATTTTTTTAGAATAGATTTCAGATTATGAAAAATTTCCGATCCCATACGAATCGCTTCGACTTCGTTTTTTGCGCCGTTTGGGATAATCATAAATTCTTGTGCGTCAAGGCCGTTATCTGCGTGTGCGCCGCCGTTAACAATGTTCATCATTGGACGTGGTAAAACACATGGATTAGCATTGCCAAATATATTTGCAATATGCTTATAAAGCGGTATCTTTTGTGCGTTTGCTGCCCCGTGCGCAACCGCCAATGATACAGATAAAATCGCGTTCGCGCCAAGTTTCTCTTTGTTTGCTGTGCCATCCAGATTCAGCATTTTGTTGTCAATATCAGATTGTTTTGATGCATCCATACCAATCAAAGCAGGTGCGATAATTTCGTTTACATTTTTTACGGCATTAAAAACAGATTTGCCCATATATGTTTTGTCGCCATCGCGCAATTCCAACGCTTCAAATGAACCTGTCGATGCGCCGGATGGAACAGATGCGCGCCCAAATGCGCCCCCGTCTAACCAAATATCGCATTCAACAGTTGGGTTGCCACGCGAATCCATAATTTGACGTGCATGAATTTTTGTAATAGAAAACATTATATAATCTCCCTTTTTCCTTTTAACAAATTACATAGTGAAATTTTCGCCAAGGTAAACTTTTTTAACCATTTCATCTTTGACAATTTCATCTGTTGTTCCGTGTTTAAGTATTTTTCCATCGTGCAATACATAACTGCGGTCTGTGATACCCAGTGTTTCACGAACATTGTGGTCGGTAATAATAACCCCCAAACCACGATGTTTTAATTGAGATACTAATTCACGAATTTCGTTCACTGCAATAGGATCGATGCCCGCAAAAGGTTCGTCCAGCAGTATAAATTTAGGGTCATTTGCCAATGCGCGTGCAATTTCAACGCGTCTGCGTTCGCCGCCTGATAAAGCGGTTGCGGGACTTTTACGTAAAAACGCTATTGAAAATTCATCAAGTAAAGAATTTAATTTTTCTTCGCGTTTTGAACGATTGGGTTCAACTATTTCAAGTATTGCCATAATGTTATCTTCGACAGACAGACCACGAAAAACGCTGTTTTCTTGGGGCAGATAACCAATGTGCAGGCGCGAACGTTGATAAAAAGGCAAATGTGTGATATCTTGGGAATTAAGGAATATTTGACCGCTGGACGCCGCCAATTGCCCGGTAATGCAATAAAAAGCAGTTGTCTTTCCAGCACCGTTCGGTCCCAAAAGTCCGACAGATTCGCCCTGGTTAGCAAGTAATGATATGTCGCGCAAAACAACGCGCTTACCATAATTTTTTGACAGATGTTCAACTTTTAGTACCGATTTTTTTATCATAGTTGTATCACCATTTCTTCTGTTAACATTTTATCGCCATTGCTGGAATCGACGCGAACATGTCCGCGCAAATTTAATTCTTTGGTTTTTAGATTAAATTGAGCCGTTCTGGCGGAAATTTTATCTGTTATTTTCTTGCCATCTGTTTTGCGAGTCACTGTGCCAAATGGTTTTTCAAGAAAAATGATATCTGGTTTTTCGTATTCTTTATGCCCAGATTCAGCGGTTATTTTGAAAGGGTTGCCGTCTTTGTCTGTTCCAACAAAAGAAGCGTTGGTCATCTTTATCTGGTTTGTCACGATGTCGCGCATGTTTATCGCACTTATTGGTGTCCATAATATTTGTTTAGTTAAAAACGACGCAGATACCAGTACCGCAACCATTACCAGCCCCCAGCCCGTAAAGAAAAACTGCCAAAGGCGTGTAAGCCGTTTGTGTTTGGAAATAATAATAAAATTGCGCTGGTTGTTTTTCATCACATGACAGTGTAGCGATTTATAAATTAAAATGCAATTTTTATATTTATATAATCTTTTTTTTGTGATATAATATGCCAAAGAGAGATGAAAAGACTATTGACCTTCTTGGTTGTTCTTGTTTGTACTGTGGTTGCTGAATCACAGGCGGCTGTTAATATTAAAAAAGCAGCACCTGTGGCGGCCAAAAAAGCCGATGCCACAGAATCTGCAACCAGTTTATTGCCCGCTGTTATCGGGTTGGTCGGAAATGTAAAAAATTTACAGGCACAGCAACAACAGTTAACTGCAGATTGTGCGCCGACATCTGATGAAATAAGAACAGTTAATGATTTAGTTAAAGAATGGGCAAAGATAAGCGAAACGAATTCTTTTGATGCGGCCAGTGGTTTGGGCGACAGGTCTTGTGATGGCAGTTATCAGACATTTTTAGACCTTTATGATGAAGCGTGTTATGAAACTTTTAGCAGTAGCGCTGACAAAGGAACGGTTTGGGAAAACTTCCCGAAAGTGAGTTCGGGTAAAAAATGTAAAGATGATGCCGGTAAAAAATGTGAAACAGTATCCAATATCTATGATATTTTTGTAAAGATTCCATTCACTGATGAAGATTATACAAAAGCAGAGGCAAGAAAGATTGCAGAGCTGAAAGAAAAAGCGCAACGTTGTGCGCCTGCGAAAGTTGCAGCGGCAAAACGTGAACTTTATGGTGGGTTTGTAACACAAGCGTTAAGCAGTATAGGACAAACAACCGGAACAGCAGGAACGTCTTCCGTTTTAGAAACGGTGTCTTCAATGGGTGGGTCTGGCGATGTTAAATCAATGTTACCGTCATTGGGGTCGATGGCAACACAACTGTTTGACAAGTAATAAAATTTTTTGTTGAAAAGCACATTTTGTGTGCTTTTTCTCTTTACTCAATCTTGGAAAAAAGGTATAATTAGTCTGATATATGGAAAAGGAAAGGATTTTACGATGAAAAACAAATATTATGTTTCTATGCTGTCTTTGCTTGCAACAGTTGTTGTTGCTGGGTGTGCTGGAACTGATACGCGGGATACAGAATACGAAATGCCGGCGGTAGAATATGTGGAAAATCTGAATGTTAATGCCGCCCCGCACAAAGATTCTTTCCTTAATCAATTGGCGATGAATTATCGTTCGTATGCGATTTATAATGCCAGAACCAGTGATTATCCCGATATCGCAGAATTGTTCGCTAATAAGGCTATCGGGGCTTTTTCTGGTGAAACACCTTTCCCTGAATCTTTGGATAATTGGAAAATCGGGGATGATAGTGAAAGATTTGAAATCTATACAGGTTATAACAATTTAATCAATGAATTAAGGGGTGATGCCGCACAGACACAACCACAACTTGCCGCAGAAGCACAAGCAAAATTTGATTGTTGGATATCGGCTGCTGCCAGTGGTCAAAATGCCACTGCGAAAGAGTGCAGGGCGCGTTTCTTGGCAACAATGCAAATGTTGAAAGATTGTGCAGAAGGTAAAGTTGTTGCGCCAACATACGTAAAATCTACAAATCTGATACCAAAGGTCGCAGAAGAAAAGTATTATCCTGAAACCCGCAGATTAAATGCGATGGCAGGTTCATCGCGTTCCCGCGAAGGTGTTGTTATTGTTAATAATGTAAATATTCCTGGCAATTTGGTTCAGCCTGTACCTGTGACGCTTAATGTGCCACAACAAGCACAACCTGCGATGGTGTTTAATCAAAACATCTATGGCGGTGATGAAAATTCAACGACAGGAGATGATGTCGTAAATGCAACAGGTGGCGCAGAAGGTGATTATGTATCACGTGACGAATTTGTGGATATGATGATGGCAATGCGTGCAGAATTAGCAGCAATAAATGCACGTTTAGATGGCGTTGGGAAAGAAGCAGACAAGACCGTTATCAAAGTTCAACAGATTCCGCTTGAACCAAAGCAACATGTTATGGAAGAAATCTTTGAAGTACACTTTGATTTCGACAAATCAAAAATTAAGCCTGAATACGAAGATTTAATCAGAAAGTTGGTGGCAACAACTCGGGCTAATAAAAATGTAAAGGTTTCTGTGGTGGGGCATACAGATACCGCTGGTTCGAGTGCGTATAACTATGCGTTGGGTGGTCGTCGTGCCGAAGCGGTGCAGAGAATGTTGATTGAATACGGCATACCTTCGTCTCAAATTATAGCAGTTTCTGCAGGGGAAGAAGATTTGAAGGTAAAAACACCTGATAATACACCTAATGCGGAAAATCGTCGTGTTCGTGTTGTCAAAGAAGTTCAATATACAGAACCAGCCAAACCTGCGCCAATCGTTGTCGAAGAATACAGCAGTGTCGATGATTGTGAAGATTGTTTGGAAATGGGGATGTTATAATATATTGACAAAAAACAACTTGACAAAAAATAATTTTTGGTGTATATTAGCTCTAATTGATAGAGAGATGAAAGCGTAAAAGGTATAGTAGATGGCGAAACAGGACTCTTTTAAGAAAGCAACGGGAACCGCAAAAACTGCGGGGTTCAAAGGTGCTGTGAAGAAATTAAATGTTGTTAATTTTGCAGCAGAATTTGAAAAACGCGATATTGTTATCGGTAAATCTGAACTGGAAAAATAATTCTGTTTGGTGTATCGGGGCGTGATGTTTGTTATTGCTCTCGATTTGCTTTTCTTGACTTTTGTTTTGATTTCTACTATAATTAAAATTACAGAAGTGACGGAATTCTTCGTTCACAATTTCCACAAAAAGGCTTTTTTATGCATGTAAATGAATTAAAGACAAAGTCGCCTCAACAATTGTTGAAGATGGCTGAAGATATGGGGATTGAAAATCCTGCGCAATTAAATGTTCAACAATTGCGTTTTGCTGTTATGCGGGTGTATGCTGCTGATAAATCGATTGTTTTGATTGGTGATGGAGTTTTAGAACGCATGCCAGATGGCTTTGGTTTTTTGCGCGCACCGGAAAGTAATTATTTGGCGGGGCCAGACGATTTGTATGTTTCGCCAAATTTGATAAAAAAATATGGACTTAAGACTGGCGATTATGTCGAAGGTCAAATTCAAGCCCCACAAAATGAATCTGAACGATATTTTGCCTTGGAAACGATAGAACGGGTAAATGGTGATGATCCTGAAAAATTGCGTCATCGTATTTCATTTGATGATATGACACCGTTATATCCTGATGAAAAATTACAAATGGAAGTTGTTAATGATACGGACAAAGGTCGCAATTTATCTGCGCGCGTTATTGATTTGATTTCCCCAACGGGAAAGGGACAACGTTCGCTTATTGTCGCGCCACCAAGAACAGGTAAGACGGTTATGTTGCAAAATATCGCTCATTCAATTGCAACAAATTATCCTGATGTTAAACTGATTGTGCTTTTGATTGACGAACGTCCAGAAGAAGTGACAGATATGCAACGCAGCGTTCGTGGCGAAGTTATTTCTTCGACTTTTGATGAACCGGCGGCGCGTCATATTCAAGTTGCAGAAATGGTTATTGAAAAAGCAAAACGTTTGGTCGAAGCAGGTCAAGATGTTGTTATTTTACTTGATTCTATCACAAGATTGGGGCGCGCATATAATACTGTTGTTCCATCCAGTGGAAAGGTTTTGACTGGCGGTGTTGATGCGTATGCGCTGCAGCGTCCAAAACGTTTCTTTGGTGCCGCGCGTAATATTGAAGGTGGCGGTTCTTTGACGATTATTGCGACCGCGTTGATTGATACTGGTTCCAAGATGGACGAAGTCGTTTTTGAGGAATTTAAGGGAACAGGAAACAGCGAAATTATTTTGGACAGAAAATTGTCTGATAAGCGTGTTTATCCTGCGATTGATATTACAAAATCAGGAACGCGTAAAGAAGATTTGTTGGTTTCCAAAGATGTCTTGTCCAAAATGTATGTTTTGCGTCGCATAATAAACCCAATGGGAACATTAGAGGCGATGGAATTTTTGTTGGATAAATTGCGATTAACAAAAACCAATGAAGATTTCTTTAATTCTATGAATCAATAAAAATAAAACCGCCGATTAAGGCGGTTTTTGTTTAGGGGGCAAAACAATGATAAGAATATATTTAATTATTTTGGTATGTGCGCTTTTTGCTGGCGCATATTTTTATGGCGAAAATCGTGGCGTATCAAAATGCCAAATAAAAAATCTGGAAAGTCAAATTGAAAAAACAGAACAAATTCAACAAAACAAAAGGAATCTGGATGATAAAGTTTATAAGACTGGGGTGCGTGATATTCGTGACATCTTGCGCGCTAAATACACAATCGCACAATAGTATGCAATGCGATTGTGATGTGATATATGGTCGTGAATCTGATTGGGAAAATATAAGCGATGATTTGGCGCGGAACATTTACAGGCATAATCTTAAATGCGAAAATTAAGCAAAAGTTTTTGCGACCTTTTCAATTAATTCCCGGACGATATCGGCAGATTGCATATCGCCATTTGGCGCATATTCAACAAACTCAAAATTTATTGCGTCACTAAACTCTTGGATAAAAGCGCGTGCAAATTCAACTGATAGCCCGTTTTGTTCCGGCACCCATACATCGCGGAAGTATTTCGGATCGATTCCATCAAAATCAAAAGATACAATAAATTTTTTTGTGCCGATGCGATTGCGAACTTCGTTAAATGCTTTGTCCCAATCGGCTTTTGTTTCAAGTTGTGCAGGTGTGCGGAAAAAGATATTGTTATCTTTGACATATTTCATTTCTGATGGTTCGCAAGAACGCGTGCCGAAAAAGAATATATTCTCAGGTTTTAACGCAGGTTTTTTGTGTTGTAATGACAGCCAACGCGAATCGCCTTCGCCCAAAAGATGTCGAACATTTGTTCCGTGTGGCGCGCCAGATGCTTCCCTTATAGATGATTCAGGGGTATGAATATCAAGGTGCGCATCAAAATAAACCAAACATAAATCTTCGTTTGGGTATTGGTCTGCAATACATGCAAAATGAGAAAAATTCACACTGTGGTCTCCACCAACAAAAATGTGTTTTTCGTGTGGGGTGTTATTATAAATTTTTTTATGAATATTAAAAGCGTCACCAAATCTGTCGGTGATTGAATCAGGGTTAACATTATCTGGTGTGATAATTGTCCATGTTGCGTTTGGAAACATTTGTTGAATTGCGCGTGGTGCCAATGCCGGACCGCCGTTCAAAACCTTCGCGGTTGCGCCGCGACTGTATTCTATACCAAGGAATTTAATCATTATAACTCTCTATTACACTTTCTGCTGCATCTTGTATTTTTTGCAGACTTTTTTCGTAAGTTTCGCAATCGCGCGCAATCTCAGATTTATATGCATCGCGTAGATTTGATGCCATATAATAACATGCACGCAGGTGCTGTGAACAATATTGATGACCGGTATTAAAGGCGTTTTGTCCGCGAACACGGCTTTCTGTATTTGCCCATTCGATATTTAGTGCATTATCAATGTTTACCCATGGGTTATCGCCAGTTTGTACACCAACGGTTTGGTCCCAGTATTCTTTTATTTCTTCACTGGTTGCAGAAGATGAGTATTTCAATCGAACAATCTTTTCGATTAATTCTTCTATTTTGTTTTTATACTTGGCATCAATTTGCGCCAGTTTTGCACTGCAATAGCAACGATTATAGGCGGTGTCTTCGCGTTTGCAATAATCTTCCATGCATTCTTTGTAATCTGCCATACACCGTTGGGAAGACGGACGTTCTGTTGCTGTGTAATAATTATTTGTTGTGGTGCGTGCCGTATTGACATTTCTGACACGTACAGGTGCAGTTGCTGCACGATAATTTATATTTGTGCCCGGTGTAAAAGGATTTGCCGCACGTGCTTTTGTATTTGTTCGTTGGACAACACGGCGTGGTTGTTGGGTCTGTGTATTTGGTGTTGTTTGTACCATTACGCCTGAACGAGGAACGACGGCGCGTCTGGCACTTGCTGTTGTGGCAGATATGTTCTTGGCGTTCGTATTCGTTTTAGTATTGTTTAACACATATGGATAAACATCATTGTGTGAAGTAATGGTGTTAAACTTTTTAGGAACATAACTATCAACAGCTGTTGCGCTTGTAGCAACCAAGACAGAAACCACGAAAAAGAAAAATCCTTTCTTCATATTTTGTATTCTAGTGTTTTTGATATAAATAAACAAGCACATTTTTATCTGTATAATGGTTCGGTTGGTCGAACATGGCAACCGTTTTTGCGTTTAAGTTCAATCGCGTTTTTATATCCGCGACTGACAGCGCCTTTATAGCGTTGCTGTGCTACTTTTTGTAAAAAGGCATCACGTTCGTTTAACCAATCATTATGTATGTCGCCTTGATAATTATTTACAGCCCGTATCATTTCAGAATCGACAGATGATGTTTTCTTAGGAAGCCCTAGAAAAGTTCTAAATTGTTGTAATGCCGTGCCAGGACCACTGGCCATGCCGGCCAAGAATACATCTGTGGCAATAACGTCAGGTAAACGTTCGAAACCATAGGGTTTCCAGTATTTTTCATAATAGACAGTTTCTGCCTCTGCGCGTGAATTTACCCGAACGCCTGCACATTGTTTTCCAGAACCGATGCCATAACAAGTATAACCGCAACGGTCGTTTTTTATTGTTCCACATGCGCCTTCTTTTCTGAATATAGTAATCAAGCCTTTTTCCAGGGCAGGGTGTATTTTTTCATATTTTCCCGTGGTCAAAATTGTGTTTGTAAAATTATTGTCGCGTGCTGCAGGATAGCACGAACCGCCGACTATAAAATTATTTTCAATCACATCGCCACCACCAATCGTTCTTCCAGAAAAGTGTGATGGTTGCTGTTGACCGGTTTGTGTTGGCGAAGGGAGTGTCGGGCCTGGTGTGGTTTGTGTGCCGGCTTGTGTGGTATGGCATATTTTTGTATCGTCAGGATATTTTGCACAGTAGGTATCGTGTGGCAGGTTTTGCCTGTCGCTTTCTTGTTGTTTCTGTTCTTGGTCCATTTGGTCAATGATACGGTCAGTGTAAACTTCTTCGCCTGGGACGATATTTAATTCTTGATATGCCTTTTTATCAAGCAATGGTTTGTATCCTTCGCGTGCAATATCAATGCGTGCTTTGAAAGACATATCTTGAAAAGTTCCCGGAAACGATGCCACAGACAATTTTCCCTGTGCGGGGCTGCACAGGACAAATAAACAAGCAAGATAAAAAATCTTTTTCATTATCGTTTCTTATTTTATCATGAAAAGTGTGAAAAAATAATGTTTTTTGTGTCGATTGTGTTGAAAATATTTTTCTTTATATGAATAAAACCCTTTGACAAACACGTGTTTTGTGTTATCCTGTGGCTCTGATGCGTAAAGAACAAAATAAGAGGGCAGCATGAACGGTTATATTGGTTGTTCCAAGAAAGATATTGAATATTTGATTGAAACTGTAAATGCGCCGGGCATTTTGGTAAAACGGCGTTCGTTGCCAAAGAAAAAATCAGGTGTTCGTTATAGTTTTCTGGATGGGGGAAAAGATTTGTTCTCTTTGACATGTGTGCGTTTGTCAGACAGAGATTCTATGGAAATATCTATAAGCAGTGGGGCAGATGTTTCTGATGCTTTGCGAGAGGGCGATGATGCTTATCGAAAGGCGTGTGTTCTTTATCAGTTGGCAGAAAAAATGTATGAAGCACAGCGTGGAACATCAATAAAGTCGCAGAAAGAATCTGTTCAATTACAGCAAATAAAAATTTTTTGTGAAATATTTTCTCATATCAAATAAAAAAACACCGCATAAAATTATGCGGTGTTTTTTTAGGGAGTATTATTATCTGCTTTTTTCGTTTTGTTTTTTTCGTGACCAAATGCCTGCTGCGCCAGCAGCTAATACCGCGGAACCCAACCATAAAGCTTTGAGTGGGTTTTTGTTTGTGATAACATTTTTTTCGTACCCAAGGTTTTGATTTTCGGCTGTCGCAGCATCGTTGTAATCCATTGTGCCTGCTGCACCTAACATCAACAAGAAGCCAGTAACGGCAAGTGTTGTATAAACAGCATTAAGTACATCAAAAGACTTTTTTTTGTTTGTGTTTTCCATGTTAAAATCCTTTTTTATTGTTGTTTATGTATAAATATAACACAAAATATCCGTTTGTCAAGTGTTGTGGCTAATGTTTTGTATTGGTTGACAAATGTGTTGTTTGGTGTTATTCTGCTGTGGCTATGGGACAAGAACTCGTTCTTAGTTTTAAAATCACAAATTGGTGCAATTTAAGTTGCGCCCACTGTTGTGAGTGCAGCAACTCTCGAAATAAACCAAATTTTATGCCGTTGGAAAAATTAGACAAGTATTTGGCAGAATCAAGAACTTTGCCAATTATCCCAAACGAATTGGTTTGTATTACTGGAGGGGAAACTTTGGCACCGTATATGTATGAAGAACCAGACTATATACCAAACGCATTAGATTTAATTTATTCTTATAAATATGTTCCAACAATAAAAACCAACGGTACTTGGGGTAATGACGGAAAGTTTCGACAGAAGATTTTGTCTGATATCGGGGCAAAAGCCTATAAATATGGCAAATTAATAACTCTTGATATTTCTGTGGACGAATTTCACGATAATTACAGTGGTGTTGCACGAATTATTCAAGATGTATTGTTATCGTCCAGATTAAGTTTTGCGATAAGATTTTGCTTGGTAGGTTTTAATACACCGGCTTCTTTGGTGGCATTAAATCGCGTGCAAAGCGAATTGCAAAAATCAGGTTTCGTTGTCAAAAAAACGATTGCTAATGATTGGATGATAGAGGCACCAAATGCTTCTTATGGTGTATATGTGTATAACGATTTTTCGTCAAAAATATATAACCTTGGTCGCGCAAAACAGACAAATGTTTACAATGATGAATATAGCCCTTATTTGATTCATGAATCAGATTGTTTCCAGATAGACAATGAAGACAACGCGATTCTAAACTATTTTTCTCGTGAACAAATAAATAACAGACCATTAAGTGAGATTTTTCGTTCTTTGATGTGGCAACAAAGGCACAGATAATAATTGAATTTCGTGGTCGTGCTGATCTAGCTTTTCTCGAGCCAAGATTGTAGAGATTGGAAGAGAGATCGTAGTGTTTAAGAAATTTATATAATATTTTTAGTTCCGATATTTCTTTCCATGATTTTAATGGCTTTTTCATGTAATTCTTGTGTCGTGCTGAAACATAAATTTTTCAGAATAATTGGTCGAATATTATTTTCTATCAAATCCAAGGCGGTTTTATATACGCAAGCATCTGTATCAAATCCGCAGATATATATTTCATCAAATTGTTTCATTTCTGGAATGAAAGCTGAATAACCTATTTTGGTATATATAGTTGCGTCTGGTTTTGGGTTAAAGGCAAGATTTTCATCTTTATACCCAGGCCAATCAAGGAATCTCAGAAGTGGGGAATTGTTTTTTGTATATTTCGACACATAAACAATGTCGTAATCATATTGAATCTTTTCAATTTCTTTCGCGATTGTTGGTTTCGTTACCGCAGATTTTTGGACATCTATGATTAGTAAAACTTTTGCCATTTGGGTGCCTTTCGTTATATTAAATTATAACACAAATAATTTGAAAACCAGGTAAAAAATTGCTCGGGTACACCATATTGAAAACGTTCCTTTTGCGAAAAATATATGTTTTCTTATATTTATCATACGGACATATCTAATTGATGCAGGAGAACGCAAATGAAAAAAATCTTGTTATATTCGACATTATTATTAACAGGTTGTAACAATTATAACCCCAGTGCACATTCGGATATTTATTTGACAGGCACATCTGGCATGGGACAAAAAATAGGCGAAGTTTTCTTTACAGACACACCATCGGGGCTGTTGATAAATGTCAATTTGCATAATCTGCCGGCGGGCGAACATGGTTTCCATATTCACGAAAAACCAAATTGTGGTGCGGATGTTGATGCCCAGGGGAACCTGCAACCCGCACTCAAAGCGGGTGGTCATTATGACCCCGATAAAACTGGACATCACATGGGTCCCAATCAACCCGGGGGACACAAAGGCGATTTGCCGGTCTTGAACGTGTCCGCGGACGGCACTGTTAACACATCTTTTACTGTTCCAAATCTGAAAGTCCAAGAAATTAAAAACCGATCAATAATGATTCATGCAGGTGGCGATAATTACAGTGATACCCCCGCTGCGCTGGGCGGTGGTGGTGCTCGTATCGCCTGTGGGGTGATTAAGTAGGCCGGACTTTCTTTGTGTTCTTGTTTTTATGAAACGCAAAAAACCGACCATAAAGGTCGGTTTGAATTTTCTGGTCGTGCTGGTCTAGCAGTTCTCGAGCCGAGATTTTGAAGATTGGAAGAGAGATTAAAAACACTTATAAATAAAAACCGTCCAGAACGGACGGTTTTCTATGTTATCTTGAATCGCGACCTTGTGATATTACAATATTATTATCATTCGATTTGTTCAACTTTGCTGTTGCCTTGCGGAATATTTCTGCTATAAAAAATTTCTTTTCAAATATACCTTTTAATACTGCTTTATCTTCGTCTGAAAAAGCTTTTGCTGTCAATATTGTTGGCATGTTTTCCCGGATTGATTTTACCAGTTGTTTATTCATGCTATCTTTCACTATGTCTTGTAATTTTTGTGCGATTTTCTGTTTGTCGTTAGCAGGTGTATTAACATATGTGAACAATATCAATTTTACCAAATTTGACATATCTTTATCCTGTTTGTTCCAAGCAATTTTTTTTGCCACTGATAATATTTGGTACCTTGTTGTCAAAGGCATTTCTTTTGGTAATTTAGTCTGTGAAAAATAAGGATCGTTCACAAATTTTTCAACAGCACCACTTTCAAAACCTTTGATTGTTTCCAGTTCTTCTTTTGCATATCTAAATACATTTTCTATCTCTGCTAATTGTTTTGATGTCTCGTCAGACATTTTCCATTGTTCTGCAGATAAGGATGATTTATCGATTGACATAGAATCGCGTTGCAATTTGATAAACTCTGATTTAATGGGGCCATCAAAAAGATGTTCCATCTTAGATTCCAAAGAAATCAATTCTTCAAAGGACATTTGTGAGTACGGTGACTCTTTGCTGTTTTTGTTGTTTTTTCGTATGCTTTCAAAAGAAGCCCCTAAAGTTTCTTGCGCTTTAGATTTTAAATCTTGAATTCTTTTTATTATTTCTTCGATAGTAAATTTTTGATCTGCCATATTGTGTTCCTTTTTGTTCGTATTTACTTAAATTATATCATAAAAAGTTCGAGAAATCACCAAAAATATCGTTTTTCAAAATTGGTTAGTTCGAACTCGTTGTAAGTATTAGAAAACAAAACAAAAACCGCTCTTAATGAGCGGTTTGAACTCTCTGGTCGGGGCGAAGGCCTCCTCGATACGCAATAATAAAAATCTATAAAAACTCGTATCTACAAACTCCGTTTTTATGATTTTTCTAATTGTGTATTCTCGTATTGGTCATGCGCAACTGCGTTGCTCTGACCGATCCTTTCGCCACTTTTAGAGAAAATTAAAACCACCACAAAAGTGGCGGTTTGAATTTTCTGGTCGGGGCGAAAGGATTGTTCCGCTTCGCTTCACTCCCTTGGCTCATTCGCTCCGCTCACCGGCATACTCTCGTCTGCCTTTCGCCTGCGGGTCGAACCTTCTTCCCGAATGTTCTTTGAATCCTTTCGCTCAGAACTTAAAAGATATAATAAAAAACACCGCATAAAGCGGTCTTTCTTATTATATCTGGTCGGGGCGAAAGGATTCGAACCTTCGACACCTTGGTCCCAAACCAAGTACTCTACCAGACTGAGCTACACCCCGAAAACGAGAGTTATTATATACTTATTTTTCCAAAAAGCAAATATATTTTATTGAAATTTATTGTTATGGGTATAGTATTAGCGACATGACTCAAAAATATTCTCTTCATACACATACAATCGGTTTTGATGGTCGTGATTCTGTCCAAACCATGGTTAATTGCTCCCGTCAACTGGGATTTAATACGATTGGTATTTCTAACCACTTTATTGTAAATGCAGATATTAAAAATTCCAAAATGTATTCTTTTGCGATTCGTGGGGGATATGACACTATATATTCCGAATCGTTTGATGAAGTGTTGACACGATTTATCCCGCATTACGAAGAATTAGAGCGCATCCAAGAACTAAACAAAAATACCCGAATCTTGCGTGGGATGGAAGTTGACTTTTTCAATATTCCAAAGTGGCGTTATGGATTTGAACGAATTTTAGGGATATTAACGCCAGATTATTTAATAGGTTCTGCACATTTTATAGAATACGATGGGAAAATCTTGAATATGCATGACCTGGAAAAATCAAGCCCAGATATCCAAGATTTGTTGTTGCAAAAATATTGGAAGAATGTTGCAGTGGCGGCAGAATCTGGCTTGTTTACATGGATGGCACATCTCGATTTGCCGAAAAAAGTTGGACTTGGGCGTGATAAAAAATGGGCAGAATATGAAAACATGGCGGTAGAGGCAATTGCAAAATCGGGGACAGCGATTGAAATAAACACTTCTTTTTATAAGCCCGATTGTTATGAACCATATCCGTCAAATCGTATCTTGAAAATGGTTGCGAAAAATAATGTTCCTGTGTTGTTAAGCGATGACGCACATAACGCCAAAGATTTAGGGCGTAATTTTGATGAAGCTAGTCAATTAATCAAATATATGAATTTGCGAACTTTCAGTAGATAAAAAATGCCCGATTGGGCATTTTTTATTTGTTTGTTAATTGTAATTCAATTCGGCGATTAAGTTGCATGCTTTTTGCATCTTTGCCTTGGGCAATCGGGTACATGTCCCCAAAACCAGATGGAATCAACCTTTGTACGGAAACGCCATTTTTTATCAATTCGTCTGCGACAGATGCCGCGCGCAACAATGATAATTGCATGTTATTCCAATAGGCTTTTGTCCCGGGAATAACAAGTCTGCTGTCGGTATGTCCGTCAATACGAACAATCCAATCAATATCTTTTGGAATTTTGTTTTCCAAGCCTTTGATAAGGTCTGCCAGTATTTTTATCTGTTTTTTTCCGGCATTAGATATTTTATAAGAACCACTGCCGAACAAAATATCGCTTGATAATATAAATCTGTCACCTTCTGGTTTTATGCCCGTGGTTTCGCCCTGTCCCAGTGCGGTTTTTACTTGCTTGTAAAAATCTGATTGGTATTGAGCCAACGAATTTAATTCTGCCACTTTTTCCGCAAGTGCTTTGTTTAACCGATTTGACATTTGCGTATATTCTGTTTCTTGTTCTTTGGCCCGTTGTTCTGCCGCGCGAAGTTGGCTTTCTAATTCGGTGATACGGGCGTTCAATTCAGACTGTTTTTTACTCATTTCATCATTAAGTTCGTGACGTTCAGATTCCAGTCGTGCCATTTCAGTCTTTGCCGCGTTTGCCAATTGCAGTTGTTCTGTTAACGCTGCGATTTGTGCCGCCAGTTGTTCTTGTTGAACGGTCAAGGCACTGATTTGGTCTTCATAGGCATTCGCCAGTTTCATTTGGTTTTCTATTTGTCCTTCTTGGTTTTCCAGTGCATCACGCGCCGCCAGTAATAATTGTTCTGCTTCCTGTTTATCGGCGTTCATTTGTTCGATTTGTTCAGCCTGGGCTTGTTTTGCTTGTTCCAATTCAGCAACTTTCTTTGCACCGGTGTTTTTATTAAATACACTGGTTGTTGTCCACAAGAACACAAATACGATAAGCAAGAATATTAAAATGATAACCAGGTTAGAAAACAAATCTACAAACCCTGGCCATGCGTTAGTTCTTTCTTTGAATCGAGTGTTTAACATTGTTTTCCCTCTCTCTTTTTATTTTTTAATTGTTTGTTTTGAACAAATAATCGATTGCTGTTCCAATGTATCTGGAATAAGCATCAAAAAGTTGTCTGTCTTTCTTGGTCTTTGGCAAAGTATTTGGGTGCGCCATTAAGTATTGATGCAGGGCGTTGGTGTTGTTAAAACGTGTAATGCCATCGCCTAAATCTATATTTTTCCCAGAAACACAAATTATTTTCAGGTTGATATTTACGCCTTCTAATGTATCGGCAAAGCATAATTCGATGCGTTTCAGAACATTTTGTAAAACGTCTGCATCGTTATTAAGTGTCGCGATAAACATTTTTTCACCCGAACCAATTGCAACAAGTGCAGGATATTTTCCGTCAATTCTTATCAAATCACGAACAACATATTTGGCATCTATGAATGCATCGTGAATCTGGGAAATCTTGGTGAAAGTATCCGCGCTTACAGGTGCGCTTTCTGCGACTTTTGCTATATTTATGTTGTTCGTTGGGTTTTGCAATACGTATTGCGACATGAAATCAGTTAATTCTTGGAATATTGTATTTTGTGCAAACTGTAATTGCAGCCCAAGAAAGCCCACCACCAAACTTCCTGCCAGACCAAGCAAAGAACTGGTGAACGCGGTTGCCATACCTGATAACGGTCCCGCCATGGCGATTTGCATGTTTTGCAGTAATTCTGGGTCATCAAAATCGATAGCCATCAATAATTCTGCGAAGCCACCAACCGTCACAATCAGTCCCCAAAATGTGCCAAGCAGACCTAAGAATATTAAAGTATTTGTTATATATCGCACAGAATCACGTTTGTCTTCGATTCGGATGCTGACCAAATCAAGCAGTTCTGACATGGTGTTCGTTGTAATATGTATATGGCGGTTGTGTAATGCCATTGAAATAGGGCGTAATAATTTCGGGGTATATCCGTAATCTGCGCGACCTGCGAAATATGCGTGCAACCACTTATATTCCGGCAAAAGCCCAAACATGCTTAAAAAACAAAGCCCGATTCCAAACAAGGTTGTGCCAATAATGATTCCGTTCAATATAATATTAGTTATCGCGATATTGAATACTGTCTGCCAGAAAACCACCGCAAAAGCCAGCAAAACTGCGGTAAATATCGACATTATGTTAAGATTTCTGTGAAATCGTTTCATGTGTTTTTATCTCTCGTTATACAAATCTTAGTAAAATTTTTGTGGGCATGTCAACACTGTTTTATGGGTATATATATAAGCATGTATTAAAAAGACTTGATTTTTTGCAAAAAATCTTCATAATAGGTCTGTTCCTGCTGATGACATGGGGTTGTCGGCTGTTATAAACCAAAGGAAATAAAATGGCTTATTATGAAAGCGTCCTGGTATTTCGTCAGGACTTGACCGAACCGCAGGTAAAAGAAAAAGCGGATAAATTTGCAAAAATTATCAAAGAATTAGGTGGCGATGTTAAATCTACTGAATTTTGGGGCTTGAAAAATTTGGCTTACATCATTCGTAAAAACCGCAAGGCACACTATGTAATGATGAACATTGAATTAGACGGTTCTCAAATCACAGAATTGGAACGCCGTTCCCGTATTGACGAAGATGTTATTCGTTTCCTTAACGTTCGCGTTGAAGAATTGTCAAAAACACCTTCCGTTATGATGAAGAAAAATACAGAAGAAGAGGTGGCATAATGGCAGTACGTGCAGCAATTTATCGTAAAAAATCTAACCCATTAAAGGGCAAGGTTATTGATTATAAAGATGTGAAATTATTGTCGCATTACATCACAGAACGTGGAAAAATTGTTCCATCTCGTATTTCCGGGGTATCTCAGAAAGATCAACGTGCTTTGGCGACAGCCATTAAACGTGCACGTCATTTGGGGTTGATGCCATTTGTAAGAAACAATTTGGGTTAATCTCTAACTTGAAAAAAGGACAGATAAAATGAAAGTAATCTTAACAGAAAAAATTACAAAATTGGGTAATATCGGCGATACAGTTGAAGTAAAAACTGGTTATGCGCGTAATTACCTTTTGCCAAATAACAAAGCAATTCGTTTCACAAAAGAAAATGTTGCATTGTTCGAAGCAAAGAAAGCAGAATTGGTTGCGCGTCATGAAAAAGCAAAGAAAGACGCTGAATCAAAAGTTGAAGCAGTTAAAAATGCTAAATTGCACATGATTCGTCAGGCGGGAGATACAGGTCAACTGTATGGTTCGGTATCTTCGCGCGATATCGCACGCGAATTGAAAGAAGTTGCTGGCGTTAGTGTTGAATCTGCCCAGGTTATGTTGGGTTCGCCAATTAAATCTGTTGGTGCGTTTGATACAAAAATCGCTTTGCATCCAGATGTTATTGTTGATGTAAAGATTTATGTTGCACAAACACAAGACGAAATTGATGCGTTGGTCGCAGGTAAAAAATTAACTTTCGGTACAAAGAAAGTTGAAGAAGAAGCAACAGCGGAACCAGCAAAAGAAGAAGTTAAGGAAGCAGCATCCGAAGAAAAATCAGAAGAAGTTGCAGAATAATTTCTGTTATTGTGAATTAAAACACCCACAATCGTGGGTGTTTTTTTGTTGTGATAATTCCAGAGATTAATTCCCCACCTGGTGCGGGGAGGGTGCCAATAAATATTGTGTATCAAGGGAAACCTCCCTCCCGTCCTTCGGACGTACTCCCCCCAAGGGGAGAATTGAAAGTTCTCCTCCTGTGGAGGAGTACCCGCAGGGGGAGGTGGTCTTTTATAAAAAACTTGGCAATCCGCCCCGTCACCTTCGGAGTCCCCCCGGGCGGGGAATTATCTCCCCACAAAAGGTGAGAATCAGATCCCTAACAAAGGGATGAAGCGCAATTTCCCCTAGCGTGTTTTTTTCTTTGGGGCGGTTTTCTTATTTTTTTTGTACTTTATTTCCATCACAGTAATAAGCATCGCTTTGCCATACGTTGTCTTCAACATTTTCAATGAAATCGTTAACCTTTTCTAAAACGGTACAAGCATCCTTTTCTTCTTCGCTTAACGCTTCGTTATTGTTGGTGCCGTGTTTATAAGGATTGTCGGTATTAAATTTTGGGGACAGTTTTTCAGACGCTGTTGCAAGGGGCATCCAACATTTTAAATATTCATCTGAGGACAATTTTGGGTCATATTTGAATAGCTCTAAATGTGTTGGACTTATCACTTTTAGCTTCTCATTAATTTCATCTATGCATTCTCTTATTTCTGACTCAGATTTTTTTTTGCTATCCGTATCGGATGTTTGGATGCCTTGCCCAGAAATGAGGTTTGTAAGAGCATCGGTTCCCACTGCATTAGACATCGTACTCAACACGTTGTTTTTTACATTATTTGTGTTTTTGTTCTTTGCGGCGTTCACACGGTCATTTGTTGCATCAAAAGCTTTGTTTAGGGCTTCTATTGCGTTGTCTTTTTCTTCATTTGTTGGGTTGTTTGACAATGTTACACCAATCATTTTACCTGCAACGACCGCACCGAAACTTTCAATCAATTTATTCAGCACCCTGTCGGTATCAACTGTATCTGCGAATAAATCTTGTGCCGTTTGATTTTTCGCCTTTTTCAAATCGTTTTTGCAGTTTATGTTTTTAACAGATAATGCGCTTGGTGGGAAAGAGCTGAATGTTAATTTATCTGTTTCTTGCACACCGGCTTCTTGGAGGCATTTTTTCAATTTATCCAGTGCGTCTGTTTCCTCTTTTGCCGCTTCTTCTAACGCCTTGGTATCTTTTTTCTTTTTTATCAATTCACCAAGTTTACCGTTGATAAGGGAATTACCAACCACACCGACAACAACTCCCGCACCGGCAGCGATAGCACCGCCCGTCACGCGTTTTTTAGATGTTGATGCCGCATCGTCAATTTTTGCTTGGTCGGCTTCTGATTGCAACATTTGGGCACGATAAAGCGATGCGTAGTTGCCATTAGTTATTCCGATGTTTTCTTCGTCATAAAGCCCACTGGTTGCCCTGTCATAAATAACTTCGCTTTCAATGCCTGGTTTCATACCAAGCGCATTTTTACGTTCTTTAAGGTCTTGGGCAAGGGCAAGATATTGTCCGCGTAAATTCATAAGTTCTTGGTCATTTGCGCCCGGTAATTCAATTTCTGTGGGGCCTGCCTTTACCTGTTTATCTTCGCCGTATGTGCAACGCATTGTTTCAATATATGCCGCCATATCTGCCGCCGCTTCTTTATCAGCCGATTGTTCCGACAGACCTTGTGCCAGTTGCATGCCACCGATTCCAGTCGCAGCGGTGGTCAATGCAGTCAAAGTTTTATTTGCGGTTGATTGTTCTTTGGCCTTGGCATCTTCATATGCTTTTTGTTTTTCTTCTAAATCTTTTTGTCTTTGTTCGTCGGAGCGGTTATCGATTTTTTCACATTTGCCGTCTTTCAACTTGTAAAGTTTTTTATTACAGTCTGTGGCAATACATGTGTTTTTAGATACATCCCAATATCCATCGTCAGCATGCATTTCGTTTAATTCGGCAACTTTGCATCTTTTTTTCGTGCATTGACCGTTTACAACATCTTCTTCGGGTGTGGGACATTTTTTGTTTTTACATGCGGTTCCATCGGCGGTTATTTCATAGTCGTCCGATATACATTTTATTGCAATACAAACACCGTCTTCCAATTTATAGCCGTTTTTGCTTACATTATTTTTTATCATACGTTTTGCGTCTTTTTCACTGCATAGTGTTTGTTCGCATTTTGTTTTATCGGCATTTAATGTATAACCTTTGACCGTATCGCACGCAAATTCGCATTGTCCGTTAATCCATTTACTTTTGTTGGTTGCGTTGGCGGCACGTATTTGTTCATCGCTGCATCTGACCTGAACACATTTTTGTTGAGATTCATCCCAATCGTCTTCTGGTTTTGTGCATTTGTCATGGACACATTTGTTTTTGTTATTCAAATGATAGCCGTTTACACAGCCTTTTGGGACACATTCTTTTCCGTTCCATTGTGGCTCTGTTCCTTTTGCGGTCTGTACTTCTTGAATTTCGTATTCTGAGCATCTGACTTTTGTACAACCTTTGCCGTCAATCCAGTCTTCTTCTAAGCTTTCACATTCGTCTTTGACGCAAACATCGTTATTTGTGTGATAACCTGTCACGCAATCCGTGGGAACACATTTCCCGTTTCGAACGGTAACTTTTTTTGCATGGTTGTTTGTTTTCAGGTCTGATTCTTCTGTCTTGGAACACTTAACTTTTTCACAGATAGAGTCAGATTTTTTGTATTCGCCTGGTTCACCGATGCAGGTATCAATAACACATCTACCGTTAACTACTTTTGTAGATTGGGCGTTTTTTAGACTGGCAATTTCAGCAGAAGTGCAATTAACCTTTACACAACTGTTGTTTTGTATTTCATATTCGCCCCGTTCGCCGATACAGGTATCTATGACACATTTTTCTTTTTCCCATTTTACAGTGGCTGCATTGTGGGTATTTATTAACTCGTTTTTTTGATTTTCTGTGCATTCGGTTGGTATAATAATAGGTTCGTCTAAAATACGACTATCATCTTCAAGTTTTATATTAAGATTTGCTTTGGCATCAACTTTTTGTGTTTTATAGCCCATGTAAGATATTTGTAGTTTTGTCGCATCGTCTGGAATCGAAAAGTTAAATTCCCCGTTTTCGTTAGTTGCTTGACCTCTGTTTGGTATTGGGGTCCCATTGGCATCCAATGGTCGTACGCTTGCTCCTGCCAGTGGGCCTTCTTTGTCAGAAACCGTTCCGCTGACGTTCAGAGCAAACACAGGCATTATGGACAATGCAAAGAATAGGCCGGTAAAAATAATACTTATTTTTTTCATTTGCTTTTACTCTTTATTTAGAAGCCCTTTGTTCGCTGCTTGAACCACTGCCAGACGATGTTGTTGAACTAGAAGAAGTTGCCGTTCTGGAACCATTGTCCGTTTTTTCGGCATCTTTCTTGGCTTGTTTTTCTTGTTCTTTTGCGTCTTTTTTCGCTTGTTTGTCCGCTTTCTTTTGTGCTTTTTCTGCCTCTTTGGCTTCTTTCTTTTCTTGCTTTTCTTCTTCTTTTTTCAGTTTTTCTTCTTCTTTGACGGCTTTCTTGGCCTTTTGGGTGTCAAGTGCGCGGTCTATTGCCCCCGATGTGACCAGACCAACCGCCGTACCAACACCAGAACCCAACATCGCAGATGATGCACCGGTTTGTGCGCGTGTTTCACGATATGCGTTTTCACGATATGTTGTGACATTTATACCAAACCATTCCTGCATACATACAAACGTGTCACCGGCATAGCGTTTGCGTGATGCCATTGGCGTTGATTGATCGTTGCCCGCAAAGAAATTAACAGTGAATACACAATCAAATGAACGTTCATCAAACATTGCACCCAATTTTCGACAATTTGACATCATCATATCACGCAATGCATACAAGCGTTCTTCATCTTTCTTTACTTCCTTTTCTGCGTTTTCGCGCAATTTGCCGATTGCAGTGCCAAAACGATTGGCAAGGCCTGAATCTGATTCTGTGCACTCTTTCGCAATTGTTGAACATTTTTGTATTGCGGCATCTGCATATGTCTTGCCCAGGCACTTATTATATGTTGTCCCACATTCATTTATTATGCACGCATTGTATTGGTTGCCACAATTTATCACTTTATCATATGACGATAAACGAACATTCATATCGCGGTCAGCCGTGATTTCAGTGGAAAACATGCGGAACTCTTCGGCGGTACATTCTGTGGCGCGCCGGCAGGCGTTTAATTTATCACCAAATATTGTTGCGCCATCCAATGCACATTCAGTGAAATCTTTGCCGCATTTTTCAATCATACATTTACGCAGGCCATTGTCACAGGTATTGGTGCTTGTTGCAAGGGCTTTTTCTTGGGCAGATTGGGCGGATGTGGTTGCTTCGTTTGCCGCCAATGCCGCACGTTGTTTCCGTATTTGTTCCGCAAATGAATTGTCTGTGTCAGCAGATTCAAGAACTGTTGATACCGCAACCTCAAATTCAGATGACTTGTTTATTATATTAGGTTTTGTTTCCAGTGCTTCTGATGTTTCTGATTTCGTTTCTGACGATGGTTCTGTCAGTGTTTCAGAAACCTGTTCAGTTTTTTGTGTCGGCACTGCGATTGAACGACGCGTTGTCACCCCAGGCGCGTTGCGAACCGCAACACGAGTCGCCGCTTCTGCATCCAATGCGAACGCCATAATTATGGATAACATTGCAATAAAAAATCTTTTGTCTTGTGCCATCTTTATTTCAACCTTTCGCATGCAGTGTCATAAAATTTACAAAGTTGTTCCGCAACTGTTTTTTCATAATCAAAACCGATATCGCATTTATTGCGCATGTTGTTTTTACAAACACGTGCGATGCAATCTTGTTTTGCCTTGCCCCCAGTGCAGGATGCCTGGGCTGTTGCCAATTTTTGTTCGCGTGTCTTTTTATATGAATTGATAATGTTTTGTAATAACTTGGTCGCGTTCGCAATTGATGTGTTGCGCGCCGATGTCAATGAAGAACGTATCTTGGTCAAAAATTCATCGCAGCCAACCGATAAAACACTGCATTCGGAAAAATATCTGTCAAATTCTGTGTCCGATTCGCATTTTCTGTAGTCTGCCGTGCAACGTTTTGCATCAACAATACAGGTCGTGATTTCAGAAGAACAAGAACTTTGAGACTTTTTTTCGTTCGCTTGTTGTGCCAAGTTTGTAAATTCTGTGGCAATTCCCGCCGCCGTACACGATTGTTCAATTAACTTATCATAATTATCTGTCACATCATCCGGGGTGCATCCAGAAACTTTCTTAAGACATTGTTCGGTCGCCCAAACATATCGTGCACCAGGATCAGACGGTGCATTTTTCAATTCTTTATCAGATATTATATACTTTGTAGATGTACCAACAGATATGTTGCGCATTGTGGTCGATTTAGTCGGCGTACCCGCAGATGCAGAACCGCAATATTGACAACGTGCCGCAGGATTTGCACCAATGTTTATGGCACACGCTGAATCAAGGCATCGTGTCAAATTAGCCACAGAACACGCACCATAAACCAATGTTGGCACGCACATCAAACACCCGAAAAAAATAAAATCGCGAATTTTCATTTTCTCCCTTGCGGAATATTATATCAAAAAGCCTGTATCAAAGCAAAGAAAAAAATACCAGTATCGTTTAAGTAAAAATTCTGGACAGGCCATAATTTTTTGTGCTAGACTTTTTCCAAAAGAGAGAATTGTTCCATGAAATTTATTAGATTTTTTGGCATTTTATTTTTTTTAATTCCTTGCATGTCGTGGGCCGCATCGTCATCCGATTTCCAAAATGCATCGCAATTATTGTCCGCGGCGCGACGTGGTGATACGCGGACTGTTCAGATTTTAATCAATAACGGCGCAGATGTAAATTATGTCGATTCAACAGGTTTGTCATTGGTGTGTACTGCGGTTATGAATAATGACACGCGCGCGATTCAAATCTTGCAGATGTATGGCGCGGACGCGTCAAATTGCGACAGGCAAATAAAAAATTATAGGCAAAAAAATCGTGTCGCCACACGTGGCAAAGAATACGGATTCTTTAGTGGGTTATCTTCTTCACATGTGTTGTTATTGTCTGCTGTTGGGGTTGCTGCTGTGATTGGGGGCGTTGCATTGTTGACAGATGCTTTTGATGCAGAAAATAATAATTATACGCCTTCGTCTGGCGGTTCGCATTCTGGCAGTGGCAGTGGTGGCAGTGGTGGCAGTACTACACCGTCAACGAATAAACTTTTTGCACAAAATTTACCGTATGGTCCGGCGTGTTCGGGAACTTCGTGCCCGACAGATTTTACAACATGGCAAGACAGTGATGATTTTACTTATATGTCTGATATATCTACGCAAAATACATTTAATTATTTAATGGTTGCGCGTGCTTATAATGCGTTTGTTCGGGGGTATTTGGGGATGGGCACAATAAGAATTACTAACGATTTAGCACCGTTTGATTTGTCATCGTTGCCTTTTGCAGAAGGCAGTATCCCAGGCGGCGGAAAACCTGTGAATGTCGCGCTTATAACTGGTTCTGGGGTTAATGCCACGGGCAGTGCTATGGATGGTTTGTCTTCGTGGCTTGATTCTACAAAAATAAGTCAGATTCAGGCGGCCTGTGCATCAGGGACAACATCAACCGAATGTCAAACTGCAGTTAATGCGGCATTGAAGACTTCTCATAAGTATTATAATTTATCTGGGGAACTGGGTGAAACGCCGGTGGAAAATACGACGTTTGATTTGGTAAATGGTACAACAGTATTTGGCAGTGCAACAAATGAAGATACTAAGTTGGCAAAAATAATCGCTGGCTGGGAAGGCGATGAACGCACAAACCCTGATTTTTATGGTTTTATTCCAAATGGTCAATTGACGGTTTATAAAGTAGGGACGGGCGCAACAGGGGTTTCTGATTATAAAAATTATGCGGCGATTTTTGATGCACTGCAATTGAAGGATACTTCGGGGAATTATGTGGCGAATGTTGTTGCTAATCTTGCGTTGCCTTCTGAATCTTTTGGTTTGTCTTATGCCACAGTTGATGGGGCAAAGATTTTATATGATGCGGCAACAACTGCACCATTAAAGACAGCGGTTTTTACGGGGCTTGTCGATAATTATTATAATTTGAATACAGGAGATGATTCAACGGTTAATAAACCTTCGCAGGATATGACGTGTGCTTTTTCGGGGTGTGCCCAAACAGGTAATGTGGCAGCCGTGTTAAAGAATCCTGTTATTATAGTTAATTCGGTGGGGCGGTCTTTATATGGTTTGGGGGAATCTTCGTCTTTAAGTCCCCAGGTGGCAACTTTTGAGAACTTTGCGCCGGTTGTTTATAGCGGTTTACAGAATTTGTTCATGAGTGTTGTTGCGGTTAAACCAAATGCCACAACCGGAACGGCAGATTTAACTGTCGATGAATATAACGCATCGGGGGCGGGCAAATTAGAGTTGTCAACATGGGCAGACCCGGATGATTCTACAATAACTTATTCTTCGCGTATGTGTGGTTTGGCAGGGACTGGTAATGCTGGTGCGATGAACCCGTGGTGTTTTGCGGCACCTGGGATCACTGATTTAGAAGCAGCGGCGGCGATGGCTGGTTCGGTTGCCTTGGTTAAAAGTGCGTTCGATTATATGACACCGCAACAGATGTTCTTGCTTTTGGCGCTGACTGCCGATGGTCCGTATTTGGGGACAAACCCGGGGACTAATTTGGCGTGGGCATCAAAAAAAGATTTGATTACTTATTTGCAAAATATGTACAGTTTGCCAGCAAATTTAGATGCTTCTGATGCACAATATTTGGAAAGTTTCAAGACAGTATTTGGTTATGGTATGATAAATCTTGAACGTGCGACACGTCCGAATACTAATGTATATTTTTATTCTTCTGACAAGAATACAATTGTGTCTGCATCAGGTAATGCGTTTTGGCGTAATGCGATATCAACATCTGGTACATCACGTGCATCGACTGTGCTAAACAGTCGTGGGACAATACGAACTTCGTTCTATGATGTTTTGGAAAGCCCAGATGGTTCGATATCTTTGCCACGTGTTTGGAATATGGAATATGGTTTGAATAATGATGTGCGGCGTGGGCTGTACATGGGGGATGTTTTGGCTGAATTCGCAGTTGATGCGACAAATAAGCGCTCTAATAAAATTGGCAATATGACATTTGATATGGCGATGTCGCCACGTGCGTATAATGATAATCTTAATGGGCTTGATAATTTGTCTGTTTCGTTTGTTGACGAAAAGTACGAATTTGATGCGGGATATCAACGTTATTTAACAGATGGACATTCGCGTTTTGATGGGCGCGCAAATGGCATTTTGGCTTTGGTGTCAAATGGCGTGATCAGTGGCGCGAAATACAAGTTTGGAAATTTTGCGTTTGGTGCTAATGTGTTTTCTGGTGCGATGAGTGATGAAAACTTGTTAGACAAAGACCCGATTGTTTCTGCGCAGTTTGAACCCGCGCGTTTGGGGTTGGCGAACGGTGGTGCAGCAGAAGTTGCTTATAATAAAGATGATATGTTTGGGGTTGATATATCTTTTGGAACGATGCACGAAACAAACACTGTGTTGGGGGCAATAAACGATGGTTTGTTATCTCTTAATGGGGCGAACACACAATATGTTGATGCGGTTGCGAATTATAAGCCACATGAAAAAATGAATTTATTCGCGCGTGCGACATTTGCCACAACGCGTGCCAATATTGGGGATGGAATTATTTCTGATGTGTCTGATATTAAATCTAATGCGTTTGCGCTGGGGGCGGATATGGGTGGCTTTAATTTTACAGCAGCGATGCCATTGGCGGTGGTCGATGGGCGTATGGGGTATGATTACGCAGATTTCGCAGTGGCAGAATCAGATGGAAAATATAGTGTCGTGATGAATAACCCGCATATTGAGTATATTGATTTATCACCCCAGAAACGCGAATATAGATTTTCTGGTTCGTACAAAAGGGCTTTGGGTGAATTTACAGATGCAGGTTTTGGTTTCATATATCGTGTGAACCCTGGAAATACGGATATGTTTGGAAACGAAACGATTTTGATGTTCAAGCTTCATCATAGATTAGGAATATAGGTTTTTCTTTGACAATCAAATGCTTTGTCTATATAATGTGCCCAGTTTTATATCAAGGGGTTCGTTATGAAATTCTTACAATCAATAAAAGAAAAGTTGAAAATGCCTGTGGTTTTTATACCTGAACAAGATGTTGCTATTTTGGCGATGATGTGTGATTATTGTAACCCTAAAATAAGAAAACCCGGTTTGATTGATTCTTATTATGCTTACTATGTTCCGCAATACCCAGAAGACATAGATATTGTAAAATCTATATTTGAAAGGAACGGGATACATATGGAAAAGCATTTATCACATGTTTTTGGAAAAGATGTTTGTACTGTATTGCGTGTAAAACTCAACCGTGTTTGGAACAAAAATGTCATAAGAAACGAAATGAAAAAAATAGAACAAAAACATTCCGTTTTATATTTTTATGCAAAACAGCAGGAAAAAACAAGATTACAAAAACAAATAATAGATTTAAGACAGAAACAAAAATAATTGAAGCCGCCGAAATGGCGGTTTTTGTTTTGAAAACGTTCCTGTGGTTTATGCGGTTTTTATATGAAAAAATAAGAAGTATGAAAAAGATTAGTTTTTTATTTGTGATGACACTGGCGATTGTTGGTATTCATCAACAGGCAAATTCTTGTACAGGAATTACATTAACATATGGCGACGGCGCAAAGGTCGTTGCGCGTACTGTTGAATGGGCAGACGGGGAAAGCCCCAGTGATTATTTAATTGTACCACGTGGGTATGAAAAACAGTCTGCATTGCCAGATGGAACGCGCGATGGTATGAAATATACTGCATTTTATGGTTATGTTGGTTTGGCATCAGAAGATTATGTTATCGAAGGTCTTAATGAAGCAGGTTTGTCCGCAGGTCTATTCTATTTCCCAAAAGTTGGTTCATATCCAAAATATAACCCGAACGCAAAATCTGAAACAATTTCTGATACAGAATTTGTTGCATGGATATTGGGCAATTTTAGTTCCGTTGATGATGTGATTGCGGCATTAAATTCAATAAATGTTGTCGCAACAGATTCTCGCGCCCAAAATTTACATTGGCGGGTGGCGGACAAGTATGGTCGTCAGATAGTTATTGAATACATTGACGGTTTGCCAATGGTTTATGAAAACAGACTTGGTGTGTTGACTAATTCGCCGGGATATAAATGGCATATTACAAATCTTAACAATTATATAAACTTAAAGCCGGGGACAAGTGATACACATGATTTTGGGAATATAAAATTATCGTCAATTGGACGCGGTTCTGGAATGTTAGGTTTGCCGGGTGATATGACACCGCCATCGCGGTTTGTTCGGGCGGCGTTTTATCAGAACAGCGCGCCAAATTTATTAACTGCCCAGCAAGCAATAGAACAAGCGTTTGTTATATTGGAAGCAATGACAATACCAATCGGGATTCAATTCAGTGATAAAACAAAGATTCCAAATATCCCGTCGGCGACCCAATGGACATCTGTTACCGATATTGCAAACGACAGGATATATTATACCACAATGTATAATCCGATAATTCGTAAATTTGATTTACGTGAAATAGATTTTGTAAATGTTAAATATCAACAACATCCATTGGACACAATCAAAAATCGACCGATGATTGATGTCAGTATAGATTAAAAAAAACACCAGGCGGTGTTTTTTTTGTTGTGCGATATTGTTTTTTATGATAAAATTTGACTAAACAAGGGAAGGATTCCACATGAAAAGATTTATTGCTGTATTAAGCGGATTGTTGGTTTTACCTGCATTTGCAGAGGTTGCACCGGTTTTTTATGACGAAGTCATTGAATACACCGATGAA
>JAFWJF010000003.1 GCA_017511715.1 Alphaproteobacteria bacterium
AATAGAATTTTTGAGGTTATCTGGAAATGCGGTTTTTATACGAGCCAATTCTTCCGCCACATTACCGTAACGTTCTATCAATGGTTCTAATTCTTCTATTTTATCTACAATACGTTTCTGTTCCGATAATGGAGGCAGAGGAATTAAAAATTCTGTGATATACTCATTTTTTATGTTGTTAATGTTTATGCCTGCTACTGAATCCCGAATATGCTGTCTGTAAAACTCTGAAGAAAAAATTAAGCGTAAATATTCGGCTGTTTTTGGTGATATAGGTCTCAACAATCTCAAGAACGCACCAATTTGAGTATCAGGCATGTTCTCTAGTACAAAACCAGCTTTTCCAATAACAGATTTACTACCAGTTGATGCAACAATAACAATATCATTTTGTTGTAAATTTCTTTCATAATCAGAATAAATTTGGGGTAAAAAGACATCGCTATTATCCGTAAGAATTTTGCCATTTTGAATATTTCCGCCACGCAATATACGAACACCATTAGGGACAACTTCCGCTTTATCATAAGACATACCATTCAACACATATAGCAAATCTCCTAACTTTACCCACATCCAGGACTCTGGTATTTTAAACGGTGGTTCTGCGGGATTTATACGACCGTTTTTCTTCGGCGCTCTTATTTTCCCTTCTTTAATCAGTCTATTCTTTTCTGCTTGTATTTGTTCATATAAAACGCTTGCTGGTTCATCTGTTGGGTCTTGCGGCACCAATTTACCAGATATCGCCAGTTGTAATATAGAGTTTTTTAAATCTATCGCTTTCATTTAATCTATTCCCAAAATTGTTTTAATTTTATTAAGAACCTCTGACATTTCTTTTTCCAAAGCTTCTTTCTTTTGTTCAAATTGTTCAAAAAGTTCCTTTGGTTCCAGAATAACATTTTCAACTGTTGGGTAACCACAAAGATCCAAATTGAAATTGCGTTCTTTTAATTCTTCAAATGTATATTTCTTTGCTTTGAAAAAGCCGTCCTCTTCTATTTCTTTACGATTATTCCACCATTCGCGCACTGAATCAAAATGTTCAGATTGCATAGGTTTAGTTTTATTAAATGCTTTCACGCCATCTGGCATATCAAGACGATAGAACCAAGTTTCTGTTGTTTGACCACTTTTATCAAAGAATAACAAGTTTGTGTTAATACTTGTGTATGGGGCAAACACACTTTTGGGCAGTCTTATAACTGTATGCAAGTTGCATTTTGTTAACAATTCTTCTTTTATTCTGGTCTTTGCACCACCTTCACCAAACAAAGCACCGTCTGGCAAAACCATCGCACAACGACCTGTATCTTTGAGTAATTTTATAATTAACACTAAGAATAAATCAGCTGTTTCCTTTGTTCTAACGTGAGCAGGGAAATTGGCTTCTATTCCATCTTCTTCCTCACCACCAAATGGCGGATTGGTTAAAATTATATCTACTTTATCTTTTTCTGAATAATCATTCAATGGCCGCGCAAGACTACCATTGATAAAGTGTTTGATATTTGGCGCATCTATGCCATGTAAAATCATATTTGTTGTACACAGAATATACGGCAACTGTTTCTTCTCCCAACCAATTATAGAATCTCTTAGCGTGACAAAATCATCACCAACTTTTAATTGCGGATTAAGATAGTTTATAGCAGATGCCAAAAAACCACCGGTACCACAAGCGGGGTCTAATATTTTTTCGCCCAATTGTGGAGCAGTCATTTCCACCATAAAATTCGTAACCGCGCGAGGTGTATAAAATTCACCGGAATGTTTATTGTTTTGCAAATCTTTTAACAATTGTTCATATATATCACCGAACAAGTGTTTATCTGCCCCTCTGTTAAAATCAATTTCATCAATCTTGTTTATAACCTGGCGCAAAAGTTGCCCAGATTTCATATAATTGTGTGTATCATCAAAAACAGAGCGTACCATCGCAGCATTGGGATCTGATATATCTAACGCTTTAAGTCCGGGGAACAGGTCTTTGTTAACGAAATCCAGTAATTCATCACCTGTGATACCCTCATCATCCTCCGCCCAAGAAGACCATTTCAAAGCATCTGGAATTGGCGAAACATAATTTTCATTTATCAAAACATTCTGCTTTTCCCTATCAGAAAATATTTTAAGAAAAAGCATCCAGGTAAGCTGTCCAAGTCTCTGCGCATCCCCGTCAACTCCAGGATCTTTGCGCATAATTTTTTGTATTGATTTTACTATTTGACTTACGTTTGACATCCTACTTACCCCCATATATCAGTTTTTCTAATTTTTCTATTGTATCAAGGTATTTTTCATTACCGCCTATTTTGTTAAACATCTCAACAATAGTGCCATATTTATTTTCAAAGTCTAGTGTTCTTAAAATCTGTCTGTCTTCCAGCGCAGACACACCAACTTCTACATATTTTGCCAACATATCCGTATAAAAATCTTGTTCTATAGAAGACAATTCATTTAATAGCCCCTTACAACTTTCTACACGAGCCGCACGAGTCAAAGGTTGAACATCATATGTGTTTTTTAACAATACATCAAAAATATCTATATCTGATGGATAAAAAGACCTCAGCTCTTTTATAACCAAACCATCAGCGACCAATTGATCCACAAAAAACGTCTTTTTGTGTGCCCTGTTCCAAGCATCCCTAAATGCAGCTTCTGTGGCGTAACGTTTCAAAATAAAGTTTCTGTAATAATCCGTTATATTTTCACAAACAAGCTTTCCGTTCTCATCTAACCATTCTACACGTTTGTCCACAATCGATACAGGAACATCATCTATAACATACTTATTTGGGCAAGGTTCATCCTCTATTATTTCTCCGCCTTCCCAATCTGCTGTAGAAATACTTTCTGGTTCCTCTTCAATAGTCCAAACATCAGGATCTTGATCTGGTTCTTCTACATCTGCGCCTGGCACAAGTTTGATCTCCGTTGGAAAACCATCAAATTCAGGATCTGCAAATAATTTCGTAGCTTGCCGGAAATCCATTATAGTAAAATAGTATTTTTTATATTCTTCGTTTAATCTGGTTCCTCGACCAATAATTTGTTTAAATTCTGTCATAGAATTTATTGTCCTATCAAGAACAATTAACTTACACAATTTTGCATCAACACCTGTTGTCATCAATCTAGAGGTTACCGCAACTACAGGATACTTTTCATCCAATGCTATAAAGTTATCCAGCTCTTGCTTGCCCTCCATGTCATCTCCTGTTATTTTCATAACATATTTACTGTTTTCTTTCATAAAGTCCGGAGCAAGTCTGGCTATAGCATTCCTCATTCTTGTTGCATGATCTATATTTTCACAGAAGACGATCGTTTTTGCATAAGGATCATGTTCTCTTAAAAATTTCACCACACATTTAGCAACACATTCTGTACGACTGTTCAGTACAATGTTTTTATCATAATCCTTACTGGTATACTCTTTATCTGGTATTTCATTACCATACTTATCCAATTTTCCCAGTTCTGGTCGCCATCCCAAATCTTTGTCTAATATGACTCGCATCACTTTGTATGGTGCTAAAAAACCATCAGCAATACCCTCTTTTAATGAATAGCTATAAATGGGTTTACCAAAATATTGACTCGTAGAAATATCTCTATCTTCTTTTGGTGTGGCGGTCATACCGATCTGAGTTGCAGAATCAAAATATTCTAAAATTTCATGCCAAGAAGAATTTTCTTTTGCCGAACCACGATGGCACTCATCTACTATTATCAAATCAAAAAAGTCTTTAGAAAATTGTTTATATATATTCTTTTCTTCCTCAGTACCAGTAACAGCCTGATACAAAGAAAGGTATATTTCATAAGACTTATCAACGCTTCTGTTTTCTATTTTTGTCATAGCGGTACCAAATGGTGCAAAGTCCTGAACTTTCGTTTGGTCTATCAGAATATTTCTATCTGCCAAAAACAAAATACGTTTCTTTTGTTTCGATTTCCATAAACGCCATATTATCTGAAATGCCGTATAAGTTTTCCCTGTCCCGGTAGCCATAACCAGCAAAATACGTTTTTGGCCTTTAATGACAGCCTCAACCGTTTTATTGATAGCGTTTCTTTGGTAATATCTAGGTTCCTTACCTGAGCCATCAGTATAATAATCTGACAAAATATTGGCTCCTTGATCTAACGAAAGACCTTTGGCTGCCTTGTATCTTTCCCATAATTCTTCTGGAGTTGGGAATTGGTCCATACTTAATTCACGTTCTTCCCCCGTTAAAAAATCATGTTCATAAAAACCTTGTCCGTTGGAACTATATACAAAAGGCACATTTAAACATTCAGCATAATTCATGCCTTGCTGCAAACCATCGCTTACCCCACGATGAAACTTTTTTGCTTCAACAATTGCAATTGGAAAATTTGGTTTCAGAAAAAGCAAATAATCGGCTTTCTTTTTCTTACCCTTACGAATTTCTTTATCTTTTACCATAATTTTTCCGTTAGTAAAAGAATATTCCATACGTATTTGAGCTCTGGGATCCCATCCTCTATCAGTAATAGCAGGCGTTATTTCCAGGCGTTTTGTATCTTCTTCCGATAAAACATTATTGATTTGAGCTTGCATTGTAACCCCTTGAATATAGTCTCTCAGTATTATAGACATAAAAACCTATAAAATCAAGAAGCACCAAAATCGACTATTTTTTTAATAATTGTGGATTTTGGACTAAATTTGCGTAATTTTTGGCTCGTTCCATGTCATTATCGTCAGATCCGTGCTCTTTTTGTAACTTTTCAGCATCTTCTTTTTGTTGTCTCAAAAATGGCAGCAATCGTTCTAATCTTGGTTTTGCTTGATCATAGTAAAATTTGTCGTTAAGAAAATCACGTTCTGTCAAATCAGTGATTTCTTTAATACAATCGTCTATATTTTTATATAAATCCGCATAAGTTTGTGCTGTTTTTGCAGATAACGCCACCAGATTATCAAATTCTGCCGGTACACTAAAGCTATATTTTATTTGACGCAACTCATCATAAGCCGGATGACTTCCGAAAATTAAACTTTTCGGATTATATTGATCGATCTTGTAGATATCATTTTCTCCATACTGAATATTTGTTGGACCGCCCCACGTTTTGATTTTCTCTTTATAAAGACGATTGCATAAAGTGTATGCTAACAATCTGCTTCTGATTGGTTCGTTGTAATTATTGCAGAAAAATTTAGCTTTTTTGATAATTTCTACCGTTTCTCGATATGAAAAATTACATTTTTTCGCATATTCTGCAATCCATTTCTGTAATTCAATCATGCTGTTAAAATCGTTTCCTTCATAAACCAGATTTTTTGTAAACTCTTTCTTGGTTATATGGTCTGTGCATATCTTTTCATAGTTCAAATTTGGAATATCGATAATTTCATTGAAAAACTTTTGCAAATAGTCTTCTTTATTGCCAAGTCTTTGACGTGCCTCAGTAGAAATTTGATAAAACGCATCCACACAAATTCGTAATCTGTTTTGGTTTACCGGCATCACAATAATCAATCCCTCGATGTCAAAGAAATGCTTTACAGCCTCTAATGTTTTGATTGCAAAATCAGGCCTGCATCTGTCCAAATCATCGACAATAAACATCAACTTTTTGTGCGGTAATAATTTTATATATTCTGCAAGTTGCCATTTGGCATTTTGTAAAACATCAACTGGTAATTCTAAATTCTTCAAATTATCGATAAACTTATCCAGATTGGTTGTTGCACCAACTGATACACCCTTTACCTGAACACCAACATTAAGTTCTGTAGCACGTGCCCACGAAGACAGCAAATGCCGTATAGATTGGAACGTTTTTGGTTTTATAACTTTTTGCTCTTGTTTTACCAACAACGCTATTTGCTCAACAAAAATACTCAACGGATCGTTTTTATAATCATTTTCCCAGGCACTGAAATACAACGTTCTTATTTTCTTGTGCATTTGCACCGCAAAGCGTGTCGAAAAATGTGTTTTCCCTGTTCCGTATCCACCATCCAAACCAATCACATATGGGGTATCAACACCTTGCAAAAAATTTTGTAAATCATTTGCAAAATCTACTATCTCTGGCGCAGTATCGTCCCATAAGTATTTGCTCTTCTTCTGCAAATCTTTGGGCGATAATTTAAAAATATTCGCGACATCTTTCATGGCTTTTTCTCCAAAATTTTTATCTTTCTACACACACCATGCATGAAAAAATTTCATTTGTAAAGGCCTTATTTTCTGCAGATTTTAGAGTTGATACATTATGATACACCACGATACATTTGGATAAAAAAATAAGAAATTTTTGGATATAGATTTATCTGAAAACAGATTAGCACATTACAATTTATACCAACATATGCACGTAATTTTTCAACAAATTTTCAACTGTGAACCGGTATATACTACTTTCTTTTTCTTTACAATTATCAATTTTTTTATCTTTATCATTATCTTTTTCTATACTACTTTTCTTTATCTTTACCCCTAATATCAGGTCTAATTTCAGGCTAATTTAAGATTTTGGTGCGGCACTGCCGCGGCACAAAGCCGCACTAAAACCCCAGATTTCTGCACGCTTTAACCCTGCAGTGCGGCATGCGGCTTAAAATTTTATCCTGTGTGTAGCGAGGCGCTGCGCTCGCCGTTACCCTTGATTGCAAATCCTGTCACAGTACCTTTTGTTTTGATGCATACCACACACACCCAGGTCCGCACTTAACACTTTGTTTTTACGGAACAAACACCATAAAGTGCGGACTGCGGACACCTTTTTTGTTCTGTGTGTAACGAGCCATATTGCTAACTATCATCCTTGCATGGTAAAACACATTGATACTTTGTGACACATCTGGTGTGCACAAAATAGTTATCAACACATTGCAAAGCATTACAAACTATACCAACAGATGTACGTGAGTTTTCAACAGGTTTTCAACAATTTTAACGCGCATTACTTCTTTCTCTTTCTTTACAATTATCTTTTTCTTTATATTTATCTTTTTCTTTACTACTTACTTCTTTCTTTTTCTTTACTCACGATATCGTATACGAAATCGTACACGATATCATATCTGATTTCAGATATGATTTCAGAACTGAAATCATGGGTGCGAACCTGGTGCGCACCCCAGGTGCGCACTTAACACTTTGTTTTTACGCAATAAATACCCAAAGTGCGCACCTGCGCACCTATTTTTTGTTCTGACGCTAGCGAAGTGCCTCGCTCGCCGTTACCCTCAGTAGAAAAATGTCTAGACAGTACCTTTTTAATTTTTTACAATACACCACGATACAGGGTAGTTAGACGACTTTCTAAAAGACTAGATTTTTCAGAAAAATGGGTTAGAATCAAAAATGAACCCGATAAAAGGTGAATTTTTATGTATGACGATTTTATAAATCAACGTCAATATATCGCTAGTAGCGATAAAAAAGTTAGCGATATAGCTAGCGATATAACTATCGATATGCTGAGCGATACCGAACATAAGTTCTTAAAAACCATCGCAGTGATCATTATTACCAAGGGCGAAGTCACCGCCGCAGATGCAATAAAAGCCACCGGCAAATCACCACAACGTGTCCGACAATTGTTTTCTGTTTTAGTAAATAAAGGTTTTTTGGTTGCCACCGGCCGGAACAAAGGTCGCAAGTATACCTTCAAATCACATTAGGTGTTCGCACTAGGTGTTCGCATGTGTTCGCACCCATGTTTTACCAGATTTCTGCGGTTTACACCCCCAAAGTGCGAACTGCGAACACATTTTGGCAATGTGTGTGTAAAGAGGCGTTGCGCTCGCCGTTACCCCCATAAAAACGCCCCTGTAACGGGGCGAATTTGATTCATCACGATACACCAGCGCACAACTAGCCACATATTGCGTTTGCAACGTTATTTATCGCACGATAGGTGCTGCTGTCCATGATATGAGTGTAGCCTTCGGTGGTGGTTATGCGACTGTGGCCTGCCGCTTCTTTCATGGCGGCCATGTTTTCGCCTATATTCGCCCCCATACTGATGAATGAGTGCCGCAGGTCGTGTATTCGCATGTGGGGCAGCTTTGCGTATTCCAGCGCCCATTCAAACGGTTTACGGATGTTATTTATTGGGCGCCGGATATTGCCTACGCCTGGAAATACGTATTTACTGCCCAGCGCAGTTGCTTCATCCAGCGCAGCCTGTAAATATGGTATAACCGCATCACATAACTTAACATCCCTGGCCCCGGTCTTACTGTCTTTCAAATGTATTACTTTGTGCATCAGTGCCAATTCGTCTACTTCCAGTCCTGTTATTTCTGATGCACGACATCCGGTTAGCATTAAAACCTTCAATGCATTGAATAATCGTGGATGCATTCTAGACACCTTTGGTCCAACATCCAGCGCATGCGATAATGCACGATAGCCATTTTGATCCAGTATTTGGGGTTTATAAGTTTTATTAGCCCCTTTGCGAACATACTTGCATGGGTTAGTGTTACGGTCAACGTACCTGTACATTTCGCACCAATCCCAGAAATTCGAGAATAATGATAGAGCTTTATTTGCGGTTGAAAACGATGTCCTTTTTACCCATTTGGCATAGGCATCCATTACATGCTTTTCTTCTATCTGACGCATGTATAATTTATCAAACATTGGCCCCAGATATAATCGGTATTCACCCCAGTTAGAATCTTGTGTTCGTGGCTTCTTGTAAACTTTGGCGTATTTATCCATGTATTGCGGGAATAAATCTTGGAACTTTTCACCAAGTGCCTCTTTTTCTTTCATTTGTTGTTCTATTCTTTCGCGACGTGGGTCTTGGCCCTGGGCAATTTGATGCCGCATATTCCATGCCATTTCGCGAATGTCTTTGATTGAATAATCGTTATACCGCCCGATATAAAGGTTACATTTCTTTTTATCGATTTTACATCCCAGAAAAAACCTGATGGTACGTGTTGCCGCCGAATATCGCAGGAATAGCCCAGGAATAGTCCCGTCACTTACCTGTAAATTCACATCCGAATGCAACAGATGTATCCATGTATCCCGAAATGGTTTAGTATAACATTTCCATTGTTCTGCCATATGTGTACTCCTTTGTTACAGCTACACAATGCACGATAAATACGGAATATCCAGTAGAAACAACTATTTTTTGCTGCTTTTCTTCTGCTCAAGCCACTTGTCTATATCAGATCTGCGATATCGTACCATTTTACCGACCTTAAAGTATTCTGGTCCGATCCCCAGCGCACGATATTGGCTTAATGCCGAAACAGATGATCCGAGATATGCTGCTGTCTCTCTTGGTGTAAGCAGCCTGTCTTTCAAAACATCTTCCTTTATATTTATAAGTTTATAGTTTGGTTCTCTCTCCATCCCCCCATAATTCAAGAACTCATGTTCCATGTTTTTCTCCTTTGGGTTTTGATGGTTTTGTCCGGTTCAAAAAACGCCGTAAAGTATCATCTAAAATCACAGCAATTTTTGATATCCTTACATGCAAATTATAGCATGCTAAAAAATAAAAGTCTTGTAAAAGCCGCAGAAAAACACACTTTTTTTAGCAATGGAATTGTATCATAATGTATCAAAAGCATATCAAAGCATATAAAAATGCACTTTGGTCAAATTTTTTTGCTCCCCCTCATCGACGGCACCCGACCAAAAAATCGCCCCTTTCAAACGAATCGATTTTTATAGAAAAAAGCATATATTTTTCTATAAAAGTACCAGTGCAAGAATCTTACTGATTGGTAATATTTTTATCAAAAAGGCACTTTTTTACATTTTTTCTTACCGATATGTAAGATTTTTGCCAAAAATGTACTTTTTAATACTTTTTCTTACCGATATGTAAGATTTTGCTTGATTTTTACATATTTTTATGATATTATTACCGAGAGGTAAGAAAAATGCAGATAAAAGACGCAGCCACTTTTGGCAAAATTATAAGACAATACCGTAAAAAGCAAGGATTAACTCAAATCCAATTGTCGGCTATGGCTAATACGAGTCCTCGTTTAATAGGAGAGCTTGAAAATGGCAAACCAACCATACAACTTGAGAAAGCACTTCGGATTGCTTGGCTGCTTGGGATACCCTTCAATGTGCCAGATAAGGATTAAACATGACTAGAAAATTAAATGTTTTTTTATACGGGAAAAAGACCGGTGTTTTGTCTGAAGACGCTATGGGACACCTGAATTTTGAGTATGACTCCATGAAATCGTACCCTTTATCTGTAAGGATGCCTGTTAAACCAGAGATTTATGGTCCAACTTATACAGAACCATTTTTTAATAATTTAACACCAGAAGGTGACGCTATTGGTTTGATCGCTTCAAAATTCCATATATCAGAAGAAAACACATTTTCTATTTTAAACAAGATTGGTGGCGATTGTGCTGGGGCTGTATCCTTATATCCGAATGATATAGAATATGCTATAGATAATCCTCTCAAAGAAATAGACGAAAGATCTATAGCTAAAATCATAGACAAACTTCCAACAAACCCACTTTTGACGGGCATGGCCAATGCACCTCGTCTTTCTTTAGCTGGTGCGCAATCAAAATTCGCGGTTTATAAATCAAAAGATGGAAAGTATTACCGCTCTGACGAAGATCATCCAACAACACACATAATTAAAATTGCTAATAAATATTATGAGGATTTACTTGAAAATGAATTGTTTTGCATGACATTGGCACAAACAATTTTTAAAGACGCTATTGATGTAAATATGAATATTGCTGATGGCAGAAAATATCTTGAAATTCAAAGATATGATAGACAAAACACCAGAGGAAAAATAACACGCATACATCAAGAAGATTTTTGTCAGGTTTTAGGGTATCTTAATAGTAAAAAATATCAGTCTGATGGTGGGCCAAAAATTCCACAAGTATATGGCGCTATTTTGGAATACTCTTCACAAAGAGTAGCAGATGCGTACAAGTTTATCCAAATGCTTATCTTCAATTATCTTGTTGGTAACACAGATGCACATGCCAAGAATTTTTCGTTTTTACACATCGACAAAGCAAATGGAGTTATTCTTAGCCCGGTTTATGACATTGTATCCATTGATATATACCCGCAAAGTATTGTCAGTCACGAAATCGCAATGACGATCAATGGCAAAGGAACTTTTGAATCAATAAAAGCACGTGATTGGATCGCACTTTTCGAGCAGTTACGTATGAACCCAACCACAACAATGCAAGAAATGCGTCAAGTCTTTGGACGTATTGTTCAAGATTCAGAGCAATTAGCAGAAAGATTGAATGCAGCCCCTCTAACAAAATCTGATATTTATAAAAAGATTTTACAAAATATCAAAACAAGATATAACGCGTTATTTGTAACCGAGTAGTTCATTAAAACATTCCGTTAGTCGTGTTTTACACGTTCTCTCTTTTGTATGTTTTAAGCACATGTGGCTACACGATAATGCAATTTTTTTGCTACACAGGAGCTACACATAAAAAAACAGCTACACAGTGGCTACACAGCTATACACGAAAAAGTGGCTGATTCATGCGTCTTACACGCTGCAACCCAAGGAAATCCGGGCAAATTGCGGGCTTGCTGTTAATCCGTGTGTCAGTAGCTACGAATGGTAAATTTATCCATTTTTCCCTGATTCTTGCGGGTTTGATAAAGATTCTGATGATAACCGCTGCAAAATCTTTTCAATACTTTTACCCAAACTAAGCAAATCTAAGATATCGCGCGTTCGACATACGCTTATACATCTGAGTCAAGATTTCCGCAGATTTCTGCGGTTTTTTGTTGTTTTTAAATGTTAATGTTTCTTAACAAAAAGGGCTTATGGGGTATTTATATGCCTCTAGACCAACTACAATTTTACACATATGTACACCACTTATTTCCCTTTGGCTATCGCATTTAGTATTGAATTCGTTTTTATGGTCTGTTATACTACGGGTATTAAAGGTGGATTTAACCTGACTTGTCCTACCTCTAAATGGACTAAACAAGGAGTTGTTATATGCAATTTTTCCTATATTTTATGCCACATTTTGCACAGTGCTTTTGCACCTGTGTTGGTAGCTACATGAATCCACCTTTGGTTCTTATTGCAAAAACCAAAGGAGTACATTATGCAAAAAACAGCTGAAGCGGTGTCATTGGGACACCCAGATAAAGTCGCCGATTACATTTCCAGTTACATTTTGGATCAGTTAATCGAGCAAGATCCACAGGTCAAATATGCCGTTGAAGTTATGATCAAGGATAACACCGTTGTTCTTGGCGGTGAAGTTACTACCTCTGCCCCACTCGGCGATTTGACTGACCATGTTAAGTCTGCCCTTTCAGAGATAGGGTACGATGAACGTTATGCGTCAATATGGGGAGAATATGCTATTGATCCGGACAAGATCAAAGTTATCAACATGATCGGGGTTCAATCGTCCGATATCGCCCAAGGGGTTAATCAGGACGGCTGGGGCGATCAAGGGGTGTTTGTTGGCTATGCCTGCCAAGGTGATGGCAAGATAAATCGGGAATTATTCCTTGCCCGAAAGCTGAATAAAGCCCTGTATGAAAAGGCACGTCAATCTGATAACCTTGGCATAGATATCAAAACACAAATCACATTGAACGATGACCGGATTGAAACCGCTATTGTGGCAATACCGATGCTGCACGAAGAAGATTTGACCGACTTTGTGATTTCTGTCCTAGGTGAAAAGCCAGCGCATATCATCATAAACGGTACCGGACGTTATACATATCATGGTTCCATCGCAGACTGTGGCATTACAGGGCGAAAATTAGCCTGTGACTTTTATTCCACCGCCGCCCCGATTGGTGGTGGCAGTCCATGGACAAAAGATGCTAGTAAGGCAGATTTAACCCTTAATGTGTATGCCCGTATCCTAGCGTGCGAAAATCTGTCCGACAACGATGAATGTTTTGTTTACCTGTCTTCGTGCATCGGACGTGCCGAACTGCCCAGTGGCCTGATAAAAACGGTTAAAAACGGGGTTGTTTCCTATCACGATCTCTGGTGTAATCAGAAACCCAGCGCATTGATAAAAGCATACGGTTTGGATAAACCAATATATGCAAAATTATGCGACAAAAGTATATCTGGAATACAGAACTAAAAAAGGTGCCACTTGGCACCTTGTTTTTAATACACCTTAACAAACCTCGGCATCGGCAAATGCGAATTGCGTCAACGAATTTTCTTTTGCCTGGACACATATATATTGCATTTCAGTTGCGCCTGTATTTTCCATCGCACGTTTCGCCCCAGTTGCAACACGAATAGCAGTTCCCGGTTTAATTTCAATCTTGTCATCATCGACCGTAAATGTGCCGTTACCAGTTAAAAAGATATAGATTTCTTCGTTTTGTTTGTGAATATGATTAAACGGCGATTTCGCACCAGCAGGCATAACACTAACCGAAATTTCCGCCGATGTTAAGCCAAGCGCATCGTGCAGAAAAGCCTTACCATATTCTGTCTTTGCAACATCTGCCATTGTTCCAAAATTTGTTGATGAATATTTTGCCATAAAATTCTCCTTTATTTCTATGCGCATTTATTTTATACTGTTATAAACATTTTGTAAAGTAGGCACATTTTTATAACATAGTATCATAAAAGAAACTATTGTGTAAAACAAAGGAAAAGACAATGAAAAAATCTGATTTGCCGGAATGCCCAGTAGCGACTGTTTTAACACTGATTGGTAATAAGTGGAAAGTTTTGATTATACGAGACCTGTTAGCTGGTGTAAAAAGATTCGGTGAATTACAACGCAGCATCGGTTGCAGTCAAAAGGTTTTGACAGATAACCTGCGTGAATTAGAAAGTAAAGGTTTGGTATCCAGAAAAGTTTATCCAGAAGTTCCACCACGCGTTGAATACAGCATGACTAAGTTGGGTGCGACTTTATCGCCTGTGTTGAATGCCATGGCTGCATGGGGTGATGAATACAAGAAAAATATTAAATAATAATTGTTAAGAAAACATACCAACAAACGCGGGGACGATTGGCACCTTGGTTTATTTTAAGGCATTCTGTATCACAGCCAACAACCGGACCATCGCCACCAATTAACGATAGTTTTATCTTTGCATCAAATATTTTTTTCTGGCATATAAATAAGCCCCTGCCCCAAGTGCCCCAAACACCAAAAGACCGCTTGCATTGCTATTTTTTTCTGGCACTTTTGCTGTTTCTGGTTTTGCTGGCACAGATTTAGCGTTCACTTCCTGCCAAATGTATTCTGGGACAATATCTTTTACTGGTTTACAAGCAACCTTGACATTACCTTTCTTTTTCCCAAGATTCAAGCAAACAGTTCTTGGCTGTTTTGCTTTTTTAAGGTTTTCGCGCACCTTGGAAAAATCCCATTCATAAAAATCGTCTTTATCTTTTTTGGGTTTACCATTTTGATAAACAACCATATCTTTATATGTCAGATTATAGCAACCTTCTGCTCTTAAATCTAGCAAATCAGAATAATCTATTTTACCGGTCATAAGTGCTGCAAAGAAATACATTCTGTTTATCACGCCCTTTTGTTGACGCCAACCAGTCAAAGTTTTTGCTAATGCATCGCAAGATTTTCCTGCATTCAGATATTTAAGGAAATCGGACTTTATAAAATTTTTGTGACCTATACAATATCTTAATGCACACGCAGCAATCAATGTGTTTTCATTCATTGGAACAGTGACTCTATTTTTTATATCCGGCAAAATTTCATTGGTCAAATAACGCCCTTTGTAAATATCAGATTGTTTAATTGTAGGAACGTTTGTGTTTTCTGTGACTTTCTTACATGTCCCATTTGGTGCATACAAAACAGTTAAGCCATAGGCCGTAGTCCAGGCTTCACCACACCAATACACATACGGATAATAATTTTCAACAAAAGCCAGTGCAAATTTGATATCACTGCGCAAAGATTCAAACAACGCAATATTGCCAAATTTATCATTTTTTGGTTCAGGTGCTGGCAATTCTGTTTTAGCTTTTGATGCATCGTCATTGTTGTCTTGTTTTGGAGAACAACCACGAACACCCGCAGCAAGACCGCCGACCAAAATTGAGCCTAATAAAAAATTTCTAACCTTTGTGTCTTTCATTTTTACTCTCTTTTATTTTCATCCTGCATAAAATATAGTCCAAAAATAAAAATTGTCAAGCAAAATATTGACAATTTATTTTTTAGTCCATTTTTAATAACCAAAGAGATACGAACAACAAAAGACGCCTTGCATTATAAAAAATCATTCCCGAACAAACGCTTTGTCCGATTCCGGGAAGCCATCAGGGTCCGCGATATACCTTTCATATTGACACATTTACACACAACAAAAACGACAACAGCCCAAACAAATATTTCATTTTATTTGCCTATTTTTTCCAGCCAAGTTTTTACAGTGTCCGACAAATCGCTTTCTGTATCATCACCACGAACGGGCAAGCCTTCAAGGACAACAGCATCTGGTTCCATGCGCACAATTTCATCATGCGTATCACCCGCACCCGAACCAGCATGAGTATTAAATGGCACAATTGTCTTGCCAGATAAATCATATTTATCAAAGAATGTATAAAGCACCATTGGCATCGACCCCCACCAAATCGGATATCCAATAAATACGGTATCATATTCATCCAAGTTTACATCCAAATCTTTAATTTCTGGGCGCACCTGTTCACTTTTTTCGGTTTGTGCCAATTCAGTAAAACTTTTGTTATGATAATCATCTTCTGGGTATGCAACAACAGGTTCAATACGAACGATATCATCACCAACATTTTCGTGTATCGCGTTCGCCAATTTTTCTGTATTTCCAGACACAGAAAAATATACAGTTAAATTCTTTGCATCAGCATTGCTTAATACCCCCAAACAAATCGCAAGTGTCACAAATAATTTCTTCATAAAAGCCCCCTTTTGTTTATATTATTTTAGATTATTTTTTTACATTTTTTCAACATGTTTTATTTAATCAGACAAAAAACATACGCAACATACAACAGTAAAAACGCCACCCCCTTTGCTTTGGTTAACGTTCTGTCATGAACAACAAATATCCATAACAAAATCGTTGCACCAATTCCCCATACAGAATCTACAAGAAATGCAGATTCAAACGGTATCGGTTTTATCAAACCAGTAATTCCAAGAACAAATAAAATATTAAAAATATTAGATCCAACGATGTTCCCTATTGCTAAATCAGAGCGTTTTTTAATAGCGGCGACAATACAAGTCACTAATTCTGGCAGGCTTGTTCCAAATGCAACGATGGTCAAACCTATTATGCGTTCAGAAACATTTAACGCATGGGCTATATTTATCGCAGAATCGACTGTTAATTTTGCGCCTATTATTAACGCGGCAACACCAAACAACACGAACGACAACATTTTAGCAAACGGCATATTTTCTGTTTTTGTTGTTTCGTTTTTCTGGTTTTTTGCCACGATAAACAAATACACCAAGAACAACAGGAATAAAATGCTCAAAACCATTGCACCGCCACGATATACCGCCCCGTATTGCCACCCAAAAAACATCAACAACCAAGACACAAAAATCACAAAAGGTATTTCGTAAAACGCTGTATTCTTTTGGACGTGCAAATTTGTGATTAAAGCACTTACGCCCAATATCAATAAAATGTTAGTGATATTTGACCCCAAAATATTCCCCACGCCAACACCCGATGCGCCATGAATTACCGAAGAAATAGATACCGCGGCTTCTGGGGCACTGGTACCACACGCAACAATGGTTAAACCAATTATTATCTCTGGGACATTAAATTTTCGCGCCATGGCAGATGCGCCATCCACCAATAATGCGGCCCCTTTGGACAACACAAGAAAACCCAGAATCAAAAGCGTTATATGAAGAAACATTTCCCTCTCCTTTCTGGATAATTATACAATTATTTAGTTGGAACCCACAAGCCCTTTTTCATCAGGGCTGTCCGCAGGTTCGGATAATATTCAACTTTATTACGTAGATGGTGATTATAACATGTCGCATTATTACTTATCATCACAATGGGAACGGACTTTTCGATACAGCCTGCAACAACATGCGGAGAATCATCAAAATGCATATCTGTTTTTAATTCTTGCAAAATATCAGCCTTTTCACCATCTTGATCGATTACCTGATTTAAATGACAATTTATCCCGGCATTTCTTAACTGTTCAAGGGTTTTTTGGGGTTGTTTAAGCCTGCGTTGGGTCACAAAAAGAACATCCATATCAGGACGCGCAATCAACTTATTCAGAACATGCGGAATTTCCAAATCTAAAACAGGCATAGAATACAAAAAATCACTGGACCACAAATAAATCAAATTATCGCAAACGCTTTTATCATATATTTTATCAATATCCCACGAAGTTTGTTTGCGATATGATTGACCGGCGCGCCTGAAAGCTTCCATATTAAGCGGTTTCATATTAAAAATCACATCATCTAAATCAAAGGTTATGCGCATATAAATTCTTCTTTTTTGTCTGGGCACTTTAGCGCGTTAAACTTTTTATGTCAAACAAAACCTAGGCATATAAACTGTTTGCCTGAAACAGTACTTTTTTGACATAATTATCGTGTGAATTTGGATATAAAAATAAACATTTTGTTTTCCAATTCAAACACCAAGTAAAAAAAGTATCCAAATTCACATTTTTGTAAAATTTTTCTTGATTTTTGTTTTTTTATGTGTCAAAATTGCCCCCGAACGCGATGAAAAATCAGTTCTGGAGGCATAGCTCAGTTGGTAGAGCAAATGACTTTTAATCATTGGGTCCAGAGTTCGAGTCTCTGTGCCTCCACCAAAAAAATCAACGACCTTTGGGTCGTTTATTTTTTTTGCACAGAGACGAAGAACGACAGAGTTCGACTATGAGTTTGTGTTTGCAAACGCAGTGCAGCGAACACATTACGAATGCGGCGCAGGCATTTATGCCGAGCCAGTCTCTGTGCCTCCACCAAAAAAATCAACGACCTTTGGGTCGTTTATTTTTTTTTTGCACAGAGACGAAGAAAACAGCAAATTCTTAAAAAAACACTTAACAAACCGTGTTTTTGTGTTATATCTGTACTATGTTAACAAACATAAGGACAAAAATTATGACTAACAAAGACTATATAACTATAAATCGCAGCGGTGTTTTTATGGACAACAAACCAATCAAAACGTATAACGGTCAACCAATTTCTAAAATGGAATTCATTAAAAAAGTATTTAATTTGCCTGGCCTTGAAGAAATATCTGAAATTCGCGTATTACAATCTGATACACGCGGCACAGTGTTTCAACCAGGCACTCCAAAACCTTCTAAAACAGGGCCATATATTTGGATGCAAGCAGTTACAAAATATGGTGTATCACCTTGGATTTTCCGTTTAGATGACACAGGTCGCAAAGATGTCGCAGGTTTGTGTGCTTTTCAGGCGGCATGGACAATAAGACAATACCCAAACTGGGTCAATCGCTTGGTGATTACAGCAAAGATGGCTCGAGATATCAAAAAAGTAAAAGATAGCATGGATAAGATGTATGTGTTTCGCAATCGTTAACCATAAATCGATGTGATAAAACCGCCTGTTTAGGCGGTTTTTTCATGATGTGCGTTTTTCTTACGAGTAGTATAACCTGTGGCGTAAAACCAATCGTCTATCATTGATAATGTCGTTTCAATGTATCTTGCGATTTCGCGTGGCGAATTGTGGTATTTGTATTCGTTTAAAATCTGATTTAATTCTTGGGCAATAAATGACAGAATCTGTGTATGCTGTGGGTCAAGAACTTCGATTCTGTCTGATTTATAAAGCAAATCTTCAAAGTTATCCAGTTGCTTTTTAATACTGCGGATATATTTGGCATCCAGATTCAATTTCTTGTAATTAAGGTTTATATCTTGCATTGGAACTTCGATATGTTTCAGTCCTATTATATTTTTCATCTCTGCCAGAATTTTTAACAAATAACCGTCAAGAACACTTATTATCTTCATATGCTGATGTTTATGCATGCGACGTGTTATAAGGAAATTAGAATAATCATAAAACAAAAACACTAACGGAATTGCCAACAAAGATGCCGCCACATTGTTCATCAAATCTATCCAGTTCGGGTCATGCAAGTAATCTTTGGACAGGTCAAAAACAATCACCCCGCCGGCAATAGACAAAACATAAGGTATAGATTTCAAGACAAAATGCATCAAAGCCATGTCTAAAATTATACAGCAAATGAGCAAAATTTAACACAGGAACAAAAGTCCATAAAAAACACCACGCCCCTTGAATTTTAGCATAAAAAGCGCTATAATTATTATGTTGGGTATTGCAAACCAAAGGGGGCTGTTATGGCACTTTCATTGAAACAAAAATTATTTGATTATTTTGCACAACGTCATTTTGATTTAATGACACCAGAAGTGCGTGCCCGTTTTGATGATTATGCAAAAAACGAAGATTTCCAAGGACACATGAAGCATTGGAACGATAATTACAAAGGTGCCGTGTTGCCTGATTTGGTGTATGATACCGCAGCAAATACAAACGACCATAAATTAACCGATGACGAATGGGAAGAGCTTTATGACGCCTATCAAGAAACACTTCAAAATATGGATGTCGAAAAAATTCCATCAATTGGTTTTGATTCTGACTACAAAAAAGCAACAAAAGATTTTATTGCAAAATGGTTTGGCAGTTTTGCAGATGGCAAAGTATTTATACCAAAAGAAGCAACAGCTGTTGCCACAAATATTTTATCCCCAACAACACCAACAGCGGCACTAAGACCTGACGATGTTTTGGCAGATTTTTTAGAAGCACACCCCGAATTTAAAGATATTTTCAAAAGAAACCTCAAAGAAACTTTCTCTGATATCGGTTATAAAGATTTTATCCAAGGGCTTAAAGATAAAAAATATAATTCTGATACAAAATTCAGATCAAAAGTCTTGGAGGTTGTTGGATATATAAGGGATTATGGTCCCCGCGCAGGGTATCAAGCACCTTCACGATCTGTATGGCCAGAAAATGTGGGTTATACTTCCAGAGACCTTGGCGACGGAACATTTGTTGTTAACGATACGCCTGGGACATCCCCGATAAAAGTATTAACGGACATATATACTAATTCAGATACGGACAAATGGTTTGAAATACCTGCCGCCAATCATGCCGCATGTATTCAACGATTTAAGGATCATTACACAGAAATCTTTGACACGCTTTTGACAAAATCAAAGGTTCGCGAACACTTTTTAGCGCAAACCAATAATTCTATTATTGTCAAACCACTTACCGAAGCACTAAAACAGACGGATTATGAAAACAAGGATTCCAAGGATTACTTGCCTGCAAAATATCCAGACGAAAAAAACTGGATGCAACAATTCGAAGATTGGAAAAACGATACTTATGAAGATTATTTGCGTAAATTTACAAACCCAAGTCGTGGAACACGCATATTTTTCAGTCCTTGGTCGCAAAATATTATAAAAGCTTTTGACAAAGTAAAAATTAAACCAACCGATGGTTTGGAAGGTATATTTGCAAAAAAAGACGATATTGCTAAAAAATTGGTTACCAGCAAAAACTCCACTGATCATTTTAAATGGTTTACAGATACTGTTGAAAAATTGAAAGATGCCGGCATGGGTAAAGCCGTTGAAGGTGCACTGCGTAATGGTGCACAGATGCGTCATTTGGTTTCTGGTATCATTGCAGAAGCAGTTGAACGAGGCAAAGAAAAAGAAGCAAAAACCGCACTGGAAATTTTATCGGTTGCAAAATACGGTCTATCGTCCAGTCGCACTATGGACGCCATCAACAAAACTGATATGACGATATTTTCCGATGGAAAATTGTCTTGGAATAAAAACGAAGGCATCAAAATGGTCACTGGCGCTTTCGATAAAACTATAAAACTCGGAATTCAGACGGCAGGATATGCTGCTACAGGTGCATACAATTTTATTCAACACCGTCGTACAAAGATTGGCAATGATATACGAAATAATTCTGTATTAAAGAAAGCACATGACAAATGGGATGAAAGAGATAAATTGAAAATTGTCAATGATAAACTGGACAAATTAGCACGTGGCGAAGGAAAATCACATCGTATTATAAATGACCCTGCAACACTTGCTTCGGCTGAAGCGACATTAGCAGGCATGGCACCAGGAGCCACTGGATACGACGATCTGAAAGCAGATATAAACGATTACAAGACGGCCAGCGCAGAACGAACAGGTATTCAAACCAGACAAGCAGATCGCGCCGCACACCCAGAAAACGATAAATTCCGCGAACTGATTTCGTATTGGGACATGTTGGAATCTGTTGGAAAAAGCCACTCTTTCACATTAGGCAGCATGAGTGTCAAACGCAAAGCGTATTTGGAAAACTTTGCCAGGGGAACCAGCAAGGCACAAGATGACTTCAACGCATACCTGGCGCAATATGATAATCTTCGTACGGCTTGATTTTTGTGTCGATTTGTGGTATAATGTGACAAATTCGGATGGCGTTTTGCCGTCCGTTTTTATTTTCCAAACATTTTAACAAAAAGGATTAAATATGACACGAATTCTGCAGATTCGGCGCGGCACGTCCGCACAAAATGATAATTTTACCGGTATGGCCGGCGAAATAACTATGGATACAACAAATAAAACAGTTCGTATACATGATGGCGAAACGCTGGGCGGAATCGCACTGGCACGCGCTGACGAAGTTGCCTCTAATCACGAAGTTGAATTTTTTGATATAAATTCTGTTGATGCTGATTTTTGGCAAACACTTTTTGCAACATATCAAACAAACCCATTTCACACCGCATCGTCAGTATTGATGAATGTCGCAAACAATATGACTTTTTATGATGCATCTTTTTCTGAATTGACCGAAGTTCCGCTTTTTGCACGCGCATTTTTAATATGCCAAGAAGACGATGCAGGATACAGCACAGGCGATGAAACATCAGTATTTGGAATTGGCGATTATTCTTCACCAGCAATTTATACTTATATTGGCGATTATATCCTACATGCACGTCTGTTTTCAGGCGGACAGAGTTTTTGGGTGCCACATAAAACAAGCGGTGCCAAGACTAACCTGACCACAAGCAAATGGAAATTGAAAATCACAGTTTATTATTGAAATTCGTAAAATCATTTGCTATGTTGTGCGCGTAAAAAACAAAAAAAGGATGAAATAATGTACATACTTGCTTTGAATTGCGGTTCTTCTTCCCTGAAATATCAGGTGTTTGATGCAGATACTAAAAATGCTGTTGTTGGCGGAAATGTTGAAAAAATCGGCTTACCAGATTCTTTTGTGACCCAAAAATATCCAGACGGCACAAAAGAAAAGAAAGTGACAGAAATGAAAGACCACAAAGACGCATTGAATGTGGTTATGCAAATGTTGCAATCTGCATCTATTGATATGAACGAAATTGGTGGTGTTGGGCATCGTGTTGTTATGGGTGGTGATAAATTTGCTTCTTCTGTTGAAGTAAACGATGAAGTTATCAAAACATTACGCGATTTAACCCCATTGGCACCATTGCATAACCCAAGTGGTATTTTGGGCATTGTTACTGCAAAACAGTTGTTGCCAAATGCAAAGCAAGTTGCTGTGTTTGACACTGCGTTTCATCAGACAATGAAACCTGTATCTTTCCGTTATCCTGTACCAACAGAATGGTACAAAGAATTAGGTGTTCGCAGATATGGATTCCATGGAACATCACATTTGTATGTTTCCAAACGCGCGGCGGCGATGTTGGGCAAACCTGCAGACGAATGCAATTTAATTACGGCGCACATTGGTTCTGGTGCATCTATCACAGCGATTAAAAACGGTGTTTCTGTAGATACTTCTATGGGTATGACACCAACCGCAGGTTTAATGATGGGAACACGTTGTGGGGATATTGACCCATCAATTCCATCTTATGTTGCAGGACGCAAAGGTATTTCCATTGAAACAGTACAAAATGAATTGAACAAAAAATCTGGTTTGATGGGCGTGACACAATGCTATAGCGATGGTCGCGATGTAAGGGAAAACCAACTAACTAACCCAGACTGTAAATTAGCACTTGAAATGCAAATACAAACAGTAAAAAAATACATTGGTGCATACATGGCAGAATTGGGACGCGTTGATGCATTGGTACTTACTGCCGGGGTTTGTGAAAACGATGATTATATGCGCGAAAAATTCTGTGAAGGCATGGAAGAATTCGGGCTTAAAATGGACAAAGAAGCCAACAAGAAAGCCGGCAGAGATGTCCCAGAAGCGGTTTTAAGCGCCCCAGATTCACGCATTAAAATCTTCAAGATTGCAACAAACGAAGAATTAGTTATTGTCGAAGATACATTGGCAATTATGAAGGGCGTTTATAATGCCGACCATTTGAAAATGGCTTATTCGTTTGCAAATCAGAAAGCAAGATAATATTTGTTATCAAGAAAAAACACTGGCAAACGCCAGTGTTTTTTTTATTGGCACGATTATAAAAATTTGCTAAATTTAATAATATGGATAATGAAATCTTTGATTTTTTCAATACTGATTTGCAATTCATACATGGTGTGGGACCTGTATTAGCCACCAAGTTCAATGAAGTTTTGGGTGGTCGGCGCGTTCTTGATTTCTTGTTGCATATTCCGTCTTATGTTCGTCCGCGCGAAATACTTGATTCTGTGGTTGGCGCACAAAATGGCGATACTATTACAATTTCACTGCAGATAAAATCTCACAAGAAAGGCGGTTTTTTTCGTGGTCGGCGCGCACCAACCCAGATTGTTTGTGCCGACAAATTTGCTGCGCCTGTGACGATACAATTTTTCAATACTAAATTTCTTGATTATTGGATAGAAAAAATGCCCATCGGACAATGGCGCATAGTAAGCGGAAAATTAGAATACAACAATCGTAATGGTGCGGTTATTAACCATCCTGATTTTATTGAATTGCCGGAAAACGCATCCAAGATTCCACAGCACCAGGCGATATATCCATCTGGCGAAGGGTTAACACAAAAAACTTTTTCCGCCGTGCGCGACCAGATTTTCAACACTATGCGCGAACGCATAGCCGCATATAAACTAAGCGAAAGAATGCTGGAATTCCTTGATGCGTTGGAACACGTGCATTATCCAGAAAGCAATGATACCCTTGCGCCAAATGGTAAATATATTGTGAAATTGGCGTATTCTGAATTGTTCGCCCATCAAAGCGCGATTGCGATAAATCGGCGCGCGCGGTTAAATCATAAAAACACACGACCAGTTCGTGCAAAAATCAAAAACTTAATCGACAAGTTCTATGAAATATTGCCTTTCCAACTAACTGGGGCGCAACAACGAACAATAGACGAAATTTTCGCAGACTTTGCGCGCGATGTTCCGATGATGCGCCTGGTTCAAGGCGATGTTGGTTCTGGAAAAACCATGGTTGCGATGGCGGCGGCGGTAAAGATGGCGGAAACTGGGGCACAATCTGTGTTGTTAGCCCCCACAGATACTCTTGCCCAGCAACACTTTGCGAAAATAAAACCCATGTGTGATAAACTGGGGTTGGTGTGCGATGTTTTAACAGGGCGCGACAAAGGCGTTGCAAGACGCGAAAAACTTACATCATTGAAATCAGGTCGCACAAAAGTAGCAATCGGAACACACGCCCTATTTTCCGAAGATGTTGAATATAAAGATTTAGGCTTGGTTATAATTGACGAACAACACCGCTTTGGTGTTGACCAACGCAGTGCTATGCGTGCAAAGGGCAACAACCCAGATATGTTGGCACTGTCTGCGACCCCTATTCCACGCACGCTTTCTATGACTATTTATGGCGATATGGATATTTCGATTATTAACGAAAAGCCCGCCGGGCGTATTCCAATAAAGACTTCTAAATTGCCGATTGCACGAACAAACGCACTGATTGAACGCATCGCACCCCAGGTGAAAAATGGCGCAAAGATATTCTGGGTTTGCCCGTTGGTCGCAGAATCAGAAGTTTCCGATATGACCGCGGCAGAACAACGATACGAAGAATTGAAAAAACATTTCCCCGGTACAGGTTTATGCCATGGTCAAATGGACAAGAAACAACGCGATGCAGTTATGGCTGAATTCGCAGACGAAAAATCAGATATGCGCGTATTAGTATCGACAACTGTTATTGAAGTTGGCATTGATGTTCCGTCTGCGACAATCATGGTTATTGAAAACGCAGAAAGATTTGGGCTTGCCGCGTTGCATCAACTGCGTGGGCGCGTTGGGCGCGGTTCCAAACAATCGTTTTGTGTACTGTTGTATGGTGCAAATGTATCGCCTGATGGAATTAAAAGACTGGACGTGTTATGCGAAACCGAAGACGGCTTTGTTATCGCAGAACAAGATTTAATGATGCGCGGTGTTGGCGAATTGCTTGGTACACGACAAAGCGGTTGGATACAATATCATTTTGTGAACTATCGTGAACATCGGGATTTATTCAAATTGGCGCAGACCGCCGCCATGAATAATAATAGCGAAGATGAAGATTGGGCGCGCGTTCTAAGAAGAATATTTGATTGTTCAACTGTTGCAGGGGCATAAATGAAAAAAATATTTATAATCTTGTTTTCTGTATTTATTGTGTGGGGCGCGAACGGTGCAACACTTATAAATGATACAGAAATCGAAAAACAGATAACCGAAATAATCAAACCTGTGGCGATTGCCGCAAACATACCCGAAAAAAGGTTGAAAATATACATTGTTAACGATGATGATTTTAATGCGTTTGTCCGCGGTGGCGAAGATGTTTTTGTTTACACTGGTTTGCTTAAGCAAATCAAGACCCCAAATGCCTTGCGCGCAGTTATCGCCCACGAACTGGGGCACACCATTGGTGGACACATGGTACAAATGTCGCAACGTGTACATGATGAAATGGTGCGCACTATGATTATTCAGGCACTGGGCGTTGGTTTAATGGTGGCGGGTGGAAATCCTACGGCGGGTGTCGGTGTTATGGCGGGCGCATCTGGAATTGCCCAGCAATCAATGTTATCTTTTTCGCGTGATGAAGAACGCATGGCTGACGATATGGCGGTTGATTTGATGGTAAAGGCAAACCAAGACCCAAATGGCTTGATTGTGGTGTTCGAACAAATGCGCGATTTACATGGTGCAATTGAAAGCAAGATAAACCCCAATCGCGTTAATCACCCTTTGACCAGCGAACGCATAAACAATGCGAAAACCAGGATATCTAAATTGAAAACTTTGCCGAAACAATCAAAATCAAAAACAATCTCAGAAAACGCAGATTATGAAATCTTGCGTGCTAAATTGATTGGCTATCTGGACAAAGATAAAAATGTGATAACAAAATATCCCTATTCCAATAAATCTGATGCGGCGATTTATGCGCGTGCGATTGCTAACATGCGCGGTGGCGACCTGAAAACAGCGAAAACAGGAACACAAACGCTGATTAAAAGACACCCAAACAACCCTTATTATTATGAATTATTGGGTGATATAGAGTATCAATTTGGCGCATATGACGACAGTGTTAAGGCATATGAAAAAAGTTTGTCCTTGTCAAAAAACGCACCACAAATTGAAACCGCTTTGGCACTGGTGTTAAGTGAACGCGACAAACCAGATGACAAAGCACGTGCGATTGAATTGTGCAAACGCGTGATTTTGACCGAACCATCGCCATTGGCATATTGGATATTGGCACGCGTGACATCTGGCGGTGAATCAGATTGGGCAATGGCTGAATTTTACAATATGAATAATGATAAAAAGAACGCAAAAAAATATGCTAAATTGGCACAAAAGAAATCAAAAAAAGATTCACCCGAATACATAAAATCTGACGATATATTAAAGAAATAAAAAGAAATTATTTTTCACTTTCATTAAATATCAATATTTGATAGAATAAGAACGTCGGTAGGAATTCTATCGATGGGGCTTAAGAACCTCTGCTTAGACTGCGTCCATGTTGACGTTAAAAACTCCAACTAAAAAACAGGTTGGAGGGCTGTGAATACATTGAATAAGCGGCGCAATTTTCAGTCTAAATTGTTCTTAACCTCCAACCGCCTGAATTTCATGCGGTTATTTGTTTATAAACAAAAAGAAAGAGAGGAAACAAAATGAAATCGAAAATAATAATGACCTCTATGGTCGGCTTGGCGTTTGCGATGCCGGCATTCGCGGCGCCAAGTAAAACTTCCGAGACTTTTCCACAAAACGGACAGATGCAGGAAGACACTAAATACATAGGTCAGGCAACAGAAACGAACCTGCACTCATACGAAGGACCGGTGACAGCAACGGCAAATTATACGGACACACCTTATACGGTAACGGCGGGAAATTATTTGCCAATGTCATCGGAAACGGTTGCACAATGTACCAGCGGTAATTATTGTCCGGGAATAAACGGCACAGTAAATTACAGCACGTCAGCGAATCAAGGTTTAACCGCATGTCCCGGTGGATATGGCGCATCAGATTTGGGTGCAAGTGAAAATACCCAATGTTATCGTACTTGCGACAGCGCGAATATAGGCAGCACTATCACCAGTACACCTGGTATAGCCCATGCAGACGGTATGGCAGGGAATGATTATTATGGCACTGGCACCGACACTTGTTATCCAACATCATGTGTTGCCGGTTGGCATCTTAACCCCGGTGCACCAGATTTGGCAACAATAATCGGAAATACAGAAGCAACAGGTTCTGGTTATCGTTCGAACGATGGGAACAACAATTCTAACGAATCGCAATATGGCATAACCCAAAACGGAGAATTTGTGGTAGATTATGGCAATAAAGGCAGGATACAAGGATATAGCGGATGTAGCACAGACGGGGTAAACAACCCGTGGTATGATCAAAGTGGCTATACATTTGAAGGCGATCATTTTAGGAATGCATTGTCGAGTAATACAGGAGACTATTGTTGGTGTCGACTGGGTGGATATACACCATTAAATGGCACGATGCAAAGCTTGTCTACCCCTTGGGTGTTCTATGATATTCAAGAAGGTGAAGAGCCCGAAGTTAACGGCTGCGCAGTAGAGTGTGCACGCCTCTGTAAGAATGTCTTGATGTCGGATTTTTCGGACCAGCTCGCGTTCCGGACTGCACTTTTCAACAGTATCCAATCGACCCCGTCATGTGATGCGAATGTTATTTCTATTACATGGGATGGGGCGGACCAAACCGATATTGATGCAAACAATGCGGCCAGTGTGACATATGGTGGCGATATTAACACACCGAAAAAGGCTGTCCATGTCCCCGGAAAAACATTTGTCGGTTGGACATTCGACACGCCAAGTGGAAACTAACAACCCACGCACAACAAACACCGCCCATCCGGGCGGTTTTAACCTCCCTCCCGGTCTGGCGACCGTACTCCCCCAAGGGTGTTCCTCGATACACAAATAACAAAAATCAAAAAAATTTCGTGAACTTCAATTTTTCAAGATTTTTTTAATTGTGTATTCTCGTATTCGCTCGGCATAAATGCCTGCGCGTATACCGCAACGGTTTCGGTGCGCTTTGCTTCCAAAACCTTGCTTGTATTCCCCGCCTGGGGCGGGGGGG